>JAECQP010000009.1 GCA_015999745.1 Sphingobacteriia bacterium | reverse complement strand
TCCTTTGAGTTAACAGATTATTATAAAGAAATACTTGAGATGGCTGAAAAAGGAGTAACTATTAAATTTATCGTCGAGACGCTTATAAGAAAAGGTTATGCAAGTGAAGAGGAAGCAAATCAATTCATTTTAGAACTAATAAAATCTCAAGTTTTAGTTTCTGATTTAGACCCATGTATTACTGGTAATGACCCTTTAGACAATCTAATTATCCAGTTAGAGAAACTTAATGGAGTAGTTCCTATAGTCGATTCTTTAAAGGCGATTCGAAAATTATTGAATGAGCAATTAAATGGAGTTCAATATCTTAAGAAGATTGATGAATTAATTTCAAAAATCCCAATCCAATTCGAAGTTCCTCAAAACACAATACAAACAGATTTATTTCCTTCTCTTGAAAACAATGTAATTAATTCAGAAATTTGTTCTAAAATTTTAGAACAGGCAAATGATTTGATGAAATTGTCAAGAAATAGTATTAGTAATGAAATGACGCAATTTGTCAAAAAGTTTAAACTTCGATTTGAAGATAACGAAGTATCCTTGAATTTAGCACTTGATTCTGAAATTGGAATAGGTTATGCTGGATTTTATGAAGATTCTGCAGCTTCAAATAAGTTAATTGATGATTTAGCATATTCCCAAAACAAGAGTGAACCGACAAAATCTATTGATCATCTAACTGAGTTTGCAGTCCTAAAATACACTGATTATTTAAAGGATGGACTCGATTTCATTAGCATAAATGAACAAGATCTACAGCAATTTGTAGAGTCTTTCAAAAGCAGAAAGTTTCCCAGTAGTATGTACTTGATTGGAAGCTTGTTATCCGATCAGAATTCATTAAGTACTAACTCATTTACCTTCGACATTACTGTGTTGGGAGGTCCTTCTGCTGGAAATATTTTGGGAAGGTTTACTCACGGAAATAAGGAACTGCTTAAATATACAAGAGATTTATTAGCTCAAGAAGAAAAAGATAACCCAGATGCAATATATGCAGAAATTGTTCATTTGCCACAAGCGAGGATAGGCAATGTTATTCTTCGACCTATCCTTAGAAAATACGAGATTCCTTATGTTGGCAATTCTGGTATCGATGTAGAAAATCAAATCACAATTGCTGATTTATATGTTGGAATCAAGAATGATAAGGTTTATTTACGCTCAAAAAAGCATAACAAAATAGTAATTCCCAGACTTACTAACGCTCATAATTATATAAATGATTCATTGCCTGTTTATAAATTTTTATGTGATTTACAAAGTCAAGGAATTGCACGTCCCGCTCTATGGGACTGGGGAATATTGTCCAATTGTAAATTTCTTCCAAGGGTTGTTTATAAAAATATGATCATACAAAAAGCAACATGGACCATAGATGAAAATGATTTTAACTGGAAAATCTTTAATTCAGATCAATATTTACAAGTCTATGAAGAATTACATAAAGTAATGAAACTTCCTGAAAAATTTACATATTCTGAATTTGATAATAAACTATTAATAAATTTAAAAGACAAAAATGGCGTCGAGTTGTTCAAAAAAATTATATTAAAATTTAAAAAAATCAAGGTACAGGAGTTTCTGTTTTCTGAAGATAATACGGTTGTAAAAGACATAAATGGCGATGGTTTCTGCAATGAATTAATAATTCCATTTTTTTTACAAACAAAAGAGGAGTCAAACATTAATTTTCCTTCTGCATCTTTGTCATTAGTAAAAAGTCGCTATTCAGTTCAGAGCGAATGGTTGTACTTTAAAATTTATTGTGGGGTAAAAACTGCTGAAAAAATATTAAAAGATTGCATCTTTCCATTTGTAGAAGAAGCGATTAAAAATGTACTATTTGAAAAATTTTTCTTCATTCGATATAAAGACGAAAGTCCACATATAAGAATTAGATTTTATAACTCTGATATTGAAAAACAACAATTACTTCAAAAGATGTTTATTTCATATGTCCAACCATTTATAGACAATGGTCTTGTGTATAAAATATTAATAGATGAATATAATCGGGAAATAAATAGATATGGAGATTCTCTTATCGAGGAAGCCGAATCTTTATTTTTCAATGATAGTATTGCAGTACTTAGATTTTTAAAACTTTTGGAAGGAAATGATAGTTCGAAATACAAAATATTGTTTTCTCTACGTGGAATTGATATGCTTTTTAATGATTTTAATTTAAGCTTATCTGAAAAACAAAGAAATGCAAAATTAATGCAACAAAATTATTTTAAAGAATTTGGCTCTTCTCCCTTACTTCAAAAGCAGTTAAACGAAAAGTATAGACAATATCAAAAATTAATATTCTCTCATATGGATAGTTCTCAGGACACATTGAATGAAATAGAGGAAGCGGTATCTATTTTTAACAACCGCTCTCATTCAAACAAGGAAATAGTTAATTCTATCTATTCAAAACTTAATTTAAATAGTAATTACCTTGATATTTCTATTTTATTGCAAAGCTATGTGCATATGTTTATTAACAGGCTTTTTCTAGGAAAGCAAAGATCATATGAATTAGTAATATATCATTTTCTTGAAAAGTATTATTCTTCAATAATAGCAAAGGATAAGTTATTTTATTTTGAAAGCTTAAAAACGGAAACAAATCTATAATTTGAAATTTTCTTTTACATATCAGTTAAATGCGATGGACTGTGGGCCAACTTGCTTGTACATGGTGAGCAGGTATCATGGTAGGGTCTTTGGGTTGGAGAAGTTAAGGCAATTAACTGAGATTGGTAAAGAGGGGGTGAACATGCTAGGTATCAGTGATGCCGCCGAGCAAATCGGTTTTCAAACAACAGCTTTAAAATTGAGCTTTAATAAATTAATGGTTGATTCTCCTAAGCCAGCCATTCTTCATTGGGGACAAAATCATTTTATTGTATTACCGCCTCAAAAAAAAGCTCATTTCGGTTTTTTATTCAATAAACATCAACAAAGCAAAATTACGATTGCAGATCCTGCAAAGGGTATTATAACCATCAGCAAAGAATTGTTTTTTCAAAAATGGATCAGCGATAAAAACACAGATGGTGAACCAACAGGTATTGCATTATTACTTGAGCCTGGTCCTAATTTTTACAATAATGCCTATGGAGCAGATTTTGACCAACAGACCACTAAGCACGCCAGTCAATTATTGAGTTATATCCGTCCCCACAAAAAATTGGTTTTTCAATTGTTCCTGGGTGTGGTGCTCGGTAGTTTATTGCAACTTGTCTTTCCTTTTTTAACGCAGAGTGTGGTGGACGTAGGTATCAATACCCAAAACCTGCAGTTTGTTTATATAGTTCTCTTTGCACAACTCGCTTTGTTTATAGGAAGGCTTAGTGTAGAGTTCATTCGCAGTTGGATACTCTACCATATCAGCAGCAGGATTAATATCACGATCCTTACTGGTTTTTTAATCAAATTGATGCGTTTACCCTTGGCTTATTTTGATAGCAAAAAAACAGGGGATATCCTGCAAAGAATGAACGACCATAAGCGAATCCAAAGCTTTTTAACAGGCACATCGCTCAGTACACTTTTCTCTTTATTTAATTTATTGGTTTTTTCTATTGTTCTGCTTAATTATAATGTCACAATTTTTGGTGTATTTATAGGAGCTAGTGTGGTGTATATCGGATGGATTATTTTGTTCTTACAAAAAAGAAAGCAACTCGACTACCAACAATTTGATGTGGCTGCTGCCGAACAGAGCAGCACCATTCAATTGGTGCAAGGCATGCAAGAAATTAAACTGCATGGCAGCGAAAAACAACAACGCTGGCAATGGGAGCATTTGCAAGCAAAATTGTTTAAGCTGGGCATGAAAGGATTATCGCTTAACCAATGGCAACAAGCAGGAGCTTTTTTTATCAATGAAGGTAAAAATATTGTAATCACGTTTATTGCTGCAACTGCGGTAATACAGGGACAGATAACCCTGGGTGCAATGCTTGCCATACAGTATATCATTGGTCAACTCAATGCTCCCATAGAACAGATGATTGGCTTTGTTCAAAACTGGCAACTCGCCAAGATCAGCTTAGAGCGTTTGAACGAGATCAACCAATTGGCTGATGAAGAACCAATAGTTTTGGACGATAATAAAAAAATCCATCAAACCTTAACCAGCGAACTCCCTCAAAACAGAACTATACATTTACAACAGATTAGTTTTACTTATCCTGGTGCAGGCAATGAACCAGTGCTAAAGAACATCAATATGGTAATACCCCAAGGTAAGGTTACAGCTATAGTGGGTTCAAGTGGCAGTGGCAAGACCACTTTACTAAAATTACTACTCAAGTTTTACGACCCTATAAAAGGGGATATTTATATAGGCGACAGCCTAGAATCAAATGGCCTCAACTTAAATGCTATCAGCCATAGGGCATGGCGCAAACAAGCGGGGGTAGTGATGCAGGATAGTTTTATTTTCTCGGACAGTATAGCGAAGAATATTGCAGTTGGAGAAGACTTTCCTGATAGAGAAAGATTAAGGTATGCGGCAAGCATTGCAAACATCACCCCTTTTATAGAAAGCCTGCCACTAGGCTATAATACCAAGATAGGAGCAGAAGGTACAGGGGTGAGTGCTGGTCAAAAGCAACGAATACTCATTGCAAGGGCTGTGTACAAGAACCCCAACATGATTTTACTAGACGAAGCCACCAATGCACTGGATGCCAACAATGAGAGCACCATCATTAAAAACCTGCAAACTTTCTTTGAGGGCAAAACAGTGGTAGTAGTAGCGCACCGATTAAGTACGGTAAAACATGCAGATCAAATAGTGGTGCTGCACAATGGAGCTATTGTAGAAAGCGGAACCCATGCTGAGTTAGCCGCCTTGAAGGGTGAATATTTTACCTTGGTTAAAAATCAATTAGAACTTGGTGATTAGATAATAATAAAAAATATGCCTACAGATCAAAGCTATAGTTTAGATGATATGCTACAAGCAGCCAATGTAGAAAGATTGGATGAGGCTGATCGCATATATAGTAGCGAGGTAAGAGAGATCATAAGTACTAGACCTGCATGGATGGTACGCAATGGCATTGCATTATTCTTTATCATCATTGTATTATTGTTTACTGGAAGCTTTTTTATTCAATACCCTGATATCATCAAAGCACCTGTAAGAATAGTTGGTAATAATTTACCCAAACAGGTATTGAGTAAATCGGAAGGCAAACTGGTTGCATTGTTTGTAAAGGATAACGATCAAATTAAAGAGGGAGCGGTATTAGGAATTATACAAAGTAGTGCAGATTATAAACAAATATTGATTTTAGACAAATGGATAGAAGTACAGTTAAAGAATCTAACAACTTCCAAGAATGCTTCAACCAATGCATTGTGGAGTAATGTACAAACACTTCCAGTACTTAATACTTTAGGTGATATACAAAAAAATTATCAAGATATAAGCCAACAGGCCTATCAACTAGGGTGGTCTACACCCAAAGGATATTTTGAACAAAAGAAGCAAACCATAGCAAAGGAATTAAACACCATCCAAGCACTCAATCAAAATGCTCAAACGCAAAAGCAACTTATAGAGCAAGATCTACAGATGCAGCATCATTTACTTGCAGTAAATGAAGGATTGGTAAAAGAAAAAGTAATAGCCCCACTCGATATAAACAAGGACAAATCTGCCGTTATTGCCAAGCAGCAGCAATTGGTTCAGGTAGATGCGAGCACAATCAATCAAAACAACAGTGCAATCTCAAAACAAAAAGAATTAATAGAGATTGCTAAAACTGCTAATGATATACAGCAGAATTTTATCACTGCTTTGCTAAATGCTAAAACAGCCATCACCGAATGGAAGAACCGTTATATGATCATCGCTTCAGAAACAGGTAAGTTACAAATGGTGAGTTATTATCAAACCAATAGTTGGATCAAAGTAGGGCAGGAATTGTTTTACATCATCCCTGCTCAGCCTAGTTATTTTGCGGAAGTATTGGCATCGCAACAAAACTTTGGAAAAATCAGCAAAGGGCAAGAAGTGCATATTGCACTCAACAGTTATCAGCGCAATGAGTTTGGCATACTCGATGGAATTATTACTAACATACCAGCTGTGCCATATAGAGATACAGCATTTTTAATCAAGGTAGAATTACCAAACGGCTTAATTACAAATTATAGAAGACAAGTTTTATTTAGCAACAATTTATCTGGCATAGCTGAGATCATTACAGAAAATGCTTCTCTAGCTGATCGGCTATTGTATCAATGGAGAGGGCTATGGAGGAGGTGATTATGTTAATATTCTCTAGTAGAGGTAAAATCACTCCATCCCTAAATTTTATTGCTCTGTTAAAAACAGATATTTTCATTAAATTCTTTTGCATTGAACCCAAAAGGATAGCTCAACGGTTCTACACTTGATGACGATCTTGTGTTTGAGTAAGCCAATAGTCTGCTGATGTTGGCAGCAACATTATTTGAAACCTAGTTATATAAAATTATTCCATACTAAAATTACTTTATGAAAAGATGGTTTTGCCATTTATTACAAGCGGCTGGAACAGGGTACTTTTGAACTACTAAAAGCTACTACGATGCAACAATAACAAACAGCGTTAACCCGACACACTTAAACTATCATGAACTCAGTCAACAAAACTTAAATTATTTCACTTCCTGCATCTCCACCAGTTTACGGTAGATACCGTTTTGGGCCAGCAGGCTGTCGTGGGTGCCCCGTTCGGCAATTTCACCTTTCTGCATTACGATGATTTCATCCGCATGGCGAATGGTGCTCAGGCGGTGTGCAATCACAATGGAGGTTCTGTGCTGCATCATATTGTTAATGGCATCCTGTACCAGTCTTTCGCTCTCGGTATCGAGCGATGAAGTGGCTTCGTCCAGGATCAGGATGGGAGGGTTTTTAAACACAGCCCTGGCAATGGTGAGGCGCTGGCGCTCACCACCGCTGAGCTTGGATCCGCGATCGCCGATATTGGTATCGAAGCCTTCTTCCTTTTGCCGGATAAAGCCAATTGCGTTTGCTACCGTTGCTGCCTTTTCGATGGAAGCAATATCCCTGTGGTCGCTGCCCAGTGCAATATTGTTGGCAATGCTGTCATTAAAGAGGATGGGTTCCTGCGTTACAATACCCATCAGGGAACGGACACTGTTTAAAGTATATTCCTTGATATTGATGCCATCAATCAGGATCTCGCCGGAACTAACATCGTGGAAGCGGGGAACCAGGTCTGCCAGGCTGCTTTTGCCCGCACCGGAGGAACCAACCAGTGCAATGGTTTTTCCCTTCTCAATCACCAGGTTAATATTTTTCAGGATGGGTACATCATCGTAAGAGAAGCTAACATTCCTCAACTCAATTCGATTTTCAAAACGGGTGATCTGTTTGGCATCGGGCAGATCGGTTACCGTCAGCGGTGCCTGAAGGATTTCTTCAATCCGTTTGATGGCAGCGGTTCCCCGCTGTGAGTTGTAGAATGCTGTAGAGAGCGACTTTGCCGGGTTGATGATCTGGGTAAAGATCAGGATATAACTGATGAAGCTATCGCCTTGTAATCCCGCCTCATGCCCCAGTACCAGTTGCCCGCCAAACCAGAGAATACAGCTCAGCACCATTACTCCCATGAATTCCGACATGGGAGATGCAAGGTCTCTGCGGAAAGTCATTTTATTGCGGATATGGTTCAGCTTATCGTTGGTGTTGAAGAAACGGTTGCGCAGCATGGTTTCTGCGTTGAATGCCTTAATGACCCTCAGTCCGCCCAATGTTTCGTCCAGGATAGACATCAGGGTGCCCAGCTCTTCCGCGGATTCGGTGGATTGCTTCTTGAGGGAGCGGCTGATTCTTCCGATGATAAACCCGGTGAGTGGCAATAAAACCAGCAGGAACAAGGAAAGCAACGGGCTGATATAAATGAGTACGCCCAGGATAACCAGGATCTGCATCGGGTCTTTGATCAGGCCTTCCAGTGTACTCATTACGCTCCATTCGATCTCATTGGCATCATTGCTCATCCGGCTAATGATATCGCCCTTTTTCTGTTCGGTAAAAAAACCGATGGGGAGTTCCAGGATCTTTGCATAAAGGTCGGAGCGTAGTTTGGTCATCACATAGTTTCGCATGGGGGCCAGTACCCTGTAAGATAAATAGGTGAACAGGTTTTTCAGAAAAATAGCGATGATGATGATCACGCAGATCGTACCCAATGCATAGATGGCTCCTTTTTCTGCAATCAGGTTGTTAAAATAGTATTTGAAATAAACGGCCAGGTTTTTCAGCCCCTCTACAGAAAGGGTGATCTCCGGCCGGGTAATTTCTTCCCTCGATTCGGTAAACAGCAATTTGAGAATGGGGGAGAGCATGGCCAGGGAAACCAGGGAGAACAGAATGGACAACAGGTTAAAAACGAAGTACAGTACAATATTCCTTTTCTGGTTGCTCAGGTAGAACAAAATCCGCTCAAATCGCTTCATAATGGAATTAAATGGTGAAAACAGCACAAAGTAAGTAATTTTACACCCAATAAAAGGTAGAATATGGAGGAAGGAAAACGCCAGCGCCAGGTAGCCGGAGCTTTACAGGAACAATTCAATGAAATATTTCGCCACCTTAATCTGACGATGATCGACGGGGGCATGGTATCTATATCCAATGTGAAGGTTACGCCGGACCTGCTGGAAGCAAGGGTTTACCTGAGCCTGTTCCAGGTAAAGGACCCCAAGGCAACCATGAAACTGATTGAATCCAGGGCCTGGGAAATTAAAAAGGAACTGGCCGACAGAATGAAGCACCAGTTGCGTCGTATTCCGGTGATTCATTTCTACAATGATGACACCCTCGATTATGTATTTAAAATGGAAGAAATTCTGAAAAATCTGCATACAGGGCCGGAAGAACCCCCGAAGGAGGATTAGTGCTTTATTCTTAAATTCATTCATGAACTTTTTATTCGCCTGGCGATATTTCCGTTCAAAAAAGTCTACCAACGCCATCAATATTATTGCCTGGATAGCTGTGACTGCCATTGCGGTGGGAACGGCTGCCCTGATCATTATATTGAGTGTGTTCAATGGCTTTGAAGAACTGGTCAAGAGCATGTACGGCGATTTCTACGCTTCCGTGAAAGTGGTTCCCGCCAGCGCCAAAGCATTTCATATCAGCGATACCCAGATTAAACAGATTAGGGCCCTGTCCGCTGTGAAAGCCTTCAGTTTTGTGGCAGAGGAAAAAGCCCTTTTGATGGGCAACTATCAAACGATTGTTACGGTAAAGGGAGTGGAGCCTCATTACAACCTGGTGAACAATATCGGGCAGTACGTAACGAGAGGCGGCTTTGAACTGGGAACAAAGGAAAATCCTTCCGCGGTGCTGGGTGCGGGTATTGAAAATGCCGCAGGCATAGATGTAACAAGGGCTATAGAGCCGCTGGTATTGTATGTGCCCAACCGGGAGGCATCTTCACTTAATTCATTGGACGGGCTGAATTCTTTTCCGGTAAGCCCTGCCGGATCGTTTGTGATTCAGCAGGATTTCGACAATAAATACGTATTCACCAACCTGGATTTTCTGAAGTATATGCTGAATATGCAACCCGGTGAATTCAGCGCCATTGAGATTCGCACTGCGGCTGCCAAAGAAAAGGAAGCACAGCAGGCGCTTCAGCAGATTATGGGCGCCGGCTGCAAAGTGCTTACCCGGTACGAACAGAACCAGTCGCTCTATGCCATCATGCAGATGGAGAAATGGGTGATCTACGGCATACTTTCCCTGATATTGGTAGTGGCTGCTTTCAATATGATTGGCGCGCTCTCTATGCTGGTACTGGAAAAGCAAAAAGACATTGCGGTATTAATGGCTATGGGCGCAGACGATCTGCGGATCCACCGGATCTTTCTGCTGGAAGGCTTATTGCTGGCTGCCATCGGAACCGGAATTGGGTTGATACTGGCAGGCGTTATCTGCTGGTTACAGGATAAATATCATCTTATCAAACTGGGCGGTTCAACGTTTATCATTGATTACTACCCGGTAAAGTCTGCGGTTACGGATTACCTGCTTGTTGTATCAACAGTAGCCCTGATTGCTTTTGGCGCAGCATGGGTTACCTCCCGCAGAGCGGCCGCAAAAACCTATTCCTTAAGGAGTTAATAGAGCCGTGATTAATAATCACCCAGCGTTTCAGGCAGTTGAGCCAGGGCCCTGGCCAGTTGCTCGTCGTTTGGAGCAATACCGTGCCATTCATGGCTTCCTTCCATGAAATCGACACCCTTGCCCATTTCTGTTTTCATCAAAATGCAGATGGGTTTTCCCTGGCCGGTCATTGACTTGGCTTTATCCAGTACAGCCACAATATTATCCATGTCGTTGCCGGCCATGTCCAGTACCGTCCAGTTGAAGGCTTCAAATTTTGCGCGAAGGCTATCCAGGTTCAATACCTTACTGGTCGGACCGTCGATCTGTTGACCGTTTACGTCTACAGCAGCAATCAGGTTGTCTACTTTGTTGTGGGCTGCAAAAAGAACCGCTTCCCAGATCTGGCCTTCCTGTAGTTCACCATCTCCGTGCAGTGAAAAAGCCAGATGCGGATCCTTGTTCAGTTTTTTGGTAAGGGCGGCTCCAATGGCTACGCTCAATCCCTGTCCGAGAGAACCGCTGGCGATTCTCACACCGGGCAGGTGCTCGTGGGTGGTTGGGTGTCCCTGGAGGCGGGTATTCAGTTTCCTGAAAGTAGCCAGTTCTTTTACATCAAAATAACCTGCACGGGCTAATATGGAGTAAAAAAGAGGCGAAACATGGCCGTTTGAAAGAAAAAACAGGTCTTCCTGTTTACCGTCCATGGAAAAATCGGTACTATGCTTCATTGCATGGAAATACAATGCGGTAACGTAATCTGCACAGCCCAGGGAACCGCCCGGGTGGCCGCTTTGCACTGCGTGAACCATTCTAACGATGTCTCTGCGGACTTGACTGGATATGTTTTTCAGATCGGTAATGCTTGCCATAATTGCTGGATATTTCAAATTGTGCTGCGAAGATAAAAGCAAAAGCGCAGAAAATACAGGAAACTTACACCTGCTCTGCCACTTAAAATTAAGGTAACCTGCTACAGGCTTGCATTTCAATAAAAAAACTGTTTTCATACCCCTGACTAATTTTACAATCTCAATCTGGTGCCATTCCCGTAATTCACTTCATCAATACCGCAGAGAATACCGGTATTCTGCCGGTGCTGGCTTCATCTGCCATCAGGTCCGGCCAGGCCAAAGCGGCGTCACGACTAAAAGACATTGCTCAATGCTCCCGGAACGGAGGCATTTTTGTTTGTGACCGATTTTTCAAATGATTTATTAATTTAGCGGCACTTTAATAGGGGTAATATGACCGAAGATTTGAATTTGATATTAGAAGATGCGAAAGACAGTATGCAGAAAGGTATTCAGCACCTGGAGGCCGAATTGGTAAAAATCCGTGCCGGTAAAGCCAGCCCTTCCATGCTCGAAGGATTGACGGTTGAGTATTACGGAGCGCCAACGCCGATCAGCCAGGTTGCCAATATTACGGTACTGGATGCAAGAACCATCAGTATACA
Source organism: Sphingobacteriia bacterium (assembly GCA_015999745.1). Classification (GTDB taxonomy): domain Bacteria; phylum Bacteroidota; class Bacteroidia; order Chitinophagales; family Chitinophagaceae; genus Sediminibacterium. The sequence goes on along the minus strand of JAECQP010000009.1, from coordinate 68,435 downwards.
ACCCTGGGAAAAGAATATGGTGCAGGCTATTGAGCGGTCTATTATGGCTGCCAATATTGGTGTTACCCCACAGAACGACGGTGTTCAGATCAGGTTGTTCATGCCCCCGCTCACAGAGGAAAGAAGACGAGAACTGGTGAAAAAAGCGGGTGGTGAAGGCGAACAGTCTAAAGTGGCCATCAGAAATATCCGAAGGGATGCCATAGAGCAGGTAAAAAAACTGCAGAAAGACGGTCTGAGTGAAGATGCAGCCAAAGATGCGGAGAAAGAAATTCAGGAAGTGACCGATAAATTTATCCTGCTGGTAGACAAGCACCTCGCTGCCAAGGAAAAGGAAATGATGTCGGTGTAGTTATTTTTTATTCACCAGGTATACGCCACACAAGATTACTCCCAAACATAAAACCTGCAGCAGGTTTACCTGTTCACCGTGCCAAATGCCCCAGCCAATGGCTACAAAGGGGATTCCATAGGTAACTGTGGATGCAAACAGGGTTCCCGCTCTTTTAACCAGCATGTAGAAAAGCGTGGAAGCTACTGCAGTTCCAAAAATACCCAATACGGAAGATGCCAGTGTAGATTGGATATATGCGCTGTTGCCCAGCGGCAGGGAAAAATAACCGGTGAAATAAAGTATCAGCATACAGGGGATAATCAGAAACACAAATGCCATGGAAGCAATTTCCAATGACCCCACTCCATGCAGGTATTTGCCTACTACATTCACGTTGATCCCATAAAAAAGGGTAGCCAGCAGAACGAGCAGGGCATAGCCGAAATAGGCAAGACTGATATTGTTTCCGGCGGCCACCAGCAGGCATAGCCCGATAAAGCCGATCAGCATTCCCAGCAATTGCTGCATGTTAATCCTAAGCTGAAAAAATGCAACGCCGGTTATAATTACAAATAAGGGAGTGAGTGCATTGAGGATCCCGGCCAGGGCGCTGTCGATTTTGGTTTCGGCAATACAAAACAGATAGGCGGGGAAAAAGCTGCCAAGTAATCCGGACAAGATCACCGGCCCCCTTTTAAGCGCCGGAATTACCCGGAAAGCTTTCAGCGCAAAGGGCAGCAGTACAACCCCGGAGCTGATCAGGCGGATAGACGCTACCTGGTATGGGCTCAGCGTATTCATACCACTTTTCATCAGAATAAAAGAGCTGCCCCAGATCAAACAAAGGCTTAGGAAAATAAGCCAGTTCACTAATTTACCACCCACAGGAAATATTTCTTCAAAGATGCAATTTTTTAAGCGGGCAAATGAATACTTTTAGGAAAACCATTCACCATGCCTGCCGTTATTCTGAGCAAAATCAGCACCAGAGCCCCTAAGGGATGGGGTAAGGAAAAAACCAGGGCAAAAACAGCCGTATTGCTGGAAGAACTGGGTGAACTGCAGAACCTGCTGTTTGCCGAATCCAAGCATGCAGTACTGGTGGTGATTCAGGGGATGGATGCCAGCGGTAAAGATGGCCTGATCAGAAATGTATTTGGCAAGCTGAACCCGCAGGGAGTGCAGGTGGAATCCTTCAAAGTGCCCACACCCGAAGAAAGTGCGCACGATTTTTTGTGGAGAATTCATCAGCATACACCTCCCAAAGGAATGATCCAGTTGTTCAACCGGTCTCATTACGAGGATATCGTGGTGACCCGCGTGCATAAATGGTGCGATGACAAGCTGGCTGTCGCCAGAATGAAAGCCATCAACAATTTTGAAGACCTGCTGGTTCAGCACAACAATACCCGGATCCTGAAATTTTACCTGCATGTATCTCCCGAAGAGCAGCGGCAGCGGCTCGAAGAACGGATCAAAGAACCGGGTAAGCAGTGGAAGTATAATGAAAAGGACTTTGAGGAGGCTAAGCTCTGGAAAGACTATATGAAGGCGTATGAAGACTGTTTCAATAAATGCAATGTACAGCCATGGACAATCGTACCTTCCGACCAGAACTGGTACAAGGAATACCTGGTTGCCAGTCAGCTGCATCAATTGCTGAAAAGCCTGAACATGCACTATCCCGGTTTAAAGAAATAAGCTATTTTCATCATCTAAAAACTCATATATGGGAATGTTAAAAGAATTCAAAGCCTTTGCGGTACGGGGCAACCTGGTAGATACGGCTGTTGCCTTTGTAATGGGAGCCTCTTTTGGGAAAATCGTTTCCTCCTTTGTGGATGGGATGGTCATGCCACTGGTTGGTATGCTGACCGGCGGGGTGGATTTTAACGATAAAAAGCTGGTGCTGCAGGATGCGGTTGCCGCCGTAAAAGACGCTTCCGGGGTTGTTGTTACCCCCGAAGTAACCGAAGTATCCGTAAAATACGGCACATTTATAACCAACCTGATCGATTTCATTATTGTGGCATTTGCTGTTTTCCTGGTCATCAAAGCCATCAACAAGCTTAAAAAAGCCGAAGAACCCGCTCCGGCTCCGGAAGAAAAAGGGCCATCCAGTACCGATGCCCTGCTGATGGAAATCAGGGATGCACTCAAAAAATAAACGGTAGCCAGGTAAGGGCTTACGTGGATAACTATTTCAGGAAACAGGCTTTTTTAGAGCCTGTTTCTGTTTCTTTGTAACAATCAACGAGCAGTGCAGTGAGTACAGTTAACTATCAGATTAAACTGGAGCAGTTTGAGGGACCTTTTGACCTCCTGCTGTTCTTTATTGAAAGGGATGAGTTGGATATTTACAATATTCCGATCACCAAAATCATCAACGATTTTCTGGACTTTATTCATAGTTCGGAAAAACTGAATATTGAACTCAGCAGCGAGTTCATTCTCTTTGTATCTACCCTGATGCGCATTAAGGCAAGGCTGTTGTTGCCCCGCAAAGAAGTGGACGCTTCCGGGAACGAAATTGATCCAAGGCAGGAACTGATCGATAAAATCCTTGAGTACAAAAAATTCAAGGAAGCTGCGGTGCAAATGGCCGAAATGGAAGCCATACGGATGCTGATGGTGAAGCGGGGTAACCTGCAGAAAGAGATCGCAGTAATAGGCGAGGAAGCATCTGAGGGAACCGAAATACAGAACATCACGCTGTTTAAGCTGATGAAGGCTTTTGAGAAAGTGATGCAGCGGGTACACGACCGACAGAACAAGCCGGTTCATACGGTGGTGCGTTACAACTATACCATGGAGGGAAGCCGGGATTATATGCTCGACTTTGTAGCCAGGGAAAAAGCAGTGGCCTTTGAAAAAATATTTGATCTGTGCGAAGACCGCATACATGCCTTATTCTTCTTCCTCTCCCTGCTGGAATTGTCTCAGCAGCGATACATGAAACTGCTGGTGGGACAGGGGATGAATAATTTCATTGTGGAGTGGAATGAAAACCGTGAAGCGGAAATTGCAGAAGAAGGGATTCCCGACGAAATCAATTTTGAAGAAACAACTGCAGAACCGGGATTAACTGAAAATGCAGCATCTTCCGGAGAAGATTCCGCAGATTCAAACTGATGGTATCTTACCCAAGTACCCCGGAACGAACTTTCACTGTTTCTTTCATCAGCTCGCGTACTGCATCGGCAATGCCCTGTGCATCATAAGCGCATTCCCTGTGCAGTTCCTTCGGTGTTCCATGTTCCACCAGCCGGTCGGGGATACCCAGTATTTTCACTTCGGCATTGTACTGGTTGGCATTCATGAATTCGAGGACAGCAGACCCGAATCCACCGGTAACAGTTCCGTCTTCAACAGTTACGATTTTGCTGTAATTGCTGAACGCTTCGTGCAACAGGTCTTCGTCTATGGGTTTTACAAAACGCAAATCGTAGTGCGCGGGATCAATGCCCTGGGTCCTGAGTTCGCGGATGGCAGCCTGTGCAAAATTGCCCGGATGACCAAAGCTCAGGATGGCTACCTCTTTTCCATCTTTTAATTTTCTTCCCTTGCCGATGGGCAGCTCCTCAAAAGGGGTTCTCCATTCGGGCATCATACCTTCTCCTCTCGGATAACGGATCACAAAAGGAAAACTGTTTTTGTCCAACTGTGCAGTAAACATCAGGTTCCGCAGTTCCTTCTCGTTCATAGGGGCGCTGATCACCATGTTGGGGATGCAGCGCATGTACGCAATATCGTAACAGCCGTGGTGGGTAGGCCCGTCCTCGCCCACCAGTCCGGCCCTGTCCAGGCAAAACACCACCGGCAGTTTTTGTATCGCCACATCATGCACCACCTGGTCGTAGGCGCGTTGCATGAAGGAAGAATAAATATTACAGAACACCCGCAATCCCTGTGTGGCCATACCGGCGCTCACGGTAACCGCATGTTGTTCGCAAATACCCACATCAAAAGCACGATGCGGCATCTTATCCATCATGAATTTCAGTGAAGAACCGCTGGGCATGGCAGGTGTAACTCCCATGACCTTGTCGTTGGCTTCCGCCAGTTCAATCATGGTATGTCCAAATACATCCTGGTATTTGGGTGGTTGAGGTACATCTGTTTTTTTCTTGAAAATTTCACCGGTTACCTTATCAAAAAGTCCGGGTGCGTGCCACTTGGTCTGGTCTTTTTCCGCCAGCGCATAACCCTTTCCTTTTACCGTAACAATATGCAGGATCTTAGGGCCCGGCATTTCTTTCAGGTCCTTGAGCGTATCTACCAGGTTGGTGATATTGTGACCGTCAATAGGGCCGAAGTAACGCAGCTTGAGCGCTTCGAACAGGTTACTGCTCTTGCTTACCACGCCCTTCATTCCGGCTTCCAGCTTGCTGGCCATTTCGCGGCTGAAGTTCTTTCCGATCGGGAGCTTGCCCATCAGGTTCCATACTTCGTCGCGCAGTTTGTTATAAGCGGGAGACGTGCTGATATCGGTCAGGTATTCTTTCAGGGCGCCTACATTCTGGTCGATGCTCATCTGGTTGTCGTTGAGGATAATCAGGATATCGCTGTCGGCAACACCGGCATGATTCATGGCTTCGAAAGCCATACCGGCCGTCATGGAGCCGTCTCCGATCACGGCAACCGATTTTCTGTTCTCCCCCCGGTATTTGGCGGCCATGGCCATGCCCAATGCGGCAGAAATGGATGTGGAAGAGTGCCCTACGCCGAAAGTATCGTATTCGCTTTCCGATCTTTTCGGGAAGCCGCTGATGCCATTGTATTTTCTGTTGGTAGAAAAGTTGTCCCTTCTTCCGGTCAGTATTTTATGTCCGTATGCCTGGTGCCCCACGTCCCAGACCAACTGGTCGTAAGGGGTATTGTATACATAATGCAGGGCTACGCTCAGTTCAACTACCCCCAGGCTGGCCGCAAAATGTCCGCCATGAACGCTCACTACATCAATGATGTACTGGCGCAGTTCATCGCAAACCTGGTGTAGCTGCTCCCGGCCTAATTTTTTGAGGTCGTCCGGGTTGTTGATCTTTTTTAACAATGGTCCAGGAATAAACTCCATGCATGCTTGTTTAGAGTGTAAAAGTACGGTTTTGGGGGTTGAAAATCACCCGTTTAACCGTAGAACATACGATAAAAAGGATGGTTCAGCAGTTTAAAACATTATTTTGTGCCGAATTGGGGCGGAATTTGCCATTAATCCCAAAACCCGGCCGGAGCGGTTTTGCTTTTTTTATCTTTGGAAGCATGAGAAACAAGAGTGTATTGTACTGGTGGTGCCATTTAGGCGGCTGGCTGCTTTATGGCCTGACCATGGTATTTTTTGCCTTCGTCTTCGACAGTAAGATCAACAGCATTTTTTACCCTAAACTGTTGGTAATCATTCTCTCAGGCCTGTTTTACACCCATCTGCTCAGGACCCTGATCAAAACGCTGGGCCTTCTGCCCCCTACATTGTATAAAAAATGGTGGCTGTTTAACGTGGTATTATTTGGTATTGTAGTATTGTTCAACCTGACCAACAGCGCCGTGGCCGAGTGGCTTCACCTCTATAATCCCAAAACCAAGGTTTCCGTAGAAAAGCGGTTCCTGGTAAACCTGGTCTCCGATTCCCCACTGATCCTGGTATGGGCATCCATTTACTATCTCTGGCACTATATTGAGCTGGGCACTAAGACCGAGATCCAGAAGGTAAAGTTGGAGAGCCTGGTAAAGGAACTGGAGCTCAATACCATCAAATCGCATATTAATCCGCATTTTATTTTTAATGCACTCAACAGCATCCGGGCCCTGGTAGATGAGAATCCGGAGCGCGCCCGTACCGCCATTACCGAACTGAGTAATATTCTGCGCAGCAGCATGCAGGCAGAAAAAATGACAACTGTGCCATTTGAAAGAGAACTGAACATAGTAAAAGATTATCTTGCCTTAGAGTTTATCCGTTTTGAGGACAGGTTAACAGTAGAATATGATATTGATGAAGATACCCTGGATCAGCCGATACCGCCGATGATGTTGCAGACCCTTGTGGAAAATGCCATTAAACATGGCATCAGTAAACAGAAGAGCGGAGGCAGGATTAAAATTATTTCTGATTTCAGAGATGATCATCACGAGTTGATTGTTCAAAATACAGGAACCCTGAGTCAGTCTGAAGGTTCAGAAGGATTTGGCATCAGCAGTACCCGGAACAGATTGAAGCTGCTGTTTGGCGCAAAAGCACATTTCAGCATTGTTGACAAGGGAAACAATATGGTGGAAGCAACAATTATAATGCCTGTACAGGAAGTGCGGGCTTCAGCTTAAATACAGATTTCATATGGCTATCAAAGCAATTATTATTGATGATGAGCGATTGGCTCGCAATGAATTGAAAAAGCTGCTGCAGGACCATGGTGATATTGAAGTGATCGAAGAGGCGGCCAATGTAGACGACGGAATAGAGAAGATTGAAACATTGAATCCCGACCTGATTTTTCTGGATATACAGATGCCGGGTAAAACAGGGTTCGACCTGCTGGCAGAAGTGGAGAAAGCGCCTAAAGTAATTTTTACCACAGCATACGATGAATACGCCATCAAGGCTTTTGAAGTGAATGCACTGGATTACTTACTGAAACCCATCGAACCCAAAAGATTGTCTGAAGCCATCCAGAAACTGCAGGCGGAGATTTTCAAAGAGAGTATCGGGTTAACGGGGGTGAACAGGGGGCCCTTAACAGAGCACGATCAGGTATTCGTTAAAGACGGGGAGCGTTGCTGGTTTGTAAAACTGGGTGAGATCCGCCTCTTTGAAAGCGTGGGTAATTATGCTAAAGTATTTTTCGGAACCAATAAACCACTGATCCTGAAATCGCTCAATGCACTGGAAGAAAGGCTGGACGACCGGATGTTTTTCCGTGCTAACAGAAAACATATCATCAATCTTCGCTGGATCGAAAAGATAGAACCCTATTTCAACGGAGGGTTATTGCTGGACCTGAAAGGCGGTGAAAAAATTGAAGTGAGTCGCAGACAAACCGTGAAGTTTAAAGAAATGATGAGCCTCTAAAATAAATCAATCATGAGAATATTTGTACTGATTCTGGCGGCGGCCATCTCCGCCAGTAGCGTAGCTGCACAGAAGATTGAAAACATTATCAATGCAGCGGAAGTGGAGCGGATTGAGAAAGTATTGTCTGCGGATGATATGGAGGGAAGAAAGGCCTTTACACGTGGCATAGAAAAAGCGGCGGCTTTTATTGCCGGTGAGTTTAAGAAAAACGGACTGCAGACGCTGAACAACAACGGCAATTATCTTCAGTCATTTAAAATGATCAGGGCAAAGTTCCTGGGGTTGAATGCCAGTTTCGACGGAACAGCGCTGAATGAGAAAAATGTGATTGCCGTAACCTGTAAGCCGGAACTGCAGATCAACGAAACATCCGGGTATGAACTGGTTAAAATAGAAAAAGGCGCCAATTTTTTTGCGGAAGCCAGGAAATATGCGGGGTTAACGAGGAATGCCCTTGTAATAGTAGATACCTCATTCTCTGCCAATTTTGGCAGGTTGACCCAACTCAAATCCCAAATGTTTCAGTCGGATAAATCGGTTGTATTTGTTTTAGGCAGTGAGGTTCCCCGGCAATACCGTATTGAAGCCAGTCACAGTATACAGGAGCAGCCGCTGGCTAATGTGGTAGCCGTATTACCCGGTAAAAGTCTTGCGAACGAATATGTTATTTTTTCAGGGCACTACGATCACCTGGGCATCAACAGTAAAAAAGCGGTCAACAACGACTCCATCTATAACGGAGCTAACGATGATGCAGCCGGAACCACAGCTATGATGCTGCTGGCGAAATATTACAGCCAGGTAAAAGGCAATGAACGTACCCTGATCTTTGCAGCATTTACGGCAGAAGAGATTGGCGGTTTTGGGGCAGCCTATTTTTCCCGTCAGTTGGATCCCGCCAAAGTGGTGGCCATGTTTAATATTGAAATGATTGGCACCGAAAGCAAATGGGGCGCCAACAGCGCGTACATCACCGGTTACGAAAAAACCGATATGGGCAGGATCCTCCAGAATAACCTGAAGGGAACCGGCTTTAATTTTTATCCCGATCCTTATCCCGATCAGCAATTGTTCTACCGTTCCGATAATGCAACGCTGGCCCGGCTGGGTGTTCCGGCTCATACCATTTCCACTTCTAAAATGGACAGCGAACCCAACTATCACCAGTTGTCCGACGAAATCGGTACCCTGAATATCCCCAACATGACCAGGATCATTCAATCTATTGCATTAAGTGCAAGAGGGATTGTGAATGGAAAAGAAACCCCTTCCAGGGTAGATGCGGGAAGTTTGCGCTAACCAGATCTGCGTTTGTTCCACTTAATGATTTCGTACCAGATTACTACTACAAAGCCAATACCGCTTCCGATCAAAAGCTCCTTTGCATTCAGTGGAACAAATTTGAAGAACCCTGCCAGTGCCGGAACGTAGAAGAGTAACCCTGTAATGGCTATCGTGATGCCAATGATCATGGGCACAAGGTTGTTCTTGTAGCGGAGGGTGGTTAATATTGAATAATAAAAAGAGCGGTTCACCAATGTCAGGAAAATATTGGCCGCAATCAGCACGGTAAACACCAGGGTTCTGGTATGTGCTTCCTCAAATCCGTTGTGTACGCTGTACTGATACGCAGTTAACGTGCCTGCTGTAATTACCAGTCCCTGTATCACACTGGTGGCCAGTTCACGCCAACTGAAAAAAGTGCTGCTCATTGGGCGGGGCGGCAGCAGCATGGTGTTCTTCTCCATGGGTTCATTTTCATAAATGATGGAGCAGGTAGGACCCATGATCAGCTCCAGGAAAATGACGTGTACCGGTGTAAAAATATTAGGGAATACCCATCCCAATGCCAAAGGGATAAACACCGTAAGGACAATCGGAATATGGATGGATATAATATACTGAATGGCTTTTTTAAGATTGGTATAAATTTTTCTGCCTGCAGCTACCGCTTCCAGCATTTTGGAAAGATCATCTTCCATCAGGATCAGCGAGGCCGCCTGTTTGGCGATCTCTGTGCCTTTCTTACCCATGGCAATACCTATATGGGCGGCTTTGAGTGCGGGTCCGTCGTTTACACCATCCCCAGTCATCGCCACTATTTCATTGCCTGCTTTTAACGCGTTGATGATCTTTAATTTTGCTTCGGGGAACATCCTGGTGAAGAGTTGCGTTTGCATTACTTTCTCTTCCAGTTCCTCCTCGGGTAACAGCATCAGGTCATGACCGGTAAGCGCCTGTTCGGGCTCTTTAAATCCGATTTGCCTGGCAATGGAACCGGTGGTGGTTTCGTTATCGCCCGTAACAATTTTAACGGATATGCCTGCTGCATAAAATCCTTCCAGTACGCTGCGGATATTCTCCTTTGGCGGATCATAAAAAGCCAGTATCCCTTTGAAGATAAAATCGAAATTTTGCTGTTCCTTCGGAAAATCTGTACCGTCAAAAACAGCCATTCCCACTCCTAAAACACGGTAGCCATCGAGCGCCAGTTCTTCAATGGCGCCGTGAATGCTTTGGATCTCTGCCGCGCTCAGGTTGCAAACCTGCATCAGGGCTTCAGGAGCGCCCTTGGTTGCAATGATCCTGTTGCCCTCCCTGTTTTCGAATATATGGGTCATCATTGGGGGAATACCATTCAGCGGATATTCATGGATCAATTTGTAATGAGGTCGTTCATCTGCGGTTACTATTTCTGCATAGTGTTCATGGAGTGCAACTTCCATGGGGTCGAAGGGAATGGGCTCACTGGCAAACATGGCCAGGCGGATCAGTTCTTTTTCTGCTTCCGTAAGCGGATCATTGGCGCGGGTAATGTTGTTGGAAGAAAGCGTAAAAATCTTAGCCAGGTCCATTCTGTTTTCGGTGAGTGTTCCGGTTTTATCCGTGCAGATCACTGTGGCGCTGCCCAATGTTTCCACGGTCTTCATCTGTTTTACGATAATGCCCGTTTTCATCAGGCGCCAGGCGCCCAGGGCCATGAACGTAGTGAAAGCAACCGGAATTTCCTCCGGCAGAATACTCATGGCCAGTGTGAGCGCTTTCAGTAAACTATCCAGTGCACTGTAGCTGATAAAATAGTTGATGAGCCATACAACCAGGAATACCACTATACCAACACCCACCATCTTTTTTACAAAATGATTGATCTGGGTTTCCAGCGGGGTGGGTTCTTCCTCAATGCTTTCCAGGCTTTTGCCAATTCTGCCCAGTTTGGTTTCATTGCCGATGGCAGTGATGCGGGCAATGGCAAGGCCGCTTCCTACCGTGGTTCCCTTGTAAATACAGTTGTCGTTGGTGGAAGCCGCTTTGTAAACGGTAAAAGATTCGCCGGTAAGAATGGATTCATTGACGGAAAAATCATTGGAGTGAATGATGACCCCGTCAGCAGCAATCAGCGCCCCTTCTTCCACCATCAAACAATCCCCGATCACCAGTTCTTCGGATAATATTTCTTCTGTAATGCCGTTCCGGATCACTTTGCAGTTAGCCTGGGTAAAGCTCTTCAATTTTTCCAGCGCATTCCTGCTTCTGGAATCCTGGAACAGGGAAATAGTGGCTACAAGCATAATGGCTACGGCCATGAAAATGGCATCTCCCGTGTCTCCGCTGATCAGGTAGATGGCCGCCGCAATCAGTAGCAATATGACCATGGGCTCCTTTGCCAGGCTCTTAATGGCATCCATCCATCCGTTTTCCCGCTTAAAGTTGAGGGCGTTTTTTCCATATCGCTCCCTGGATTGGATGACCTCCCCGTTTGTTAGTCCTGTAATATTGAAATGATTGACGTTCGTCATGAGATTTTTATCAGGTGATTAAGCCAGTTGAAACCAGATCAGTAAAATAGCGCTGATACTCATCAGTACAAGTGCAGCTCCGCCGAGAATATTGGATTTTTTATTGTTGGTAAACTTACCCATTACGTTCTTATTGTTGCTGATATGCAGGATGATGGCGATCAGCACGGGCGCTGTGATACCATAAAGAATGGCAGAATAGATCAATGCTTTTACCGGACTAATACCGATATAGTTCAAAGACAATCCGACCATCAGCGAAATGGCGATGATGGAATAAAACGGGCGGGCTTCATGGAATTTATTGTCGAGCCCTTCTTTCCATCCAAAGGTTTCACAAAAAATATGAGAGAGGGAACCGCTGAGTACCGGGATGGCCAGCAATCCGGTACCGATAACACCGATGGCGAATAAGAAATAACTGGCATCTCCGGCAAGCGGCCTCAGCGCTTCGGCAGCCTGCTCTACTGTTTCAATCTGGTGGACGCCGCTATTATACAATACAGTTCCAGTGGTAAGAATAATAAAGAACATGACAACATTGGAAAACAGCATACCGATATCCACATCTTTTTTCATTTCGTTGATGACCCTTCTGTTCACGATCAACTGCTTTTTGCGGTGCTTCATTTCCTCCACTTCCATGGTGGCCTGCCAAAAAAACAGATAGGGGGAAATGGTGGTACCCAGTATACCTACAAGGATTGCGAGAAATTCTTTATTAAACTGAATGTGTGGAATGACGGTAGATTGGATAATGAGTACCCAGTCCTGTTTGTACAGGAAGGGAATGAAGAGGTACACAAACAGTACTACGCAAAGGTATTTGAGGATGGCTGCAATTTTCTGGTAAGAAAAGTAGATCATGCAGATCAGCAGAACAATGGTAAACAATACGCTGAAATACATGGGGTGCACAGCGGGGAATAACAGGTTCCCCACAGCGCCCATGCCGGCAATGTCGGCCCCGATATTCATTACAATTGCCGGGAAGCTGAAGAAAAGCATCAGGTACAATACCGGTTTTGGATAATACAATTTAAGTGTTCCGGTAAGCCCCTGGTTGGTTACCAGGCCAATCCGTCCACACATTTCCTGTATGGCTGCCATTAACGGGAAAGTGATCAGCGCTGTCCATAAGGTAGACAGCCCAAAAGCGGCGCCGGCCTGGGAATAGGTGGCAATGCCCGACGGGTCATCGTCACTGGAACCGGTGATCAACCCGGGTCCGAGTTTTTTCCAGAATTTAATTATTTTATTGGAGAATCTTTTGGGCTGAGTCATGTTTGTTACAATAGCCGAAAGGCCTCCTTAAAGATACGTTAGTCTATGCGGATTTCCTTTTCCGGAAAAGGGCTTTTTCTATTTCTACTGCAATAAAAACAATGGAGGAAACGGCCCCTACAAAAATAAATTCGGAGAAGCTCAATGCCTCTGTTTTAAACACGGGTTGCAGCAGCGGGCTGTAGGTAACAATGAATTGCAACAGCAGGGTGAAAATGACCGCGCCGATCAGTAGTTTATTGGAAAAAAGTGCCCTGAGGGATAAGGAAGATTTTTGCGAGCGGATGGCCAGTACATGTCCGAGCTGGCAGATGCATAAAATATTGAAGACGATGGTTTGCCAGTGCATATTGTTGCGGATACACCAGGCCTGTGCAATCAGCGTAATAACTGCCATTAAAACGCCCACCCAAAGCATATGCAACCCAATGCCGCCCTCAAAGATTCCCTGACTTACCGGGCGGGGAGGGCGCCTCATTACATTCTTTTCTGCTCTTTCGTAAGAAAGGGAAATAGCGGGTAACCCGTCCGATACCAGGTTGATCCATAGAATATGAATCGGCAGCAAGGCCACCGGTAACCCGATCAATGGGCCGATCAGCAGGGTCAGCAATTCACCCAGGTTCGACGTCATGAGGAATTTGATGAATTTCAGAATATTGTCGTAAATTCTTCTTCCTTCCTTCACCGCCCTGATAATGGTAGAGAAATTATCGTCCAGTAAAATCATGTGGGCCGCTTCTTTGGAAACATCCGTACCACTGATACCCATGGCAATGCCGATATTGGCTCTTCTGAGGGAAGGGGCATCGTTCACTCCATCGCCGGTCATGGCTACATAATGTCCTTTCTGCTGCAAGGCTTTTACGATCTGCAGTTTTTGTTCGGGAGAAACCCTTGCATATACCCTGATCCTTTCCACATCCGCGGCAAACTGCTCTGCACGCATGGCAGCCAGTTCCTGACCGGTTACCACCATTTCTTTATCGTTGCTGATGATGCCGATCCTTTGTGCAATGGTTTTTGCGGTAAGGGCATGGTCGCCGGTAATCATAACCGGAACAATACCGGCAGACTTGCATTGGGCAACCGCATCAAACACTTCTTCCCGCGGGGGGTCGATCATTCCGGTCAGCCCCAGAAAATGCTGCTCATTTTCATGAACGCCTGCTTCGGGGTTTTCGGGCAGGGCATCCCAATAGCGGTAAGCAAAGCCCAGTACACGCATGCCTTCAGCAGCCATTTCATCCACCTGCAGTAAAACCGCCTCCTTGTTTTTCTCAGTGCAGTACTGCAGCAATATATCCGGTGCCCCCTTGGTGAAAGCAATAATTTTTTCACCATGGCGATGAAAAGTAGTCATGAGTTTCCGGTCTGCATCAAAGGCAATCTCTGCAACACGGGGCCAGCCGGAAGTATCGGTATTCAGTTCCAGGGCCAGTTCCATCAATGCAATTTCGGTACCGTCTCCGGTAAGCGTATCCTCTGCTGTGGTTACTGTATCATTGTTCAGGGCAATGGCCTGCAGAAACAGTGGAAGGTCTCCGGTATGTTTGATACCGTCCAGTTCATTGCGCTTGTAACGCCGGCCATTGACCAGCACCTGCTCCAGGTGCATCTTATTCCTGGTGAGGGTGCCCGTTTTATCGGTACAGATATAGGATACAGACCCCAACGTTTCCACGGCAGGCAATTTCCGGATCAGGCTGTTGAAGCGGACCATTCTTTTAGCTGCGAGTGCCAGAGAAATGGTAATCACTGCAGGCAGGGCTTCAGGTATGGCCGCAACGGCCATGGAAATACTGGTCAGTAAAATGGTGACAGGATCTTCTCCTCTCCACCAGCCTGCCAGGAAGAACAGGATGCAAAGCACCAGCACAATGATCGAAAGATTCTTTCCGAATGCAGCCATTCTTTCCTGAAGCGGTGTGCGGGTTTCTTCTTCCTGCAGCATAGCGGCAATGCGACCCAGTTCGGTCTGCATTCCGGTAGCAACCACTATACCGGTGCCACGGCCATAGCTCACAAAGGTTCCCTTAAATGCCATATTGATTTTATCACCGACGGGCAAATCGTCTGTAAACAACTGATCACTTGTTTTATCAACGGATTGTGACTCTCCGGTAAGGGCAGATTCATCCAGTTTTAATTGAACGGCCTTCAGCAGGCGCAGATCGGCGGGAACTGCATTACCAGCTTCCAGCAGCACAATATCTCCGGGAACCAGTTCAGGGGCCGGAACAGCAATAACTGCTCCGTTGCGGAACACCCTGGCCTGTGTTTGTGCCATTTGTTTCAGGGCAAGCATGGCTTTTTCCGCATGGTATTCCTGAAAGAAGCCAACAATGGCATTGAGTAAAACAATGAAAAGGATTACAACGGTGTCGGTGAGATCGCCGATAAAACCGGAAATAATCGCTGCGGCCAGCAGAATCAGGATCATTATATCTTTGAACTGGGAAAGGAAAATACCGGCAATACCCCGTTTCCTCCCCTCTCTTAACTCGTTGCGTCCATACTGTACAATTCTTTCAGCAGCAATGTTTGCATTGAGCCCGTTCCTGGAACTGTCCAGCAGATCCAGGGCTTCCTTGGTACTTAATCTATGCCAGTAAGTAGGCATGGGGTGTGTTAATGTTTTAAAGGCCTTTTTTTAATCATTCCTCCCTTCGTTTCTTTGATACTGCTCATTACCACAAAAGCGTTCGGGTCAATTTTTTCAATCTCAGTATTTAATTTGTTCAGCTCAAGCCTGGTAACCACTGTGTATACAATATCGATTTCTTTCACTTCTCCTTTTTTGCCAAAGCCTCTTTTACCATTGTAAACCGTTACGCCTCTGCCCATATTGTCAATAATCATCTGCCTGATTTCGTCGTTGTGAGAAGACACAATAGTAACGCCGGTATATTCTTCAATACCTTCAATGATAAAGTCGAGGGTTTTGGAAGCAGCAAGATAAGTGATCATCGAATACAATGCAATCTCCATAGACAGGAGATAGGCGGCTGAAGAAAAAATGATGATGTTGATGACAATGATAATGTCTCCGATAGTGGTTCCGAATTTCCGGCTCAGGTAAATAGCCAGCACTTCCGTTCCGTCTATCACAGCGCCGCCGCGAATGGCCAGGCCAATACCTGCTCCCAGAAAAAAGCCGCCGAACACAGCCACCAGCAGGTTGTCCTGTGTGATGTCGGGGAAATGAACATTGGCCAGGCAAAGCGCCAGGCCCGAAATAGCCAGTGTGGTTTTGATGGCGAAATTTCTTCCGAGAATATTATATGCCAGTATTACAAAGGGAATATTGACACAAATAATCAGCAGGTACAAGGGGACGGGGGTTAATGCAGAGATCAGCAATGAAATACCGGTTGCGCCGCCATCAATAAAATGATTGGTCAGCAGAAACCCTTTGAAGCCAAATGATGCTGAAAATATCCCCAGGGTAATTAAAAAGAAATCCTTTAAATAACGAACCAGGTTTATTTTAAGTTCCCTGTAACCTCGGGCCAGCTCATAGTCAGAATAAGAATCAGGTTTATTGTTTTTCTTTTTACGATAAAGAGTAGTGCTGATAATAATTCTTGACCATAATGAATTCATTCGCTTTTTTGTTTTAAATATGAAAATTTATATGTCGCTGCCCTTTGGGGAACTCCTATCGGGCATTATGCTCCGCTTTACGGATATGGAAACCGGATTGATGATCATTGCAAGAGGGCCACATCGCCCGCATTGGCAGCAGGTCACAGCGGGCAGACCGTCTCCATTCTGGTTACCGGTTTCAATAAAGTTAGCAAAAAAAAATTACATGGTTTTCGATACAGTAAAACGCCATGTTCCCTCATTTATGTGTACCGGGTGCAGGAATCCGGAGCATGTATAAAAAGATGGCTATAGCAGCAAATCCGGTAATAATAAATGCAGCTGATTCTCCCAGTTGGTACCAGATTAAACCGGTAAGAGAACTGGCCAGCATGGTGAAAATACTTTGAAGGCCTGTGTAAGTTCCAATGGCCGTAGCTATATCCTTTTTGTGGGAGATATTGGAAATCCATGCTTTGGAAATTCCTTCGGTAGAAGCAGCATAAATTCCATAGAGCATGAAGAGTCCGAAGAACCCAAACAGTTGTGTATTGACCGACATGCCCAGGTAAACAATGGCAAATAAAACCAACCCCGCCAGGAATATTTTTTTTAACCCGATTTTATCCGCAACAATACCCACCGGAAAGGCAAAAAGAGCATAGATGAGATTGTAAAAAATATAGATTCCAATCACCATCGTGTCGCTCAGGCCAGCCTGTTTAACTTTCAATAATAAGAATACATCAGAACTGTTGATCAGGGTAAACAGCAGTAAACCGGTCACCAGTTTTCGGTAAGCGCCAGGGCTCTCCTTCCAGTAGTGTAAGAAAGAAAAGAAAGGAAGGGGTCGTGTATCTGCAACAGTTGCTGCTCTTTTTTCTTTCAGCAAAAAAGAAGCGGCAACAGCAAGGATGCCCGGGATAAATGCAATCAGGAACAGCGTTATATAGTTCTCGGGAAAATAGTACAGGTATACCAATGCCAGTGAAGGCCCCAGCACAGCGCCGATTGTATCCATGGAGCGATGGAATCCGAATATCCGCCCTTTGGTTTCGGGCGTAGCTTCTTCGGAGAGGATGGCGTCTCTGGCGCCGGTTCTGATTCCTTTGCCGATGCGGTCGATGGTTCGGGCCAGGAAAATCCAGAGGGGATAAACAAATGCAGCCATCATAGGTTTGGAAATACTGCTGAGGGCATATCCCCATTGCACAAACGGAACTCTTTTGCCGGAAAGATCTGAGCGTTTGCCAAAATATCCCTTACTCAGACCGGCGGTAGCTTCGGCTACTCCTTCGAGAATGCCGATCAGTACCACTGAAAATCCGATAGAGCGGAGATAAATGGGCATCACAGGATAGAGCATTTCACTGGCGGTATCTGTCAGCAGGCTTACCAGCGACAGAATCCATACGGTTCTGGAGATCTGATTCATAGGGTTCATCAATAAATCTCTTTAAAAGCAAACAATTGATTGAACAGGGCCGTAGTAATGGGGCCGGGCTGTCCATCACCAACGGGCTTACCATTGATTTCCAGAACGGGCAATATATTTTTAGTGGTACTGGTAATGAAAGCCTCTCTTGCGGTTGCGAGGTCAGCAGTTTTAATAAACCCTTCCTTTACCCGGAAGGCATCCATTCCGAGGAGTTTTTCGCGGGTAATACCTCTCAGAATATGGTTCCCGGGAGTGATCACTTCCTCTCTGCTGTTTACGATGAAGAAGTTGGCTCTCGGGCATTCTGTAACTTCTTCCTGGTTGTAGTAGAGCACATCATCAGCATGATGCTCTTTAATATGAGGTTGCAGGTAGATTGCTTTCAGGTAGTCGATGGTTTTAACCTGTGGTAGCTGACGCTGGTGTTCGTAGGTGATCACCCGGATACCCTTGTAGAAATTATCTTTATTGTATGTAAAAGCAGATTGGGTAATCAATAAATTGGGTTGGGCAATATTGTAACCATCTGGTGAATAGCCTCCTGTAAGGGTGATGCGGATACCTGAATCGGGAAGATTATTTCGTTTCTGTAATTCCAGGATCATCGCTGTTAATTCATCCCTGTTTTGTGCTACAGGGAGGTGCATGACTTTGGCAGAATGATAGAACCGGTTGAGATGCTCCTCCAGAAACACAGGTTGGTTATGGATGAACCTGAAATAATCAAAAATACCATAGCCGCGCTGAATGGAAAGGTCGGAGATACTGATGGTGGCATCCTGCGCTGAAACAATCGCGCCGTTGATGATGGAATAAAGGTTGCTCATATGCTGAATCATTTATTGCTCAAATCCATAGTCGCGCTCCACGAGGCTGATCCTGGTTTTATAGGCAGCGTACCATTGGCTGCGGCCTTTTTCCTGGGCAACCTGGTGAGCTGCCTCTTGTTTCCAGGCTTTGATACTTTCCAGGCTGTCCCAATACGAAACAGAAATGCCAATTTCTTCCCTGGCAGACTCAATGCCCAGGAATCCTTTCATGGTACTGCCGAGCGCTACCATTTGGTTGGCCATTTCGTTATAACCGTGATCACCTTCTGTTCTTACAGAAGTAAAGATCACGGCATAATAAGGTGGTTGGGGTGTTTGGGCGATCATGGTAGTTATTTGATTTTGTTTATTAAGTAGTTCATATTATCCAGCCACTGAAATTCCGATCAGTTTACCAATTCCAAAGGTTACGGCGGCGGCGGCCAGTCCAAACAGCACCTGCCTGATGCCGGAATACCACACATTTTTTCCGGTAAACAGGGTAATGGCTGCGCCAATCAGGAACAGCCCGATGGTACTGAATACTACACTGATGATGATGGCATTGGTTCCGGTTGCAAAGAAGAAAGGAATTACAGGAATAATGGCCCCAATGGCAAAAAGAATAAAGGAATATATTGCGGCTTCAACGGCCGAACCTTTTAATTCTTCCGGATTAATACCCAGTTCCTCTTTCACCAGCACCTCATGTGCCCGGTCTTTGTCTTTAATGATTTCTTCGGCCATGGCATAGGCTTCCTCTTTGGAAACGCCTTTTGAAATATAGATCAGCGCCAGTTCTTTCATTTCACCTTCCGGGTTCACTTCCAGTTCTTCCATTTCAATCTGCATCTGGTTCTCGTATAACTCCTGTGAACTTTTCACTGAAATCCATTCACCCAGCGACATGGATAAAGCGCCGGCCAGCAAACCCGCCAGCCCTGCGAGCAAAACACCACTCTGGCCTGCAGTAGCTCCGGCCATACCCATGATCAGGCTAAAGTTGGATACAAGCCCGTCATTGCCACCCAGTACGGCAGCCCTGATAGCGTTGCCGCCAACAGAACGGTGTTTCTTTTCAAATTTGGACAGTTGCCCGCCGGTTACCTTTTGTTGTTGCTCCAGTATGGAACGAAGGATATTTACGTGCATGCTCTCCGTACCGGTAATTTCCTGCTTATGCTTTTTCTTTGTCTGGATGATGGCGGCAGAGAGGTTTTTTTCTGTATCCATCAGGCTGCCCAGCACATAGTCATAGCCGAATATCCTGCCAATGGTATTCAGTGTTTTAGCCCTCCAGGAAGCTTGCATCACCTGTTCAACGGGAATACCCGCTTTTTGTGCAAAAGCGATTGCGTGGCCTTTTTCAATTTCACTCATTTGCCGGAACACATCTGCAATAACCGGGTCGGATTCCTGCTCTGCCAGTTTTTGATAGAGATAGCTGGCATCGATTTCTGTTTGGAGACTGCTGTTTTTCATGTTCAGCCAGGTTTATATATTGTGAGGTAAAGAGCGCCTGTCTGTAAATTTACGAATAAAAGGCCAGCCGATTGATCGCTACGGGTGTTTCTCAACGCCGGAATGATATCCTTTTTCTCCAAATGGCTGATATTCCTCAATAAACATAGATTCAAGTTGCTTCACCTCTTTTTTATAATCAGTTTTATTGGCATCGTCCTGCTGTATTTCACTGAGGATCTCAAATTGAAAATGATCGGCTCCCAGTTCGTTCCAGTCCTTTTGCAAAGCCTCATTTTTATGTACACCGCTTTTGAGTTCGAACTGGTGTCTTTTGAGGATGGCATCAAGATTAACACTGCCTTCGATCAGTACTTTGTTGTTAGCGGCGTTTCTGATCAGGAATACCCCAATCCGGAACTTCATTAGCTTATAGCTGGCCTTTAAATCTTTCTTATTACTCATGAATATACTTTTAAAATGGTTGGTGGCCGGGGGCTTCATCTACCAGGTTTTTCAGGCTGTTGATGAATTGCACCAGTTGGTTTTTCAGCGCTTCCTGCAGGTTTCCGTCCAGGTCAATTTTACTTTTAATACCATTGATCAGCAGGGAGGTCTCTTCTGTAAATTTCGCTTCGATTGTTTTCATGATCAGCGTCAGTTCGTGGTGCCCCTTTTCTCCACTCGCGGAAGCGGTAATCAGCCCCGTGGGCTTTTGTGCAAAAATGGTGGTGGCAACGCACCATTCCAGCAGGTTTTTCAGGCCGCTGGGGATACTGAAAACATATTCCGGGGTACAGATGATGATGCCGTCCGCTTTTTCGATTTTTTGCCTGATCAGCCGTACGGCTTCGGGTGGTTGATTCACGGAAAGATCTGCATTGAAATGGGGTAAGCTTTGCAATCCCTCAAAGATTTCAATGTTCAGGCTGTTTGCTGAAAGCGCGGCAATCGTCTGTACCAGCCTGAGGTTGGAGGAATTGCTGCTGGCGCTGCCAATGATGGCCAGGATGTTTCTAGAACATACCATTTTCGTTTATTTTTCCGGTAGGAACAGCCTGTGCTACATCCCACATTTCAACGATCTTATTGTTTACAAAACGAAAAAGGTGAACAACTGCCGCTCCGGGGTCGGCGGCATTTTGCCAGATATGGGAATGTACCGCTACGAGATCGCCTTCCTCCAGCGAATGCTTAATTTCCAGCATCTTGGAAGGATTCTCCCTGGCATTGACTTCCATTGCTTCTATCAGGGTTTCAGCATCGCCCTTAAAATGGCAATTGTGATGCAGGAAGCCTGCGTCTGCATAAAGATTAAAAGCATCCCTGGCATCTCCTTTGGCGGCCAACTGCAGAAAATGTATAGCGATCTCCTTATTGGTATTCATATATTCAGGATTTTAACCACATTGGTTTTGACTTCAGAATTTTCCGGTGAATTTTACAGTCGGGAGCATGGGCGCCCTGAAGGTACCCGATACTCATTAAAAATTCGTTAACGATTTCACCCCCGGTGAATTTGAACGTCTTTTTAAAAAGGCGGGCCCATTCTTCTTTTGATTTGGGGTGATGGTGTTCCAGCCAGTTTTCGAAAGAGCCGAACTCCTGCTGAAGCAGCAGTACCGTCTTTGCATTTTCAATGGCCGCATTTACTTTCAGCCTGTTTCGGATAATGCCGGCGTCATTCAGCAGTCTTTCCCTATCTGCCGCTGTATAAGAGGCTATCTTCCTGATATTAAAATTATGATAGGCTTTCCTGAATCCTTTTTCCTTTTTCAGGATGGTTTCCCAGCTAAGCCCGGCCTGGTTAATTTCAAGAATTAACCGGCAGAACAATTCATTGTCATCGTGAATCGGAAATCCGTACAGGTTGTCGTGATATGCTTTATGAAGCGTTTTCCTATCGTCGGACATGTTTTCAATGGCGCTGCAGTAGCTCATGATGGTGGTAGATGATGTGGTTTGTTTTATACTAGTTTTCTCAAAGACATAATATACCCGCTGTGCAATCCTTCATGAAATGGTAAGAAGTTTACCGCATCTGTGATGTTCTTCAATTCAACATTGTAACGGGTAACAATATTGGTATAGTTCTCAAAAAGCTGGCTGTTCAGGTCAGATTCCAGTTGGTCCAGTGTGCTGATCATTAGCTCCCGGATATTGTTGATCTCTTTCTGATTGTAGTGCCTTTCGGGCTTTGACCCCGGTTTGAATTCATGAAAGATATTTTCTGTTATTCTTAATTCAAGCCCTGAGCGCAGGTAGCAGATCCCCTGTTGAGCTGCAATCATGTGCCCCAGGTTCCAAATGATATTGTTGTTGAATCCATCGGGAATTTTATTCAATTGTTCTTCACTTAGCTCGTTGACGGCCTTCAATAAAAAAGACCTAGTTGTTTTTACATTTTCAATTTTTTCTTTCATCTGTTCTGCTTGTCATATCAATTAATATCATTTTTTAGAAAATCACCGTCCACAATCAGCAACCGGACGCCCTCCTTAGAAACGGAACGGTGAGAACTTAGTTCGTCAGAAACCACGTAGGTCATTCCTTTGGAAAGCCGGAAACATTCGCCATCTTCCATTTCGCTGATGAACTCACCCTCCAGGCAATGAACAATATGCCCTTTTCGGCACCAGTGATCGGCGATGTAGTTTTTAGCGTATTCCACTAATCGGATCCTGAGCCCGCCCAACTGAACTGTTTGCCAATAGGCAACACCAACATCTCCTTTGTGTTCGACTTTTTCAATTGTTTCCCAATTGATGCACTGAAATGGAATATTGCTCATCTGTTTTAGATTTGGGGATATACAGGCAATCAGCCTGCATGCTGAAAGCATGTTCACAAATATATTAACTCTTTCAAAAAAAAATATACCGCTCAACATATCACTGCAGCCCGGATTATTCTTGTTTTGTGTTATCCTATTTCGTAACTTACCAACGTCCCCGTCATCCTTACCCTCAATATAAATCTTTGGTTATGAAAAAGCAATTTCTGTTACTCATGACTGCATCACTCCTCGTTTTTACGGGGTACACACAAAAATATCCAGACCCAATGCCAGCGCTTTCCCAATTGGTAAAAGAGGCTTCCAGGGAGATACAAACCAGGGGAGAAGCGGCGTTTAAGCAATTCAGGATGCCTGGTAGTAAATGGCGCCAGGGCGAAACTTATATTTTTGTGATGGACCCTCAGGGGAACATGCTGGTGCATCCGGACCCTGATATGGAAGGGGATAATCAATTATACCTGACAGATATTAAGGGGAAGCCCATTATACAAGGATTGATAGATGCCGTGTCAACTTTCCCGGATCGGAAAGAGGGTTGGTATCATTATCAGTGGCCGGTTCCGGGAGGAATACTGCCCCGCTGGAAAAGCAGTTTTGTGCAGCAGGTGAGTGCACCTTCCGGCAACACCTATATTGTAGGTTCCGGCATATACAATGATCGCATGGAACGGGCATTTGTAACTGACCTGGTAGAAAATGCGGTGGCACAGATTGAAAAGAACGGCAAGGGAGCCTTTCCATTGTTGCATGATCCGAAAGGCCCGTTCATAGCAAAAGACGCTTATGTATTTGTAACAGATAC
This sequence comes from Sphingobacteriia bacterium, assembly GCA_015999745.1. Lineage (GTDB taxonomy): Bacteria > Bacteroidota > Bacteroidia > Chitinophagales > Chitinophagaceae > Sediminibacterium. The sequence continues at coordinate 45,059 of JAECQP010000009.1, read as the reverse complement.
CACAGGAATAGAACTGGTGAATCCCTATTTTCCCAATCTGGAAGGGCGCAAGCTGATTGATCTGAAAGATTCACAGGGCAAGTACCTGGTGCGGGAAATGTTAAACCAGCTTAAATCGGGAAAGTCCGGGTGGGTGGATTATCTGTGGCCTAAACCGGGAGAGAGCGCTCCGACACTTAAATCGACCTATGTGGCAAAAGCCAGGATGGGGGATGGATGGGTACTGGTCGGTTGCGGTGTTTATCTTGCGGATGCGCCCAAGGCCGAAGTTTCATTGTTGAAGAAAATGACAGCCACTGAGTTGAAGGCAAATGTGCATGAGGCCGCTGCAATTTTTGCGGCAAAGGGTGAGAAGGCTTTTCCTGAGTTCAGGAAAGAAGGATCCAAATGGTTTCACGACGATACTTATTTCTTTGTATGGACAATGGATGGTGTAAGATTGTTTCATGCAGCAGATTCTGCGCATGAAGGAATCAATCTGAGTGACATGAAAGATGCATTGGGAAGACCCATTGGTAAAATGTTCCTGGAAACAGGCTCAGGCGCAAGTGGTGAAGGATGGATTCATTATATGTATCCTGAACCCGGCGATATATTTCCTACCTGGAAATCCACCTATGTTAAACGGGTCACTTTCCCATCGGGCATACAATACCTGGTTGGATGCGGCATTTATAATATGCAGATGGACCAGTCTTTTATTGAAGATGTGGTGGACCGTGCGTCCCGGCTGATTGCAGAAAAGGGAAGCTATGCATTTCCGGCTTTGAGAGATAAAATGGGCTCATTTGTATTTATGAATACCTATGTGTTTGTGCAAAGCACGGATGGAACAGAGCTGGTGAATGCTGCCCAGCCCAGTTTTGAAGGTAAAAACCTGATAGATTTGAAAGACCTGAAAGGAAAAAAAATTATCAGGGATCAGATTCAACTGGCTATGGAAAAAGGAGCTGCATGGATGGACTGTTACTGGTACACCCCGGGAGATAACCGACCGGCGTTGAAGCGGACTTATGTTCGCAAAGTGCAGCACAAAGGGGAAACCTTTATAGTGGGTTCGGGATTGTATATTCCGGAGTAGCGCCGGTTAACAGCCCTGGCCATTTGTTTAATCAGCGCTGCGCCACCAGTTCAATCCTGTTGCCATCAGGATCCATGATCACGCTCTCGTAATAACCGTCTCCGGTTGTTCTGGGATAACTGAAAACGCGAACTCCGGCTTTCTCCAATGTTTCGGTCAACAGGTCTACCTGTTCTTTGGTTCCTGCCTCTATGGCAAAATGAGCCAGTCCGGTCATTTCCTTCCCGGGAGGCTCCGTAATATCCCCGCGTTGCATGAGTTCAATGGCCGCACCATCCTTGAACGAAAGGAAGTAAGAAGAGAATTTTTTTTGAGGGTTCTCGTACCGCGCCGAAGCCGAACAATGGAAATGGGTTGAATAAAATTTTCTCAATCCTTCCAGGTTGTTGGTCCAAATGGCAATATGCGCTATTTTCATTTACAGGTATTTTCGGGTGATACAATTGTTCTGAAGGTAAGATTTACTCTAGGTGTAATAACCCGTCTGGCTGGTGGTAGCCGGTGAAGCCAGTTGTCCTGCGTGGTACCTTTCATTACGAGCAGGCTCCCCGGTTCTAACATCAGTGAAACGGTTTCTTTGGAAACCTTGTGTTTAAAAGAAAATTTTCGGGCTGCTCCAAAGCTTAACGATCCGATGGCGCCATGCTTCTTCAGGTCTTTTTCTCCATCGCTGTGCCAGGCCATTCCTTCTTCTCCGTTGTGATACAGGTTCAGCAGGCATGAATTGAATTGCTCGCCCGTCTTTGCTTCAACAAGTTGCTTTAACTCCAGTAATTGGCTGGTCCACGGCAGCGCTTTCCTGGTAACATTGGAATACGTGTATTCAAACTCCTGCTCTCCATACCAGGCTACTTTACGCTTCGTGATGATCAGTTTGCCAAAAATGATTGCCCGGTCATTTTCCCATTTAATATCATTGAGCAGATGGTTCAGGTAAAATCCCGATTTCTGCGGGTTCAGAATAGTGCCGAAATAATTCACCGTACCATCGTTGGGCAACAGGTTGATTGAACGGTATGTTTCGTTGAATAAATCCATTGTGTGTATGCTTTTATTCGTGAAGGGTTTTTGCACCCTCCCAACCAATGATGGCTGTTTTTCTGGTTTCGCCCCACATGTATCCGCCCAATTCCCCGGTAGACCGAATGACCCTGTGGCAGGGTATCAGGAATGCAACCGGATTGCTGCCGATGGCAGTTCCTATGGCTCTGGATGCATTTGGTTTTTCTATTTTACCGGCGATTGTTCCATAAGTGGTGAGACGCCCCATGGGTATTTTTAAAAGTGTTTCCCAAACCTTTAATTGAAAAGGCGTTCCCTTTAAGTGTAGCTTTATCTGGCTGAGCCTCGACCAGTCGCTGCTGAAAATGTTGAGGGCATTTTGTTGTGCCCAATCAACGATTTGCTGGAAAACAGCATTGGGAAACTGCGATTTTAATCTTGCAAGGGCAGCGGTCTCATTATCGGCAAATGCCATATGGCAGATGCCCCTGGAAGTAGAAGCTACCAGTATGTTCCCAAATGGGCTTTCCGCAAAACTATAGTTGATATCAAGGCTTTTACCGCCATTTTTATACCCGGCCGGGGTCATGCCTTCAATGTTGATGAAAAGATCGTGCAATCTGCCTGTTCCGGAGAGCCCTGTTTCGAACGCGGCATCAAACAGGGTTGCCTGGTTTTCTTTCAACAGTTTTTTTGCATATTCAATGCTGGTGTACTGCAGAAATTTTTTAGGAGTTGTGCCTGCCCAATCGGTGAAAAGCCGTTGAAAGTGAAAAGGGCTCAGGTGAACCATTTTGGCCACTTCATCCAGATTGGGCTGTTCCCTGAAATTGTTTTTGATGTAGGTAATTGCTTCAGCAATTCTGGAATAGTTGATGTGCTGCTGTTGAGTCATCTTTGGTTATATTGAGAAAGCAAAGATTGTTTAAATGCCGGCGTTGTACAACCCAAAACTTGCTAAACTACTTCCACTTAATCCTTCACTATAATGTTGTACCTGCTGAGCAGTTCCAATACACCGGGGTAGGAAAATACAGCCTTCCGGAGCTTATTGATCTCCGGATCGATGGAATAGTTGAACGCGGTCCGGAAATCTGCCTTTTCCAGGTTAGTATTGCTGAAAGAGGTCCTGGTTAAATCGCAGCGGTCAAAAACGGATTCCGTAAGATCACAGTTGCTGAAGTCGGCCTCTTTCAGTTGGGAATTCAGGAAAACGTTTTTTTTGAGTTTTAAACCGGAAAAGGAGGAATGATTCAGGGTGCAGTTATCGAATGTAAAAGAAAGGCCAAATTCGTTGCAGTCTTCAAAATGCAACCCGATTAATTTGCAATCCCTGAACCGGGTATCGCTGAAGGCTGTTTTATGAAGTTTAGCCAAACTTAAATTGCATCCCGAAAAGAGGCAATTGCTAAACCTGAAGCCGGAGAGATCTGTATTTGAAAAGTTGCAATTCAGGAACCGGCAGTCTTCATACTCGCCCTTTACAGGTAATTCCACTGTAAAGTCTTTCCGGTCAAATACACGATCGTCGAAATAGGCTGATTCCATTGTTCTAAATATCAATTATTGGGTTCTCATTTTATAAAAAATATAATCAGACATCACCGGTTCAAGCCCGTTTTGCCTGAATTCAGTGGCTATCTGCGCCCTGTGATAGTTGGAATGATGGATGATATGGAATAAAATATCCCGGGCGCTGTTGTGGAAAGACTGGCCATTACTGGTTGTATAGGAAACCGGTTGATCCAGGGCGACTTCCTCCAGTATGCGCATTGATTGTTCCATGTTTTTTTTGTCAATTTCGGCGAGGGTCTGTACCTGGTGCATTTCCCATGGGCTAAAAAGGACCGCCTGGGGCAGGAACTTATCATTCCATCTCTGATGGGCATTCAGGATATGACTGAGGAGTTTTGTGCTTTGTTTTATCGTGTCTCCGGAAGTTTTACTCAAAACTTCGATCAGTTCCTGGTTTGCCTGTGTGTTGTATTGGAAAAGTTCCTTAAAGAATGATTTCATCAGCTGCCCTGTTATTTAAAATGCCTCAACAAAATACAACACTCCATTCAGATCCTGAATAAATTTGTATTGGAGAACAGTGCAGTTTAGAAATACCTTGGAAATAGGGCTCAGTCATGGACTTTCTTAAATATAGCGCTGGCAATATGGCCGCCGAATCCAAAGGTATTGCTCATTGCATAGTTTACGGTTCTTTGCAGTGATTTTCCAAGTGTCAGGTCGAAACAACCTTCAAAATCGTTTTCAATCTGTTGCGTATTAATGGTTGGAGGGATAATATTTTCCTGGATCGATTTAATGCAGGCGATGGCTTCAATGGCCCCGGCTCCTCCTAAAAGATGCCCGGTCATTGACTTGGTAGCACTGATATTTGCGTTTGGATTTTCACCAAAAACAGATAGCATTGCATTTAGCTCACTGAGATCCCCGGCCGGAGTGGAAGTAGCGTGCGCATTGATGTAGTCTATACTGTCAGGAGACAGGCCAGCTTCTTCCAGGGCCAGGTTCATTCCGATGATAGCGCCCTCTCCTTCAGGATGTGTGCCGGTTAAATGATAGGCGTCTGCTGCCAACCCTCCGCCTGCTATTTCAGCAAGGATTTTTGCGCCTCTTTGAACAGCGTGTTCATAACTTTCCAGTATGATCGCGCCGCCACCCTCGCCTAATACAAAACCATCCCTGTCTTTATCAAAAGGTCTTGAAGCTGTTGTAAAAGATTCATTCCGGGTCGATAATGCCTTTGAAGCATTAAACCCACCTACAGAGCTTTCCGTTACAGATGCTTCAGAGCCACCGGCAATCATCATGTCGGCTTTGCCCCAGCGGATGTAATTGAACGCATCAATAATGGCATTATTACTTGCGGAACAAGCGGCGGAAGTAGTATAGGTAACACCACGCAGGCCATATTTGATGGAAATGACCCCCGATGCAATATTGGTAATTCTTTTTGGGATAAAGAAAGGACTGAAGCGAGGCGTACCATCCGACAGGAAATACGCTTTCAGTTGTTCTTCAAATGTAGTGACGCCCCCATCGCCGGCTCCCCAAATTACACCGGTTCTGTTTCTATTGACATGCTCAAAATTTATAGCGGCCTGTGTAACCGCTTCATCAACCGCCACTAGTGCGTATTGGGTATACAGATCATATTTCCTGAGCTCTTTTTTATCAAAAATGGCTGGCACAAAGTTTTTTACCTCGCAGGCAAATTTTGTTTTGAATTTTGAAGGGTCAAATTTGCTTATTAATGCAGCCCCGCTTACTCCGTTTATTAATGCACGCCAGTATTCCTGAACGTTGTTTCCAATGGGGGTAACGGCTCCCAGCCCGGTTATGACTACTCTTTTCATCATCATCTTATTTGTTGTTAAAAGGGAATAACATGCAAGTAGAGACTCCGTGCGCATATACGGTCCCTTTTTCATCAGCCAGGCTGCCTTCAATGAGTGCCGTGCTTTTTCCCGAGTGAATAATTCTTCCCGTGGCAATCATTCTTCCGGTTTGATAACTAACAGCTTTGAGAAAATTTACTTTTAATTCAAGTGTTGTGTATCCTACGCCGGTGGGTAGCGTGGTTTGTAATGTGCAGCCCATCACCGAATCGAGTATAGCCGAAACCACTCCGCCGTGTACGCTCCCGATCGGGTTGTAATGGTATTCCTCCGGTTTAAAATAAAATGTTGCTTCCCCCTGTTTTATATCCGGTCTTTCAAAGCCGAGCGTAACCATTAACGGGGGAGGAGGAATCTCATCGTTGTTGATAGCCGTCAGGTATTCAAAGCCTGACATTGATTTGGCCTTGGCAGCGCCTTCCAGCGGATCGCCCCATTCATAGGTTCTTTTTCTGAGAGTAGTAGTCATATCATTTTTTTTAGAAGTTCATTTTTGATGGTTTTCTTTACATTTTCAAAATCCTCCTGACCGGTAAGCCTGGATAACTGCAAAATCGCCAGCATATTGGAAATAATGAGCAGGGCTTTGATTCGGGGGGTACAATCAAAGTGAAAAATATGCTCCTTTCGCCCTTTTTCCAGGAATGCTGCAACCCAGTCGAGAAATGCAAGGGCAAACGTTTTGAGCTTACCTTTGATCTTTTCATCTACTGTGTTTAAGTCGGTTGCCAGGGAGCCTACAATGCAAACCTTGTTCTCTTTTTTTATCTGAGAATATATGGATAGAAATTTGTCTAAATTTTCTAAAGGTGTTTTGTTTTTATAACACTCCCTGGTCTTTTCTAAAATGCTAAGATGTTCCTCCAATACAGCTATGGCCAGGTCGGATTTTGTTGGAAAATGATAGTGGATGGAAGCTGTTTTGATCCCGATCGCATAAGAAATATCCTTGAAACTAAAGGCATTATACCCATTGTTACGAACAAGATAATCGGCTTCGTGAATGATGTTTTCTCTGGTGGTTGTCATTATAATTCATTAATCTACCTACTAATAGGTAGGTAAATATAACAAAAAACAACAACCAATCCATTTTTTGGGAAAAAGTACAAGGATGTTGATTTGCGATTATTCCCCCGAACAGGTAGCGCTATTGTTACTTTCGGGGCTACATCTGTGTGGAGATGCTTATCCTGTTCCAGGCCTTGATGCAGATAATTGCCATTGATGGAAGAATGATTTTTTGTACCGCGGGGGTAAAAACGGCGGATGGTTTCTAAAAAAATCCTCTCCCTTTTTGCTTATATTTACTGTTGACCGGCTGATTCACACAAATAATTTAATAAAACAATATAATATGGAAAATAATTTATCTGAAAATAAATGTCCTTTTTCCGGAGGCGCCCTAAAGCAAACTGCGGGAAGTGGTACGGGAAACCGCGACTGGTGGCCAAATCAGTTAAAACTGAACATCCTCCGTCAGCATTCTCCACAGTCTAACCCAATGGGGGAATCGTTCAACTACGCCGAAGCGTTTAAAACCCTTGACCTGGATGCTGTTAAAAAAGACCTGTTTGATCTGATGACCACTACACAGGACTGGTGGCCGGCAGACTACGGCCACTATGGCCCGTTCTTTATACGTATGGCCTGGCACAGTGCGGGTACATACCGGATCCACGACGGACGTGGCGGTGCGGGTACCGGCAACCAGCGATTTGCACCATTGAACAGTTGGCCGGATAACGTGAATTTGGACAAAGCCCGTTTGTTGCTCTGGCCGGTCAAACAGAAATACGGAGATAAAATTTCATGGGCCGACCTGATGATCCTAACCGGTAACTGCGCCCTGGAGTCGATGGGTTTCAAAACCTTTGGATTTGCCGGTGGACGAGAAGATATCTGGCATCCGGAAGAAGACATTTACTGGGGATCTGAAAAGGAATGGTTAGGCGACAACCGCTATACCGGTGATCGCGATCTGGAGAACCCGCTGGCGGCCGTTCAGATGGGCCTGATCTATGTAAATCCGGAAGGACCTAACGGAAATCCTGATCCGCTGGCTGCAGCCAGTGATATCCGGGAAACCTTTGGCCGTATGGCAATGAACGACTATGAAACGGTAGCCCTGATTGCCGGCGGACATACTTTTGGTAAAGCGCATGGTGCAGCTGATCCGGGCAAGTATGTAGGCAAAGAACCTGCCGCTGCCGGTATTGAGGAGCAAAACCTTGGCTGGAAAAATACATACGGTACCGGGAATGCTCAATATACCATTACCAGTGGGCTGGAAGGCGCCTGGACAACCACGCCAACCAAGTGGAGCAACAACTATTTCTGGAACCTGTTCGGTTATGAATGGGAATTGACCAGGAGTCCTGCCGGCGCCAATCAGTGGAGGCCCAAGCATGGTATGGGCGGAGACACAGTGCCGGATGCACATGACCCGGCTAAGCGCCATGCTCCAATAATGTTTACGACCGATATAGCGCTGAAGATAGATCCTGCCTATGAGAAGATATCCAGACGATTCTTCGAAAATCCGGATGAGTTTGCAGATGCGTTTGCAAGGGCCTGGTTCAAACTTACCCATCGGGATATGGGGCCCCGTTCCCGCTATCTCGGTAAAGAAGTGCCTGCAGAAGAACTGATCTGGCAAGATCCGGTTCCTGCGGTTACCCATAAGCAAATTGATGATCAGGATATTGTTGCCCTGAAAGCAAAGATCCTCTCTTCCGGATTAACGGTGTCTCGGTTGGTTTCAACTGCCTGGGCTTCAGCGTCTACTTTCCGTGGATCTGATAAACGTGGCGGTGCAAATGGCGCCAGGATCCGCCTGACGCCGCAGAAATATTGGGCCGTAAATAGCCCTGCTCAGTTATCTAAAGTATTAGATACATACGAATCAATTCAAAAAGAGTTTAACAGCGCGCAATCCGATGGCAAGCAGGTTTCTATAGCCGATTTGATTGTTTTGGGTGGATCTGTTGGTATTGAGCAGGCTGCAAAGAATGCCGGCTTAACTGTGACCGTGCCGTTTGCACCAGGACGTACAGATGCATTACAGGAGCAAACAGATGTTGAATCATTTGCTGTACTTGAGCCTGTTGCAGATGGATTCCGCAACTATAAAAAGGCACAGTACCCGGTATCTGCCGAGGAAATATTGATTGATAAGGCACAATTGCTGACGCTGTCTGCACCTGAGATGACCGTTCTTATTGGTGGTATGCGCGTATTGGATACGAACTTTGATCAGTTGCCTTCTGGTGTATTCACCGACCGCCCTGAGGCGCTCACCAACGACTTTTTTGTGAACCTGTTGGATCTGAACATAAAATGGAATGCAGCGGGGGACGCTCAGGATGTTTTTGAGGGTGTGGACCGCAAGACCAGTGAGCGCAAGTGGACAGGAAGCCGTGTTGACCTTATTTTCGGCTCTAACTCAGAACTCAGAGCACTGGCCGAAGTGTATGCGTGTGCAGATTCCCCGCAGAAGTTTGTTGCAGATTTTATTGCAGCATGGACAAAAGTGATGAACCTGGATCGTTTTGATCTGGCTTAATTACTTTCGGTTGATATTTAAAAAGGGTGGCCCATCAGCCACCCTTTTTAATGCGGTATTCATGAGGTGCTGTTGAAGACAGATCAACACGGTTTATGTTACAGGGTCTTGTTTTCATCTTCCTCCTGCTCTACATGTAAGATGTGCAATAGCCGGTGAATGATAGGGGCAAAAAACACTGCTGTGATACTCAGGAATGCCACCCCGCTGTATAAAGCATACAGAGAGGAGAATATTTTAGCGGTAGACGATTCCATTTCTGCAACGGGGCCCATGCCGGTCAAAATCATACAAGCCATATGAAAACTGTCAACCCATGATATTTTCCCAAAATGATGATGGCCAATTGTTCCGAGTAGAACCGAAAAGGTTATTAAACCCAACGCAAATAATGCATAACGCCCAAGCCTGAATAAGAAGCGGGGTAACGGAGTTACTTTCTGTTTGCGGTTTTCCAGTTTCATTTTAATCGTAAAAGTTGTCCTTTTCTTTTCACAATATTTTTATAATCCCATTGAATGTCGACTGATTTTTGGAGCCAGCGTTTTAAGTCGGTCAGGTTAATTTCAGGAACGGAATGGTAGAAAACGGAAGCGTCTTTAAATTTCACCCCTCTTACACTTAATCCTTCTTCTCCAAAATCGGCGCCGCTCCAGAACATCAATCTGATTCCCGGTTTCTGTTTGCTGTAACCAACAATTGGATTTTCTTCCAAAAACCAAACAGGGTGGGCGTGCCAGACCTTATTCAGCGCTGCGGGAAGATGTTTGCATATTTCCTGATAAAGCAAATCGCAAATGGCTTTGTCTTCGGAAAGTTGTTTGTTGTTGTAAGACCGGATATCCTTGTTCATAAGTGTTAGTTTACTTCAACATACTTCTTGAAATTATTCAAAATTGCCAACCATCCTTGTTGTTGTATTTCTATAGGGTTGGAATTTTCTGCATCAAAGACTGTGGTAACTGTTGTTGCACCGTCTAGATCTTCAAACGTAGTTGTTGCCTGTCTGCCGTCCCCCATTGTGTAAGTGATTTTTTGACCGTCTATTACTTCATCATAAACAGCTTCAAAATCAAAGCCGAAACTCCCGTCTTTAGCCTCCATCCGGGCAAAATATGTTCCACCAGGCTTCAGATCGTTTTCTGCTTTGGGGCATTGCCAATCATCAGAGGCGAAATTCCATTTAGTAATATGCGTTGGTACTGTCCAATAATCCCAAACCTTTTTTGGTTCTGCATTGATTGTTGCTTCAACAGTAATTTTTGTGGTACTCATTTTGCTATTTTTTTAAGATTAACAATAATTCATCCAGATTCTGCATGCCCATTGTAAAGCCTTCCTTAAAGCCCATTTCAACTGTTTTTTCAAGATCGGCAAGGCTGTCGTAACTGATCGTGATGTTAACGGTAGTGCTATCGGCCTCTTCACTGAAATGGTTCTCCCATAGTGAACGGGGGAAATCAGGATTAATATTTCCACTTTCGTCGCAAAATGCGTCCAATCCCGAAAAACTTGCCAAAAGGTCGATTTCTTTATAATCCTGTTTGCACCAAAATATTTCCTCCTTAGGGCTAATCATTGCATACAGCCAATGTCCGCCTTCTCTAAAATCCAGTGATTTTGTCTGATTGCGATATGGCTTGGGAGCCCACCATTGGTCAAGCAGTTCCGCAGTTGTCCAGGCTTTCCAAACCAAATCCAGGTTTGCGGCAAATTCACGTTTTACATGAATAGTCTTGTTTTCCTTGTTTACGGAAAAATCGAATAGGAGATTACTGTTCATTTTATTATTTTTTGATGATGGACAATAAATTGTCGAGCTGGCTAAATCGTGTTTCCCATATTTTGCGGAATTGTTCCAGCCACTTGTCTATTTCTTTCATTTTGTCAATCTCAAGCTGGTAATATATTTCCCGGCCTTTGTGCTCTTGCTTTATCAGCCCGCATTCTGTTAAAATACGCAAGTGTTTGGAAACGGCCTGTCTTGTTGTGTCGAAGTGCCCTGCAATGGCATTGGGTGTCATTGCCTGTAATGCAATAAGTGCAATAATTGCCCGTCTTGTAGGGTCGGCGATGGCTTGAAAAATATCTCTTCTCATTTGTTTTAGTGAAAATATGAAACTAATTGGTTGCTAATATATGTGCAACTTTTCAGTTTCGCAAATATTTTTTCGTTTTATTTCAGGAAAAATCAAATATTAGCCTTCAATAGGTCGCCTTTAAAGAAAAGCAGGGCGCAGTAGTGTCTCCTATTTCAAAAGCCATGGTTATATCTTTTGGCTACATTCGTTTCATCGGAAATATTTGCCGGCGTTCTTGCCCGTTTTCCCATCCTGAAATTTCCGCAACTAATGAGTCTGTGCTGATTTTTCTGTAAGAAATGATTTGCGGAAAATCATGTTGTTGATTTTCAAATATTAACGCTGAATCAGAAATTATTTTTGCCGCAAATCGAACAGGTGAACCATCATTTTGGTTTTTAACAGTTGGAATATAAAATAACCCGCCTTGCTCTTGTACCAATCGAATGGTTTCAAAAATAATAGTGTCTTTCTCTTTTACTATGTAACTTCTACCCGAATATTCAAACTCATTTATTTTACTCCAGGTTTCATAGATACTCCCTTTCTGGGTTTTATTTTCCCAGGTTCCATTAAGCCATTTTGCCTTTTTTATGCTTTTCTCTTCTTGTAGTTTCCAACTGCAAAGCGCTATCAATCCGATAGCTGTCACCATGATTCTTGTTTTCATCTTTATTGTTTTTTGCAAAAATGGGAATTGAAAAAGTCGCAAAATTGTAAAAATACGACATGAATTAACCGGCTCTGTAAAAAAGTAAAGACATCTTCAGGTTATATCTATTAAATTCTTTGAAATCTTTTATAAAACAAGCCTGGTCTTCTGTCGAAGAGATTTGTTTTGTAGCTGAAGATATGCTTTTTACTTTTCATTGCATTGCCTGTGCAGCAATATAATTGCAAGTACTGCATGCCACAGTTGATGACCGTTTTGTGAGTAACCTACGCCCCAATAATGCCAAACTCTCTTTTGTGTATTCGCTTTTATAGTTTTATTTCTTTGTCAACGTAAGCTGTAAACACTTCGCCTTTCTCATATTTAGCGTTTTTCCCATTGAATATTAATGCAAGAGGAGAAAGAAGAATTGCACCTGCCGCTACTGCTGCACCACTACCTTTTAAATTCTTTTCTATCTGGCTTCTCAGTTTTATTACTTGCCCATTTGACAAATAAAGATAGTCGATACTAAATGCAAGTTTGCCTTTTTTCCCTAGAGCTTTAGAGCGTTGTGCATCTGTTACTGAACCTGTTATTTTTGCCCCTTTTGAAATAGCTACCTGGTCATTTATGATAATATTTTCGCTTAGTTCAAAGTCAACTATTTCACCCACATTTACTTCTTTGCCATTGATACTTTTTGTTAAAGCGGCTTTAATAATAGTTCCTTCCTGTAAAGTCAAAACTGTACTGTCTGTTTGGGCCATTAAGGTTACAGGAATAAATAAAAGAAGGGTAATGATTTTTTTCATTGTTGATTGTTTATTGGATCGTTTAATTAGTGGTTGGTATTTTCATCCGTTGATTCATTTTTCGATGTTCACATATTTTAAAATGTCCTCCGGCTGGCAATTCAACACTTCACATATTGCTTCCAGTGTACTAAACCGGATGGCTTTTCCTGTTTTCAAGATAGAAAGGTTAGACAGCGTTAAGCCTACTTTTTCGGAAAGTTCTTTGAGCGACATTTTTCGTTTTGCCATCATTAGATCTAAGTTTACTATTATCGAAATAGCTATATCGTTAAATCCTTTTCGTTCTGAATTTATATTCCTCTTTTTACAATCTGTAATGATTATAAAAAGTATAACTGCCATAAAAAGCCAAACATCTGCTCCTGGCTATGTGCAACGATTGCAGGTTAGCTGTTTTAAGGCCCTGTTTAGTCGGCTATAGGGAATATTTGAAAAAAGGCATCAAACGCTTAAGCAGGTATTATTCGTAGAACTTAATCGATTTTCACGGCCGCCACACTGTGCACGGCATCGCTGATCTCTTTGATCAGGCCGGGATTTTTTTCAATGGCATTCCCTACTACAATCACATCGGCTCCGGCCTTGCAGTTGAGGTAGGCTTTTTCCGGCTCGGTAATGCCGCCGCCAATAATCAGGGGAACTGCAATATTGCGGGCTACTTTTTCAATCATCTGCTCTGTAATCGGGCGCTTGGCGCCGCTTCCCGCATCCATATAGATCAGTTTCATGCCCAGCATTTCGCCGGCCATAGCGGTACACATGGCTATTTCGTTCTTGTCGGCAGGGATTGGAGTGGCATTGGAAATATAGGAAACCGTGGTAGGGGCGCCGCCGTCGATGACCATATACCCGGTTGGCATGATCTCTAACCCGCTTTTCTTTACAAAAGGGGCGCTGATTACATGCTGGCCGATCAGTAACTCCGGGTTTCTGCCGGAGATCAGGGAAAGGTATAACAGGGCGTCCGCATACCGGCTCACCTGCGAGGGGGAGCCCGGAAACAACACAACAGGTATGTCACAGGTTGTTTTAATCTGTTGGATGCATTCGTCCAGGTGGCTGGAGATCACAAGACTTCCCCCAACAAAAAAGTAATCCACCCTGGCTTCCTGGCCCAGTTGAACCAATTGGTTAATGGTGTCGGGATCTACCTTGTCAGGATCAATCAATACAGCAAAGGACTTTTTGCCCAGCTTTTTACGCTCTGTAAATTGTTGATATATGGTATGCTCCATCAGTGATTGATTCTGGTCCTGCAAAAATGCAGAAAAGTTTTCGTTTAAAGCAGTATTTCAGGTTTTTAAGCCCGGCTTTCAGGAATAACGGCTGTTTGTAGTGTTCTTACCACTAAAATGCGTTTTCGGCGTCTTTAAAGCAATTTTCCCCCGTCCATATAGCAAAAACATGCTGAATAATCTACTAATATGTCCTGAATTTTTTTTAAGATAGTTGTCTACACACTGTGTATAATCAAGCAAAATCAATCAGGATTTGAGGTACAAAATTATCCACCATCCTTTTCCACAACCTGTGCATATTTACAACCTTGAATTGTGAGAACGGAAGAATATTTTCGTCTACCGCCTCAACAAAAAAATCGTTACGCCGGGATTTATAAAAAGTTTAATCTATGTCTAACCCACGCGCCAACAAAGGCTTGCAGTTCAGCCGCCGCTTCACCAAAGATGGTGTAAGCCCTTTCGATATGTTCGAATACGATTACCGCGACAGCGTAATCAAAAACCCTAACGGGGAAAAGGTATTCGAGATGAATAATGTAGAGGTTCCTAAACAATGGAGTCAGATTGCTACAGATATTCTTGCTCAAAAGTATTTCCGTAAAGCAGGTGTTCCGCAACCGGATGGTTCTCTCGGCAGAGAAACCAGCGTTAAGCAGGTTGCCCATCGTATGGCCCATTGCTGGCGTGTATGGGGCGAACGCTACGGCTATTTTGCTTCTAAAAAAGATGCACAGATATTTTATGATGAGTTAACCTACAGCATCCTGAACCAGGCCTGCGTACCTAACTCTCCACAATGGTTTAATACCGGCCTGCACGAAGTGTATGGCATTACCGGCAAACCACAGGGACACTATTATGTAGACCCCAAAGACAGTAAGCTGAAGAAATCCACCAACGCTTACGAGCGTCCTCAGCCGCATGCCTGCTTTATCCTCAGCGTAAACGACGACCTGGTAAACGAAGGAGGTATTATGGATCTCTGGACCCGTGAAGCCCGTATCTTCAAATACGGTTCCGGCGTGGGAACCAACTTCTCCCAGATTCGTGGCGGCGGTGAGAAATTAAGCGGCGGCGGTACTTCCAGCGGTTTGATGAGTTTCCTTAAAATCGGTGACCGTGCTGCAGGCGCTATCAAGAGCGGCGGTACCACCAGAAGAGCTGCCAAAATGGTTTGTCTTGACCTGGATCACCCCGAAATCATGGAGTTTATCAACTGGAAAGTAGAAGAAGAGAAGAAAGTAGCCGCCCTTGTACAGGCGGGTTACGATAACGGATATGAGGGAGAAGCCTATGCAACCGTATCCGGACAGAACTCCAACAACTCTGTTCGTATCCCCAACGAATTCTTTAAAGCGCTGGCCGATGACGGTGACTGGGAACTGAAAGCCAGAACCGATGGCCGTGTAATGAAAAAAATCCCCGCCGCTAAAGTGTGGGAGCAGATTTCCTATGCTGCATGGCGTTGTGCAGATCCGGGTACACAATATGATACCACGATCAATGAATGGCATACCTGCCCTAAAGGTGGCCGTATCAATGCGTCTAACCCATGTTCTGAGTACATGTTCTTAGACAATACCGCCTGTAACCTGGCTTCCATCAACCTCCGCAAGTTCCACAACGACGATACCAATATCTTTGATGTGGAAGGTTTTGAATACACTACCCGTTTATGGACCACCGTTCTGGAAATCTCCGTACTGATGGCGCAGTTCCCTTCTAAAGAAGTGGCGCAGCTTTCTTACGACTACAGAACCCTGGGTCTTGGCTTTGCCAATCTTGGTTCCATGCTGATGGTTAGCGGTATCTCTTATGATAGCGAAGAAGCCCGCGGTATTGCCGGCGCTATCTCTGCTATCATGACCGGTATTGCTTATAAAACATCCGCCGAAATGGCTTCCTTCCTCGGCGCTTTCGATAAATATGAAGAGAATAAGGAAGATATGCTCCGTGTAATGCGCAACCACCGTGCTGCTGCATACGATGCAACTGATGCTTATGTTGGCCTGGAGATCAAACCACAGGGTATCAAAGCCCAATACTGTCCTGATTATATGTTGAAAGCGGCTACCAAAGCATGGGACGACGCCGTTCAACTGGGTGAAGAACATGGTTACCGCAATGCACAAACCACGGTGATTGCTCCTACCGGCACCATTGGCCTGGTAATGGATTGCGATACAACGGGTGTTGAGCCTGACTTTGCACTGGTGAAGTTTAAAAAATTAAGTGGCGGCGGGTACTTCAAAATTATCAACCAGTCTGTTCCCCAGGCCCTGAAAAACCTGGGTTACAACGAAAAAGAAGCGCAGGCCATTGAGCAATATGCCGTAGGCGCTGCCAGCTTTGAAAACGCCCCGTTCATCAACAACGCCAGCCTGGCTGCCTTAGGGTTTACGCCTGCTGAAATTGAAAAACTGAATGGCGCCGCCCGCTCTGCTTTTGAAATCGGCTTCATCTTCAACCGCTTTACTTTAGGCGATGAGTGTATGCAGCGTTTAGGCTTTAGCGAGCCGGAATACGCCGACTGGAGCTTTAACCTCCTGGAAGCGCTGGGCTTTACCGAAGAACAAATTGATGCCGCCAACGATTATGTATGTGGTACCATGACGATAGAAGGCGCCCCTTACCTGAAAGAAGCGCATCTGCCGGTATTTGATTGTGCCAACAAATGTGGTAAGAAAGGAGAAAGATATATCCATGCTTACGGTCATATCCGTATGATGGCGGCTTGTCAGCCATTCCTGAGCGGTGCGATCTCCAAAACCATTAACCTGCCGCACGAAGCAACTGTAGAAGAAATTGCAGATTGCTACATGCTGAGCTGGCAACTGGGCCTGAAAGCGAATGCCCTGTACCGGGATGGTTCCAAACTCAGTCAGCCATTGAGCAACAAATCTGAGAAAAAGAAAAAATCAGAAGATACCGCGGAAGCAGTTGCAGAAGAAACTGCTGTAGCAGAAGCGTCTGTATCCAATATTGTTGATCTGAGCAAATTAACTGTAGACGAATTGCTGGAAGAAGTGCAGAAGCGCATGGCTGCTTCTACCGATACCAAACTGAAGCGTCAGCTTTCCGGTATCGTTGAGAAGAAATCCCTGCCTTCCAAGCGCCGTGGATTTACACAAAAAGCGAAGATCGGCGGTCAGGTGATCTTCCTGCGTACCGGTGAATACGCCGATGGTACACTGGGAGAGATTTTCATTGATCTGGCGAAGGAAGGCTCTACCCTCCGCAGTTTCATGAACTGTTTCGCTATTGCTATTTCCGTTGGCCTGCAATATGGTGTTCCGCTGGAAGAGTTTGTAGAGAAATTTGTATTCACCAAGTTCGAGCCATCCGGTATGGTAGACCATCCGAATATCAAAACAACTACCTCTCTTGTAGACTTCGTATTCCGCGCACTGGCATACGAATACCTCGACAGAACAGACCTGGTTCATGTACTGGACCGGCCGCAGGTAGGCAACCTGGGTGATGACGAGGAGGCTACTTTCCTGGGAAAGCCTGAGCTGAGCAGCATCCGTGTTACTGCTCCGTCTCCTAACGCTACCCCTGCAACAGCTCCTGCTTCTTCTAAATTACAACGCAGTACTGCTGTTAGGGCAGATGCCGGAATGGATGCGGTAAATGCGCACGCCAAAGGAATGCAGAGCGATGCACCTGCGTGCAGCACCTGCGGCCACCTGACCATCCGTAGCGGTACCTGTTATAAATGTTTGAACTGCGGCACCAGCATGGGATGCAGTTAGTTTTTATAGTTAATAATCCTTGCCACTGATAAAATATCCTCCAGTACACCGGAGGATATTTTTTTTGTGCATTCAGTTAATGCTTATATTGAATTCTATTTAGAAAATGAACGCTATATGGGAGATTTCCAGATCAAAAAACAAACTAAAAAATACGATGCGGTAATTGTTGGCTCGGGTGCAGGCGGCGGAATGGCTGCCTATACTTTGGCAAAGGCAGGACTAAAAGTCTGTCTTCTTGAGGCAGGCGCTGATTATGATCCTGCAGTCAATTCTTCCCAGTTGAAAAACCCATGGGATTCTCCCAGGAGAGGCGCCAGTACCAAGTTTCGCCCCTTTGGTGATTTTGATGGCTGCTACTGGGGTTGGGAAATTGATGGAGAACCGTATACACAGGCTCCGGGCAGTGAAAAGTTTGAGTGGTGGAGAGCCCGTATGATGGGTGGTCGTACCAATCACTGGGGCAGGATTTCACTCCGCTTCGGTCCAAAGGATTTTAAAAGGAAAAGTATTGATGGACTGGGTGAAGACTGGCCTATCGGTTACGAAGATGTAAAACCTTATTACGATAAGATCGACCGCCTGATTGGCGTATTCGGCAGCAACGAGGGATTGGAGAACGATCCGGATGGAATCTTCCTTCCTCCGCCCAAACCCCGCCTGCACGAACTGATGATTAAGAAATCAGCTACCGGTATCGGCATCCCGGTAATTCCTTCCCGGCTTTCTATTCTCACTAAAAAAATCAACGACGACAGGGGCGCCTGTTTCTTCTGCGCGCAGTGCGGCAGGAGTTGCAAAGTGTATGGAGATTTTTCTTCCGGATCCGTGCTGGTAAAGCCGGCACTCAAAACCGGTAATGTGGATGTGATTACACAGGCCATGGTTAGAGAGGTGATCACCAACGAAGAGGGACTGGCTACCGGGGTATCTTATGTTAATAAACCGGATATGATGGAATACCAGGTCAGTGGCAGGGTGGTAATCCTGGCTGCGAGTACCTGTGAAACGGCACGTTTACTGCTCAACTCCAAATCCAAAAGGCATCCGAATGGTCTTGCCAATGAAAGCAATGTGGTGGGTAAGTACCTGCACGATTCCACCGGCGCTGCAATGGGTGGCGTATTGCCGGAACTCTTTGGCAGAAAGCGTTACAACGAAGATGGGGTAGGTGGTATGCACGTATACACGCCATGGTGGCTGGACAATAAAAAACTGGATTTTCCCCGCGGTTACCATATTGAATACTGGGGTGGCATGGGGCAGCCCGCTTATGGTTTTGGAATGGGTATACAGGGGCAGAATGGTAAATTTCAGGTGAATGGTAAAACCAAGGAAGCGGGCGGTTATGGCGCTTCTTTAAAAGAAGATGTGCGTTTCTTTTACGGCGCCGGAGTTGGAATGGCCGGAAGAGGGGAGGCTGTTCCTGATATCAACAATTATTGCGAGATCGATCCGAATGTGGTAGACAAGTATGGTATTCCTGTGCTGCGTTTTCATACTAAAAACTCCGACTATGAAATCAAGCAGGCCAAACATATGAAGGAAACCTTCAAAGAGATCATGCACAATATGGGCGCGATCATTACCTGGGGTGATGATGATGCTTCCAATAATTATGGACTGTCCAATCCCGGCAATATCATTCATGAAGCAGGTACTGTGCGGATGGGGAGCGATAAAAAAACTTCTGCGCTCAACAAATGGAGCCAGGCGCACGATTGTAAAACATTGTTCTGTGTAGACGGCAGCCAGTTTACATCACAGGCCGACAAGAATATCACCTGGACCATCCTTGCACTCAGCATGCGGGCCAGCGAATACATCATTGACCAAATGAAAAAACAAAACTTATAAGATGGACAGGAGAAAATCAATCAAAGCGCTCATGATCGGCGCCGTTGGCGCCGGCGTAATGGTGGAAGCCTGTAAGAGTGCCGATAAGAAAGCCATTGCTGCTTCTGCTGATGCTTCCCTGGAAGACCGGATGCAGGAGGAAAAGGACTACCTGGCAAAACTGTCTAAAGAGGCACTTTTTTTTGATGCGCATGAAATGGCTACCATTACGGTATTGGGCGATATCATTATACCTAAAGATGAAGTGAGCGGCAGCGCCAGCGATGCCAAAGTACCTGCATTCATTGAGTTTATTGTAAAAGATATGCCTTCGCACCAAACCCCGCTGCGCGGGGGACTGCGCTGGCTGGACCTCCATAGCTACAAGCGTTTTGAAAAATCATTTACCGACTGCGATGCCAAACAACAGATCGCCATTGTAAACGAAATAGCTTACCCGGATAAAGCAAAACCCGAAGTGAAACAGGGGGTTGCCTTCTTTAACCTCGTGCGCGACCTGGTGGTAACCGGATTTTATACAGCGGAGATCGGCGTGAAAGACCTGGGATATATGGGCAATACACCCAACCAGTGGAATGGGGTTCCTGATGATGTGTTGAAACAGTATAAACTGGCCTACTCCGAAAAAGAGTTGAAAGAATGCGTCAGCTTCGATAAGGAAGGTTAAGGAAACTTCCTGTTTATTGAAGAACGATATTCAGCTATTCTTTTGTTATTGGGGTCGAGCTGCTCCGCCTCGGCAAAGCATTGCGTTGCTGCTTCCTGCTGATGCAATCCACTGTGGGCAATGCCTTTACTGATCAGTATATCGGCCCTTGCCTCCGCACTGTTCGGGTTCATCAATAGCGCTACTAAACAATCGCTTACGGCGGGTGCATAGTTCCTTTTCTCCAGCAATAAAAGCGCCCGTTGGTGATACGCTTCGGGGAACACCGGCTTTAGATAAATGGCATCCTGTATAAAACTGAGTGCAGTGTCGTATTGTTGCCGGGCCATCAGCACTTTTGCAAGGTTCAAACGAAGTACGCCAATATATGGTTCCAGCATCAGGGCTTCCGCACAGTATTGTTCCGCTGCTTTATATTGTTTCTGTTGCAGGTATACCAATCCTTTTTCGCTGATGGCTTCGGCATAAGCCGGTACTTTTTTCAAAGCTTTTTCAATCAGCGCCAGTTTTTGCCCGGCATCTGTTTCGTTTCTTGCGGCCATCAGCGCTTCATAAGCAATCTCTTTTTTATCCGCATCATTCTCCAGTAACAGTGATACCCAGATATTGTTGCCAGCCGCACTGTTCCATCCCCGGGATACAGCCGCATATCTTTTGGACTTAACCGGATGGGTGGGAGGGCCGTCGGTTTCGTTCAAAAAACTGAATATGGATGCAGCTTCGTCTTCTTTCGCTCCCAGTTTCTGCATGATAAACCCGGCAAATTCATCCGCTTCAATTTCCTTGTCGGGCCTGCTGCCGATGCCATCCAGCGAGTGCCCGTTAAAGTGATGTCCCAGTTCGTGGGCCAGCACGCCCGTTACAAACCATTTGTTGTTGGTCTTCTTCTGGAAGCTTTCGAGGAACTGCCGGTCGAACTGGATAAACCGATCCTGCCCTGTTTCATTATTGAAACAGACCGCTGCGCAATTGTTGAAATTTTGCAGGGCCACCAGCCTGAACCGGTTGCGCAATCCTACAACAGAAGTGATGCGGGTAACCAGGTCAGACATCCATTTTTCGGCATTTTCATCGGTAACGGATGCTGCTGAAACCGGTTGGTAGTCGGCTGTGCTGCCAAAGAAATTGCAGGCAAAGCTGACTTTATTCCGGAGATCTTTTTTGCCCATTGGTTTGATTGCAAGCCTATGCTGTGCTGTGCCTGCCAGGGTTAGGAACAGGAAGCCGCATGTGATTATTGTTTTGATCATCATTGCGTAAAACTATCCAGGTCCCGGCGCTTTTATATACCCGCTCAACGGTATATACAAAAAAACAGGCCGCGCTATTTTCGGTTTCAGACTTATCTGTATGAACGCTGTTGTTAAAATATACCTGTTTTGTGTACTGATGGTTGCCGGCTTTTCGTGCAAAGAGGAAACGGTTGTTGACGCAAAGCAGCGGGAACAGGACCTGGAGCATGCTTACGAAGCCAAAAGGCTGCTGCTGGAGGAACGGTATCAGTTCAGGATGCTCTATGAGTTTTCGGAAGGCTTGGCCTGTTTTGAAACGGATACTTCGGTGGGCGCCATCGACAGTTCCGGGAAATTCATCCTGGAGTTCAAACATGCAACAGCTTTAAGCCCTTTCAGCCGGGGATATGCTGTACTAACGCATAAGCACGAAGAGGAACATCGCTCCTTTATTAATAAAAAGGGTCAGGTCGTTTTCAATGCATGGGAAAACGGTTTGGTGTATATAGACCCCTTTGATGAGTATGGTTATTCATTCGTGACCGATCAGCATGGAAACAGGGGACTGCTCGATACGGCTTTCCGCCTGGTGTTCCCGTTGAAATATGAAAATATCTATCCGCTTTCATTCAATCGCTTTCTGGTAACGAAAGATTTCAAAACCGGTATTGCCGGCCGAAGCGGGAATTTATTGGTGCCTGCACGCTTTGACCAGATTGATGCGTTTACACCGGATCAAAAAATGTTTGCGCAGATCAATGAACAGTGGGGCATCTACGATTCCATGGGGAAAATACTGCATGTATATGATTGCGACGGACTGTTGTATACCGGCGGATTAATCCTGCTGAATAAGTGGAATAAAACAGGCGGCAGTGAAATGGCGCTGGCCGATACGGCCGGCAATATCGTGGTTCCCTATGGCCGGTACAACGACTGCAGCAGTTCTCACGACGGGCTGGCCATGGTGTACAACAGGCAACATCCGGCAAGTCCTGCAGCCCGGATTCAGCCCCTCCTGTTTGGCTATGTTGATTTGAACGGAAGGGAAAGGATTCCGTTGCAATACGAAGATGCCTATTCTTTCCAGGATGGACTGGCGAAAGTGAAGAAGAATGGGAAGTGGGGATATATCGATACCTCGGGTAAAACGGTGATAGACCTGGTATACGACAAGGCCGGGCTTTTCTACAACGGCTTTGCAACGGTTGAACGCAATGGGAAAGCAGCCGTCATTGATCAGAAAGGAAATATATTGATTCAATATTAAGATACCGGCCATGAAACAGTGTATAGCAATTATTGCGATGATATTAATGTTCGCAGCCTGTAAACAGGCGGGCGGTAAACAATCCGAACAGGAACCCGGCGCAGGCGCCCCTGAAAATGAAGCCATTGCCGATTCAGTGCAAACGCAGATTGCTGCGCTGTCTGACGGCAGACCTTCCGACAGGAAATTCATTCGCTCTGCAGAGCTGAAGTTCAGGGTCAACGATGTGAACAGGGCTGCCGAAACCATTGAGGGCATTGTTCAGAAAGCATCCGGCTTTGTTGTATATACCCATCTCAGCAACCAGATCAATCAATCTGATATTGCCGTGCTGAGCAGGGACTCGTCGCTGGAAACCATCCAATACACTATTGTCAATAAGATTACGCTCCGTGTGCCAACGACGGGCTTCGATAGTGTGCTAAGAGAGATTATGCGGCTGTCGGACTTTCTGGATTATCAAATTGTTCAGTCCGATGATGTGTCGTTTCAGGTACTGAGCAATAACATGACTATCCGGAGAGTGGCATCCGGCACAAGAAAACAGCCCCGGGGATCCTCAGCATCATTGGGTGATCAGCAGGAAGAAGCCGATCGGGCAAAAGTGGAAAATCTGTCGCTCACCGACCGCATGAAGTATAGTGAGATCCGGTTAGAATTTACACAAAGGCCGTTGTTGAAGCGCACTGTATTTGCCAACGAGAAAAACACAAGGAAATATGAACCGGGTTTTGGCCGCAAGCTGATCGATGCCATTGCAGATGGCTGGTTGCTGGTGGAATGGCTCTTCCTGCTGGCGCTCAAACTTTGGTCGCTGATACTCCCGGGTATAGCCGGATGGTTCCTTTACCATAAGTACAAAAAATAAACGCAATATGACAGACTCCGAAAACAAAAAACCGCCGCTCTATGAACGTAAATGGGCCAGGGTATTCACCCTCGTTGTTTATGTATTATTACTGATGGTAAGCTTCCTGCTGATTACAGACGAGGAGGCCATCACCTGGCACAAGGCGCTCCGGTTTTATATTTTCAGTGCAGCCTGGCTGATCGCTTACTACGGAAGCCGGCCTAAAAAAACGGGTTAAACGGAGCGGGTTAACTTACACCGCTGCCGTTGTTGATGGCCGTTTCAGGATGAATGAAGTGCAGCTTACCGGCTGCATCTTCAGCCATCAGGATCATTCCGTTGCTTTCAATACCACGCATTTTTCGGGGGGCCAGGTTTACCACCACCGTTACCTGTTTGCCCACAATCTCTTCCGGTTTAAAATGAAGGGCAATGCCCGATACAATGGTCCTGGTTTCAAAGCCCAGGTCTACCTGAAGTTTCAGGAGCTTGTCGGCCTTCTCTACTTTTTCGGCAGCAACAATGGTGCCTACCTTCAGATCAATCTTTGCAAAATCATCGAACACAATCTCCGGTTTTACCGCAATGGCTTCCGGAGTTGCAACAGGCGCCGCAGGAGCGGCCACAGGT
The DNA here is from genome assembly GCA_015999745.1 of Sphingobacteriia bacterium. Taxonomy (GTDB): domain Bacteria; phylum Bacteroidota; class Bacteroidia; order Chitinophagales; family Chitinophagaceae; genus Sediminibacterium. Next base: position 20,948 of record JAECQP010000009.1, on the reverse strand, counting down.
TCTTTATGAATGGCGGCGGCTTTTAATTTTTCCACCTGCCTGGCTATTTCTTCGTCTTCAATTTTTCGGAACAATAATTCAGGGGCACGCAGGGTATATCCTACACTCAGCAGTTTCATGCTGCCCGCATTTTCCCAATCCAGGATCTTCTCAACTACCTTTAACAGGTAACAGATTTTCCCGGCGGTGAATGGCAGGAACGGGTTGATCAGGATGGCCAGGTTGGCGGTAAGCTGCAAACAGATGTGTAAACAGTTGTCGATCAGTTGTTGTCCTTCCGGGTTGGTGTCGAGGGTTTTGGCAATGATCCAGGGTTCTTTTTTCTGCATGTACTGGTTACCGATCCGCGCCAGGTTGATCACCTCAAACAAAGCATCCCTGAATTTGTATTCTTCCAGTAATTTCTCCACCTTTTCTTTGGTGGCTTTGATATTGTCGATGGCTTCCTGGTCCAGTTCATTCATTGCCGCAGTATGCAGTGGAGGAACCTTTCCTTTACAAAGCTTGTGCATCAGCACCAATGCCCTGTTGACAAAGTTGCCGAATATGCTTACCAGTTCGCTGTTGTTGGCATCCTGGAATCCCTTCCAGGTAAACTCGCTGTCCTTGCTCTCCGGTGCAATCAGGGTGAGGTAGTAACGCAGTACATCCGCCATCTGGCTACCGCCGTTTTCAGGCTTCACAAAGTCGTTGATATAATCTTCCATCTCCAGCTTCCAGTTTCTGCTGGTACTCATCTTATCGCCCTCCAGGTTCATGAACTCGTTGGCCGGAACATTCTCCGGTAAAATATTACCGTGTAGTTGCAGCATGACCGGGAAGATGATGCAGTGGAATACGATATTGTCCTTGCCAATGAAGTGAACCAGTTTGGTATCCTTGTTTTCCCAGTAAGGCTTCCAGTCTTTGCCATTGTCCAGGGCCCATTGTTTGGTGGCGCTGATATACCCGATCGGTGCATCAAACCACACATACAATACTTTTCCTTTTCCACCATCCACATCGTCCGGAAGGGTAACGCCCCAATCCAGGTCGCGGGTTACAGCCCTTGGTAATAACCCTCCGTCGATCCAGCTTTTGCACTGACCCACTACGGTTGGTCTCCAGTCCTCCGCATGTTCTTCCAGGATCCATTTTCTCAGGAAGGCTTCGTGCCGGTCGAGCGGTAGGTACCAATGTTTGGTGATTTTCTTTACGGGGGGATTGCCGCTTAATGTACTCACCGGGTTGATGAGTTCATCGGGACTCAGGCTCTTGCCGCAGTTCTCACACTGATCGCCATAGGCGCCGGGGTAGGAACAGTTGGGGCAGGTGCCCTTGATATACCGGTCGGCCAGAAAACTTCCGGCCTGCTCATCATAATATTGTTCGGATTCTTTGGTAATCAGGTCGCCTTTGTTGTTCAGTGTTTGAAAGAACTCCCTCGCTGTTTCATGGTGCAGGGGAGCGCTGGTACGATGGTAGATATCGAAGGAAATACCCAGGTCATTAAAATTTTGTGCTATGATCGGATGGTATTTATCAATAATGGCTTGTGCAGTAGTGCCTTCCTTGGTAGCCTGAATGGGAATGGCTGTTCCATGTTCATCGCTGCCGCATACAAATACTACATCCCGCTTCTGCGCTCTCAGGTATCTTACATAAATATCTGCCGGTAAATAGGCTCCCGCCAGGTGGCCGATATGCTTTAATCCATTGGCATATGGCAGGGCTGCCGTAATCAAATATCGCTTAGGTTGTTTCATGGTCTTTTTCAACGGGTTTTAAGCCGGCTGCAAAGGTACGGAATGGAGTGCAGGGTGCAAACTGCCCGCCTCAAAGGAAATTTGCAGATATCAAAAGAATTTTTATATTTGATATCAAATTAATATCAAATTAATAATTATTATGGAAAAAGTTAAAAAAGCGGCCTCCGGTTTTAGCGTACTCATACTGGTATTGCTGCTCCTGGTTGCAGGAGGTTTTTTTGCCAGCCGTGCCGCCGCAACCGCAGATAATGAAAAGCTGGCGTATTTCTGGTTAAGCGTCCTCGCTTTCCTGGCAGGTTTTTTCCTGTTGCCCGGATTAGTGGTGGTGCAGCCAAATACCAGCGTAGTGCTTACTTTCTTTGGTAAATATGTTGGTACGGTGAAAGACAACGGGCTGCAGTTTGTGAATCCGCTGTTTACCAAACAAAAAATTTCCCTCCGTTTGCAAAGCATGGAGTGTACCCGTTTAAAAGTAAATGATAAACTGGGTAATCCCATTGAGATTGCAGCGGTTATTCTCTGGCAGATCAATGACACTTATAAAGTGGCTTTTGATGTGGTTAATTTTTCTTCTTACATGACCAACCAGAGCGAGGCTGCCATCCGGCACCTGGCTTCTACCTGCCCTTACGACAGCATTGAGGACGAATCTGCTGCGATTACCCTGCGGGATGGGGGCGATAAGGTAATAGCATTACTGGAATCGGAGTTGAACGAGCGGATGATCAAAGCCGGTATTGTGATCAAGGAAGCCAGGATCAGTCACCTGGCTTATTCGCCGGAAATAGCAGGCGCCATGCTGCAACGCCAGCAGGCAACGGCGATTGTGGCTGCCCGCAGTAAAATTGTGGAAGGAGCTGTTGGAATGGTGGAAATGGCGCTGGATATGTTATCGAAGAAACAGATTGTAGAACTGGACGATGAAAAAAAAGCTGCAATGGTCAGTAACCTGTTGGTGGTTCTTTGCGGAGATAAATCTGCATCCCCTGTAGTGAATACCGGAACGCTTTATCAATAACTTTGTATTCAATCTGTAGCTTTGAGTAAGAAATCATTTGTTTTGAGAATAGATCAGCAAACCTATGCTTCCCTGGAGAAATGGGCTGCTGATGATTTCAGAAGTGTGAACGGGCAAATAGAAATGCTGATTGATAAAGCGCTGCGGGATGCCGGAAGAAAGAAAGAGGCGTCCGCTGGAGCACCCAAACCAAAATCCAAAAAACAACCCTGATTTTTCTTATCTTGACGGGCATATGCAACGAAAATCTTTTTTACAATTACTGGGTTTGGGTATGCTTCCTTTGTCTGGTTTTGCTGCGCCGGAAGCGGCGAACAGGGTCCGGCACATTAAAGTGCCCGCTTACCTGAAACCCGGAGATACCATCGGCATTGCCTGCCCTTCGGGATTCTCGCTACCCGAAACCATTCAACCTGCCGTAGAACTGATACAAAGCTGGGGTTATACTGTAAAGATTGGGAATACCGTGGGTAAAAGGGATTTCACTTTCGGTGGAACAGATGAAGAAAGAGCCGCCGATTTTCAGGCCATGATCGATGATCCGTCGGTGAAAGCCATTTTATGCGCTACCGGTGGATATGGCGCCGGAAGGATCATTGACCGGCTCAATTTTGATACTCTCAAAAGACATCCCAAATGGGTGATCGGGTTCAGTGACATTACCGTTTTTCACAGCCATCTTCACCAGGTATGCAGGGTGGCATCCATCCATTCCAAAATGTGCGGCAGTTTTCCCAAAGACTGGGCTACTGCCGACCAGGTTCAAACGGATAGTATTCTCTCCATTAAGAATGCGATAGAAGGTGTGCCGGTGATTTACCCGGTACTTCCTGTTCCGCATAACCGCACGGGCATTGCAGAAGCGCAGCTGGTAGGAGGGAACCTGAAAATACTGGAAAACATGAGTGGTTCTGTTTCTTCGATCAGCACAGACGGGAAAATTCTGTTTGTGGAAGATGTGGGCGAACCGCTTTACAATATTGACCGCATGTTTTCGAACCTGCTTAGATCCGGCCGGCTTACCAAATTAAAGGGCCTGATCGTTGGCGGCTTTACCAATATCAAACCGGATAGCCCGGATGCACCCTTCGGAAGAGATATTTATACGATTGTGAAAGAACAAACAAGCCGGTTTGATTACCCGGTTTGTTTCGATTTCCCGGTAGGGCACCAGAAAAATAATTTTGCCCTGAAATGCGGCCTACTCCATCGCCTTACGGTGGATACAGATCAGGTAACATTGCAGGAAATCAGTTAGCTTAGTGTATGATTCAAATTCCTCCTTATCTCCGCAAAGGCGATACCATCGGGCTGACCTGCCCTGCAGGTTATATGGAGTCGGCCAAAGTTCAAACCTGTATTCAAACCCTTCAAAGCTGGGGCTACGAAGTGATGGTGGGAAAAACCATCGGGAGCAAATCCAAAACCTATTTCAGCGGTACGGATGGGGAAAGAAGGGATGAATTTCAGGCCATGCTGGATGATGACAGTATCAAAGCGATATTATGCGGCAGGGGTGGTTATGGCGTGAGCCGGATCATTGATGAACTGGATTTCTCCCGGTTCAAAAAACATCCCAAATGGGTCATCGGGTTCAGCGATATTACGGTGCTCCATGCACACCTGAACCAGCGCATTAAAACTGCATCGCTCCATGCACCCATGGCCAATGCGTTCAACGACGGCGGGGCAAAAAAAATATATGTGCAGTCTTTGCAAAAAGCCCTGAAGGGAATCAAAAGCAATTATACGGCTAAAGCCCATGCTGCTAACCGTACCGGTACCTGCGAAGGAAAACTGATCGGCGGTAACCTGGCGCTGATTGCGCACCTGGTGGGCTCTAAGTCGGCCTATAAAACCAGGAACAGAATCCTGTTCCTGGAAGATATAGGCGAATACATTTACAATATCGACCGCATGATGGTTCAACTGAAGCGGGCAGGCATGCTGAGCAATCTGGGTGGACTGATCGTTGGAAAATTTTCTGATATCCATAAAACAGCACGCCCCTTTGGGCAAACGGTTCAGCAGATCATTCAATCGCATGTGGCGGAATACGATTACCCGGTTTGCTACGATTTTCCGGTAAGCCATGAATTGGAAAATGTTGCATTGAAAGTTGGGGTGATGCACCAACTGACGGTTACGAAAAACCGCAGTGTATTAAAAGAACTGTAGTGCACCGGCCCTCCTTTATATTCCTGCAATAACCAAATTTTAAGCCTTTGTGTCGGGGTGTATTTTAGGCATAGCGGTTTCTACATCAATACCCAATCCCTTAGCTACAGCTATTCCCAGGCCAACATCCGCACGGAAAAAATGACAAAGCTGGCGGTTCAGGATATCTTCTTTTTTAGGGCCGTTAACGCCGCTTAATCCGCCAACAAGGTTTTGAACCAGGTGTGCTTTCTCTTCGGCATTCAATACCTCGCGGTAGAAAATACCGGGTTGAGAGAAATGATCGTTTTCCCCTTCTGCATTTCTGTTGAACCAGCCTGTAACAGCGCTGTCCGATTCCCATGCAGGTTGTTGGTAAGATTCATCTGCAACGATGTTGTCGAAACTGTTGGGGAAGTAGTTGGGCTGGCTGCCTCCGTTTCCGTCTACGCGCATGGCCCCGTCGCGCTGGTAATTGTTCACTGCGTAAGGACAACGGTTCACGGGAATCTGTTCGTAATTGCTTCCCAGCCTGTAGCGTTGCGCATCCGGGTAACTCAGCAAACGTCCCTGCAACATTTTGTCGGGCGAATAGCTGATTCCATCCACCACATGCGCCGGCGCAAAAGCGGCCTGTTCTATTTCTGCAAAATAGTTCCGGGCGTTTTCATTCAGTTCCAGCACACCTACATCAATCAATGGGAAGTCTTTGTGGCTCCACACTTTGGTGAGGTCAAACGGATTGTACCGGTGATTTTTAGCTTCCGCTTCGGTCATGATCTGCACTTTCAGGTTCCAGCGGGGAAAATTGCCCTGCTCAATATTTTCAAATAAATCGCGCTGTGCATAATCCATATCGGTAGCCCTCATCTGGTCTGCTTCCGCAGCGGTCAGGTTCTTGATACCCTGCGCTGTTTTAAAATGGAATTTCACCCAGGATCGCTCATGCTGATCATTGATAAAACTGAACGTATGGCTGCCGTACCCATTCATATGGCGATAGCCATAGGGAGTGCCACGGTTGGTAAACAGGAACATCACCTGGTGCAGACTCTCGGGGTTCAGGCTCCAGTAATCCCACATCATGGTCGGGCTTTTCAGATTGGTTTGCGGATCTCTTTTTTGGGTATGAATAAAGTCGCCGAATTTCTTGGGATCCTTGATAAAGAAAATTGGCGTATTGTTCCCTACCAGGTCCCAATTACCATCTTCAGTATAAAACTTCACGGTAAATCCGCGCGGGTCTCTCTCCGAATCTGCACTTCCTTTTTCTCCTCCCACTGTTGAAAAGCGAAGCATTACCCGGGTTTTTCTGCCAACTCCGTTGAACAGTTTTGCCCTGGTGTATTTAGAAATATCATTTGTCAGCGTAAAAGTTCCGAATGCACCGGATCCTTTGGCGTGTACCACCCGCTCCGGAATCCGCTCCCGGTTAAAGCCGGCCATTTTTTCGTGCAGGATATAGTCTTGCAATAACAACGGCCCGCGACTCCCAACACTTTGGGTGTCTTCATTGTAATAATACGGACTTCCGGATGCGGTTGTCAGTTTCTTTTGTTCGCTCATATGGTTTGTTTTAATCTTTTCATCAAAATTACCTCAATTGATTTATCATTATAATTTATTAATTTTATGAGATAATAGATAAAATCTATAACATGACTTTATTGCAAATGGAATACATGGTGGCGGTGGATCGCTTTCGGCATTTTGCAGTTGCAGCGGATCATTGCCATGTTTCGCAGCCCACACTCAGCATGCAGTTGCAGAAAGCGGAGGCCTTACTGGGAGTGAAAGTGTTCGACCGCAGTAAACAGCCCGTAGTACCCACAGAAATCGGAGCGCTTGTTTTAAAACAAATTAAAAAAATACTTGCGGAAAACGACCGGCTACAGGAGATCATTGAAGCGCAGCGGGATGTGGTGGCCGGAGAACTCCGGGTGGGAATTATTCCCACCCTGGCGCCCTATCTGCTGCCCTTGTTTGTACAGCGTTTTATAGATCAGTATCCACTGGTGAAGCTGATTGTAAATGAGCTGACCACCGGAGTCATTGTAGAACGTTTAAAAGCGGCGCAACTGGATGTGGGGATCCTTGTTACTCCTTTGCAGGAAAGCGGTATTAACGAGCAGGTGTTGTTTTATGAGGAGCTGATGGCTTATGTATCTAAGAAGAATGCGGCCTATGCAAAAAAATATGTACTGCCCCAGGATATTGATCCGGCTAAATTGTGGTTGCTGGAAGAAGGACACTGTTTCAGAAGCCAGATCATGCATTTCTGCGAACTCCGTAAATCGGGTACTGCCTCCCTGCATTTTGATTATGAGGCGGGCAGTATTGAAACCCTGCGACGGATGGTGGAAGTGAATGATGGCGTAACCATTCTTCCCGAACTGGCTACGCTCGATATGACCAATAAACAACTGGGTTGTATCCGCTATTTTAAACACCCCGCGCCCATGCGGGAAGTGAGCATGGTTACACACAGGGATTTTATAAAGGCCCGCCTGGTGGCTTCGCTGCGCGAATCGATTCTGTCGGCAGTGCCTGCCAAGGTTAAGCTGAACAAATCCAAAAATATTGTTCCGGTATTATAGTTCCCGGAAGAAGCGGCTTGTCTTGTTACTTCAGCAGGCTATCCAGCGCTTGCTGTACCACCGGATAATTGAAGAGTGTATTGTGTTTGCCGCCTTCAATAGTAAGGAAGCGGTCCTGCTGTTTTAAAAGCGCTTTCAATTTTGCCGCATTGCGGTAAGGAATCACTTCGTCTGCGGTGCCATGAAGAATCGTAACCGGTGCAGTTATTTCGGGCAGGTATTGGTAGGTGGGTAATTTTAAATGAATCATCCTGTTCACAGGGTACATCCACAGGTAGGAACCAATCAGCGCAGACAGGCCATAGTAGGGTGTTTCCAGGATCAGGTTCCTGCAATCTCTTATAGCAGCCAGTTGTGCGGCAATGCCGGTTCCCAGTGATTTTCCATAAATGATAATTTGTTGGGGTGGATAGCTTGCCCTGGCCAGTTTATAGAATTGTAACGCGGCCTCGTACAATATTTCTTCTGAAAATATTCCGGTGCTTTTCCCGAATCCCGGATAATCAATCATCCATACATCGTAGCTGTTGCGGGTGAACGCAGTTGCATAAGGAACATAGCGGCTGATATTGGTTTTGTTGCCGTGAAAATAGAGTACCACGCCTTTTCGCAGGCTGTCGGGTACGGTGAACTGCACTATATGTAAACGGGTGGAACTATCAAATGGAAGGAATAATTCCCGGTGTGGTTGCCGGAAAGAATAGGAACTGTCTGTATGAACTGCTACAGGATGCAACAACAACCTGTCCTGTACAAAATAAAGTACGGTTCCAATTACTGCGTACACAATCAGTAGTATCTTAACCCGGTTGATGATTCTTTTCCTGTTCACGGGGCAAAGGTAAGCGGTGCGGCAGATTAATATTTAAGAATATCCCGGATGAAGTTGTGGTATTCATCAAACTGGGGCAGATTATTGTGTTTGCCGCCATGAATCCGGATCAGGGTGATTTTGTGCGGATTGATCCGCTGTAAATTTTCACTTTGCCGGATCGGGATCAGCCAGTCCCTGGTGCCATGTATAATATAGGTATGGCAGTTCACTTTGCGGATCCATTGATCGGTTCTGAGTTTAAAGCGCAGGGTCAGTTGATGGGGGAGGAAGGGCGTAAAGCGTTCGGCCACTTTAATAAAACTGTAGTAGGGCGCATCGAGGATCAGGTAGCGTGGCGTATTGTCTGCTGCAATCTTCGTAGCAAACCCGCTTCCAAGGCTTCGGCCATACACCAGTATATGGTGCTCTTCAAATTTTTCCCTGAGCCGGTCATAAACAAATTGCATATCAGCCAACATCTCCTTTTCTCCACGTTTGCCGGTGCTTTTGCCAAATCCGCGATAGTCTACCAGTAATACATCATATTGAAAGCGGAAAAAATCCCTGGCATATTTGGCCCAGCCCTTGATGCTTCTTGAATTGCCATGAAAATAAAGGATCAAACCCTTGGGCTCCGGCACATAAAAATGAAGCCCGTTGATCCTTACACCGGGTTCTATATCAAAGAAAAGTTCTTTGAACGGCGCATCATATTTGTACTCAAAATCCTGTGGAAGTTTTTCGGGCTTAAAGATCAGTTTCTCCTGAATCTGATAGGATATAAAGATGATCAGCAGATACCCCAGGATAATATAGATCACTAGTGGGAACAAGCAGTTATTCTTAATTGAATAGTAATATCTGCTTTTTTCCCAATATAAACAAGTGTTTCGGGCAGGCGGCGCCTATCCGAAATCGGTTTCTTCCGAAAAAATTCTTTTCAGGTTCAGTTTGGATACCGGCGCTACAATCAGCGGGAACTTCTCGATAGTTACATTACTTGGATCCAGTCCAAAGCCTCTTTCTTCGCCCAGGCTGATCTCCTTCAGCCAGAAGTAGAACTTCATCACCACTCGCTCCAGTATAGGCAACTCATTGTCCTGACTAAGGTATTTTTCCAGTACAATAAACTGGAAGTCTCCCACAATATTGTTCTTTTCCAGGCTTTCGTACCGGCTGGTGATATTCACTTCCTTGTTTCGTACCAGCTCTTCCACCACTTTGCGGAACATCAGGTTGATGCGTTGTTCCACCCGGAAGCCCAGCCTGAATTCCACGCGGATGATATCATTGGGGATGATATGCTGTACAGAGTACTCGCAGGTATAGGGGTCATCCAGCACATCTACGTGTACAAACCAATAGATATCGGCCCGTTTCGGTTTCTTGTTGAGGATGGAATAAATGATCTTGTGTTCAATCTCATTCGGATTATTGGCGCTGGTCATATACACCAGGTGTGTGGCGTATTTGGGAATGGTCTTGTCGTTGCTCAGTTCCTGGATCATGTGTATATAATGTTCCAGCCGCACAAATTCAACGTAGCGGTTTTTGATTTTACGGCTCCTGTACCATACATACATCACCAGGAAGAGTCCGCCGCCGATCAGTAAGGTTACATAGCCCCCATGTACAAATTTCTGCAGCAGGGCAATCAGGAACCCGATTTCGATACTCAGGTAGGCAAACAGGAAAATATATATCCATACCGGGAAAATCCGTTTTAATACGAGGTAGTTCGCAAACAGGATGGTGGTCATGATCATGGTGACCACAATAGCCAGACCGTAGGCTGCCTCCATTCTGGATGATTCACGGAAATACAATACAATGCTGACGCATCCCAGGAACAATAATAAGTTGATGCCCGGTACAAACAACTGTCCCCGCTCTTCTGATGGATAACGCACTTTCATTTTGGGCCAGAGGTTCAGCCGCAATGCCTCACTGATGAGGGTAAAAGAACCGGAAATCATGGCCTGGCTGGCAATGATGGCGGCCGATGTGGCAATGATTACCCCGAACAGGATAAACCATTGTGGCATCAGATCATAAAAAGCATTGATGCCGAAATGTGCCTTGGCTTCTTCATTTACCAGCAATCCTTTGTGGTTGAGCAGCAGGGAAGCGCCCTGCCCGAAATAGTTCAGGAGCAGGCAGATCTTTACATAGACCCAGGAAATCCGGATATTCTTTCTGCCGCAATGGCCCAGGTCGCTGTACAGGGCTTCGCCCCCCGTGGTACAGAGAAACACGGCTCCCAGTAACCAGATACCCTGCGGGTATTTAGTGAGGAGATCAACGGCATAGGCCGGATTCACTGCTTTTAGGATATTCAGGTTCTGGCTCATTTGTATAATGCCGAATATCGCCAGCATATTGAACCAGATGAACATGATGGGCCCGAATAATTTTCCGATACTGGCTGTACCGAATTGCTGCATGAAAAAGAAAACAGCCAGGATGCCGATAACGATGATCACAATGGTGTTGGTAGCGATATGCCGCATGGAAGGAAGCTCCTTTAATCCTTCAATGGCGGATGTAACGGAGATAGGCGGGGTGATGATACCGTCGGCCAGCAACGCTGCTCCGCCGATCATGGCTGGCAGGACCAGCCATTTCCTCCTTCTTCTTACCAGGGCGTACAAGGCAAATATGCCTCCTTCTCCCTTATTGTCTGCCTTCAATACCAGCAATACGTATTTTACGGAGGTTTGCAATGTGAGCGTCCAGATGATACAGGATAAGGCTCCCATAATCAACTCTTCACTGATAACCCGGTTACTGATGATGGCGTTGAAAACGTAGAGCGGAGAGGTACCGATGTCTCCGTAAATGATACCCAGGGCTATGATTAATCCCGTAGCGGTAACCTTGTTGATGTTTTTACTCACAAAATTGGCTTTGTAGCTTAAATGCTTAAATCTTCTTTAACAAATGTATGAGTAAATTGAATACAGTATATAAACAGCACTTCCCGTACATTTGACTTATAAAGATTTATCCGAAAATGAAAAAGACGCTTCCCCTTTTCCTGATGGGTATGTTTCTGCTGCTCCTGGATTCTGCGCGGGCGCAGCAAATTGTGTTTTCAGCGCCCGAGAAGGAAGATGCCCGAAACCTGAGCTTTGAAATAATCGGAAAAATTGAAGGTAATGTGCTGGTTCACAAGGAATCGCGGGACATCCATCATATTGCGGTATATGATATGGAAATGAACCTCAGAGACAAAGTGAAGCCCGATTACCTGCCGGAGAGAAGCCGGATCCTCAGTACCGATTTTCTGACCTACAATAACTTCGCCTATTTTTTCTATCAATACCAGCAAAAGAACACGGTGTACGCCATGGCGGTTAAACTCGGTTCCGATGGTAAGAAGATCGGCGACCCGGTTGTACTGGACACCACCAGTAATGTGAATTATACAGTCAATAATAAGATCTATACTTTTATCAACAGCGAAGACAAGCAAAGGATTGTTGCCTTCAAGATCAGCACCAGGAACGACAAGGAGCATGTAATCATCGCTGCCATGTTCGATAAAGCGTTAAGCCCTGTTGAAAAGGTAAGGGTAGCGGTAAGTATGCCTGAGAAAAACGATTTCCTGGGCGAATTTGGAGTGAGTAACGATGGCTCCATTGTTTGTTTGCGCCAGTCGGGCACCAGCCAGAACGACAATATCAACAAGATCAGCCTGCTGGTTAAACCGGTCGGAAGTATCAACTTCACAGAGAACCAGCTTAAGGTCAATAAGATTTATTTAGATGATACCCGTATTAAGATTGACAACCTGAATAAACACTACCTGGTGACTTCCTTTTTCAGTAAAATACGGCGGGGCAATGTAGACGGGCTCTATTATACCTTATGGGATATGGCGGAGAACAAGGAACTCCTGAACGCCACTACCCTGTTCACTGATGAGTACCGTGCAGACGTTAGGGGAGATGGTCCGCTGAAAACCGCTTTTAACGACTTTTACCTGAAAAACCTGATCCTGCGCAAGGACGGCGGATTTATGATCGTAGCAGAATCCGCTTATGTTACCAACAGGGGCAATACCCTGAACCGCTGGGATTATATGAACGGGTCTCCGTTCTTCAACCCCATGTACGGGGGTGCATATTACGGAAGCCCTTACAACTATTATTCCTTCAATAATCCCATGGGGCTTTATCCCTGGGGAGGCGGGTTCAATAGTTTTGGAATGATGAGCGGAAGAAATATGGGCAGCAATGTAAACCGTTACTATGCAGACAATGTAGCCATCATTTCTTTTGAGCCCGGTGGTAAAATGGAATGGAGCAATGTGATCCGGAAATCACAGTACGACGATAATACCGATAACTTTATTGGGTATGGGCTGGTGAATTCAGGAGATCAGATTCATTTCCTGTTCAATATCCAGGACAAACGCAGCAACCTCCTCACCGACCAGTCCATGTCTCCTGTTGGCCAGATAGATCGCACGCCCACCCTTAAAAACCTGGATCGTGGATACGATTTCATGCCGCGCCATGCCAGGCAGGTAGGTGCACGTCAGGCCATTGTTCCCTGTATATACAGAGGGTATACCTGTTTTGCTAAAATTGATTTTTAAAATACTGCTGTGGTTTTTTTATTCAGAGATAAGTCGGTCATCAATATTTTATTCCTGGCTATGTTGAGCATGGTGGTGCATTTTCACCTTTTTTTCCAGGCCCCGGTTGTGCTGGCATCAGCCAATGACGGGTTCTTTGCCATTTTCCTGCGCAGGTGGTTTACCGGGCTGGATCCAAATTTGCTCTTTCTGATCTACCTGCTGACCATCCTGGTACAGGCGATCCGGTTAAATATGCTGCTGCTTGAGTTGAAAATGTTCCCCCAATCGGGCTATACCATGGCCATGTCTTATATCTTATTATCCGGCCTGATGACCCAGTGGTGCGCCATCACCCCTGCATTGTTTGCCAACTTCCTGCTGATCTGGCTTTTTGTTAAAATAACCCGTTTGTTTAACCAGCCAAACCCCAAGAACCTCCTGTTTAATATCGGGCTGATCATCGGAACCACCGTGCTTTGTTATCATCCAACGGCGATCATGATCATTGTGGTCCTGTTTAGCCTGGCCATTATCCGGCCTTTTAAGCTGCAGGAATGGTTCATTCTGCTGATCGGTATCATATTGCCATATTATTTTCTGGGAGCCGGGCTTTTTCTGAATGACCAGCCGGGTTCCATTACCCGGTTTCTGCCCAATCCCGGCCTGGTATTACCTGTGAAAGTAGCGGAACCCCCACTGATTGTTAGCAGTTCATTGATCCTGCTGTCGCTGCTGTCGGGAATTATCTGCTGGCAGCAATTTAACAGCAGGCTGGTGATCCAGATCCGGAAAAACTGGAGCGTGATGTTGCTGATGGGGTTGATCCTGCTGGCCGTACCTTTTATATTTGTGGATGCAGGCATTCAGGCCGCTTTCCTGTGCCTGGTGCCTATGTCGGCCTTTGTATCCAATTCGTTTTCCTATCCCAAACGCCTGGTTTTCCCCAACCTGCTGTTTTTCCTGCTACTGGGAGGGGCCCTGTATAATAATTGGCAGGTATTGCATTATAATTGGCCAGTCTTTAAATTTTAGTAATTCTTTCTATTTCTGCTTAGTACCTTTATCCCTCAAAATGTAAGATGCCCATGAAATTTGGTGTGGTTGTTTTCCCGGGTTCCAATTGTGACAGAGACATGCAGGATGCGCTGCAGAATGATTTGAATAAAGAGGTGGTCATGCTCTGGCACAAAGACAAGGATTTGTCGGCCTTTACTACCAACGATTGTATTGTACTGCCGGGTGGCTTTTCCTACGGAGATTACCTTCGTTGCGGCGCTATCGCCCGTTTTAGCCCCATGATGCAGTCTGTGGTCGATTTTGCCAACAGGGGCGGAAAGGTACTGGGGGTATGCAACGGGTTCCAGATTTTATGCGAAAGCGGCCTGTTGCCGGGTGTATTGCTGCAGAATGCCAACCAGCAGTTTATCTGCAAGAATGTATTCATCAAAGGAAGTGATGGCAAAGCTTTAAAAATACCGATTGCACATGGCGAGGGACGTTTTCATGCTGATGAAGCAACCCTGGACCAACTGGAGCAGAACAACCAGGTGATTTTCCGTTATTGTTCAGAAACCGGTGAAACCGGCGATGCCTATAATCCAAACGGAGCCATCAGGCATATTGCCGGTATCCGGAATGCAAACAACAATGTTTTTGGTATGATGCCGCATCCGGAAAGAGCCACTTCTGCGGCCCTGAATAACCTGGATGGGAAAAGCGTATTTGAATTGTTACAAATCAATTAATTCCTGAAGAGCTATGAAAAGAATTGCAGTTGTATTATTGAGTATGTTCTTTGTGCTTAATGCGCAAAGCCAGGTGAAAGATCCCGTGAGCTGGGACTACAAAGCTGTTAAGAAAGGCCCCGGGATTTTTGAAATTGTTATTACGGCAAATGTGCCCCAGCCCTGGCATATGTATTCCCAGGGTACGCCCAAGGGTGGCCCTATCCCGACTAAAGTAAGCTTCAATAAAAATCCGCTGGTGGTTCCGCAGGGCACCATGAAGGAAACCGGCAACATGGAAAAAATCAATGACAAGGTATTCGGTATTAAAGTGTTTTACTTTAATGGGAAAGTGGTTTACTCCCAGGTTGTAAGGGTAAAAGCCAGTGTTCCTACCAATCTTACCGGAATCGTCAGCTATATGGTTTGTGACGACCAGCAATGTTTGCCGCCAACCAAAAAAACATTTGACCTCAGGTTACAATAGTGTTGAAATCAAAATAAAACATGAAGAAAATTTTCACGACGTTTCTGTCGTTCATCATTTTTGCTACGGCAATGATTGCACAGGAAAAACAACCTGTGCAATTTGCTTTTAATGCGATTCGTGCAAACGACTCTGTTGTATATATATCGGTGAAGGCGGCGATGGAGAAAAGCCTGCAGCTTTTTTCCGTTAAACAACGGAATGCAGAAGATCCTTTTATCTCTTCCATTAGTTTCGACAGCGCCGTTCAGCCATTCCTGCGTGCAGCAGATACTGCTGTTGAAAAAGGTGCTGTTTTACAGGTACCTGATCCGTCTGCACCCGGAAATAATTTCAGGCTCTATGCCGATTCCGTTCGTTTTGAATATCCCCTGCATATTGCCCAAACAGACAGTGCGGTGATCAAAGGCCGGTTTAGCTGGCTGGGTAAGCGCAATGATGAATTCCCCAGTGGAGAAGTAGCTTTTACCGTTCAGGTAAAGGCCGAAGGTGCAACTGCCACCGGAGCTGCCGCGAGCGAAAGTGAAGTGGCCGGTAAAAGCATCTGGCAAATATTCCTGCTATGTTTTATTGCAGGACTGCTTGCGGTAGTCACCCCTTGTGTGTTCCCGCTGATACCGGTTACCGTAAGTTTCTTTTTGAAGAAAAGTAAAAACAGGGTAGAGGGCATCCGGAATGCCATCTGGTATTCCCTGTCGATCATCTTAATTTATACCGTACCTACTTTTATACTGGTACTGATCTTTGGGGATGATGTGTTGTACCAGATCTCTACCAGCGCGGTAGCCAACGTGCTGTTCTTTGTTATCTTCCTGGTATTTGCCATCTCCTTTTTTGGTGCATTCGAATTGCAGTTGCCCAACAGCTGGGCCAATAAGGCCGATCAGCGCGCCGGTAAAGGAGGGTTGATCGGGATCTTCTTTATGGCATTAACACTGGTAATTGTTTCCTTCTCCTGTACCGGTCCCATTGTGGGTACCCTGCTGGGGCAGGCGAGCACCGGTGGCGTTTCGCTGGCGCCGGTAGTGGGCATGCTTGGTTTTGGCGCAGGGCTGGCATTGCCGTTCTCGCTGTTTGCCTTCTTCCCTTCCATGCTGCAATCCCTGCCCAAGAGCGGTGGCTGGCTGAATTCGGTGAAAGTTAGTTTCGGATTTATTGAGCTGGCGCTGGCGTTAAAATTCCTTTCGAATGTAGACCTGATTTATCACTGGCGTTTGCTGGACCGGGATGTGTTCCTGGTGTTCTGGATTGTGATCTTCTTCCTGCTGGGATTGTACCTGTTGGGCAAACTGAAGTTTTCGCACGACAGCGATCTGGCCTATGTAAGTGTTCCAAGATTATTCTTTGCTATTCTATCGTTCTCCTTTGCGGTATATATTCTCCCGGGTTTATGGGGCGCTCCTTTAAGACACCTCAGTGGATTCATTCCGCCGGACGGCACACAGGACTTTAACCTGGATGAACTGAAATACCAGGGGATCAATAATGTGCATGCGGCAGGTGGCGCCACCACTGTTTCCCTGGCCCAACCTCCCAAACGGCTGGCCGAAAAACTGCATGTGCCCTACGGACTGGTTGCCTATTTTACCCTGGAAGAAGGAATGGCTGCAGCAAAAGCGCTGAACAAACCGATTATGCTCGATTTTACCGGGCACAGTTGCGCCAATTGCCGCAAGATGGAGAAGGAAGTGTGGAAAGACCCGGAAGTGCTGAAAAGAATGCGGAACAACTTTGTATTGGTGAGTCTTTATGTAGATGAGTCTACCGATCTCCCGTTGGCAGAACAATATAAAAACAAAGACGGGGACCTGATGGTAACAGAAGGAGACCGCAACCTCGATTATGAAATTACGCAATTTGGCTTCAATGCACAACCGCTGTATATGTTCCTGGACCCGGAGGGTAAGCCATTGAGCTCCATTAAATACGGGTATGACCCGGATATAGCCGGGTTCATTGCCCACCTGGATGCAGCCAAAGCGGCATTTGATCAGTCGGTCAAAAAATAAAACACAGTTGCCACCACTAAAAAACCCCCGTTATTCACAGGGGTTTTTTGTTAAAGTGCAATTTGTTTTTCGGTCATCATTTTCCGGAGATTGATGAGTCCGTACCTCATCCGGCCCAGTGCGGTATTGATACTGCAGTTGGTGATTTCGGCGATCTCTTTGAAACTCATATTGGCATAATGGCGAAGTACAATAATCTCGCGCTGCTCTTCGGGGAGCAGGTCCAGCATTTTTCTTACCCTGTCGTGACTCTGGCCCTGCATGATTTTTCCGTCGGGTCCTTCTTCTGAAATCAGCAGCACATCAAATATGTCTTTATTGTCGCTGGTTCTGATGGCAGGGGTACGCTTCACTTTGCGGAAATAGTCTACACAGAGGTTGTGGGCAATTCTCAATGCCCAGGGTAAAAACTTACCTTCCTCGGTATAACGCTTGTTCTTAAGTGTATCGATGATTTTGATGAATACGTCCTGAAACAGGTCTTCCGCCAGATAAGTGTCTTTCACAAAAAACAGGATGGAAGAAAAAATCTTATCCTTGTATCTGTAAATTAAGGTTTCAAAGGCATCGGTATCGCCATCTTGGAAAGCCCTTATCAACTCGGTATCAGACGCATGGTCTAATGTTCTCATAGTGTAGGTTTTTGAGTCAGGATTGTTGAAAAATCAGGATATTGGATAGCGATTCGTAAATCTGGAACAAATTAGAATTCTTTTGCACTCACAAATCTTTTGTGGAAATCATGTTGCGGAGAATTGAGGTTATGCACATTCTAATAAGTTGATTTTTAAGAGCTATTGATCGCTTTCTAAACCAAAACTGTAATAATCTGTTTACTTTTGATACGCTATGGCAACTAAATCGGCAACCCCGGCAAAACAGGAAAAAAAGGTCACTGACAGCGATATTATCGTTACCGGTGCCAGAACACATAATCTTAAAAATGTATCAGTCCGGTTCCCCCGGAATAAACTGATTGTGGTTACGGGCGTATCGGGTAGCGGCAAGTCTTCGCTGACCATTGATACGCTTTTTGCCGAAGGGCAACGGAGGTATGCGGAGAGCCTGAGCGCTTATGCCCGCCAGTTTATGGCAAGGATGGTTAAACCCGATGTGGACTATATCAAAGGATTATGCCCGGCCATTGCTATTGAACAAAAAGTGATTACGCGTACGCCCAGAAGCACGGTGGGCAGCATGACCGAGATTTATGACTACCTGCGTTTGTTGTATGCGCGGGTCGGTCAAACCATTTCTCCTGTAAGCGGCAAGCTGGTAAGGAAAGACGAGGTGGCCGATGTGATGAATGCCATACAGTCGTTAAAAGATGGAGTTAAAGTAGTGTTGCTGGTAAAATTCAGGCAACATGTTAAAAGAGCCATCCGCGAAGAATTAAATATCCTGATGCAGAAAGGTTTTTCCCGGATGTACATGAAGGAAGACGGACAGCCCGGAAAGATTGAGCGGATAGAAACCTTGCTGGAACTGAATGATAAAGAACTGGATGCGTTAATTTCAGCTCAGACATATGTACTGATAGACCGGGTGGTAGTAAAACAATTTGAAGAAGAAGATATTCACCGCCTCTCCGATTCAATCGGCACAGCATTTTATGAAGGGGATGGTGAGATGTTCCTGGAACCGGACGGCGCTACCCTCCGGCATTTCAGCAATAAATTTGAAGCCGATGGAATAATGTTTGAAGAACCCTCCCCCAATTTGTTCTCGTTTAACAATCCTTATGGCGCCTGCCCGGTTTGTGAGGGTTTTGGCCAGGTGCTGGGCATAGATACCGAACTGGTGATTCCGGATAAACGACTTTCTGTTTACGAAGGCGCAGTGGCTCCCTGGAAAGGGGAGAAACTGGGCTGGTGGAAAGAACAGTTTATTAAAGGCGCGGGGAAAAAGGACTTCCCCATCCATAAACCCGTTTTTGATCTTACCAAAGAGCAGTACCGCATGCTTTGGGAAGGTGGCGGAGGCTCACTCGGAATCAATGAGTTCTTTAAAGAGGTAGAACAAAATGTATACAAGGTTCAGTACAGGGTGCTGCTGAGCAGGTACCGGGGCAGGACCGCCTGTACCGCCTGTGAAGGACACCGGCTTCGCAAGGAAGCGTTGTACGTGAAAATAAATGGTGCGCATATTGCGGAACTTTGCGAAATGCAGGTACGTGATCTTAAAACCTGGCTGGACCGGTTGCAACTCTCCGGGCATGATCAGCAGGTAGCCAGGCGCATTCTGCTGGAAGTAAATCAGCGTGTCAAAACATTGCTGGATGTGGGGCTGGGTTATCTTACGCTCAACAGGCTGGCCAATACACTCAGTGGTGGTGAGAGTCAGCGTATCCAGTTAACCAGAAGTCTTGGAAGCAACCTGACCAATTCCTTGTATATATTGGATGAGCCTTCCATCGGGTTGCACTCCAGAGATACGGAACGCCTGATTGAAGTGTTGAAATCGTTGCGGGATCTGGGCAATACCGTTGTAGTAGTAGAACACGACGAAATGATGATGCGACAGGCAGATCATATTATTGATATGGGGCCGCTGGCCTCTCATCTGGGCGGGGAAGTAGTGGCGGAAGGAGATTATGACTTCATTGTTCAGCACCCGAAAAGCCTTACCGGCAAATACCTTACCGGAACGCTGCGGATTGAACCGCCAAAGCAGGTGCGTAAATGGAATAGCAGTATTAAGGTAGAAGGTGCAAGGCAAAATAATCTGAAAGACATCACCGTAGAATTTCCCCTGAACACCCTCTGTGTGGTAAGCGGTGTAAGCGGGAGCGGTAAAACAACCCTGATCAAACAGATTCTTTATCCTGCATTGCAGAAACTGAAAGGCGGCACAGCAGATAAAGTTGGTTTGCACAAAGCCATCACCGGAGATACTGATGCCATCAGCGCAGTAGAAATGATTGATCAGCATCCGATCGGTAAATCTTCCCGGAGTAACCCGATTACCTATATCAAGGCATATGATACCATCAGGGACCTGTTTTCCAAACAAGGGCTGGCAAAGATGCGTGGGTTTCAGCCCAAACACTTTTCCTTTAATGTAGACGGAGGCAGATGTGATACCTGTAAGGGCGAGGGAGAAACTATTGTGGAAATGCAGTTCCTGGCAGATGTACACCTTACCTGTGAGTCCTGTGGGGGTAAACGTTTCAAGGAAGAAGTACTGGAGGTTCAATACAATGGTAAATCGGTATTTGATGTTTTGGACATGAGTGTGGATGAAGCTATTGAATTCTTTGCTGATGAAAAGCCCATTCAAAAAGCCATACAGCCTTTGCAGGATGTGGGCCTTGGTTATATTAAACTGGGGCAGAGCAGTGATACCATCAGTGGTGGGGAAGCCCAGCGGGTTAAACTGGCCAGCTTCCTCGGCAAAGGCAAGGGAAACGGGCATATGCTGTTTATCTTTGATGAACCAACCACCGGTTTGCATTTTCACGATATTAAAAAATTACTGAACTCCTTTCATGCATTGATTGAGCAGGGGCATTCACTGATTGTGATAGAGCACAATACAGATGTTTTAAAATCGGCCGACTGGATCATTGATCTTGGTCCTGAGGCGGGAGATGCCGGCGGTGAGTTGGTGTATGCAGGGGTGCCTTCCGGGATCGGGAAAAACAAGAAGAGCATTACAGGACGTTTCCTGTAGTACATTGCAGGCAGGATTTGAATATTTAAAACTTACCATAGTTATCAGGCAGTTCCTTCTTTTTGCAGCATTCGTTTTTACTGTTGTTTCCTGTGCATTAGCACAGGAAACAACAGTATCGGATAGTCTGCTACAGG
>JAECQP010000050.1 GCA_015999745.1 Sphingobacteriia bacterium | reverse complement strand
CTGCTTTATACCATATCCTTTTTGGAAAATGATGGTGTCATTTTTCAATACCAGAACACTGGCGCCCGGAGTATATGCCGTAAAACCCTTCATGATGTCATCTACAGACTGTTCCAACGCAAGGACGTTTTTGCGGGAAGCCATTGTTTGGGCGTTTGCATTGCTCATCAGCAGGAGCAGGACCAGCAGGCCGGGAAAAAGGAATAAGTATTTTTTTTTCATTACAGTTGGTTCAGAGAGATGGATATTATTCCACTTCCACAATCAGCTCCACTTCGCAGGCCATATTGAAAGGAAGGGCATTGGTGCCAACGGCAGAGCGGGCATGTTTCCCTTTGTTGCCCAGGGCCAGCACCATCAGATCGGAAAATCCGTTGATGACTTTAGGCTGGTCTGCAAAGTCGGCTGCACTATTTACCAGCCCAAGCACTTTTACAATGCGTTTGATTTTGCTGAGTGAACCCAGTTCTGCTTTCAGTACGGCCAGTTGATTGATGGCAGTAAGCTTGGCTGCATCGTAGCCCTGCTGAACAGTCAGGTCTTTTCCCAGTTTGCCGGTGATATACGATCCGTCTGGTTTAGAAGGGCCTTTGCCCGATAAAAAAAGCAGTTTGCCGGTACGAACCACGTTCACATAATTGGCAACCGGTGCCGAAATGGAAGGGAGTATAATGCCCGCCTCCTGTAATTTTTCTTCCGGTGTTTGTGCAGTTGCACCAAGGCCTGTCAGTAGCAGTCCAGTTAGTAAAATACGTTTCATGAAATTGATTTTCGGGTGATGCCGGCCGGTAATTGCTGCGGATTTTTAATGCGTAATTGTTTGTGAATGCTGAACTGTCCAAATACTACTTCAATATCTCTTCTAGGTACCTTGAATTCCTTTGCCAGGAAGGCAACCATAAAGTCGGTGGCTTTACCATCAGTTGGTGCGGCGCTTACACTGATCTTCAGTTCATTCCCCTTCACTTTGCCAATCTTGTTCAGTTTAGCGCCCGGGGTGCCCAGTACGTTCAGTACCAAAATATTCCCGTCCCATTCATAAAAAGACTCCATGCCAGTTACTTTGTGGCATAAATATAAGATTCCTGGCATAAGCGCTGATTTTTATTAGTCTATTTAAATGATAGACTATATATTTGTCTGATAAAATAACAGGCTTATGGCAATTTCGGTAAACTGTCCGGTAGATTTTATAGCGATCAATGAAAACAAGGTAAGGGTAACAGGATTGATGGTATTGCTACTTTCTGTGGGATACATGGTAACTGAAACACCTTATATCCCCGCCTTTCTGGTGGTTGATTTTTACCTGCGGGCATTTCACCAGGGTAAATACAGCCCGCTGAACTGGGTAAGCACCCGGGTGGAGAAAATGGGCTGGATCGCCGTTAAATGGACCGACCGCGCCCCCAAGCGTTTTGCAGCCCGGATTGGATTTTTACTGACGGATCTTATTTTTATAGCCGCCATTGTAGAACTGCAAGCTGCCGCATACTGGCTTGCAGGTGTGCTGATCTTATTTTCATTTCTTGAATCTTTTTTCGGATTTTGTGCAGGTTGTTATGTTTACAGCCTCTATAACAAGATGCTGCAACCCTCAAAATAAATCATGAAAAAACTGCTTTCAATACTTATTGCATCCACCATTGGCCTGGGTGCTTACGCGCAAACCGGTACCAGCTATACACTGGAAATAGAACAATGGATAAAAGGCCGCTATGCCGCTTTGAAGAACACCAAAAGCGGATGGCTGAATCTTGCCGGCCTCTACTGGCTGGAAGAAGGAAAGAACAGTTTTGGGTCCGCAACAGGAAACAATATTGTATTTCCAAAAAGCACTGTTCCTGCCAAAGCAGGCTATTTTGAGCTGAACAATAAAACGGTGACCCTGGTTGCTGAAAAAGACGTAGCGCTAAAGGTAAACGGGCAGGGCATCACCGGTAAGCTGATCTATTCTCCGGATTCTGCCAGAAACCCGGTTAGTTCCTATGGTTCCATGCACTGGACGATTATTAAAAGAGAGGACAGAATCGGTATCAGGTTAAGAAACGATCAGAACGAAAGCCTTTTACATTTTAAAGGCATTGACCGGTATCCCGCCGATATTGCCTGGAAGCTGGATGCGATTTTAAAAGAGCCCCTGTATCCAACCACTATTCCCATCAAAAATGTACTGGGCCAAACCCTCCAGATGAAATTGCTGGGTAAACTGATCTTTACCATTCAGGGTAAGATCTACAGCCTGGATGCGGTGGAGGAAGGGGAAGAACTCTTTGTAATCTTCGGAGACGCCACCAATACCAAAACCACGTATGGAGCGGGCAGGTTCATGTATGTGCCCAAGCCGGATGGTTCCGGAAAAACGGTCGTGGACTTCAATAAGGCATTTAATCCGCCCTGTGCATTTACCCCGTTTGCCACCTGCCCGCTTCCTCCGCAGCAGAATATTCTGCCGGTGGCTGTTACTGCGGGAGAGAAGGATTACGGAAAACACTAGTTCCTCATTTTGCAGGTCAAAGACATTTTCATAAATTGGGTAGCTGATATTAGTCAACCCCAAAACCTGACACATGAGAATGCCCCCTTTGCACAAGGTGTACACCTTGCTGTTGTTACTGTTGAATACGATGATCTTTTCATCGGTTACAGCGCAGAGCAGTAAAACCTACGATTCCGTTTTTATTGAAAAATTAAAAATGCAGGCGTTGCAGTCGGTAGACGGCAAACAAAAATCCATCCAGGAAATGGTGGATATGGTATTTAGTTTTGGTGAACTGGGTTTCCAGGAATATGAAACCTCCAATTACCTGACCGGCATCCTGGAAAAAAATGGATTTGCAATAACAAAAGGCGTATCGGGTATTCCCACTGCATGGTTTGCCAAATGGGGCAACGGAAGTCCGGTGATTGCATTGGGCAGTGATATTGATTGTATTCCCAAAGCATCCCAGAAACCCGGTGTTGCATATAAAGCTCCGATTGTGGAAGGTGCACCCGGTCACGGGGAAGGGCATAACTCCGGCCAGGCCGTGATTATTGCAGCAGCGCTTGCGGTAAAAGAACTGATGCAGAAAAATAATCTGCCGGGAACACTGGTGATCTGGCCGGGTGTAGCAGAAGAGCTCGTAGCCAGTAAAGCCTGGTATATCCGGGATGGATATTTTAAAAATATTGATGCCTGTATTTTTACGCATGTAAGCGGTGATTTTGGCAGCGATTATGGAGACAATGGAGGCAATGGCCTTGTATCTGTGCAGTTTTCCTTTGAAGGGGATGCCGCTCATGCAGCCGGCTCTCCCTGGCGTGCGAAGAGTGCACTGGATGCAGTGGAACTGATGGATATCGGCTGGAACTTTAAGCGCGAGCACCTGAAGCCAACCCAGCGCAGCCATTATGTGATCACCGATGGGGGAGATCAGCCCAATGTGGTGCCTTCCAAAGCCAGTGTGTGGTATTATTTCAGGGAACGTACTTATGCGGATATTAAAAGTATGTTCGAATCGGGTATCAAAATTGCCAACGGAGCAGCTGCAATGACCGATACCAAAATGTCTTACCAGATACTCGGAACAGCCTGGCCTGGTCATTTCAATAAGCCGATGGGAGAAGCCATGCACGCCAATATCATGCGGGTAGGAATGCCGAAGTGGGATGAGGCCGATCAGCAGTTGGCCAGGGCATCCCAGAAGCTCATGGAAGCGCCCGCAAAGAATCAGCAGGGAGAACCTATTAACGGATTGAACAGTACCATTAAACCGGTTAAGGGTTCCGTACCGTTTTCGTGGGGAGGCGGTTCTGATGATATTGCAGATATCTCCTGGAATATGCCTACCATTGTGTTAAGGTATCCGGCTAATATTCCCGGTTTAAAAGGACACCATTGGGGAGACGCCATTGCAATGGCAACACCGATTGCACACAAGGGTTGTGTGGCAGGTGCAAAAGCCACTGCACTTACATTGATTGATCTTTTTACCAGGCCGAAGTTGCTGAAAGAAGCGAAGCATTATTTTACCGGGGTACAGACAAAAGATACCAAATACATTCCTTTTATTTCGGAGAAAGACCCTGCACCTGCCCATCTGAACAAGGAAATCATGGACCGTTACAGACCGGAAATGAAGAAGTATTACTATGATCCTTCCAAATACAAAACCTACCTGGAGCAACTGGGTATACAATACCCCACACTGTCCAGACAATAACAGCGATTACCTGTAATAAAAAGCTTCACCCGGATCGGGATGAAGCTTTTTATTTTGGAGCTGTTTTGCAGGCCTGTTTAGTTTTTTAATAATAGATCCGCTTCTGCATTGAATTCTTTGATAAACTCCGTATAAAATTTTCCGGTAGCGGGCCCGGTGAAACCGGTATGTATTTTATTGACCTTACCATTCCTGTTGATGAAGAGGGTGGTGGGATAAGAAATGAATTTCTCCAGTGCGGGCAGCGCTTCCTGCACTTTGGCATTTTCCGCAAGACCGCCGAAAACCTGTTCGTAAGAAATATTGAATCTTTTTTTGAAACGGCTCATTTGCTGCTGCGCATAATTAAAATCATTCAGCACCTCAAATTGGATGGCAATGATTTCAATGCCCCTGTTCTTATTCTTTCTGTACCAGTCGGAAAGAAAGGCCGCTTCGTCTGCGCAATTGGGGCACCATGTTCCGCCAATGGTAACGATGACGGGTTTGTTTTTATAACGGGCATCATCCAGGGTAATCAGTTTTCCCTCTATATTTTTAAATGCGAAATTAAACCGGGCTTCTTTTTCTTTAAGAGCGGTCAGGCTGTAAGCGTCTGGTAATTGCGCCTGCTCATTTTTGATGGCTGTAAAAGATTGTTTGCTTCTCAACCCAACCTGGTTACCGGTAATCGAACCGTCTGCATTGACTGTTCCGGTAAAAAGGGTGGGGGAGGATCCGATGAAAACGGATAAGGAAAACAGATTTCCTTCTATAATTCCCTCTGAATAACGGGAGTCTCCTGTTACTCTTAAAAAGGTAGCACTCAGGGCATTGTCCTTCTGTTTAAAAATACCGACAGCCCTGGTTTGTCTGCCACTGTCGTTGGTGAATACCACATCGTACCTGGAGCTGATGTCGGCTACCGGCTTTACACCGGTAGTGGGAAATCTTGTAATAATCTTTTTGGATGCGGTAACAGGGATGGGAGTACCCTTCCCGTTTTGTTTCCTGAGGAAACCATTCAGCGACTGGTCGGAGCTGATGCCCAGGGCAAGCAGGTTATCAAATTGGTCCAGTGATACATACACAGAGTCGCCTTTTTGTATTACACTACCACCGGGATAGGATTCTCCTGCATTGATGAAATACAATGTTGCGTTGGCAGCGCTGCCGCCTTTGATTTCAAAGCTGAATGGAATTTCACCGCCGGATTTCAACGGGAAGCTACCCCTCCATTTTCCGGGTAGCGAAAAACTTTGCTGGGCTGAAGCGTTGAAGAAAAATAATAACAGGGCTGCAAATACGGAGAATAGTTTCTTCATGGTCAATTAATAGTCTATTAGTTAAGTAGACAAATGTACAGGAATAAAATGAATTCAATGGAACGGAGAAAGTTAATTCAACTGAACGGCGGGAAGACGGTAATGCTGACTGTCGTAAACAAACAGTTCTTCAATTTCATAGGTCCAGTATTTGTAAAGCGGTGATTTAACCAGGTACTGGCCGGCTTTTTCCTTGTCGGTGGTATTCAGGGTAATCCAGCAGGTCTGGCTTTCCATGCTAACCGCATAACTATCAATGATGCCCTTGTTAATCAGGTAGTTGATATAGGTTCTGTGCGCAGGCACAAATGACATAAAAGCCTCATCCATCGTGAATTTAATAATTGCCTGAAACTTTTGCATATAGAACACTTTACAGGTAAGTGATTATCAAGTTTCATGCTGATCCCATTTAAAATGGCAATATGTCAAAGGATTGCCCTTTTGTCGGACTGTTTTCACGAAATTTGACGGATTAATTTTCAGACTATGCTTAAAACAATTTCGCTGCTCGTACTCTCTAATATATTCATGACTTTTGCCTGGTACGGCCACCTGAAAGACAAGGGAATGCCCCTTTGGAAAGCTATCCTGATCAGTTGGGGGATTGCTTTTTTTGAATATTGCCTGATGGTTCCTGCCAACAGGATCGGGTACGGAAACGGGTTGAACGGGTTCCAGTTAAAAATTACCCAGGAAATCATTACGCTTTCCGTATTCACCGTTTTTGCAGTACTCTACCTGAAAGAGCCATTTGAAGACAAATACCTGATCAGTTTTTTGTTTTTGGTGGGGGCGGTTTACTTTGCCTTTAAAAAATAAAGGGTATCCTGACCGGATACCCCCTGTAGAAAGAAAAACAACACTATAGCTGAGGATTCGTTCCCTGTTATTGGTTTTGCGGATCGTTGGAGCCTTGCTTTTTAGTGCCTGCAGAATCCTTGCGCTGTTTCATATGTTCTTTCATTTTTGCTTTCTGTTCAGGCGTCATGTGTTCAAGTCGCTCCTTCATATGTTCTTTCATTTTCGCTTTCTGTTCCGGTGTCATATCTGCGAGCCGGCCTTTCATTTTTGCCCGCA
Organism: Sphingobacteriia bacterium; assembly: GCA_015999745.1. Taxonomy (GTDB): domain Bacteria; phylum Bacteroidota; class Bacteroidia; order Chitinophagales; family Chitinophagaceae; genus Sediminibacterium. The sequence continues at coordinate 14,918 of JAECQP010000050.1, read as the reverse complement.
TTTCCTGCTTTTGTTCCGGCGTCATTTGTTTGCGCTTTTCCTTCAATTGTTTTCTTAATTCTTTTCGTTGCTCCGGGCTCAGGCTGTCGATCCTTTGTTTCAGTATATCCTTTTTAACAGGTTCGGTGGTTTGTGCAAAAGACCGGGTGCCTGCCAGGCTTAGTACAACAACAAACAGTACAATCATTTTTTTCATGGTGTTTAATTTTATGATGGTAAGACTGGCGCAATGGGGAATGGTTTAAATGATTCAGCGATAGATATCTTCAAAAAAGCGGATTTCCAGAATGGTTTCTCCCTGTAATATCACCGACAGCGCGTTGAACTGAATGTGTTTCCATTGAGGATGCCGGTATTGGTAGGCGGCTGCGGCAATTTTTAAGTGTTTCATTTTCAGCAGGCTGATGCTTTCTTCAGGATATCCGAAACGCAGCCCCGACCGGGTTTTAACTTCCACAAAATGGAGTATCGTACTATTGCTGGCAACGATATCTATCTCACAATGCCTGAACCGCCAGTTTCGTTCCAGGATACGGAACCCTTTTTTTTGGAGAAAATTAACAGCAATGTCTTCTCCTTTTCTGCCTGTAAATTGTCTGTACGAATGCATATTTCTTTATTGCATACAAGATATTGCCCGATTGATCGTTATACACAGGAGTAAATACCTGAATATGTTGTTTAATGAACGGATTTTTAAGATTAAAGGAGTGGTTCAACACTATGCCTGGGGCGGGCATTCTTATATACCGGCATTAATCGGAGACCATAATGAGGCCAATAAACCCTGCGCCGAGTACTGGATGGGAGCGCATCCTTCTGCTCCTTCGGTACTGCATATCAATGGAGAGCCGGTTAGCCTGGATCAGCTGTTTAAGGCGGATCCGGCAGGTAATCTCTCACAGGCCGTGGCAGATCGCTTCGGGGAATTGCCTTACCTGTTTAAAGTATTGGATGTGCATGATATGTTGTCGATACAGGTACACCCTACCAAAGAAGAGGCTGAAAAAGGATTTGACCGCGAAAACGCAGCCGGGATTCCGCTGAATGCCCCCCATCGTAATTATAAGGACCGTAATCATAAACCGGAAGTGATGGTGGCGCTCAGCGACTTCTGGTTATTGCATGGATTTAAATCCAAAGCGGCCCTGGAAGAAACGCTGGAATCCAATGCAGAACTGAGGATCCTGCAAACTTTGTATAAAAAAGAAGGCGCCAGGGCACTCTATCAGTTTGTGATGGAGATGGACCAGGTAGACGTCAATATTCTGCTGGCGCCGCTGGTGAAGAGAGAAATCCTTCATAAGCAGGAAGGCCGGCTTAACAGGCAGCAACCCGGCTGGTGGGTGGCTAAATTGTACGAAGGAAAGGAGCTGAACACAGACCTCGACCGGGGTATTTTCTCCATTTATTTCTTCAATATTGTTCAGATTAATCCGGGGGAAGCCATTTTTCAGAAGGCCGGAATCCCGCATGCCTATCTCGAAGGTCAGAATATTGAGTTGATGGCCAACAGTGATAATGTGCTTAGGGGCGGATTAACGCCCAAACATGTGGATGTGCCCGAACTCATGAAACATACTTCCTTCGAAGAAGTAATCCCCGAAGTAATGAAGGGGGTGCCTGCAGGACAGGGAGAAAAAATCTACCCATGCCCGGTACCGGATTTTGGCATTAGTAAAATAGAACTTTCTGCAGGTTCGGAATACGAGGCAACTGCCGTAACCCCGGAGATGGTGATTGTAACAGAGGGCGGGGCCCTGGTGAACAACAGCCTGGTATTGAAACGGGGGGAAGCGATGGTCATGTTGCCCGGGGGACATTATCAGGTATATGCATCTGGTAATTGCACCCTGTTCAAGGCTTTTGTGCCTGTTCCGTAAGATTATTCACATACTGGGTAAAATTGAAATGGTAAGAAAGAATTTTACGCCTATTTTTGTCCTGAAACAGTTCAACATGAAAATGAATAAGAACCTGGTTACCGCACTGGTACTGATGATACTGACAACTGCATTGTACAGAGTATTCCCCAACAGGCCGCTTGGATTTGCTCCACAAATGGCTGTCGCCATTTTTGCAGGTTCTTTGTTCCTGTCTAATAAGAAATTTGCGTTCTTATTGCCCCTGATCTCCATGCTGGTATCTGATGGAATCTACCAGTTGCTCTACATCAACGGAATAACGGAGATCTCCGGATTTTACAGCGGCCAGTTGGTGAACTACCTGTTGATCGTTGGCCTTACTGCTTTCGGCTTCCTGATTAAGAAGAACAACGTGCTGGCGATACTCGGAACCTCCGTTGCCGCACCTACTGTATATTTTGTACTGTCTAACGGATTGGCATGGGTTGCCGGCGGTGGATGGGGACACCCTAAAACGCTGGCTGGCTTAATGGCTACCTATGCAGACGGATTGCCCTTCTATCCCAATAGTATTTATTCAACCGTATTCTTCAGCGCAGTATTGTTTGGCGGATATGCATTGCTGAAACGCAGTGCAGCCAACAGGCATATTGCCTAGTCGTTGTTGATCCCGGCTTCGTATTCTTTGTCAATATGTAAATGATGACCATCGGCTGCTGTAGTGGCCAGTTCATCGCAACGGTTATTGAACGGATTTTCGGCGTGGCCTTTCACCCATACAAAACTGATGTTGAATTGCCTGGACAATTCATGGTATTTGGTCCAAAGGTCCTTGTTTTTTTTGCCCCCTTTAAAACCGGTACGGATCCAGCCGTCCAGCCATTTTTTCTGAACACTGTCCACCACATATCTGCTATCGGTATGAATTGTTATGGGAATATCGTTTTTGGTAAGTGATTGCAACGCAACAATTACCGCCATCAGTTCCATCCGGTTGTTGGTGGTTCTTCTGAAGCCTGCAGAAATTTCTTTTCTTTTATCGCCCCATATTAAAAGGATTCCGTAACCACCCGGGCCGGGGTTACCTCTTGCAGCGCCGTCTGTATAAATATGAAGGGGGTGAGACATGCGGCAAAATAAAGCTAAAATTATTACACCTGAAACACACCTGTTTTAAATGATTCCAATTCCGGGTTATGATTGGCCGCGGCAATACCTTCTGCAATCAGTTTTCTGGTGTCTGCCGGATCAATGATGCCGTCTACCCATAATCTTGCTGCCGCATAATAAGGGGTGGTTTGTTTAAAGTAGCGATCTTTGATCGTATCCAATAATAATTTTTCTTCTTCCGGGGTCACTTCCTTTCCTTTAGCTTTCATGGTAGCAACCTGGATTTGTGCAAGCGTTTTTGCAGCTTGCTCTCCACCCATCACTGCAATTTTTGCGGAAGGCCATGCATAAATAAAACGCGGATCGTAGGCTTTGCCGCACATGGCATAATTACCGGCCCCATAGCTGTTCCCGATCACAATGGTGATCTTTGGTACAACAGAATTGGCTACGGCATTCACCATTTTGGCGCCGTCTTTAATGATGCCGCTGTGTTCGCTTCTGCTGCCTACCATAAACCCGGTTACATCCTGCAGAAATACCAGTGGAATTTTTTTCTGATTACAGTTCATGATGAACCGGGCGGCTTTATCTGCACTGTCGTTGTAGATCACCCCGCCAATTTGCATTTCACCCTTTTTGCTCTTGCATACCAGTCGTTGATTGGCTACAATACCCACTGCCCAACCATTGATCCGGGCATAACCGCATAAGATGGTTTTGCCATAATCTTTTTTGAATTGATCAAATTCGCTGTTGTCTGCTAAACGCTCAATGATATCAAGCATATCATAAGGTTTCAGGTTCCCTTCGGGAATCACCCCGTAAATGGAGTCGATCGATTTTAAAGGGTCTTTTGCGGCAATCCTGTCGAAGCCTGCAGTAGCAGGGGCTCCCGTTTTGTTCATGATTTTTTTAATATGATCCAGGCAGTCTTTCTCCGTTGAAAATTTGTAATCGGCAATGCCGCTGATCTCCGTATGCGTTACAGCGCCACCCAGTGTTTCGTTGTCGATCTCTTCGCCAATGGCTGCCTTTACCAGGTAGGAGCCTGCTAAAAAAATACTGCCGTTGCCTTCTACCATCAGGGTTTCATCGCTCATGATGGGCAGGTATGCACCACCGGCAACACAGGCGCCCATCACCGCAGCAATCTGCGTAATACCCATGGCGCTCATCCTTGCGTTGTTGCGGAATATTCTTCCAAAATGTTCTTTATCCGGAAATATTTCATCCTGCATAGGAAGGAAAACACCTGCGCTGTCTACCAGGTAGATAACCGGCAACCTGTTTTCCATGGCGATCTCCTGCATGCGCAGGTTTTTCTTGCCGGTAATCGGAAACCATGCACCCGCTTTAACGGTTTGATCATTGGCTACAATCACACACTGCCTGCCGCTTACATATCCAATGCCTGCAACAGTTCCGCCTGAGGGACATCCGCCTTCATCCTCATACATACCATAGCCCGCAAAAGCGCCGATCTCTACAAAAGGCAGCTCCTTGTCGCATAAATAGTCAATGCGTTCCCGGGCGGTCAGCTTATTTCTTTCCCGCTGTTTTTCCATAGACTTTTTGCCTCCCCCCAGTTTAATTTTCTCCATTTGCCGGTTCACTTCACTTAGCATCAGTTTCATCCAGTCTTCGTTGCGGTTGGTTTCCAAATTCATACGAACAATTGTTAGTTTACAAATATAGGGTTCATTCATGATAGTACATGCTTCAGGAAATTTATGCTTCAATTAAGGTATATTTAACCCATGAGTTACGATTACATCATTATTGGAGCAGGTTCAGCAGGCTGTGTACTGGCCAACCGTTTGTCGGCCGATGCAACCAAAAAAGTACTATTGATTGAAGCAGGCGGCCCCAATAATAAAATGGAAATCCATATCCCCGGGGCATATACCAAACTGAACAGGACTGAGGTAGACTGGCAGTTCTGGACCGAACCGCAAAAAGAGATTGATCAGCGTAAGCTATATATACCAAGAGGTAAAACATTGGGCGGAAGCAGTTCCACCAATGCCATGGCCTATGTAAGGGGAAATAAAGCCGATTTCAATGAATGGGCTGCATTGGGTAATACCGGCTGGGGTTATGAGGAAGTATTGCCCTATTTTAAAAAATCTGAATCCAATGTCAATTTCGATAATGAATATCACGGACAGGACGGACCGCTTTCCGTAACCCTTTCTCAACAGCCCAGCCCATTTGCGGAGGCATTTGTTGAAGCCTGCCGGCAAACCGGCATACCCCGCAACGATGATTACAACGGGGCTGAACAGGAGGGGGCGCATTTATTACAGTTCACCATCAAAGACAATCGGCGGCACAGTACCGCAGATGCCTATTTGAAACCGGTATTAAAGCGGTCGAACCTCACCGTAAAAATCAAAACGCTGGTAAAAAGGGTGATCATCGAAAATGGACAGGCCGCAGGGGTGGAAGTGCAAACTTCCTATTCCGGCTCGGAGCGCATCAATTGCAGTGGAGAAGTGATTCTGACGGCGGGCGCTATACAGTCTCCGCAATTGCTGATGCTTTCCGGTATCGGTGATCCCGCAGAACTAAAACGGGTGGGCATTGATGTATTACAAGCGCTGCCCGGAGTAGGGAAGAACCTGCAGGATCATGTATGGAGCGGGGTTACGGCACTGGCCAATACAGAAACCGGCAATTCATTGCTGAAGAAATGGAATATGCGAAAAGCCATCCTGCAGCATTTACTCTTCCGGAAGGGCCCGCTGGGGAACAGTCCGCTCGAAGCCAATGCGTTTTTAAAATCCGATCCATCCCTGGACCGGCCTGATATTCAGTTTCATTTTGTTCCGTTGGGAATTGCCCCGGATTATTCAACAGACATTTACAATCTCGATACATATTCCAGAACAGATGGACTGGGCATAATGGCCATCCTGATCAGGCCCGAAAGCCGGGGATATGTGAGGCTTAAATCGGCCAATCCAAAAGATGCACCGATCATCCATCCCAATGTATTGTCTACCCAAAGAGACCGGGATACCCTGTTGTATGCGGTAAAGAAATCGATGGAAGTGATCATCGCCCCTGCATTGCAGCAATACATTGATGGAGGTATCGATTTCCCGGTAAACAACGATACCGATGAGGCGTTGATGACCCATATCCGCAAAAGCCTGGAAACCCTTTACCACCCGGTGGGAACCTGTAAAATGGGCGTGGATCCGATGGCAGTGACCGACGCCTCGCTCCGGGTACGGAAAATTAAAGGACTCCGGGTAGCGGATGCCGCTGTGATGCCTACAATTGTATCGGGTAATACCAATGCAGCCGTCATTATGATCGCTGAAAAAGCAGCGGATTTAATCCGCTCAGGTAACTAACAGTTTTGGCGCTAATCAGTTGATTTTGTTTGTTTTGATGACTTTGCGTGCTATGTACACATTGTTTACTATTTTGTGAACATAAAATTGTCCAAATTGGCTACTACAAAGAAAACGATTGCTCCGCAGGAAAAAGTTTCTGCAGATAAGGCTGCACCTGCAGTTGCGCCCAAAAAAGCCGCCGCAAAAAAAGCGCCTGCCAAAAAAACTTCCCATTCTGTTCAACTGAATTTCAAGGTGAAATTTCATACAGTGCCGGGGCAGGATTTATTTATCACCGGGGCGCATCCTTTATTGGGCGCCAATGATGTAAATAAAGCAGTGCCCATGCAGTTCTTCAACGAAGGATGCTGGACAGCGCAACTGGAATGGCCAGCGGGTTCGGATGAAACCGTTTACTATAATTATCTGCTGAAGCATGCAGACGGATCAATTGTAATTGATTGGGGCAAGGACAAATATTTTTCCCTGAAGGGGAATACAGCAACGGAAATCGTGCTGATCGATACCTGGAATCATGCAGGGTATTATGAGAATACTTTTTATGCAGAGGCTTTTCAGGAGGTGTTGCTGAAAAACAATTTTACACCGGTCCGCACTGCAAAAACGAAATCATATACGCACCAGTTAAGGGTCAGGAGCCCTTTGCTGGCAAAGGGACAAACTATTTGTATTGCAGGCTCCGCCCCGGAACTGAATAACTGGTCTGTGATTGATCCCGTATTGTTGAGCAGGGAGGAGGGCAGTGAACATTATACTGTTCAACTGGATCTTTCCAAAGCAACGTTCCCGGTGTCTTATAAATATGGTGTTTACGATATCGAAAAAAAACAGTTTGTTACCTACGAAAACGGTAACAACCGGATATTATATGTTGCAGGAGGAGCAACCATTGTGAACGACGGCTTTGCCTACCTTCCTTCCAATACATGGAGAGGCGCCGGCATTGCAGTACCTGTTTTTAGTCTGCGTTCTCACGAAGGATTTGGCGTGGGTGAATTTTCCGATCTGAAAGCGCTGGCCAACTGGGCTGCAAATGCAGGACTGAAAATGATTCAGATTCTGCCGGTAAACGATACTACGGCCACACATACCTGGAAAGATTCTTATCCATACGCAGCTATTTCTGCATTTGCATTGCATCCAATTTACATGAACCTGTTTGCTATTGCCGGTGAACAACACCATAAGCAGGTGAAAAAACTGGAAGCAGAAAGAGCCAGGTTGAATGCTTTGCCCGTGGTTGATTATGATGAAGTGATCAGGATCAAACTGCAGTTCATAAAGGATGTCTATAAAGACCTGGGGAAGGAAACACTGGCGTCTGCCGGATTCAAAAGTTTCTTTCAGCAAAATGAACACTGGCTAAAACCCTATGCAGTATTCTGCTATCTACGCGACGAATACGGAACGGTCAACTTCAGCAAGTGGCCTGCTTACAATCAATACAACAGCCAGGAAACAACTGCATTCCTCGATGGAAAATCACCTGCCGGCCTCGACATTGCATTTCATTATTATGTACAGTATCACCTGCATCTCCAGTTAAAGGATGCCACTGCCTATGCCCGCAGCAAAGGAATCATTGTGAAAGGCGATATTGCCATTGGAGTTTACCGATATGGGGCCGATACCTGGCAGCATCCCGATCTGTTCCACATGAATTTTCAGGCTGGCGCTCCACCAGATGACTTTGCCGTGAAGGGGCAAAACTGGGGGTTCCCAACCTACAACTGGCAAAAAATGCAGCAGGACGGGTTTGCCTGGTGGAAGCAGCGTTTTGAGCAAATGAAGCATTACTTTGATGCATTTCGCATTGATCATATCCTGGGTTTCTTCCGTATCTGGAGTATCCCCATGGATGCAGTGGAAGGAATCATGGGACATTTTGTTCCCGCATTGCCGGTTCATGTGAATGAATTTAACCAACAGGGGACCTGGTTTGACTACGACCGTTATACCAAACCCTTCATCACGGATGGTGTGCTTTGGGAAGTGTTTGGTTACGATAATGAACTTGTTAAAAGCATGTTCCTGGATCATGCCAATATCGGCAGTTATACCCTAAAGCCCCAATTTGCCACACAGCGTTTGGTGGAAGCTCATTTTGCCGGACTGGAAGATGATGCGCATCACCAAAAGATCAGGCAGGGTTTATATGATCTGATCAGCAATGTACTGTTATTTGATGCCGATGGTAAAGGTCAGTCGTTCCATTTTCGTTTTGGAATGGAAGGTACTTCTTCCTTCCGTTACCTGGAATGGAATACACAACAGCAACTGAAGGCAGCTTACGTGGATTACTTTTACCGCAGGCAGGATGATTTCTGGAAGAAAGAAGCCCTGCAGAAATTGCCGGCATTGAAACGGGTCACCAGTATGGTGGTTTGCGGGGAAGACCTTGGCATGGTTCCGTCCTGTGTACCGGATGTGATGAAGCAGTTGGGATTACTGAGTCTCGAAATACAGCGGATGCCGAAGGACCCGAAGAAAGAATTTTTCCATCCGAACGATGCGCCTTACCTGAGCGTGGTGACGCCGTCTACGCACGACATGAGTACGATCCGTGGCTGGTGGGAAGAAGACAAGGTAAAGGTTCAGCGTTTCTATAACAATGAACTGGGGCAGTGGGGTGAAGCGCCTTATTATTGCGAAGCATGGATCAATAAAGCCATTGTAGTGCAGCACTTGCATTCTCCCGCTATGTGGAGTATATTCCAACTGCAGGACCTGGTGGGAATGGATGAGCAGTTGAGAAGAAAAGATCCGCAGGAAGAGCAGATCAACGTGCCGGCTAATCCAAACCATTACTGGAGATACAGGATGCAGCTGGATCTGGAAGAATTACAAAAAGCGAATGATTTTAATGAAGAACTTGCAGGATTAATTGTAGCTTCCGGCCGCTAAATTTTTTTCCAGTGATACTCAGTTATAAAGCATCGAATTTACCTTTTGAATATCCGTTTACCATTTCTAATGGAAGAACCAAAACGCATCAGCCCGCATTAATTGTGGAGCTGGCGATGGGGCCTTTTAAAGGAGTGGGGGAAGCACCGGCGATTGCCTATTACCATATCACGGTAGAACAGATGATGGCCGACCTGGAATCGAGAAGAACCATGGTAGAGAAATTCGCCCTTACCGATCCGGAGCGATACTGGCATTACCTGCATCACCTGTTTCCCCAGAATCCCTTCCTGGTATGTGCATTGGATATGGCCGCCTGGGATTTGTACGGGCAAATGAAATCCAAACCATTGTACGAACTCTGGAATACCCAATGGTCCGATAAACTACCGGTATGTGATTATACCATTGGCATAGATACCATCGAAAAGATGGTGGCCAAAATGAAAGCCACCCCATGGCCTGTTTACAAAATTAAACTGGGCACCAGCGAGGATATTGCTATTATGAAAGCATTGCGGGAGCATACCGATGCCGTATTCCGCATTGATGCCAATGCAGGCTGGACCACGGAAGAAGCCCTGGAAAAAATTCCGCAACTGGCACAACTGGGAGTAGAGTTTATAGAACAACCGCTGGCCAAAGACAACTGGGAAGGCATGAAAGTATTGTATGAACAATCTGTGCTGCCGCTGATTGCCGATGAAAGCTGTGTATTTGAACAGGATGTTAAGAAATGCTATCAGCATTTTCATGGTATCAATATCAAGCTGACGAAATGCAGTGGTATTACACCGGCGCTGCAGATGATCAAAGAAGCCAGAACACTGGGCATGAAGGTGATGATGGGCAGCATGAATGAGTCCACTATCGGTTCTGCCGCTATTGCGCATTTCCTGCCGCAACTGGACTATGTGGATATGGACGGTCCTTTGTTGTTGTCCGAAGATCTTGCAACCGGGGTAACCTATGATTACGGTAAGATCCGTCTTACGGGCAAGCCCGGATTAGGCATTACGCTTCAGTAAATCAATCACCACTTTATCAATGGGTAGAGACATGGAGTCGGGGCTGAGTTCATGCCAGTGAATCCAGCGGAAAACCTCTGCCTCCTTAGCCGGATCGGCAACCTGGTGTGGTTCAAAATCGAAGGGCTTTTCGCGGGTTACCAACCCGGACAGATCATTGGCAATCACTTTATAGTAGATGGAAATGATCTGGTCGCGGTTGTTGAATGCGGAGATCTGAAAAAAGTCGGTGGTGTAAATATGATTGCCAATTTCTACCTCCATGCCCGTTTCTTCCATGAACTCCCTTTTAAGGCAGTCCCTGGTGCCTTCGCCAATTTCCAAACCGCCACCGGGAAGTTTGGTGTAAAAATTACCCCGGATGAACTCATCACTTACCAGCAACCGCTGTTGCTCATCCTGCAGAATTCCATAGATCCGTACATTGAATAATGCCATATGCTAAAACCATTTCTTCTTTAAGAAATACCCGCCGATGATGATGGATACCACCAGCGATAGAATAACCGGAATATAAAACGCATGCGTGGAGTGCTGATAGGGCAGGTCCACATTCATGCCGTAAATACTGGTAACCAGGATGGGCAGCGACAGGATGATGGTGATGGAGGTAAGCCGCTTCATCACATTGTTGAGGTTATTGCTGATGATGCTGGCAAAGGCATCCATGGTGCTGCTCAGGATGTTGGTGTAAATATTGGCCATCTCCAGCGCCTGGCTGGTATCTACAATCAGATCCTGTAAAAATTCTCTTTCTTCCTCGTTCAACCCCAGAAAATTGGTGCGTTCCATCTTCATCATCAGCATTTCATTGCTGCGCAATGCGGTAACAAAGTATACCAGGCTTTTCTGCACCCGCATCAGTTTGAGTAAGTCAACATTGCTGTTGCTGTCGTAAAGGCTCTGTTCGTATTGGTTGCGGCTGTGGTTGATTTCCTTCAGGTAGTCGAGGAAAGTCTGTACCACTTTCTCAAATACTTTCAGCACCATCATGTTTCGCTTGTCGGGATGACTTTTCTGGAAAGTGTTCAGGAATTTTTTGATGGCACCATTGTCGAAGGAGTTCACCGTTACCACCTGGTTATGGGTCAGGATAATACAGATGGGAATGGTGATATAAAAAGCATCGCTGTCGTTGAAAGAGTTGTTCTCTGTAGGCGTTTTAATAATGACAAACTTTACATTGTCTTCCGTTTCATAACGCGGGCGTTCGTCGATATCCAGCGAGTCTCGTAAGAATTCAATCGGAATATCCAGGTCCCTGCTGAGTTCTATGAATTCCTCTTCTTTAAAAGGGGGGACCAGGTTTACCCAAACACCCTGATCGGCTTTATCGATCTCGATGGTTTGTCCGTTTACATTTTTGAAATACTGGATCATCTGTTAGGTTTATTCCCGTGTTAGAAAGTTAATTGGTTCAGGCCTCTATTTGCCCTTTAAAAACAAATACAGCAGGGCCGCATAGCCAGATATTTTCAAACCGTTCTTCCCCTGTTTTGTCAAACTCAACCGCCAGGTGTCCACCCCTGGTTTCCACCTCAACCCTGTTGAATCCGGTTTCGTTATGGGCAAATACAAGGGCCGCCGCAGTAACGCCGGTGCCGCAACTGAAAGTTTCATCCTCCACACCGCGTTCATAGGTTCTAACCCTGATTTTTTTCAGTTCGGGTTCTACGAAGTTTACATTGATCCCATTTTCTTTGAACTCATCACTGTAGCGTATTTCACGACCTTCCTTCACCGCATCCAGTGTTTCCAGATTTTGTACTTCCTTAATGTAATGGGGAGAGCCGGTATCCAATACGGCAGCATGTCGCAGGTTTTCGATGGCGTTAACATCTTTCATCTTCAGGTGAATCCATTGATTCTTGCCAAAATGCGCTTCATGAGGCCCGTCTGTTGCTACAAAATGATATTCGTCTTTGTGAATACCGCAATCGTAGGCAAAACGGGTCAGGCAACGACCGCCATTTCCGCACATGCTCCCTTCCGCGCCGTCTGCATTGTAATACTTCATTTCGAAGTCGTATTCAGCCGAGCTGTTGAGTAACATCAGGCCATCGCCGCCAATGCCGAAACGGCGGTCGCAGAGTTGCTTCACCTGTGCTTCGGTCAATTGGATATTCCCAGAACGGTTATCGATAATGATGAAATCATTACCCGTTCCCTGGTATTTGGAAAACTGAATCAGCATCCTGCAAATTAATGGGAAAAAGGGAAGAAGGAAAGGATTTAATTCTGCTTGTGTTCCAGGTTTTGCCGGCAGTAATGCAGGATCTGATCCAGGCATGCTTCCAGCTTGGTCAGTTCCTCCGGTTTAAAATGCCCGAAAGACTGAGACATTTTAATCTGGGTCTTTAGTTCGGCATAGGCAGGAATGAATAATTCGCTGTTTCTTTTGAGGTGAAGCCTGCTGCTGCTGCCCGCAAATACCGCCAGGCGGTTACAGACCAGGGTGATGGACTTCCTCAATTGGCCGGTCAGTACAAAACGCTGTTGCAGGGGTAGTAAACAGGTTAACCTGAATACCTCCCCGGCTACCGAAATGGCATGTTGATAAACCGATATGTCGGGACGGAGCGTTTGAGACATATGACGAATTTATGGAACAATGCCGAGGGAGCAAAAAAATTATTGCACCGTACACAATATTTCGAGCGATTTTACGATAAGCGCTTCTACGGCTTTCGCGCCGTCTTTACTAAATTCCTGTTTTACCCTGTTTGCAACTATTGCATTAAGACTCAGGCAGTAATGGTTTAGTAATTTTCCTAATCCATAAATAGCGGCTGTTTCCATCTCAAAATTGCTGATCCGGTGATTGCCGTAGCGGAAGCTGGTAAGCTGGTCTACCAGTTCGGGGTATTGCAGCCCGAGGCGTAAAACCCGTCCCTGGGGGCCATAAAAGCCGGGGCAGGTAACCGTGATACCCTGGTGGAACCCCTCTACAAAATACTTCTGAAGCATGGGGGCGGCAGAAGCAATGGAAGGAACGGAAACATGCTGGCCAATTTTGGTGTGGTTGATGAATTCCTGCACAATGGCCAGTTCTTCATCGTTGTTTTGCTGGCGGTAAAAATTCATCAGGTTGTCGATGCCCAATCCATGGGTGCTGGCTACAAAGGCATCTACCGGAATGTCTGCCTGTAAGGAGCCGGATGTCCCGATCCGGACAATCTTTAAGCGGCGCAGTTCCGGCCGGATGGTCCTGGTTTCAAAATCTATATTGGCCAGTGCATCCAGTTCGTTGAGCACAATATCAATATTGTCGGTTCCGATGCCGGAAGATAGTACCGACAGGCGTTTATTGCCTATATATCCGGTATGGGTAATGAATTCCCTGTGTTCAAAAGTCCCTTCTATTCGATCGAAATGTTTACTCACTTCCGCCACGCGGCCGGGGTCGCCTACGGTGATTACGGTATCTGCCAGTTCTTCCGGTCTGAGATTCAGGTGGTATACGGCTCCTCGGCTGTTGATGATTAATTCGCTTTCTGCAATTCGTTTCATAATGGGCTAATTAGCAGGTAAATTTCGTTATTTCTTATTTAGAATTTTAAAATTAGTTTGATTCCGCTATTTTTGCCGTCCAGTTAAAAGGTCCTGTGGCCGAGTGGCTAGGCAGAGCTCTGCAAAAGCTTCCACAGCGGTTCGAATCCGCTCGGGACCTCTACCGTACAAAAAAGAAACCCCCGATTTCCCGGGGGTTTCTTTTTTGCTTAATAAGTTATTGATATATAAAAACTTTACAGGAGTACAAATACTTAATTGCCAGCTTTCTGCCCATCTTTTGGCAATACCTGCGGCTGCAACATTATAATTTGCTGATTTTAAAGAAGGCAGTTATCAATCTTTGATATACGAATGATATTGGAATAATAACTATAATAGAAAGTATCACTATATAAATAGAACTTAAATTGTTGATTAATGCAGATAAGGTAAATAAAACTAAAATATGCAGAAGATAAACAGGCAGTGAAATTTCACCAACAAATACAAAGAATTGATTGATCGGTTTTAATCTTAAATGGTATAAGAAAATGGCTAATAGCGTATATCCTGAAAAAGCAAAAATATCATTATATAATTTTCCTACAGCTCCACCTTTTAATGCTAAAAAGCCATATACCGAACTACATAATAGCCCTGCAGTTAACAAAAGAAATTGATTGGCTTTTATGCTAATTATTTTTTCATTTTTAGATACCTTTTCGGCAATAATTATACCAAGCGCAAACTCCCAATAGTATTGTAAAAAAAAGCTATTCCATATCCTTGCATCTTCTTTGTTTATTAGAAATACCAGCGTTGCCCAGCCAATGCTAATAACAAAGCCTGATATTAAAAACAGTTTGTTTTTTAATTTGGACTTCAACCAAATAATGATGTAGAAAGTTAGATAGAATTGCAATATCATTGAAATAAACCATAGTTGGTATCCGTATGATCCAATAATGCTTTCATCAAACATTTTATACAAAAAAATATGTCCCCCTAAAGCGTAGAATGAATTGTGATAAACTGGGATAAAAACAGATAGTATTGCAGAAAGTAATACCACAAAAATGTATGGTATGTAAATTTTAGCTATCCGTCTTTTTAAAAACAGTGAATACTTTATTGGTTTTTTATTATACGAA
>JAECQP010000049.1:14383-22190 GCA_015999745.1 Sphingobacteriia bacterium | reverse complement strand
GCAAATGCCTGTACGCCTCATCGTCTGTAAGGTCCCGACCCTCAAAATGCAGCGCATATTGCAGGTCGCCGGCAAATTCCACCTGTTTTTCAGGATAGATCTCTTTGAATATGCACAGTGCAATGGCGGGCTTCTCCGAATGGGGGTACCAGTCGCTGAGGTCGGCATGGTTGATATGCCACAAATAGTCGGGGCCAAATTCTACCCCGGAATACTCCTCCACCGTTTTATAGGCTTTTTGGATATATCCGGCAGTAGCGCTGATGTGTACCGGCGTTTCCGGCAGAATCATTCCTCCCGACAGCACTTCAATCTGTAATCCGGGATTTTCTGCAGCTATTTTTTTCATCACGCTGCTGAATCCGTAACACCAGCCGCAATAAGCATCATAACAGTAAAACAGGATAGGTTTCATGGTGCAAAGATATTTGGATTTACCACGCCGGGAACCTATTTTCCTGTTGCGAAACCATTATCCAAAGTTTATTTAGCTTTGCGGAATCAATCAATCAATAAAACGTATTATATGCCTGGTTTTGAACTATTTGGAGATGAAGAAAGAAAAGAAGTGAACGATGTGCTGGAAACAGGCATCCTGATGCGTTATGGATTTGATGGGCCCAGAAAAGGAATTTGGAAGGCAAAGGAGCTCGAAAAAGCGATCACGGAAACATTTGGTTGTACATATGCGCAACTCACTTCCAGCGGAACAACTGCATTGACCACGGCAATGGCCTCTCTGGGTATAGGTTCGGGGGATGAAGTGATCATGCCGGCTTTTACTTTTGTAGCCAGCTTTGAGGCGGTATTGAGTGTGGGTGCCATACCGGTATTGGTGGATATCGACGAAACACTTACACTGGACCCTGCCGCTGTGCGTAAAGCCATTACCCCAAAAACAAAATGCATCATGCCGGTGCATATGTGCGGAAGTATGGCAGACCTGGATGCCTTGGCGGCAATTTGTAAAGAACATAACCTGATTTTACTGGAAGATGCCTGCCAAAGCATCGGAGCCAGCTATAAAGGAAAATCACTGGGAACCATTGGTCATGCAGGAACCTTCTCTTTTGATTTTGTGAAGATGATTACCTGTGCAGAAGGCGGTGTGGTGATGACCAATGATCAGGATATATACACTAAGGCTGATGGTTACACAGATCATGGCCACGATCACCTGGGTGCAGACAGAGGCGCGGACCTCCATCCTTTTATCGGCTACAATTCCCGTATCAGTGAGCTGCATGCGGCAGTGGGCCTGGCACAGATCAGAAAGCTGGATCGGTTCCTGGCCATGCAGAAAAAAAATCATAAAACGCTCCGTTCTTACCTGGAACAGATTCCGGAAATCAGCTTCCGTGTTGTTCCTGAAGGGGGGGACGATAGCTGCAGTTTCCTGAGCTGGTTCCTTCCTTCCGCAGCTTTAACGCAGGCGGTTGTGGCTGAAATGAAGGCACAGGGTATATTGGCCGGTAATTTTTACTGGTTTGCCAATAACTGGCATTATATCAGCAATTGGGACCATTTAAAGAATGCGACTGCGTTAAATCGCCTTAATAAAGAGCAGGAAGCCGCTTTACTTCAGTTAAAAACAACTTCTTTTGCAGCCAGTGATGCCATCATGAGCCGCTGTATCTCTACTTCCATCAGCCTTGTTTGGACGGATGAGCAGATCAAAGAGAAAGGGGAAAAAATGGTGGCATGCATCAGAAAGGTATTAGGATAAAGGATCGTTTAAAGTAAATAGTAGTCAGTCGCATGTCTCTTAGCCAATCATTACAACAAAAACTGCTTCAAAAACTGAGCCCCCAGCAGATTCAGCTAATGAAATTATTGCAGGTGCCCACCGCAAACCTGGAGGAACGGATCAAAGAAGAGTTGGAAGAGAATCCTGCATTGGAGCAGGGGGAAGAAGGACATGAGGACGAATATACCGATGAACTGAAAGATGAATTTGACAATTCCTCCGAAGAAACAGAACCTGATGGAAGCACAGACGATTATGATAGTGTGGATATCAGTGAATATGTGGTAGATGATGATGGTGAAATTGCCGACTATCGTACCAAAGATGAAAACTATCCGGAATTGGATGATCAGAAAGTGATTCCGATCCGTGTTGAAACAAGTTTTCACGAGTTGGTTTTAAACCAGCTGGGTATGCTGGAACTGGACGAAAGAAGCTATAAGATTGCCGAGCAGGTGGTAGGTAGCCTGGACGACGATGGGTATTTGCGCAGGGAACTGAGTTCTATTGCCGATGACCTTGCTTTTCGCCAGAGCCTGGTAGTAGAGGAAAAGGAAATTGAAGCGATTATTCAGCAGATTCAGCAGTTTGATCCTGCAGGTATTGCGGCGCGTGATTTAAAGGAATGCCTGCTGCTGCAGCTAAAAAGGAAAACGGATGAAGGTCAGTCTGTTGAACTGGCGATGCAGATTTTGGGTAAATATTTTGATGAGTTTACCAAGAAGCATTATGAAAAAATTCAACGCAGTCTGAACCTGACAGACGAGCAGTTGAAGGAAGTGATCAATCAGATCATTAAGCTGAACCCAAAGCCGGGCGGCAATGTGGGAGAGATTAATAAGGCGGAGAGCTATATTGTTCCTGATTTTTTTGTGATCAATAACAATGGCATCCTGGAACTGACCCTGAATGCAAAGAATGCACCGGATCTTCGCATCAGTGAAGGATACCGGGATATGCTGAAGGATTATGAAAAAGGAAGCAAGAAAGACAAACGCCAGAAAGAGGCTGTTTTGTTCATCAAACAAAAAATTGATTCGGCCAGGTGGTTTATAGACATGATTAAACAGCGTCAGGACACACTGATCGGTACCATGAGCGCAATCATGAAATACCAGCAGGAGTTTTTCCTCACTGGTGATGAAACCACTATGCGTCCGATGATCCTGAAAGATATTGCAGAAATGACCGGACTGGATATCTCCACCGTAAGCCGTGTAGCCAACAGCAAGTTTGTGCAAACTGAGTTTGGAACCTACCGCTTGAAATTCTTTTTCAGTGAGTCTTTAAGTACCGACAGCGGGGAAGAAGTGAGCACCCGGGAAGTGAAGAAAATCCTTAGTAATATTATAGCTGCAGAAGATAAACGCAAACCCCTTAGCGATGAAATACTTACCGAGATGCTGCAAGAGAAAGGGTATAATATTGCCAGAAGAACCGTTGCCAAGTACAGGGAACAACTGAATGTACCCGTAGCCAGGCTTAGAAAGGAACTGTAACCAGGAAGGCGGTTGCAGATGCAAAAAAACAAACAAAATGACCCAGGAACCAATTTATACAACCAATCAACAGGCAGAAGTGCCTAAAAATATCTTACTGCGTTTCTTTGCAAAGATTATTTCCTATATTTTTCATCCGTTATTTATTCCTACTTATTTTTTCATCTACCTGATGCAGTATTTTCCTTATGAATTTGCAGGCATAACCGGGTGGCAGTTGAAAATGCGGTTCTTTGGGGTATTTTGGCTTACCGTTTTCTTTCCTGCATTTGCCGTTTTTTTGTTGTGGAGGCTCAAATTTAGTGAGAGCATCTTTCTAAGAACACAGAAGGAACGAATTGTGCCGTATATCATTACCATGTTTTTCTACTGGTGGATGTATTATCTCAGCAGAAATTTCACCGATCAGCCCCAGGCGCTGAAATTTTTCTTCATGGGTGTGTTTATAGCTTCCGTAATTGGGCTAATAGCCAACAGCTTTTTTAAAATCAGTATGCATGCATTGGGCGTGGGAGGCTTTGCGGCGGCGGTACTCCTTACTTCTTTTTATTATGAAGTGGCCAATGGAATTCCCGTGAGTATCGCTTTGCTGATTGCAGGCCTGGTTTGTACTGCCCGCCTGGTTGTGAGTAATCATACGGTGAAAGAAATATACACGGGGCTTTTTGCCGGTATCCTGGCACAGGTAATTGCATATATAGCCATCAGTTGATTTTAAAAACGGATACATCTTACTTTATCCAATGTCGAGCTTCTGATTTTCAGGAAATTAGTATATGCTACGGATAACTCGAGCCCCCCTCTCCAGTTGGAAGTTGTTCTTAACTTCGAAACATTCACATCATAACTAACTCCGATGGTCATGTGGTTAAAACTGAGTTTTACTACAGGAATTACTGCATCACCTACTCTAAAAAAACTACCGATGTAAAAAATGTTGGGGTCTCCTCCATAATAACCGGTGACTGTAGCAAATCCATATAAGAAGCCACCAATGATCTGCCGGTTCCCGTTCTGTGTAAAATAATCTGCAAAGGCTGTGATGTAATCACGGTCGTTGATCTTTCCGTTTAATCCCACATTAAAACTATACCTCGGCGCAATAGCGTCGTTGGTTGTACCGAGCACTGAACGTATGGAGGGATGGTTTACATGCGCAATTCCGCCAGCTACATACAGATTCAGTTGCCTGGTGAAAACAGTGGTGTAGGATATGCCTGTTGAAACATCCCAGTAGTGATAACCTGTGTTTTTAATGAATTCTCCGGTGGGATTATTGGGGTCAAATCCTCCTGAACCGTACTGGTCGCCGAACTTTAGCTGGGTGGGGTCGAACTGGCTGAACACCGGGCCGCCCATAAAAGCAAGCGATAGATAACTGTCTTTGTTTTCACTCAGTGATTTGTGAAAGTTCACCGCAGGTAAAAGTTGGGTTCTCTTTAACCGGATATCACCAGCCCCGTCGAGGCTTAGTTGAGAACCAATGGTTAAAAAATCGTCTCCTTTTCCTACGGGTGTTTTGTGTTCTATACTTAAGGAAGCAGTTCTGAATGGTATCGTAATGGCGCCCCATTGATCCCGGTAACTCATCGATACCCGGAGATCTCCGTTGAACACGCCAGCCAGTGCAGGGTTGCGCAATAATGGCTGTTCGTAGAACTGCGAAAAAGTGAAGTCCTGTGCCCCTGTGTGCATAGCAACTAAAAGAAATAATATGCTGATTAACTTACGCATCATTTTAATATGGCTACATTCCCTTTATATAATTGAGGTGTTCCTTTTTCACAAATCACTTCGCACACATATACATAGATATCCGGATTGGCCAGGTTGCCCCTGACCCTTCCGTTCCAACCCGCTGTTTTATCGTTGGGCAGGAAATTATTTTTCTCAAAAACCAATTCACCCCACCTGCTGTATACCCGGAAATTTTTCACCAGCCTGATTCCTTTGGCCTGCACGTAGAGCCAGTCGTTCACACCATCCCCATCCGGTGAAAAGGCATTTGGAATAAATACTTCCGCTCCCGGGCAGAATGTTCTAACCCTTATGGTATCGCTTGTGATACAGCCAAATTCATTGGTAACGGTACAGGCAATGTCTTCATCATTCACTACTCTTGCAACCGGTTCGGGACAGAACACACAAGACAGGTCGGCTCCACCACTCCATTTCCACTGAATAATATTGTTGGTGGTAACTTCTGCCCGGAGTCTGATTTTCGTTCCTGCAATAAAGCTGGTGTCCTTGCCAACAGTAACCGGGGTAGGCCTGCCCACCACCACTCTTGTATAAGCAGTATCGGTAAAGCAGTTGTATTGATCTTTTCCAATTACTTTATAAGTAGTAGTTACCTGTGGTGAAACAATGGGTGCAGCAGAATGATGGTTGGTGAGTCCCGGGGCAGGCAGCCACTGATAGCTGCTTCCTCCGGATGCCCAGATCCTGACACTGGAGCCTTCGCAAACAACTGATTCCGGAGAAGCCTGTATTTTAGCAGGCTCAATAACCCTGACACTGGTACCCGCAATATTGGTGCAACCATACTCATTGTACCCAATCACTTTATATTGAGTTGATCGCTGCGGGCGAACTTTTACGGTGATACAGTTATTGCAGATAATATTTTCCTGTTGGTCTTTCCATACATAGTTCCTGGCGCCATTGGCACGTAAAACAACACTGTCTCCATAACATATATTGTTCTCTGCCGCCACATTGATGGTGGGTATGGGATGAATGGCGATTTGTTTTACTGCAGAATCGTAACATTTATTGATGGTAGACGCCGTAAGTTTTACCGTATAAATGCCTTCGTCGTAATAAAGCACTTTTACGGCTGAGTCGGTTGCCTTTTTACCATTTCCTAAATTCCAAAGCCGGTAGATCACAGAGTCTACAGAATTGATGTCGGACTTCAGTTCCATCAGATTGTTCAGGCAGGCTTCGTTGATGGAATTAATATTCACCTGCGGATAATTATAGATGCTGACATTATAGGCACCTCTGATATTGTCTGTACAACCAAAGTTGCTTTCGACCATAAGTTCGGTTTGCTGGGATCCGGTCCTTTTAAAAGAGGCTGTTGCAGAACGGCCATTGCCGGCAGGTGCGCTGTTGACCCGCCAGTAATGGTTCCGGATCCCATTCAGGGAAACAGAGCTGTCGTTGAACTGGAAAGTAGTTGTTCCACACTCATATACGGTGTTTACTTTAAACCCGGCTTTTACCTCCTCAATTACAATTGAATCAATGTTGTTAATCGGGATCCTGCAACCGGTATTACTGATCAGGGTAAAACTTGGCCGGAAAATACCCTGCTGTTTGTATTGATGCCTTACAGAACGAGCGGCAGTTGTAAAGATGGTACCGTCTCCAAAATTCCATTCGATGGAGTCTGTGTTGGAAACCTGGGGTGTGAAAGAAATATTGTTATTGGTAGTACAGTAAGTGCCTCCCTTGTATTGGATTATTCCGTTTGGCGATTTGATTTGTATCGTAGCACTGTCGGTAAACAAACAACCTCCGGTATTGACCGCCTGCATGGTTACCTTGAAAGTACCGGATTGGTTAAAGGTGAAAGAAGCGCTGTCTCCCGATACTGTATAGCCATTGCTCATTAACCATTGAACGGAACTGACAGGCGCCTGGGTTTGATTGGTCAGCTGAACAACAAAAGGAACACAGTTTCCATATAGAGGAGTGACGCTTCCTTTGCCGGGTTTAACAGCAACGATATGGATGTTGCGGCTGGTGGAATCGCTGCATGTTTTTAATGGATTCACTTTGCTTGCAATCAATTGAGCGGAAAAAATACCGGATTGTTTAAAAGCAAAATTGAATTGTTGCAGCTGACTGACAGCGCTGTTGTTGATGATCCATTGAAGCTGCAGTGAAGCATCAGAAAGGCTTTTAAATCGGATTGAATCACCAATACAATTGCTGCCTGCTATGGTGTCGAATACCGCTTTTACGGAGGGGTATATATGGATATTCCTGGTAATTACCGTATCTCCGCAAATTCCGGAAACCGGAAGTGTAAATTGGTATATACCCGGTTGCTGATAACTATGCCGGACAATACCTGTATCGCTGGTAGTACTGGTAGTGCCGTCGCCCCAGTTCCAGTTAAACTGCGGAATTCCTGTGCTGTTATTGCGGAAAGACAGTTCGAAAGGTGTACCACAAACGGCGGTATCCTTTACAGCTAAACGAATGTTCACCTGGTTTGCAATGGCGTGCAAGGACATTGTTGCAGTATCCGCACCGCAACTGTTGGTGGCAATCAGCATGGGGTGATACGTTTCGGTAGTAGCTGAATAGTAGGTATGTAGTAAACTGTCTGTTGAAGCCAACATCTGTGTATTGCCATCTCCCAATAACAACCTGAACCCGGTATTACTACCGGTGGACTGATTCAAAAACATGACCTCTAATGGAAGGCATTTGGTTCTTGGCGTGGCGGTAAGTTTTGCCCTGGGAAGTTGTTTTACGAGGATGGTTTTACTGATGTTGATGGTATCGCAACCGGTGTATGCTTTGAGGGTAATGGTATAGCTGG
>JAECQP010000049.1:0-14283 GCA_015999745.1 Sphingobacteriia bacterium | reverse complement strand
TGTGCTATTGCAGATAGTGGTATCGTTACCTGCATGTGCGGTATCGGGTAGGGGCTGTACTGTAATCAGTGCGTTGATGGTATCACTGCTGCAGTTCTTCGTTGTAAGCGCATATACGCTGTAACGAATAGCGCCATTTACAGTACCATTGTTGTAAAGGGGCGATTGCTGTATGCCGCTAAGATCAGGATTACTGGTAGTAGTGTTTCCGGTAACGGATCCGGCGACTACCGCGGCATCCCAATAGAATGAACTGTTGGGTACTGAACTTGTAACGCTTAACTGACCGGTTGATCCGGAACAGATTGTATCTGTAAGAGCGCTAACAGCGATTACGGGAGTGCTGTCTATTTGAACAGACAGGTTTGCCGAGCCGATGCAACCCTTGCTGTCTGTTACTGTAACTGTATAAGTTCCGCCAGCGGCTGTTTTTGCAGCGGTTAACAGGGTGTCTGCATGCATGGATTGAAAGGCAGCAGGTCCATTCCACAGATACGTTGCATAGGATCCTGACCCTCCATTTGCATTGGCATTCAGCAATAAATCCTTTCCGGAACACAGCGGTCCGTTGCTGGCCGGAGATACCTGTGGTAAAGGGTTAACGATAAATGACAGTTCATTGGAATGCGCGCTGCAGGTAGCAATGTTTAAACTGGATGTGGTTGGGGCAACATTTACCCGATACAATCCTCCATCTGTAAGGGCTGTAGTTGGGAAGTTCAATTGGTCGGCCCCTGTTCCGGTAACAGGGCTTCCCAGATCAGCCCAGGTTATCCCATCTGTGCTCTTCTGCCATTGATAGGCAGGGTTGGTGTAAGGACTGTTCGTGAGGGTTGATTGAATGGTGGCGGTATTGCCGGCACATACATTGCTGCTGCTGCTGTTAAGTGAAACCGTTATCTGAGGAATACAGGCTTCAAATAAGATATCATCCATTGCCAGATCATTGCCACAGGCATCACCACCGCCCCACGCATCAACAATTTCTATTCGCAGCGAACTGGTATTGGCCGGCAAGTCGAATTGGAACCCATATTTCTGCCAGTTTACAGGGCCGTTATCGGGCGATAAAGGAAGATTGCCGGTTGTATAGGAAGCCAGCAATACATTCGAAAGGCTCCTGATATTAAAAGTAATGCGTGGGTAACGCAGGCCGCTTCCGCAAATGTCTGCAGTTTCGCTGGTGTTTACATTGGCCAGCCAGGCTGAAAAACTGTAACTGGAACCCGAACACAGGTTATTCACCGTTTGCTGTAATAAAACAGACTTGTTACTGCCCGCATTTACCACGAACATATTTCCATTGCTGTCGCCTGTATGATCTCCTCCTATTGTCCAATCTCCTTTTCCGGCGTTTTCCACCCTTGGTGTTACAATGTAGCGCCCGTCTGTTCCAACATTGTTATAAATATAATTGGTAGAACCGCCGGGTGCCATGGAAATACTTGAAGCGGATGCTCCCTGCCCGAAATCCTGCTTAAATACCGGCACCATTGCTGTATTAGAACAGTAGGTACTGCTCTGCCCATAACCAGTGAAAGACAGTATTAGTATTACTGTCAGGGATAATATGTTACGGGGGATTTTGCGCATATAGTTCCTAACCTCTTAAAGTTAATATCTGAAATTACATTGTATTGACTTTCAACGAGTACTACATCAAATTCGGTGAAATCACTTGTTCTGCCACCGTGAAATCAACGGCCATTCCGTTGATTTCACCTAAAGACCCCCTGGTTTATTATTAACTTATTAAATAAGTGATTTTTAGTTTCTTTGCAACTCAATTATTCTTCTCCACATGTGGTATTCGGCAGGCAGGTTTATTTTGCGTTACAGAGTCGGTTTATTGGTATTTCTTCTTTTAACCACGGCATTGATGGGCTGGCAGGCGAGTAAAGTGCAGCTCAGCTATGATTTTACCCGGGCGCTCCCTACCGATAACCCCAAATATGTTGCGTACCAGGCCTTCCTGAAACAATTCGGAAGCGATGGTAACACGGTGGTCATAGGCATGGAGGCCGATCAATTCTACAACGTCAACTATTTTAATGCTGTAGCCGAACTGCACCAGCGATTGAAGAAAGTACCTGGAGTAAAAGAAGTGCTGAGTGTACCTGAGGCCCTGAATATTTTAAATGACACCCTTAACCAGAAGCTTGTTCCCCAACGAATATTCAATTATCCATACCAAACGCAGGCTGCATTAGACAGCGCCAGATCGGTTTTTGAAAATCTTCCTTTTTATCAATCTCTTTTATACAATGCTTCTACTAACGCATACCTGATGGGAGTTACGGTGGATAAAGATTCTATCAACAGCAAATACAGATCTACCCTGATCAATGACCTGTTGGTTGAAACAGAAAAGTTTGAAGCAGCTACGAAAACAACCCTGCACGTGAGCGGCCTTCCCTATATCAGAACGGTGATGGGCGATCGTATTAAAAGAGAAATGAACTGGTTTTTGATTGGTTCGTTGGTGCTATCTGCAATTACCCTGTTGTTGTTCTTCCGTTCATTCAGCGCAATGTTGATGAGCCTGCTCGTTGTTGGGATGGGCGTTGTGTTTAGTTTAGGTACCCTGGTAATGCTGGGTCATAAAATTACCCTGCTGACTGCGCTGATCCCGCCATTGGTTGTTGTAATCGGTATCCCCAACTGTATCTATTTCCTGAATAAATACCACACCTCTTACCGGGAAGTGAGAGACAAAAATGAGGCGTTGATTCAGATGGTTGGGAAGATGGGTATCGTAACGCTGTTCTGTAATATTGCCGCCGCAATCGGGTTTGCAGTGTTTGCACTAACTAAGAGCGACCTGTTGAAAGAATTTGGTGAAGTGGCAGGTATTAATATCATGCTTTTGTTTTTTATCTCACTGATCTTTATACCACCTGTACTAAGTTTCTTACCCGCACCAAAGGCAAAACATACCAACTACCTGGACAATGCCTTTCTTTCCAAAATCCTTGTGAAAATTGAGCGATGGGCATTCCACCACACCCGAATGGTGTATGGGGTAACCATTGTGATAACCGCCATATCCATCGTAGGTATATTCAGGATTAAGAGTGAGGCCTTTATTGTAGATGATCTTCCCAAAGGGGATGTGATTTATACAGACCTGAAATGGTTTGAATCCAATTTTGGCGGCGTTATGCCACTGGAAATTGTGATTGATACCAAAAAGAAGAACGGCCTGGTTCGTACGATGAAGCCAATTGCCAAAATTGATGAATTTTCGGCCTGGCTGGCTGCGGATTCATCTACAGCAAGGCCATTGTCGCTGGTTGAGGGGCTGAAGTTTGCCAAGCAGGCTTTTTACGATGGGGATAGCCTGAGTTATGCCATACCCTATGAGTCTGACCTGGCTTTTATTGGCCCTTATCTGAAAGAGAAGAACGACAGCGGTCCCAAACAGGTAACCCCAATGACCAGATTACTGAATAACTTTATAGACAGCAACCGGCAGAAGGCCAGGATCAGCGTTAATATGAAG
Source organism: Sphingobacteriia bacterium (assembly GCA_015999745.1). Taxonomy (GTDB): domain Bacteria; phylum Bacteroidota; class Bacteroidia; order Chitinophagales; family Chitinophagaceae; genus Sediminibacterium. The sequence goes on along the minus strand of JAECQP010000049.1, from coordinate 10,781 downwards.
GATATTGGAAGTGCGCGCTTACCTGTTTTGCTGGATCAGTTTGAGCAGAAATCCAGGGAAATATTCGATACAGCCAGCTATAAAGTAACTTTTACCGGTAGTAGTGTCAGTTTCCTGGAAGGCTCCAGTTTTATTATCCGGGGGCTAAAAGAGAGCATTTTCTGGGCTTTTCTGCTGATTACCCTCTGCATGCTCTATCTTTTCCGTTCTTTCCGGATCCTGGTTTGCTCACTGATACCGAACCTCGTGCCGTTGGTGGTAACAGCCGGAGTGATGGGCTGGTCCGGAATTGCGTTAAAACCCTCTACCGTATTGGTTTTCAGTGTTGCTTTGGGTATTGTGATAGACGTCACCATCCGATTCCTGATCAATTACAAGCAGGAACTGCCCTTGCACCATGGTAAAGTAACACCCACCCTTGTTCAGACAATCCGCCATACCGGTATTAGTATTATATATACCTCTTTAGTACTTATTGCAGGATTTGTTATCTTCTGTTTTAGTGAATTTGGGGGTACCAATGCCTTAGGTTGGTTAACATCCCTTACTTTAGTGGTTGGCACTATTACCAACCTGGTTTTACTTCCGGTATTGATTATCACCTTCTTACGCAAATAATTCCCTCTTTTGAGACGGTATAATTTTTTAGGCTAATTAATAGTTAATTAACATATGCAGCTATTTTTTAACAAAAGTTGCCTATTTTTAACTCTACTTAAACTAAAAAAAAGAAACGCTCATGAGAAAACTAGCAGTTCTCCTGACGTGTGCTATGCTATTTATAGCTCAGGCATACGCTCAAACAAACCGAACTGTTACCGGAAAGGTAACTGACGAAGCAGGCAATCCGCTTGCCGGGGTGACAATTACAGCTGCGGGATCCGCAAAAAGTACAGTTTCAGACGCTAAGGGTAATTACAGTATCCAGCTGCCTGAAAAAGCAACCACTTTAAAATTCTCTTTTGTAGGATTTGGTGAAGTGGATGCCCGAATTGGTAACAGAACATCTATTGATGTGAACATGGTTTCTGAAACCAAGGCCTTGTCTGAGGTGGTGGTGGTAGGTTACGGCGTTCAGCAAAAGAAAGCTTTTACCGGAGCTGCATCCAAAATTGACACGAAAGAATTCTCTCAACTGGTAACCCCATCAATCGATAAGCAATTGGCTGGTCGTGCGGCAGGTGTTCAGGTGGTGAATTCCGGTGGTGGTGTAGGTACTCCCGCACGTATCCGTATTCGAGGTGTCAACTCTATCAGTGGTGGTCAAAGCCCATTGATTGTTGTAGATGGTGTTCCTTTTATTACGGGTAACCTCGCTGCAACAACCAACTCCAATGCATTAGGTGATATCAACCCTAATGATATTGAGAACATTGAGGTATTGAAAGACGGTTCTGCAACAGCGATCTATGGTTCCAGAGCTGCAAGTGGTGTGATCATGATCACTACCAAGAAAGGAGACAGGAGCGGAAGAATGAAAGTGAATTACGATGCAACAATCGGATTCTCATCTCCCGGAAAAATATATGAATTGCTGAATGCAGATCAGTTTGTAACAATTGCGAATGAAAAAAGGATCAACAACGGACAAACTGCCGCCGCTTTTGCCAGCCCAACCGGTACCAATACCGATTGGCAGCGTCTTGTGTACAATAACAATGCGATGGCTGTTCAACAGAATATTAGCTTCGCGGGTGGTACACAGAAATCCACTTATTTCTTCTCTCTGAACTTTGCTGATCAGAAAGGTATTATTATCTCTAACAGCAACAGGGCGTATCGTCTTCGTTTCAACTTTGAAACAGAGGTAAATAAGTATGTGAAATTTGGCAATAACCTGACTTTGTCCAAGCAGATTGACTATGATCAGAACAATGGTACCAACGCTTTGAGCGGCTCTCTTGCTTCTGCATTGAGAATGCTGCCAAACGTTGAGCCTTACAATTCTACTACAGCGTCAGGATACAACCTCCGTCCGGGTTTAAACCAGGTTGGTCTTGGTCCAAACCTGATCTCTGTGGATGATAACTACACCAATCCTGCGTTTACACTGAATGAGAATATTTATTCTTCTGACAAAATCAGGTTGAATAACAATACGTTCATTGAAATCAGCCCGATCAAAGGACTGAGGTTCCGTTCTGCATTCAACTATGATGTGCTGAACGATTACAGCTTCCAGGGTCTGGATCCCCGCCATGGTGATGGATTCAGCTCTCAGGGTTATGCTTACAATGCACAACAGGTATTTGATCGCTGGGTATTCCAGAACTACGTGAACTACAACAAATCATTTGGCAGTCACAATATCTATCTGACTGCAGGTCAGGAAGCACAGAAAGATCAGACCCGTTTTGTAACCGGTAGTGGTCAGCAGATTTCCGATCTGTTCTTTGTGAAAAATAACTTTATTTCCGGTTCTGCGGTAACACAGTTCAGCGGTGGGGGTCTCAGTAGAAGTGGTTTCCAGTCTTTATTTGCACGCGCCAACTACGATTTTGCGAACAAATATTTCTTCCAGGCTTCTGTAAGACGCGATGGTCAGAGCTCTCTGGCTCCTGAAACCCGCTTTGGTACATTTCCTGGTTTTTCCGCTGGTTGGAGAATTTCTCAGGAAAGCTTCTGGGATAAGAGCCCGGGTCTGAAAAAATGGCTGAGTGATGTCAAACTAAAAGCTTCTTATGCAATAGTAGGTAACCAGTTAAGTGGGTTCCCTTACCTGAGTACTTTCGGAGCAGCTAACTACGGTAACATTGCCGGTCTTGCACCAAACCTGATTGGTAACCGTTCTCTACAGTGGGAAAGAAGTAAAAAATATGATATCGGTGTGGATGTGGCTATCTTAAGCGGCCGCTTTAACTTTACCTTCGATTGGTTTATGAATGATATTGATCAGCTGGTATTAGCGGTTCCTACTCCTCCAACAGCAGGTATCCCCGGAAACTCCATTTCCCAGAACATTGGTACCCAGCGTAACAAAGGTATTGAGATCAGCTTTGGCGGTGATGTGATCCGTAAGAAAGATTTCAACTGGAACATTAACTGGAACCATACCAATCTGGACAACAGAATCACTTCCCTGTACACCATCGGTGGTACTCCGGTAACTTATATTCCTGGTTCTTATAACCTGATCAATGTGGGTAGCTCACTGAACGTATTGTACGGATATCAGTATGCAGGTGTAAATGCTGCAAACGGTAACCCAATGTACTACAAAGCGGATGGCAGCCTGGTACAGCACAACATTGCAAACGGTGCGTACTATTTTGCGAGCAGCAAGAACGAACCTACTTTAGGCGCACAAACTTCTTTAACTTTCAACGATCGTAAATACCTTGGATTGAGTTTACCAACCTACTTTGGAAGTGTTACCAACTCTTTCCGTTACAAGAATTTCGGACTTGAATTCATGCTGCGTTATTCCGGCGGTAACAAGATCTTGAATATTACCCGCCAGGAAGCATTACTGAGTCAGAACTTCCACAACAATGGTGTGGAAATCCTGAACAGATGGACCACTGTTGGTCAGGTTACTGATGTTCCCCGTGTAAGACAAGGTCAAGGTAACAATATCAACCAGAATGGATTGGCAATCTCCCGTTTTGTGGAATCAGGCGACTTCCTGAGATTACAGAATGTTGTATTGAGCTATACATTCGACAACAAGCGTCTTGCTGAAAAAACAAATGGCTATATCAAGAACCTGCGCTTCTTTGTACAGGGTCAAAATCTGGCTGTTTGGACCAAGTACTCCGGTTTAGATCCTGAGAACGCAAACCAGGAAGGATTGGACAATGCGGTTTCTCCTCAACTGAGGGTGATTTCAACTGGTGTTAATGTCGGATTCTAATTCATTTAACTGATTAACGTTTTAAAATAAATACAATGAGATTCAATAAATTTTTAATAGCAACTGCACTTTCCACAGTAGTGCTCGCGTCAACGGGTTGCAAAAAGGTACTGGATGAAGGGCCTTACAATGCATTCACTGATGTGAGTGTATTCACTACCCCGGAAAGAGCCTTACTGGCTTTGAACGGAGTATACGATGCCGCTCAGACAGGAACCCAAACACTTGCCGGCCGTGGTTATCCATTTGGCGCCGCTACCATTGAACAAGGCGATAACAGGGGGGAAGATGTTGTTAACCTGGCTGCGTTCTATCAAATTACTTACCAGGGTACTTACAACCCTAGCACCGCCAACAACCAGGCTATGTGGGATAACTCCTACAACATGATCAACAAGGCTAATATTGCCATTGATGGTTTCCGTTCTGTAGGTGCTTCCGGCATCATCTCTTCAACCCTGGCCACACAATATGAGGCGGAGTGTCGCTTCCTGCGTGCACTGGCTCACCATGAACTGCTGGTTCATTATGCACGTCCTTACCTGGATGGTAACGGATCCGCTTTGGGTGTGCCTTACAGAGATTATGCTGTAACCGGAAGCGCTGCATTGGATAAATTAAGAACAGAAGCAAGACCAACTGTAGGGTATGATTACAGAAAGCTGCTGAATGATCTTGATTTTGCTGAAACAAATCTTCCTGCAACCAACAGTGTTGGTAAAGTAAGGGCTACCAAATCTGCTGCCATTGCACTGAAACTGCGTGTAAGAATACATATGGGGCAGTGGGATAGTGCAAGACTGGAAGGAAATAAACTGATCCCTGCTTCTATCAATCCATTGAACCCGACTGCTGCTGTAAGCTTGGTTGGATCACATCAGTTACTGGCTTCTCCTGCTGCTGCTTTTGGTATTGCAGGCGGAAACAGTATTTCTGCTGAGAATATTTTTTCTGTAAAGAATGACCCATTGGATAACGGTTCTGTAAATGGCGCGATGGCTGCCATGTATGGTTCAACCGATTTAGGAGGACGTGGCCTGGTGGCAATTTCTCCTATTATCTGGAACAACGCTGGCTGGCTGGCAGATGATCTGAGAAGATCCACTTTGTACAGAACTGGTGGTAACGCTATCTCAAGCGGTATCATGACTACCAAATACACAGATTATGTGAACAGGGGAGATAATACCCCAATCCTGCGTTGGGCTGAAGTGCTGCTGTTTCAGGCAGAAGCGGAAGCCAGACTGTCTACCGGTGCTGTTTCTCAGCGTGCAGTTGATTTGCTGAATATGGTTAGAAACCGTGCAAGCGCAAACCCTGCTGCGACTCAGTTCACCACTGCTAGCTTTGCTGATTATACAGAATTACTGAAAGCTATTTTATTGGAGCGCAGAATTGAGTTCCTGGCAGAAGGCAGACGTTGGCCTGATATTCACAGAACTGCAGCAGATCCGGTTGCAGCCGTAAAATCTGCGGGTATCCCTGCTAAAGTAACCAATGGCGTAACTGGTATTGCTTTATATGGTATTGGTTTGCCGGTTACAACTGGTCAGGCGGCTATCCCTTACAGTGATTACAGATTTATCTGGCCAATTCCTGTAGGTGAAGTAACCCAGAACCCGGTAATTGCACAAAATCCAGGCTATTAATAAATAGCTGAATATGTTAAGAAAAGCGCCTGCATTGCGGGCGCTTTTCTTTTTTAGGGCATATGTATAATTATTATTATGATATATAAAAACCTTATATAATAATTATTGTACCTGATTTTATCGGTGAAAAACCTTGTAATGCATTTTTGTTTTAGATCATTTCTTGGTTGGTTAAGTTTTCTTTAACTAATTTCGTAATCCCTAAATTAAAAATTAAATTATGAGAAAACTAGTCACAGTAATCCTGTGTCTGGTAATGTCCCTGTTGCAAGTACAGGCTCAGAACCGGACAATCACAGGAAAAATCACCGATGAGAAGGGAAATCCTGTAGTTGGGGCCTCTGTTTTGGTAAAAGGTACCACAATAGGCACAACAAGCAGGGAAGACGGTCAGTATAGCCTTCCCGTTCCCTCCAGTGCCAAGGAGTTGGTTTTTTCGGCTCTTAATCTCGGCACCAAAGAAATCAAGATTGACAAAAATGCAAGTATTATCAATGTAACACTTACAGCAGTTGTAGATAACCTGGAGGAAGTGGTAGTGGTAGGTTATGGTACCAAAAAGAAATCCGATTTAACGGGTTCAGTTGCTACCTTAAAAAGTGCGGACATCGAAAGCCGTCCCTTCTCTTCTGTTGATAAAGCTTTACAAGGTAAAGTTGCAGGTTTGCAGTCTGTTGCAGCTTCCGGTCAGCCCGGTGCAGCACAGAACATCGTTATCAGAGGGGTAAGCTCCATCAGTGGTAGCAGTAATCCTTTGTGGGTAATTGATGGTATCCCTGTAAACTCCGGCGATGTTTCCCGTTTGCAAACAACAGGTAACCTGTTGAGCACATTGAACCCTAACGATATTGAGAGTATTTCCGTATTGAAAGATGCGGCCTCTCAGTCTATCTACGGTAGCCGTGCTGCAAATGGTGTAATTGTTGTTACTACTAAAAAAGGAAAAGCAGGTAAAACCAGGTTCAGATTTGATACTGAAGTAGGTCAGAGCAATACTGCATACAAGAATGACAAGTACAGGCCACTGAATGCAACTGAATATCTGGATATCACCCGTGAAGGTTTGGTAAATGCGGGAGCTACTCAGGCTACTATTGATGGCACCCTGGCTGCTTTAGGCTTGGGTACCGGTGTGGATTTTAACTGGTTGGATAATGTTACCCGCACAGGTAGTCAACAGCAATATAACCTCAGCGCAGAAGGTGGTAATGATAAAACCACATTCTTTATTTCAGGAGGTCATTTTGTACAGGAAGGTACCACCGTTAACTCTAAGCTCACCAGAACAAACGGTAATTTCAGAATTACCAATAAAGCTACAGACAGGTTAACCCTGGGTGTAAATTTGAATGTAGGCGCTGTTAGCCAGCGTGCTCCATTGAATGGTGGTGCATTTGGTAATCCGGTTTTATCTGCTTTTTTCCTGTTGCCTACCAAATCTGCTTATAATACAGATGGTTCATGGAACCTGACGAACCTGGGTGGCTTACACAATACCCTTGCTTTGTCTGAAATTGATAAAAGATTTTTAAGACAAACCAGTATCCGCGGTAGTGCATTTGCAGAATACAGAATCCTGGATAACCTGAAGTTCAGAAGCCAGTACGGTGTTGATTACAATGTTCTTGAAGAAGAGCAGTACAATAACCCTCGTCATGGCGACGGTGCTGCTACCAACGGTAGATCTTATTCTTACTACACCCGTTATTTTAACTGGGTATGGACCAATACACTGGACTACCAGCAGAACCTGACCAAAGGCGGAGATCTTTCTTTGAATGCGCAGGTAGGTTATGAAGCACAGAAATCTGCGGGTTACTTAAGTTCGCTGCGTGCTGATCAGTTTCCTCCAACCAATGCATTGACTTATCCTGCTTCCGGTGCAAGCCCGTTCACAGCTTCTGCAACTATTTCTGAATATTCTTTTGTTTCCCAGTTTGCTTCTGCATCACTAAACTATCAGAACCGTTTTGTATTGTCCGGAAGTTTCAGACGGGATGGTTCTTCTAAGTTTAGCCCGAGCAATAAATACGGTAACTTCTGGTCTGTGGGTGGTACCTGGAATATTGACAGGGAAAAATTCATGGATGATATTGAGTTTGTTACCCAGTTGAAACTCCGTTCTTCTTATGGTGTGAATGGTAGTAATACGGCTATTGGTAACTATGACGCCCTTCCATTGTATGGTTATGGTTACAATTATAACCAGTTGCCAGGTAGCGCACCTGCAAACGTAGGTGACCCTAATCTTACCTGGGAGCTGAACAAGCCTTTCAATATTGGCGTAGATGTAAGTATTCTTAAAAACAGAATCAGCTTTACTGCTGAATACTACAACAGAACATCAGCTTCACTGTTACTGCCGGTTCCATTGTCAAGAACTTCCGGTTTCTCTACTGCAACCAGAAATATAGGTTCTATGCAGAACAAGGGTTTTGAATTTTCTCTAAATGTTGTTCCTGTATTGAAGAAAGACCTGAGATGGGAAATTGATTTCAATATTGCCAACAACAAAAATACCGTTACTTCTCTGCCCGGCGGAGCAGATATCATCAACCCTAATAATGCCCTCCAGCTGATCAGGGAAGGCCTTTCCATCAACTCTTTCTATGTAAGGGAATGGGCCGGTGTAAATCCTGCAAACGGAGACCCGCTGTGGTATGCCGACAATACACACAATACAACTACCAACGCTTATCCAGGCGCTGCTGCCCGTGTTGTAGGCGGAAACTCTCTTCCTAAGTATTTCGGATCACTGAGTTCAACATTGAACTTCAAAGGCTTTACCCTTAGTGCACAGTTCTATTACAACTTTGGTAATATGGTGTATGATACATGGGGCAGTTATTATTTAGGTTCCGGTTTTGGCGCTACTTACAATAAAGTTGCCCGTCAGTTGGATCGTTGGCAGAAACCAGGCGACATCACTGATATCCCCAAATATGTGTACGGTGGTAACAAAAACGCACAGAGCAGCTCTACCCGTTACCTGAATCAGGGAGATTTCATCAGATTGCGTGAACTCCAGGTCGGTTATAATCTGCCTAAGAGCCTGATTGAAAAAGCTAAACTGACTAATGTTAATTTCTATATAAGAGGAACCAACCTGTTTACCTGGGTTAAGGATAAAAACCTTGCATTTGATCCGGAGCAGGGTACGAACAGTGCTACTAACCTGAACGTATTCATTCCAAGAACTGTAACAGTTGGTCTTAACGTAGCATTCTAAATAACCGGCTTTTTAAATTATTATAACTATGAGCAGAAAATATAAATTTCAAACGTTGCTGGTAATAGTGTTACTGGCAACTATGTCCTCCTGTAAAAAGAGCTTTATTGAGCTTTCTTCTCCCACTTCTTTAACGCCCGACCAGGCGTTAGCAACAGAGGCTGACCTGAAAGTGGCCCTTTACGGAGCCTATGCAGGTATGCGTAATGTAGACCTGTTCGGAAGGTCACTCCCTGTAATGGGAGATCTGATGGCAGATAATGCTTACCAGTCTTCACTGAATACCAACAGGTATACATTCTTTAATGATTACAACGATACCAAGGGTGCAACTGCAACCGATGGCAATGCCCTTGGAATGTGGACCGCTGCATATGCAGTGATCCTTAGAACAAACAATATCATCAATTCTACCATTGCTGCCAATGCAACTGTTAATCAGTACAAAGGAGAGGCTTACGCGCTGAGAGCACTGGCCTACTTTACATTGGTGCGCAACTTTGCAAAGCCTTATGCTGATAACCCGGATGCACTGGGGGTGCCTATTGTTACGGTTTATAATCCGGATCTGAAGCCTACCCGCAATAAGGTATCTGAAGTGTATGCGTTGATGATTGCAGACCTGAATCAGGCTTATACCCTGATGACTACGTTTACCAACTCTTCCATGTTTAGTAAGTACGCTGCTAAAGGGCTCCAGGCTAAAGTGTACCTGCATATGGGCGATAAGGCCAATGCAAAAACTGCTGCTCTGGATGTAATCAACAACAGCGGATTTTCTCCTTTAACCACAGCTAACCATGCATCTTACTGGGCTAATTCTGTAGTTAGAACGGATAAGTTGGAAACTTTGTATGAGGTTTCTTCTGACGCGGTAGCTAACCTTTCTTTCGATGCAATCGGTTACCTGTACAGCCAGGCTGGTAACTATGGCGATATCCTTTGTTCTGATGACCTCTATGCACTGTATGCTACAGCAGATGTTAGAAAAGCGCTGTACCCTACCGGTATAAGAGCGGGTTTGCCGTCTGCATTCATTAATAAATACCCTGTAACCACAGGTGATTTAAGTGATACTAAAGTGCTTCGTTTAAGCGAAATGTACCTGATTGCTGCTGAGGCTTCTTTGCCAACCAATGAAGCTGATGCGTTGACCTATGTTAACTTCATCGCCAGCCGTCGTGGTGCAACCCCCATCTTATCTTCAGGAACGCAGTTACTGGAAGATATCCTGACTGAAAGAAGAAAGGAGCTTGCATTTGAAGGAGACCGATTCCATGATTTACAGCGCCTGAAGCGTGATGTGACGAGAAGTGCTAATTATCCGGCAACTTCCAGAACAGTACCTTACACTGTGTTCAGAAGGATTCTCCCTATCCCTCAGTCTGAAATTGACGCCAACGCTAACCTGAAATCCCAGCAAAACACTGGGTATTAATACCGGGTTACCGTTCATCATACCACAAGGGCCGCTGTTACAGCGGCCCTTGTTTTTTAAAGTACTGCACTTTTTTTTGCCGGCGGGATTCAGTACATTTATTTTATAAATTTTTGTATGAGACTGTTCCTTTTCCTTTTATTTGCCATGCTTTTTTCCGTAGCGGCTTTTTCTCAGAACATATCTATTCTGCAAGACCCCCTGTCTTCCAGGATCTTTAACATAGAAAAATATGCAGAAATCCGCGGAACACCTTTTTTGGCCGACAAATGGACCAGGGGTTCGGTAGTTACCACCAGGGGCATTTATGAAAACCTGGAACTAAAGTACAATGTATATGACAATGCTTTATTCTTCAATAAGAATGAGGAGGCTTTTGAATTGCAGGATGAGATTGTTTCTTTTACCCTGATGCACAAACCGGGAACTCCGGAGTCTTATAGTGTGTATAAAAAAGGGATTACCGGCCCGGGATTGTCTGTGGAACAGTTTGTACAGGTTTTGGCAGAGGGGGCCGTTGATTTATACAGGCTGGATCTGAAGCATGTATCGGAAATGAGCGAGGTAAATGCAGGTATTGTGAAAACCTTTACCGGTGGTATTAAATAT
>JAECQP010000008.1 GCA_015999745.1 Sphingobacteriia bacterium | reverse complement strand
ATTGCCAAACTCTAAATACCAATAACCGCATCAAAAGATCCCGGTGATACCGGGATCTTTTGATTAATAGATATCTCTGATCTCTCCTATTGCATATACTTTATCTACGATTTTATGGATAACGCCGTCCAGTTTTTTTGCTGATACCGTTAACTCTTTCAGGATCATTTCATTATTAGGATCTCCGGCATTGTTTTTATCGAAGAGATTGGCAAGTCCTATAATATTCGCCAGTGGCGCGCGTACTTCATGCGACTGTATCCTTGCAATTTCCCTTAGCTGCTGGTTCTGTTTTTTAATCTTCTCTTCGGCCATTACCCTTTCTGTGATATTGCTGGCAAGTATATAAACACCTACAATTTTCCGGTTAACAACCATCGGCATATTCACCTGGTAGATATACTTTATCTCCGTTTTTTTGCAGATCAATACCCTGCTTTCGAACCTGGTGGATATTCCCTGTTTTGCGCGTTCAAAACTTTCATTCACTTTAGCCATGTCATCGGGATGAATAATGGAGGTATAATACATTTGCAATAATTCTTCCAGGCTATGCCCGGTTGCTTTCAGGAAACGCTCATTGGCGCTGGTAAACTTCCCGTTCAGGTCTACAGAAAAAACGGATTCATGGTTCTGCGAGAACAGCGATTCGTACCGCTGTTTACTGATATTCAGCTCTTCTGCCAGTTGTTTACGAATCTCTTCGGCCCTTCTTCTTTCAGTAATATCCGACCCGACAATCACCAACCCTTTTCTGCTTCCGTCGGGATTAAACAAAGGAATCTTCCGAACTTCAAACTCCCGAAGCGCCTCCTGTTCCTCTTTAATAAATTCGGTGAAAACCGACAATTTACGCTGGTTCCATGCCTGTGCATCATCAATCATGCATTTTTCGTGCGCCTCTCTGTACGCAGGGCGATCTATGGCCATTTCCCTTTCCGTCTTGCCCAGCCAATCATAACCCTCTAAATTGAACAATTTTTTGGCAGCGTTATTGGTAACCACCCACCGTCCTTCCCCATCCTTAAAAAAGATGGCATCCGGCAATGCCTCAATCAACGCTTCCAGCTGTGCATTGGCAGATTCAAATTTTTCTGCCGCCAGTTTTCTTTCTGTAATATTATTGAGAAATCCATGCCACAATATGCTGCCGTCTTCAAGCAACTCCGGAGAAGAAAAACCGGCGACCCAGATGGTCGGACCTGAAGGAAGGATCACCCTGTATTCCCATCTCCATTCCGTCAGGTGTTCGGCAGAATAGAGGATCGTACTGATTACTTTAGGCCGGTCATCCGGATGAATCACTTCAAAAACCTTTGCAGCATCGTGTAAAACATCCCCCGGATGAAGTCCATAAATGTTAATGATACCTTTGCTCGCATAAGGGAAGAAGGAGGTTCCGTCGGGGCGAAGCTGGTATTGATAGAGGAACCCGGGTATATGTTCTGTGAAAATATTCAGCCTGTTACCCAATTCCACTTTTTCATTTTCCGCAGTTTTCCGTTTGGTAATATCGTTGCGTACAGAAATAATGGCATTCACTTTTCCATCATCACCAAAATGCGGCATGATCTGCACATCAACCCAATAAAAGGTACCATCCTTTCTTTTATTTTTCACTTCCTCCCGCCAGTTTTTTCCGGCGAGTACAGCGTTCCACATATCGGCCCAAAAATGCCGGGGATGATAACCGGAATTGATGATATTGTGGCTTTTACCCACCAGCTCGTCGATGGTATAGCCGCTGATATTGGCAAAATGATCGTTCGCAAAGAGTATTGTCCCTTTCGTGTCTGTAATCGAAACAATTGAGGCTTTGCTCATCAGCCGGAAAGAATCCTCCTGGATGAGCCTGTTCACAAGTGAGGTAGCATTTTCCATAACAAATAACTGGGGGGGGAACAGAAATTCTGCTATAAAGCTACGGTTTTTTAACAGTTCAACTGCGGCATACCTTTAATAAAAATGATCCCGGCTGAATATTCAACCGGGATCGTTATATGAAAAGTAAACTTAAGATTAGTTCGCTTGAAACTATTTGGTTTCTGCCATATCCGGCACTGCGTCTACTTTATAGGCGCCTGCATCCAGTTTAGCTTTGGTTTCGCTAAAGGCTTTCAATGTTTCTTCTATATCTGCATCTGTATGTGCAGCAGAAGGGATCAGGCGATAAATGATATGCCCTTTGGGAATAACCGGATAAACAACGATGGAGGCAAAAATGCCATAATGCTCTCTCAGATCCATCACCATTGCAGTTGCTTCTTCTACACCGCCGTTCATATACACTGGTGTAACAGGTGTATTGGTATTGCCGATATCGAACCCTCTTTGCTTCAGGCCATTCTGTAATTTCAGTGCATTACTCCAGAGTTTGTCTTTCAGCTCGGGCATGGTACGGAGCATTTCCAGGCGTTTCAGGTTACCAATAACGATTGGCATGGGTAAGCTCTTCGCAAAAATCTGGCTGCGGATATTGTAACGGATAAAATCGATAATGGGTTTATCTCCTGCCATGAACGCGCCGATAGAAGCCATGCTCTTTGCGAAAGTGGAGAAATACAGGTCAATCTGGTCCTGGCACCCCTGCTCCTCTCCTGTGCCGGCGCCGGTTTTACCCAGGGTGCCGAATCCGTGTGCATCGTCTACCAGTAACCTGAACTGGTATTTGTTTTTCAGTGCGGCAATTTCTTTGAGTTTTCCCTGATCACCGGCCATTCCGAAGATCCCTTCTGTGATGACCAGGATACCGCCGGACTGCTGTTTTTCGATCAGTTGGGTAGCGCGCTGTAATTGCTTTTCGCAATCTTCCACATCGTTGTGTTTGTATACATAACGATGACCCGGATGCAGGCGAAGGCCGTCAATAATACAGGCATGGCTTTCCGCATCGTACACAATCACATCATGACGACCGCAGATTGCATCGATCGCGCTCATGATACCCTGGTAACCAAAGTTCATCAGGATAGCATCTTCCTTATGTTCAAATTCAGCGAGTTCTTTTTCGAGTTGTTCGTGGTAGTTGGAGTTTCCACTCATCATCCTGGCGCCCATAGGATACGCAAGTCCAAACTGTTTCGCAGCTTCTGCATCCACTCTTCTCACTTCCGGGTGATTGGCCAGGCCCAGGTAGTTGTTCAGACTCCAGACAATCATTTCCTTGCCACGGAACTTCATTCTGCTGTTGATTTCTCCTTCCAGTTTTGGGAAGGCAAAATAACCATGTGCACGCTCGCGATGCTGACCCAGCGGGCCTGCATTTTTCAATAGTTTCTCAAAAATATCTGCCATATGAATAAATGATTACTTTTTAAAAAAACCTGCGCAAAATTAATCATAATCAAGGAAAGCGCAAACGTATTTATGCACCATAGCCTATCTTTACGCTCTAAATACGAGCTATGCTACAAAAAAATAAAGGTAAAATGAACCTGCTTGCCATGCTGGCCCTGGGCCTGCAAATGACGGCAGTACAAGGTTTTGCGCAGATCTCACCTAAAACACCTGCTACTGATCAGGCGCCTAAACTGGTAGTGGGAATTGTGATTGATCAGATGAGATGGGATTATCTCTACCGTTTTGCACCGCTTTTCAGGCAGAACGGAGGATTTAAAAGAATGATGCAGGAAGGCTTTAGTTGCGATAATACACAAATTGGATATACGCCTTCCATCACGGCCTGCGGGCATTCGGGGATCTATACAGGTTCTGTGCCGGCTATACACGGCATCACCGGAAATGCATGGTGGGATGCATTGCAGAAACGTTCCGTTTACTGTACCGAAGATAAATCCGTCAGCGGTGTTGGCGCAAAGGGCTCCGGCGATGGGCAGATGAGCCCCAGAAATTTGCAAACAACCACCATCAGCGATGAGTTGAGGTTATCCACCAATTTCAAGAGCAAAGTAATTGGGATTGCCATCAAAGACAGGGGGGCAATTTTGCCTGCGGGCCACAGCGCCAATGGCGCCTACTGGTTCGATTCAAAAAGCGGTGATTTTATTACCAGTACTTATTATACCGACCAGTTGCCTGAATGGGTGAACCAGTTCAACAGCAGGAAAGTACCCGATTCACTGCTGAACCTGGGCTGGCAGAAAGCATTGAAAGATGATGTATATCCGGTATATGCTACCGCCGACGAAAAACCTTATGAGGGAACGCCATTTGGAAAGAACCAGACCAAAATGCCCTACGACCTGAAAAGAACCGGGAACGAGGGATACGCTAAACTCCCTTCCACCCCGCATGGTAATACCATTACGGCAGAAATGGCCAAGGCTGCGGTAATAGCCGAAGATCTGGGTAAAGATAATGTTACTGATTTACTGGCCGTAAGCTTTTCTTCTCCCGATTATATCGGTCACGCATTTGGGCCTAATTCCTGGGAACTCGTAGACAACTATGTTCGCCTGGACGAAGAACTGGGAAAACTATTCGACTTCCTCGATGCCAAAGTAGGCAAAGGCAAATACACTGCCTTCCTGAGTGCAGACCACGCAGTAGCGCATGTACCGGGATTCATGAAAGAGAACAAATTACCCGGCGGTACTGTGAACGAAAAAAATATGCTGGCCGATCTGAATGCGGTAGTGAAAGATAAATTTGGCGTGGAGGGCGCTGTGGTGAGCCTGTACAATTACCAGGTTCATCTCGACAGAGACAAGCTCGACAGCTTAAAAGCGGATAAAACAGGTATCATCAACGCCATTATCAGTTTCTTAAAAAAGAAAGAATCGGTATCCAATGCATTTGCAACTGCTGATATCCTTACTACCCCTATTCCTAAAGTCCTGAGAGAAAAACTGGCGAACGGATTTTTCTACAACAGAAGCGGCGACGTTCAGATCATCCTGAAGCCCGGTTATATAGATGGTGGCGCAACCGGCACCACGCATGGATTATGGTATCCTTATGATGCGCATATTCCTTTACTTTGGTATGGATGGGGCATTAAAAAAGGCAGATCCGCCAGGGAGGTTCATATGCACGATATCGCTTCTACCATTGCTGCGTTATTGCATATACAGGAGCCCAGCGGCAATATCGGGCAGCCCATTACTGAAGTTCTGAAATAAATAGTTTACCCCATACAACTGGCTAGTAATAGAACTACTCTTTATTCAATCATTGAGAACCTCCGGGTTTTAAAAAACAAATCATGAAGAAACAATGCTATTTGCTTGTATTGGGGATGCTTGTGTTGTTCAGCAGCAATGCCCAGTTAAATCTCAAAGCGCAACTGCCCTTTGATGCCAAAGTGAAAACAGGTAAGTTATCCAACGGCTTAACCTATTATATCCGGCAGAACCAAAAGCCCGAGAACAAAGTGGAGCTTCGCCTGGTAGTGAATGCAGGATCTATCCTGGAAGACAACGACCAGCAGGGCCTGGCTCACTTTACAGAGCATATGGCATTCAACGGCACCAAGCATTTTAAAAAGAATGAACTGGTTAATTTCCTGCAAACGATCGGGGTGGAATTTGGAGCAGACTTAAATGCTTATACCGGGTTTGATGAAACGGTATACATCCTGCCGATCCCTTTAACCGACACGGCCAACTATAGAAAAGGCCTGCTGGTATTACAGGACTGGGCTTCGGGTATCAGCTTCGACAACAAACAGATAGATGAGGAAAGAAGTGTGATACTGGAAGAAAGCCGTTTGGGCAAGGGCGCCGAAGACCGCATGTTCAGAAAGGTATACCCCAAACAATATGAAGGTTCCAGGTATGCTTTGCGTTTGCCCATTGGCAAGGACAGCCTGCTGAAAACCTTTAAGTACGATGCCGTCAAACGCTTCTACAGAGACTGGTACCGTCCTGACCTGATGTCGGTAATTGTAGTGGGCGATATTGATGTGGCTGCTACAGAAAAGCTGGTACAGCAATATTTTGGCGGGCTCCGGAATCCTGCCCAACCAAGACCAAGGTTCAAAGCGACTGTTCCTGCCAGAACCAAGAACGATGCCATGGTGGTAACCGATAAGGAAGCAACCAATTACCAGATTGAGCTGAACTATTCTACTGTTAAGGCCAGCGCTGCAGTTACTTTAAACGATTACCGCAAAGACATCATCATTAAGAACCTGTTCACTTCCCTGCTGAACCAGCGAATGAATGAACTGACCCAGAGCGCCAATCCTCCCTTCCTGTTTGCAGGAAGTAGTTTTGGTTCTTATGCAAGAGGCCATGAAGCATTCAACAGCTTTGCCATTGCAGGCCAAAAAGGAACAGACACTGCATTACATGCCGTGCTTACAGAAATTGAGCGGGTGAAGAAATTTGGCTTTACCCAGGGAGAACTGGACCGTGCTAAAAAGCAACAGTTAGCGGCTATTGAAAAAATCTATAACAATAAAGACAAGACCGAGTCTTCACTTTTTGTGCAGGAATACATTCAGCATTTCCTGCAGCAGGAACCAAGCCCGGGCATAGAAGCAGAATACCAGTATAAGAAGGAACTGATGCCGGGCATTAAACTGGAAGAAGTAAATGCATTGGCCAATGAACTGAAACAACAGGAAAGGGTGTTCGTGAGCATTCAGGGACCGGAAAAGGCAGAAGTGAAACTTCCCGGCAAAACCGCTTTACTGGCAGCAGTGGAGAACATCAGCAAGGCGCCGGTAAAAGCTTACGAGGAAAAAAGCATCGCCACCAGTTTGTTGAAAACAACACCGGTTGCAGGCACCCTGGTAAAAGAATCCGGCAATGAAGCCCTTGGTATTACCGAATTGCAATACAGCAACGGAACCAGGGTCATTGTAAAAACGACCAACTTTAAACAGGATGAAATCATACTGACCGGTTTCCGCAAAGGCGGTACCAGTGTGTACGGCGCAGCAGACAAATATAGCGCCAACTATGCTTCACAGGCCATCCAGCAAATGGGCATTGGAGAATTCAGCCCGGTGGATCTGCGCAAATTCATGGCCGGTAAAAACGCCAGCGCCGGCGTAAGCGTGAATGCCATCACGGCAAGAGTAAATGGAAACAGCACTGTTAAGGATGTAGCGTCTATGTTCCAGATGATGTACCTCAACTTCACCAATATCCGGAAAGATGAGGCGCTGTTCAATGGCTGGAAAGACAAACAGAAAAGCCAGGTACAGTTTATGATGGCCGATCCAACCACTGCTTTCATTGATTCTGTATACAAGGTTTTATATGCCGGCAATCCGCTGGCGCCAGCGGCTGTTCCCAGCCCGGCCGACTTCGACAAAATTGACCTGAACAGATCAATGGAAATATTCAGGGACCTTACCAGCGATGCCAATGACTTTACGTTTGTTCTGGTGGGTAATGTAGACCTGGAGGCAATGAAGCCGTTGCTGGCAACCTATATCGGCGGCCTTCCTTCCAAAGGAAAGCCCGGCGCCATCTTCGACAACGGGGTTCGTATTGCCAAAGGAGTGAAAGAGCTGGGTTTCTTTAAAGGCAAAGAAGCCAAGAGCTTCATTTTCAATGTTTATTCCGGAGAACTGAGTTATTCAGAGGATCTGGCACTGCAAACTGAAATGCTGACCGAGGTACTGAACATCAAGATCATTGAGGAACTGAGAGAAAAAATCGGAGGTATCTATGGCGGTGGCATCGGCGGTTCTGTAAACAAATATCCTTTCGAGGGCTATACGCTGGCCCTGCAGCTCCCCTGCGGACCTGAAAATGTAGATAAACTGAAGAAAGCAGCCACTGAAGAGATCGGGAAGATCAAAGCAAATGGCCCTGAGCAAAAAGACCTGGACAAGGTTAAGAAGGCCCTGCTGGAAAAACATACGGTGAGCATGAAAGACAATCGTTACTGGAGCAATGTATTGCAGGGCATTTACCTCACGGAAAATGATCCGCAGCGGGTGGTGAACTATGAAAAAATAGTAAATGCGGTTAGCATTGAAGATATCAGGAAAACAGCCAACCTGTTATTCGACGGCAGGAATGTACTGAACAGCGTACTGTATCCTGAGAAAAAATAACAGCTTCTCAACCAACCATTCATTTCAGGACCCCGGTTTACCGGGGTCTTTTTCATTCGTATATTTATACAGTAATATGCAGCCATCCGGAATCATTAAGAAAGTTTTTGCCCGGTTGGGAATGCGGGCGCTGCTGGCCGAAGTACAGTTTCGTTATCAGCAGTTGTACAACCGGAGATCCAACAAACGCTTCCGGCAGCAACACCCTGCCCTTCCAACACCACCCGACCGTCACTTATTTGAAACCTTTCAACTCCATTACGAAAAATATTTTTCCGACGGAAAACTGGCCGCCGCAGAAATCATGCACTGGTATGCCGCTTACCGCAACACCAACCACCCCTCCATACTGGACTGGGGATGCGGTACCGGCAGGGTTATTCAGCATATACCTGTTGTTGCACCGGAGGCTGTTTGCTATGGCTGCGACAGCAACAGCAGCAGAGTAGCCTGGAGCCGCAACCATATCAGGGGCATACAGTTCAGCGCTGTAAGCGGAGTTACACTTCCTTATACCGATCATCAGTTCAACCTGATTTATGGCATTTCAGTACTCACCCATATTGATGCTGCGGAACAGCTGCAGCATATCAAAGAACTGCATAGGGTACTGCAATCCGGCGGTATACTGATCCTGTCTACCCATGGCAGCAATTATACCCGGCAACTCTCGGACCGGGAACTGGAACAATACCTCAGGGGTGCATACACACAATCCTACAGCGAAAAAGGACACCGGTTGATCTGCACCTACAACCATGCATTCCATTTTCAGCAGGCCCTGTGTACGTACTTTAGCTTACGGGAATATTATGATGGAAAAAGCCACCCAAACAAGTTGGGTGGCCAGGATCTTTGGATTGTACAAAAAGCTTTTGCCAGCCACTGACTATTTTCCTTTTGCCAGTTGCTGCACACCGGCCAAACCTGCTACATACAGGCTTCTGCCGTGTGTACCCAGCACAATTTCATTGTCGCGGGGCTGGATAGCGATATCATGCACAGGGATGCTGTATGGCAAACCTTTGCTCCATTTTACACTGGAGCTACCGCCATCGATACTAACATATAATCCGCCATCCGTGCCGATATAAATAATATTTTCATTCTTCGGATCTTCCTTCACCACATTCACCGGTTCTGCGGGAAGGTCTTTGGCAATCTGCCTCCAGGTAGCGCCGTAGTCTTCACTTACATAAACATAGGCATTGAAATGATCGTTGCGGTATCCGTTCAAACTGGCATATACCCTGCCTTCTTTAAATGCACTCGCAGTTACGCGGGTTACATACAATCCCTTGGGCATCTGTTTGCTGTTCAGCAGGGTCCAGCTATAACCGCCGTCTTTGGTTACCTGAATATTGCCATCATCGGAACCGGCATAGATCAGGCCAAAACGCAAGGGGCTTTCGCTGAGCGTGGCAATGGTTCCGAACGGCACATCGCCCTGTGCCGGATTGGTGGTTAAATCTGCACTTAGGGTAACCAGGCTGTCTCCTTTGCTGAAAGACCGGTGAAACTTGTTGCTGCCATAATAGAATACATCCTGGTTATGACGGCTGATCAGTATGGGTGTTTGCCAGTTGAACCGGTAAGCGGGTTCTCCCAGATCCCTTGCAGGACGAATGAATTTGCGTTCCCTGGTAGCAAGATTCTGCCGAACATAAGCGCCAAACTGTGATCCGCTGTACACGGTTTTATTGTCTCTCCAGTCTACCTGTACCTGCATACCATCCCCACCGCCAATGCGTTTATAAGGATTTTCCCCGTTGTCATACCAGGCCATTGACTCTACGGCATTGGAAGGCGCATACCATACGCCATTGTCCTGTAACCCTCCGTATACATTGTAGGGGCGGGCCATATCCACAGTTACAGCATAAAATTGTCCAACAGCAGGCGTATTGGCTTTAAACCAATGCGCGCCGTTGTCGTAACTGATATTTAATCCGCCATCATTTCCGTTGATGATATGACCTTCTTTATGAGGGCTCATCCATACCATATGGTGATCGGAATGCACGTTGTCTTTATCAATGGATTTGAAACTCACACCACCATCTGTACTCAGCAGCAGGTCTACCCCGGTAAGTGCCACTTTATTTTCGTTGACAGGGTTCACGAATACCATACCGAAATAATAACCATACGTACTGTAAATATTGATAGGCTCCTTATTGGTTTTACGCCAGGTTTTGCCGGCATCATCACTTCTGTATAATTCACAACCAATAATTGGTGTTTCAAACAAAGCCGTATTGGCATCAAAGAGATAGTTCCAGATGGCTGTTGGCGCCAACTGACCGGAGCCAACCAATTCCTTTAATTTGGCGGCAGTGTACTTGGCAGGAATACCATTGCGGGGAGCGCTCACAAAAGCGCCCAGTTTTTTATCGTCCAGGGCAAGAAACTGTTCCCTGCTCAGGTCTTTGAAATCGCGCAGTGTTAAGCGACCGGTATCCTGCGGTCTTTTTGCGGCATTGGCTGCCTGTCTTGTATTGTTGTCTACCACTGCATAGATGATGTTGGGGTTTTGGGGATATACGGCAAGGCCGATTCTTCCAACGCCATCCCCGGTAGGAAATCCGGAAGCAGGCGTAGATACCAGTTCCCAGCTGTCACCGCCATTGGTGCTTTTATAAATGCCGCTGGTTTTTCCGCTCTCTTCAAAGTTCCATGCTCTCCTGGTTCTGTACCACATGGCGGCATAAAGTTCATTGGGGTTCTGCGGATTGATATCCAGTTCTACAGAACCGGTATTCTCGTTGATGTACAAAGTATGTTTCCATGTTTTTCCGCCATCGGTGGTTTTATAAACACCCCTGTCTTTGTTGGCAGAATAGAGGTGCCCCATTGCAGCTACCCATGCCGTGTTGGGATCGGTGGGATGAAGCTGCACCTTACCAATATGATGGCTTTCCGGAAGCCCCAGGTATTCCCAGGTTTTGCCATTGTTATCGCTTTTGTATACACCCAATCCTGCATAAGTGGACCTGCTGCTGTTTACTTCACCGGTACCCACCCAGATGGAACGGGTTTTCCAGTTCACGGCAAAATCGCCGATCGTAATAATATCCGCCGAATCAAACACCGGCACAAAACTCTGACCATTGTTAACCGTCTGCCAAAGTCCACCTGTAGCATATGCCACATAAAATTCAGTGGGGTCTGCCGGGTTTACATCAATATCCACCACCCTTCCGCTCATTACACCGGGGCCGATATTCCGGAATGCGGTATTGTTCAAAGGAGATTGGGCATTCAATGCCTTGCGCTGCTCCATGCTTTTCAATCGCTCGGCGGCCGGGGTTGGCTTTACCTGCGCCTGCAGCCGGAAGCAGCTGACAATTAACAAAAGGGACAATAATTTTCTCATAACAGTTGTGTATTTTCGGTTACCGAATGTAAGTATTATGCGCTTTCTATTAATACCATTGTTCATTTTTCTAACCCTGTCGGTGAATAGCCAATGCAGGACGTTCAAACTGGTTTCCAACGGAGATACATTGAACTGTACCGACATGAAGGGAATAAAACAGGGCAAGTGGCTGATACAAATGCCCAAACTGCGCGGGGAGCCGGGGTATGAAGAAGAAGGTCTTTACAAAAACGACCGGAAGGAAGGTATGTGGCGCACGTATAACCTGATGGGCGATCTGCTGGCACAGGAAAACTACAAGTGGGGTAATAAAAACGGACGTTGTTTCTATTTTACCCTTGCCGGGTTGGAGCATGAGGAAAGCTGGAGGGCAGTGAACCCCGACAAAGCTTACGACACCCTGGATGTAGCCGATCCGAAGGATCCCGACAAATACGAGAAAGTGATCGTTAAAACAGACGGTAGTTCCCTGAAGCACGGTCTCTGGAAATTTTATCAACCCGGCACGGGCATGCTGGTAGAAACCCAGGAATATTTCATGGGTCAGCTAAAGCAGCCGGAAGAACAAAAGCCGCAGGCAGATACAATCGCTCCTGCTGTAAAGCTTCCTCCGAATAAGAAAGGGAAAACAGATACGGTATCCGCCAAAAACAAAACCAAAGAAATCCTGGAGTTCGAAAAAAAGAATGCCAATAAGAAAAAGGTGAAGGTTCAAACAGGCAGAACCTATTTCTAAAATCAGATATCCGACACTCTAATACCGAACGGGCGAATCAGCCTGTTGATGGTTTTCATAATCCCCATCGATTTCTTCTTTTTACGGGCATACGCGCATTCCATGGAGGAGAACCGGGCATGACTGTTGGCCAGCACAGCTTCCCGGTACTGATGAAGCATTTCTTTTAAAATCGGTAATTGATTTAAATCATAGCGGTTCTGGTGCTTCGATAATAGCTCCGGCTGATCAAAGGAATACCCACTGATATGAAGAAATACCAGTGGTGTTGTATCATTTACCTTGTACCGGTTGTTCACGCGGGAAATGGTACGCTCATGAAGGTTCCAGTAAGCCACATTCACCCCGGCAAAGTCCTTTCCTACCAGCACGTTTGTAAAGAACAAAGGCAGAAAATTAAGCCAGTTCTGGTCTCTGCCCATACCTTCCGCATAATTCAGGTATCCCTCATCAACCAGGTGACTTCCCCACCATGTTAAAAAAGAAATGGCAACCGGATCATTTTTCAGAAAAAAGAATCCTCCGTTATACAACCCGTGCCTTAATATGTCCCGCTCCCTCGGCACACAGGGATCTGCGGGGAGGGGTTTGGAAAAATGCGGAGTAACAATAATACTGTAGTTATTCAATTGTTCTTCCAACTGTACAAATGAATCATATACCTGGATATCCGAATCGAGGTATACCAAACAGTCGGGCTGGTATTTTTCCAGGATGTATAAGCCTGCAAATGGTTTAAGCGCACAACTCAGTTCTATAATATCGTAGCGTTCCGACATCGCCTCAAAATCGGGGATCTGCATGGAGTCTACCGTTATCAGCTGATGCGGCGCAAAAGCGGCGGGGTCAAATCTTCCCATGATCTGATCGGCCAGGCAGATGATTACCTGGTAGTCTGCATTATATGTTATAAAGGAATCAGCCATGGTTTTGCAGTAAGCCAGGTGGCTTGCCGAACTGATGGTATAAAGGATCTTCTTCCCTAACATTTCTCCGCTAAAATAATCGTGTTTAAATAAAAGGATTCAGCGGCCGGCCAGAGTGGTTCAAACAAGTAAAACAGGATATTCAGAAACGGCACCAACGCCTGACGAACCAATTTTTTAAACAGGTTGAACTTCGAAAAGAAAGTTACCCGGTGTAACCACTGGTCGTTAATATATACAATCAGCAGCTGGTGCAGGGCGCTCATATAATGACCGTTTTTGTCGGTCACCAATACTTTAAAACCGTTCTTCTCCAGCATATCTTTTAGTGCAAAGCGGCTATAACGGGCATAATCCACGGGCGCTTCATGTTCTTCCCAGGCAAACGGACAGGTGATCAGCATTTTACCCCCCGGCTTCAGTACCCTGTTGAGTTCGGGCAGGATCTGTGGCAGGGTAAATACGTGCTCAAAAACCTCGCTGCTGAAAATGGAATCAAAATGATGGTCTGCAAAAGGAAGTGTAACTCCATCGTAATACACATCAATGTTTTCATTGGTGTGGCTATGGCCCTCGCTGTCATAATCCACGCCTGTATAACCCGTTATATTGGTAAACAAAGACTGATAAGGTTTTTCCCCGCAGCCAAAATCCATTAATTGCCCCTCTAATTCTGGTGCGTATAAACTAATTTTGCGATACAACCCTTTACGGATGTAGTAGAGCGGATGAGAAATGGTTGGGTTAAAATTGAAGGGCACCATAATTGTAAGCTATACAGCAATTGCTGGCAGCAAGATAAAGCGTTTTGAAGCATGTTGAACCGATTAAAGGGAATTTTATACGATGGGGCATTGCTGCTGGCCAAAACCGGCAGCCGCGACCTGCCTGCGCGCAGGCTCCTGATTATAAGAACCGATGAGATCGGAGACTATATGTTATGGCGGAAATTCCTGCCGCAGCTTGCAGCATACTACAGGGCACAGGGATATGAAATTCATTTCCTGGGCAACAGCAGCTGGAAAAGTATCTACGATTTGCTGGACCATTCACTGGCCGATCAAACCATCTGGATGAACAAAACAGCCTTCAAAAAAAGCCTGAACTACCGGTACCAGTTGCTGAAACAGGTTTACCGGTATTCCTACGAAACGGTCATCAATCCCATTTTCTCCAGAGACAAACGAAATGATGATGCGATTGTGTGCGCCACCCATGCCCGTTATCGCATCGGCATGAAGGCCAATCCGGAAGCAGTGAAGCCCTATGAACAGGGATACGACAAAGGTTTATACACTACCCTCTTTGATCACCCGGAAAAGCCCCTCTTCGAATTTTACCGGAACAGGCTGTTCACAGCATTTATTACAGGGCAACCCGTTTCTGAAGAAAACACCCGCATTCAACGCGGGTTATTACCGGCATTACCGGAGGGCCTTCCGGAGCAATATTTTGTAGTGTTCCCCGGCTCCAGGAGCAGTGCAAGGATCTGGGCCATTGAACATTTTATAACCGTCAGTAACTACCTTTTTGAAAAGTATGGCTTAACGGCCGTGCTTTGCGGAGGCCCGGGAGATCAACCCTACACCAATGCATTCGAAATGGCTTACCGGCATCCACTGGTAAACCTGGGCGGAAAAACCAGCCTGCCGCAATTACTGGCAGTGCTCTCCGCCGCCCAATGCCTGATTTCGGTAGACACCGGTTCCGTACACCTGGCCGCAGCGGTTGGCTGTACGGTATTTGGGGTGTTCAATGGTTCGCAGTACAAACGGTTTGCGCCCTATCCACCGGCCATGCATTCCCGTTTCTTTGCAGCCTACCCCGAAGCGGTAGAACAGGAGTTGAAAGCGGCAACGGTCATTCCATCCAAATACGAGTTCACTGTCAATATTCCTTATAACAGGGTACAACCCCAACAACTGATTCAATTGATTCAAACACATTTATAATTCAGCTATGAAATTCAAACCAGTCAGCGCACTTAAAACATTATTCGGACTAGACATACAGGAACAGGCATTCCCCGGAGATTTTGAAGACATGCACAAAGAGATCATCCGGAAAGTGCGTCCGTACACCATGACCAGCGAAGCGCGTTTGTACGGTTTGATTGAGAGTATAAAGTATGTAGTGGACAACCATATTCCCGGAGACATTGTCGAATGCGGCGTATGGAAGGGCGGCAGTATGATGGCCGTAGCGGAAACCCTGAAATACCTGGGAGCAGCCGACCGCCATTTATACCTGTACGACACGTACGCCGGTATGACGGCCCCTACGGAAAACGACGTGGATCAGCTCAACCGGGATGCAGCAACACAACTAAAGCAAGACGCGGCCATTAAAACGGAAAGTTCCGTATGGGCTTATTCCGGCCTCAACGAAGTGAAAGCCAATATTGCGCGAACCAGTTATCCGTCTAACCTGGTCCATTTTGTGGAAGGAGATGTTTTAAAGACCATTCCTCAAACCATTTCCAGCGAAATTGCCCTGCTCAGGCTCGATACAGACTGGTATGAGTCTACCAAACATGAGATGGAACATCTCTATCCCAAACTGGTGTCCAAAGGCGTATTGATTATTGACGACTATGGCTTTTGGAAAGGATCCAAAAAGGCGGTAGATGAATACCTGAGCAATAACCATATCCCTTTACTGCTGCACAGGATGGACGAAACCGGAAGGTCTGCCGTGAAGTTTTAGACATTGGCCAGCCCAAGCTTTTTTTTGATGCGGAACAACCATTTACCAAAGGGAGTTTCTAAAAGCAGGTGCAGGATTTTCAACCTGAACTGCCATAAACGGCAAAGGATGGAATAACCGAAATGCGATTCGTATACCTGAATATTTTCTTTCAGTGAGGCCAGGTAATTGGTGGTACTGATCCCCGTATCATCAAATACGGCAAGGGTTTCATTGATATAACCATAAGGCTCGTTGAAGATCCTGCACATCAGATCATAATCCATCCCGATCTTCAGACTGGTATTAAACAGCCCCGCGCGGTCGTAAACCGCTTTCTTTACAAACCAGGTAGGATGCGCCACACTGCGCATACCCCGGTAGAGTTTCTTTTTATCAAAGGGTTTGCCTACAGTCACCGGTTCGCCTCCCCTTACAATACGGATGTTTCCGCTGATCCATGCTTTGCCCGGATGATCGGTGAAATACCGGTAAACAATATGAATCACCTGTTCGGAGGCATAGGTATCACCGGCATGCAGCAAATGGATTACGGAATAGCCGGCCCGCATAATTCCTTTGTTGAAGGCATCAGCAATACCATTGTCTCTTTCATTCAGCCATCTGCGGTAAGAAGGCTGCGGAGTTTCTTCCAGCCAACGGGCAATCTCCGCTGTACTGGAACCATTGATGATCCAGTGCTCATCCGGCTTCCGTTCCTGACCGTCAACAGAAGCACAGGTCTTCTGCAGATCTTTCAGGTTATTAAAACAAATGGTGATTACGGTAATGCCGGTCATGCGGATGAAAGGGGATTTATAATTGCTTCAGTTTTTCCAGGAACAGTGCAAGTCCTTTCCGTTTTTCATCGGTTAAGGAATAACTGAGGTTTTCGGTATAGTATTTTTTCAGGTCGTACACAGGGTAGTTCTGGCTTAACAGCACTTCCTCTATGTGACTTACACCATAGGCATTGGCTTTATTGAAGGCATCATTAAACCCTTCATCCAATTGCTTATTGGCTACCCATGCGGCAAACACAAAGGGCAAACCCGTATGCGCTTTCCAGGCAGCGCCCAGATCGTACATATAGGCAGACATGGAGATCTGTTCCAGTGCGCGGTCGCCAATCACAACCGCAGCAGTAGTGCCCCTGATCTTGTCTCTGAAATTGAGGGTAGCCTCTTCCAGCGCCACTTCTTTTTTCCAGTATTCCTTTAGCAGCACCCTGGCCAGGTTTACAGAAGTTCTGCTCTGATAATCCAGTATAACGGTTTCAATCCGTTCCATCGGCACCTCACTGAACAGGGCCACAGAAGCCACTTCGCCTTCGGTGCCGATACAGTAATCACCAATGATATACGCTTCTTTCAGCCGGGGAATCATGGCTACGGGAATCAGGCCGACATCAATCTCATCGCTGATCAGTTGCGCTGCAAGTTTTGCAGGATATTCTTCGGTTAAGGTGATTCTTTCCATCAACCCGGCAGATCTTTTTATGCCCAATAAAAAAGGTAACGTGTTCAAATAACTTACCGCTCCAACTCTTATACTCTTGTTCAATTCAGCTACTTTTGTGCAAAGAAACGAATTAAGACAATATGGAACTGAGCAACCTTACAGCCATCTCACCTATCGACGGCCGGTACAGAAAAAAAACAAGCCATTTAGACGAATACTTCTCCGAGTATGCCCTGATTAAATACAGGGTATTGGTGGAGATTGAGTATTTCTTCTTTCTGGCCGACCAGAAATTCTTCAAACTACCGGCAAAGGCAAGAGCTCAGTTATCTAAAGTAATAGATGAATTTAGCATAGAGGATGCATTGAAAATCAAGAAATTAGAATCAGTTACCAATCACGATGTAAAAGCCGTTGAATACTTCCTGAAAGAGAAAGCAGACGAAGCCGGGATCGGCAACCTGAAAGAATGGATTCATTTCGGACTCACTTCCCAGGACATCAACAACACGGCCATTCCGCTGAGCTGGAAGCATGCCATGGAACATGAATACCTGCCGGCCGTGATTAACCTGGAGAACAATCTTTACCAGCTGGCAGCACAATGGAAAGATGTGCCCATGCTGGCAAGAACACATGGTCAGGCAGCATCTCCAACCCGCCTGGGCAAGGAAATCATGGTATTTGTAGAGCGGCTCAACAACCAGATTGAACTCTTCAGCAGCATTCCTTATGCTGCTAAATTCGGGGGAGCCACCGGCAATTTCAACGCACATCAGGTTGCCTTCCCCAAACGCAACTGGGTAGCCCTGGGCAATCAGTTTGTTGAAGATACGCTTGGGCTTCAGCGCATGCAGTTTACGACGCAGATAGAACATTATGATTCGCTGGCGGCGCATTTCGACGCCATCAAACGCATCAACAATATCCTGATTGATCTCTGCCGTGATCTCTGGACCTATATCAGCATGGATTATTTCAAACAGCAGACGAAAAAAGGCGAGGTGGGTTCTTCGGCCATGCCACATAAAGTAAACCCCATCGACTTTGAAAATGCAGAAGGGAACCTGGGCATTGCCAACGGGCTGCTGGAGCACCTGAGTGGCAAACTTCCGATCAGCCGCCTGCAAAGGGATTTGACCGACTCCACTGTTTTAAGAAATATGGGCGTTCCGCTGGCTCATGTGAGCATTTCCATCCAGTCGCTGCAGAACGGGCTGTCCAAGCTGATATTGAACGAAGCTGCGATCAAGGCCGATCTCGATAATAACTGGGCAGTAGTAGCAGAAGCCATACAGACCATTCTGCGCAGAGAGAACTATCCCAACCCTTATGAGGCGTTGAAAGACCTTACAAGGGGCAAGGCTAAAATAGACAAGGCCGCCATTCATGGATTCATCCATTCTCTCAAGATCAGTGCAGCGCTGAAAAAAGAACTGAAAGCCATCAGCCCGGCCAACTATACAGGCGTTAACCCTGAATTTTAATTGCAGAAAAACACCATCCATCCGATTATTTGGTATTGTATTTGCCCTGCAATCATGATTGATTAATTTTATCAATAATAAATTGAGTTGACTGAACAGGATATTGACCATAGCACGTAGAACCATTCTGACCATTATTGCCATTCTCCTGATGGTATTTATTGCAATACAAACAGACTATGTGCAGAACTTATTGGTTCAGTATGCCACCGGCAGGCTTTCCAAATCCTTAGGCACAGAGGTACGCATTAACAATGTGAGTATTTCCCTGTTCAACAAACTGAATATGGAAGGCACCCTGATCAGGGACCGGCAAAAGGATACCCTGTTATATGCCGGCCAGCTGAAAGTAAGAATTACCGACTGGTTCTTTCTGAAAGACAAAGCTGTACTCAAATATATTGGCCTGGAAGATGCTGTGGTAAAACTGCAACGGACCGATTCTACCTGGAATTACCAGTTCGTTGCCGATTATTTTGCTTCCCCCAATCCCAAAACAAAAGACACCACAGGCGGACTGGACCTCGACCTGAAGAAAATAGACCTGAAGAATATCCATTTTCTGAAGAATGATCGCTGGACCGGGGATATCATTGACGCCCGCATGGTAAGTATGGTGTTGGATGCAGACAAAGTGGATCTGAAGAACAACGTCTTTAACATCGGTTCTGTGGTGTTGAATAAACCACAGATAAACCTATACAGCCTGGCGCCGCTGCGTCCGGCTCATCTGAAGAAAAAAACACCGCCTGCTGCAGATACCGGGCTCTATTACAATGCCGGAGGAATAGCGCTGAAAGTGCAGCGCATACAACTGATCAACGGGGCGCTGAATATTGAGGGCAACCTCAAAAAACCTTTCCGGGGATTTGACGGTTCGCATATCCGCCTCTCCAAACTGAGCGGATCCATCAACCGTTTCCGGTTTCAGAAAGATACGCTTACCGCACTGGTTCATCTTTCTGCCAAAGACCGTTGCGGACTGGAGTTGAAAAAGCTGAAAGCCAATTTTAAACTAACGCCGCAGATCATGGAACTGGCCGACCTGGATCTGCAAACCAATAAAAGCCGGCTTACCAACTATTACGCCATGAAGTTCAACAACTTCAACGAGGATTTTAGTGCCTACACAGACAGCGTGGTCATGGTGGCCCGGTTCAACTATTCAAGCATCAGCAGCGATGATATTGCCTATTTTGCCCCCGGGCTGAAATCCTGGAAAAAGGAAGCCATCGTGAGTGGAAACTTTATAGGTACCGTTACCGACTTTAAGTTAACCGGATTCAATGCCAGGGTTGGCAGTACCACTTCCATCAGCGGAACACTGGCCATGAAAGGATTGCCGGATATAGATAAAACGGTGATCAGCTTCAACAACGGCAGTATCAATACCAGTGCATACGATCTGAGCGTATTTGTTCCGGCGCTTGGCAGACTGGAGCAACCCAACCTGGCAGCGCTTGGCCAGGTTTTATACAGGGGCAATTACAATGGCACGATTCATAACTTCAGAACTGCGGGACTCCTTTCTACCAAACTGGGCGGGCTGAGGGCCGACATCAGCCTGAAACTTCCGAAATACGGTGAGCCTGTTTATGCGGGTAACCTGGAAGCCATCCGCTTTAATGCAGGAAAATTCCTTTCCGTAGACGGGCTGGGACTGGTAGACTTTAAAGGAAAGGTTACGGGTAGCAGCTTTAATATCAATCGCCTGAAAACACAGTTGAACGGAACAGCATCCTCTATTGAATACAACAACTACCGGTATACCAATATCGTTGCCAATGGAACTGTTCAGAAAAAATATTTCAACGGTGAACTGGAGATCAATGATCCCAATCTTGGATTTACGGCAGACGTGGAGGTAGACTTCTCCAAAGAAAAGCCCCTGTTTAATATTGTGGGAGACCTGTCCAAGTCTGACCTGCAGGCCCTGAATTTCCTGAAAGATAAAATTCAGGTAGTGGGGCTGCTCGACGTAAACTTTACCGGAAGCGATATTGACCAGTTTACCGGTACCGCCAAGTTCCTCAATGGTGAGATCAGGAGCAATGAAACCACCGTACGGTTCGACTCATTGAACCTGACTTCTACCTACAGCGATTCTGTAAAAACGCTTCACATCGGCAGTAATGATTTTAATGCAACAGTGAAAGGCAGGTTCAGCATTATGGAACTGCCCGCCAGCTTCCAGGCCTTTCTCTACAACTACTACCCTGCCTATATCAAACCGTTGAAAGCAACGCCGAAAAACCAGCAGTTTACTTTCGCCGCCAACAGTCTGTATATTGAGCCCTATATCAAACTCTTTGTAAAGAACATTTCAGGGTTCAATGATGTAATGGTAAACGGATCCATCGATACCCGCAATAACAAGCTGGAAGTAGACGCCTATGTTCCTTATGGCAGGTACAAAAACTATTCGGCGGTAGGATTTTCCCTTACCGGCAAAGGAGATTTCGATTCTCTTACTGTATCATCCACTATTAAAAGCATTGAACTTGGAGACAGTATGCGCCTGCCCAATTCGATCATCAATATTACTTCCAGGAAAGATCACTCTGTGGTAGCCATTAATACCAGCGCTTCCAATGCGCTGAACGAAGCCTCCCTGAATGCAGATGTATACACCCTGGATGATGGTGTTAAAGTGCAGTTCCGCCCTTCGTCCTTTGTACTGAACAACAAACCCTGGCATATTGAAAAATCCGGATTAATTGAGATCAGGAAAAAATTGCTGAACGCACAGAACGTTAGGTTCACACAGGGATTCCAGGAAATTACGGTAGAGCCCGGCCGGCTGAATGGTGTAGGCAATTACAATAACCTGGTGGTGAAAATGAAGAACCTGATCCTGGGAGATATCACTTCATTATTTATTAAAAAACCAAGGCTGGAGGGGCTTACAACAGGTTCCGTCAATCTCTATAATTTCTTTGGCGACTTCTCCGCCGATGCAGAACTGAAAACAGAGGAATTCAGAATGGACCAGGATTCTGTGGGTGTGGTATTTGTAAATGCGGGTTACAGAAGCAGTACCGGCATGATACCATTTAAAGTGATCTCTCCCAATACCGGTTATAATTTTACGGCAGATGGTTCTTATAATCTCAAAGACACCACCGGCCAATCTTTCACCACCACCATCGAGCTCAACAGATCGCATATAGGCATTGTGGAACAGTTCCTGGAAGGGATCTTCAGCAATTTATCTGGTGAAGCTACCGGTGCACTTACCATCAGCGGAGACCTCAATAAGCCCGATCTTTTAGGAGATATCCAGTTTAGAAAAGGAGGGTTGAAAGTAGACTATACCCAGGTATACTACACGATCGACTCGGCAATGATCCGCTTCCGGAAAGACGGGATTGATTTCGGCAGATTCGCCATTTATGACCAGTATAAGAACAAGGGTACCGTAGCCGGCAAACTCTATGAGAAGAACTTTAAGAACATGGTGTTCGACTTTGACCTCTCTACCGACAAGCTGTTGCTGATAGACACCAAAGCCACAGACAACCAGCAGTTCTATGGAAAGGCCATTGGCAAAGCCAGTATGAGCTTCAAAGGGCCGGAAACCGGCTGCAAGATGGTGATTACTGCAGAATCAAACGATAGTTCTCATATTACCATTCCCAACTCAGAAAGCAGGGAAAGCGGCGCTGCCGACTTCATTGTGTTTAAGGAGTACGGGACCGAGATGGAGCAGGTTAAAGCGAAAAGCAATTTCAATCTCAGTGTAGACCTGGATATTACGGCCAATAATAAGGTACAGATTGATGTGATACTGGACGAGCTCACGGGGGATGTGATCAAGGCAGTAGGCAATGGCCGGCTGCGTATTAAGGCCGGTACCATCGACCCCTTAACCATCAAGGGCCGGTACAATATTGAACGGGGTAAATACGATTTCAACTTTCAATCGCTTCTGAAGAAACCATTTGACCTGATGCCCAATGCCGGCAGCTATATAGAATGGAACGGAGATCCATACAAGGCAGAACTGAATGTGGATGCCCTTTACACAGCGGAACGGGTTTCGCTGGCCGACCTGATTGGCAAAAATACATTCAGTGGTTTAGTGAAAGGATACAGGGGTGATGTATATGTGATCGCATCTCTCCGCAACCAACTCAGCAAGCCCGACATCACTTTCCGGCTAGACTTTCCACAGGGAAGTCCGATCAAGAACGACAATGAATTTGCGCAATTCCTGGCCAGGATTCAGAAGGATGAGAACGAAATGCTCAAGCAGGTATCCTTCCTGATTGTGTTTAATTCATTTGCACCTCCCGGAGAAACCAGCATTACAACCGGCAGCAACCCTTATTCATTCAGTTCCATCGGCATCAACAGCCTTTCACAGATCCTTACCAAGGAAGTAAACAAAGCGGTATCCAACCTGCTGTATAAAATCACCCGTGACAAGAGCCTGCGGTTTGACCTCGGAGCCTCCTTATACAGCAGCTCCAGTATATTCGGAACAGATGGTACCAGTGTACAGGCCAACAGCAACAGGCTCGACCGTTCAAGGGTTAATTTTAAAGTGGGCCGAAGTTTCTTCAACAACAATGTAACCGTAACATTTGGCGGTGACCTCGATTTCAACCTGGGCAACAGCTC
Organism: Sphingobacteriia bacterium; assembly: GCA_015999745.1. Taxonomy (GTDB): domain Bacteria; phylum Bacteroidota; class Bacteroidia; order Chitinophagales; family Chitinophagaceae; genus Sediminibacterium. The sequence continues at coordinate 62,088 of JAECQP010000008.1, read as the reverse complement.
CTCTGTACAAAGCGGAAACTTTCAGTGGCTGCCCGATCTGAATATTGAAATTGTATTGTCGAAGGACAGAAAACTCCGCGCCATCATTTTCAGTAAAAACAGCCTCGATATCAGTGGTGCCAACTTTGGAAGAAGAAACCGCCAGGGTGCAAGTATTTCTTACAGACAGGATTTTGAAAGCCTGTTTGGTACAAGGCAGGAGCCGATTGAACTAGCCACACCGGTGGCAGACAGTGCCAGAAAACAATAATGATTGAAGGAAGCGAATTACTTACGGCAGCACATTCTTACAGCAACGGGGCCGGAACTTTTCTGCAATTCTTTAAGCGATAGATGTAAAAGTATCTCACCACTCCCCCGTTTCTAACCTGCTTCAATTCCACAGGCGGAAGAATCGTAGTGAAAAATGTCCCGTAAGTGTCGGAAACGTTTAAAGGAAAATTGGAAGGAACAATACAATAAGCATCAGCGCCAAGTTTAAGCGGAGGCCGGTCTTTGTTGAGCCATGCAAAAATATGCAGGTCCTGCAGTGACCCTACTCCAATTACAGGAAGGCCCGACGGCCTGGAAACATAAAACGCTATATGCCCGCCGGGGAAGTATTTATTCACCAGCAGGGAGGCGCCCGGTTGCATGGTGTTGTTCGCCTGATCTTTTCGAACAATTTCCGTGAATGCTTTGCCGAGATCAGACCAGCCGGATAAATCGAGTGTAGGGCAATACTCCCCGTAATTTTCTTTTTCCTGGCTTCCGAAATTCACCGGCGAATAATTTACCAACGCAACGGCAGCAACCAATACAACGCCCACCAATGTTAAGGAGATCTTGATCCACTCCGGAAAAACAGTGGTGGTCATTTTTTCCAGGTACAGGGCCCCGATTAAAAACAAGGGGATAAATGCCGGCCCGCTCCAGTGTGGCAATGTAGGATTGAACAACGACACGCCCCAAAATACGAGGATCATGGGTATGCTCATGCAAAACAGCCATATACCGGTTCTTCGCTGATTAAACCTGATCTTGTTGGTGAGTAATGCAAATACCGACAACAGCAATAAAACATATACCACCGGGTTTTGGTAGGCAAATTCCCCGCCAATTTCTCTCACCAGGGATTCCCATTGCAGGCCCGTATGCGTTACACGCTCCGAATGAAACTTGTAGGTAATGAAATCGTTCTCCCAGTTCCAGTAAACAATGGGCAGGATGCAAAGAAGGGTTACAAAACCGCCGGTATACAATCTCCAGTTCAACAGCCAGGAAGTTCTTTTCAGCAGCAGGAATAGGCCAAAACCAGCCCATAAAAATAATCCATGTACTTTGCTGAGGGTGGCAAGGCCAATCATAAGGCCCAGCAAAATCCACACAGAAAGTACTTTTTCTTTGTTCCGCTTCGTCAACAGGTAGGCCATCAGGTACAGGGATGCTGTCCAGAAAAGCATTTGTGGCGTATCGGGCAAAATAAAAAAACCGGCAATAAAACCGGTGTATACCGATGCGGTGTAAAGGAGCGCTGCGAACCAACCCGCTCTTTCGCTCGCAATCAGTTTTCCCAGTTTAAACAGAATCCAGGTAGAACCCGCAGCAGTGAGCACACTGCCTAAACGGAAGGTAAACTCATTGGCCCACCATAGATTGAGGGTTGTTAAGCGGATCAGGAAACCCACCATCGGCGGGTGATCAAACTGACTCCAATCCGGCCTCAAAGCATATGTCCAGTAATAGACTTCGTCAATTCCAAGTTCCAGCAAAGGTGCAACCAGCAGCTTAATAGCAGCGGCTATAACAATGAGGTAACCGGTCTTAACCGAATAAGATCTTGTATCCATTATATAAAATGAAGCGCTTACTTGTTGTGATCCAGCAGCCATCTTACTGCCAACTCATAGCCGGAAAGACCAAGGCCTGTAATACTACCGTCTACCACACCGGAAACATAAGACAGCTTTCTGAACTCCTCTCTTCCCCGCACATTGCTGATATGCACTTCCACCACCGGAGCAGTGATTGCAGCTATTGCATCACCAATGGCTACAGACGTATGTGTATAGGCGGCGGGGTTCAGTACAATACCGTCCGCTGTAAATCCATGCTGTTGAATGGTATCCACCAGTTCACCTTCCACGTTAGACTGGAAATAGGTAAACTCAACTTCAGGGAACAAGGCAGCCAGCTTTTCGAGATAGGCTTCAAAAGGTTGTCCTCCATAAATAGCGGGTTCTCTTTTACCCAGGAGATTCAGATTCGGTCCGTTGATGATTGTAATTTTCATAGCCTAAAATTACAGCATCATTTCCAAAAAGCGATCAAACAAATACCGGCTGTCGTGAGGGCCCGGAGTACTTTCGGGGTGATACTGCACACTGAAAGCAGGGCGGTCCTTCAGTCTGATGCCTTCAATGGAATCATCGTTCAGGTTCAGGTGGGTTACTTCCACATTGGGATGCCTGCGCACCGCTTCCGGATCCACGCCAAAACCGTGGTTCTGGGTAGTGATCTCACATTGACCGGTGATGATATTCTTAACCGGGTGGTTCAGCCCTCTGTGACCATGGTGCATTTTGAAAGTAGGGATATCGTTGGCCAGCGCCAGGAGCTGGTGTCCGAGACAAATGCCAAATACGGGTTTCTTCTCGTTCAGGATCTCCTTTACAGTGGTCACTGCATAGGGCATTGCTGCCGGATCGCCGGGGCCATTGGAGATAAAGTATCCGTTGGGGTTGAACGCCTTTAAACGGCTGTAAGGGGTTTTGGCAGGGTGAACGCGGATATGGGCACCCCTGGTAACCAGGCACTGTAAAATATGCTGTTTAACGCCAAAATCCAGCACCGCAACTTTAATGGGAGAAGCCGGATCGCCCAGCTCATATTCCTTTTCTGTACTTACGGTACTGGCCAGTTCCAGGCCATCCATATTTGGTACCGCTTTCAGTATTTCTTTCAGTTTTTCAACATCTGTTTCCTCAGAGGAAATGATACAGTTCATGGCGCCCTTGGTACGGATATGGGCAACCAGCGCCCTTGTATCGATTCCGTCGATGGCCACAATATTATTCTCGGTCAGATAGGTATTCAAATTACCCTGGGCCTGCATTCTACTGAACTGCTCTTCCAGGTTCCTGGCTATCAGGCCCCTGATTTTAACGCTGGAGCTCTCCACATCGGTGTTTTTTACCCCATAGTTCCCAACGTGTACATTGTTCATAATCAGCACCTGGCCGGTATAACTTGGATCTGTAAACACTTCCTGGTAGCCGGTCATGCCGGTATTAAAACAAATTTCGCCGGTAGCGATTCCGGTTTTCCCAAAAGATAATCCATGAAATACGTGTCCGTCTGCGAGAATCAATACAGCGGGCTTCTTCGAATGTGGCATAATTGAGGCTGGTTTATATGGGTGCAAAAGAAAACCATATTTGTCAAAAAATCCGGTTAATTTTCTCACACCCTCATTTATTTAAAATCCCATCCTTACGGATATGAAAAAAGGCATCCCGTTTGAAGCGGAATGCCTTTTATGATTAAAACAGCGGCATTGATTATTCAGCTGCTTTTTCTTCGGTTGATGTTGCTTCAGGCGCTGCAGTAGCTTCTTCTGCTTTTTTAGGAGCTCGGCTACGACGAGTTTTCTTAGCTGGTTCAGTTGCCTTTTCGATACCCTTACCGTAGATTTCGTTGAAATCTACCAATTCAATCATTGCTTTCTCGGCGTTATCACCGGGACGAATACCCAGTTTCAGGATACGGGTGTATCCGCCTGGACGTGAAGCAATTTTAGGTCCTACTACTGTAAATAATTCTTTAACAGCGGCTTTGTCCTGTAATTCGGCAAATACCAGACGGTGATTGTGACTGATCTGTGTTGCAGACTCGTTCTTCTTGGTCTTGGTAATCAATGGTTCAACATAAGCTCTTAAGGCTTTTGCTTTTGCCAAAGTGGTAACGATCCGCTTGTGCGTAATTAACTGGCTCGCTAAGTTTTGCAATAATGCAACTCTGTGTGCCTTTTTACGGCCGAGGTTGTTGATTTTGTCTCCGTGACGCATGACGTTTATGTTTTAGCTCCACACCGTGTCAGGATTTGTGGAGGGTGTCCCGGTAAACCGGGACGGTTTATAAAATCCCATACCCTTTCGGGCCGGGGTTATTAATTATCAAGGTTATCCAGACCCAGTTTACCCAGATCCATACCAAAGCTCAACCCTCTTTCAGTAAGCACCTGCTCAATTTCAGAGAGGGATTTCTGTCCGAAGTTTCTGAACTTCATCAGGTCTTCCTGCTCGTACTGAACCAGTTCGCTCAGGCTGTTGATCTTAGCTGCTTTCAGGCAGTTGAACGCACGCACGGAGAGATCCAGGTCTTCCAGTGGCGTTTTCAATACTTTACGCAGTTGCAGTACATGCTCATCCACTACATCTTCTTTCTTGTCTTCTTTGTTATCGAAAGTGATGTTTTCATCGGTGATGATCATCAGGTGCTGAATCAGGATACGTGAAGCCTGTTTAACAGCATCTTCCGGATGGATGGTACCATCTGTAGCTACGTCCAGGATCAGTTTCTCGTAGTCGGTTCTTTGTTCAACACGATAGTTCTCAATAACGTATTTAACGTTTTTGATCGGCGTGTGAATAGAATCGATCGCAATATATCCGAATGGGGCGTCTTTAACCTTATTCTCTTCAGCAGGAACATATCCGCGACCTCTTCCGATGGTCAGTTCAATGTCCAGTTTAGCGGAAGGATCCATGACGCAAATCAACAGTTCCGGGTTCATCACCTGGAAGCTCTGTGATAATTCGCCGATCATACCTGCATTAAATTCGCTGCGGCCTTTAATGGACAAGTTGATTTTTTCTGTGGCGATCTCATGGTCAACATGCTTCTTGAAACGAACCTGCTTTAAATTCAGGATGATTTCAGTTACATCTTCTGTTACCCCTTTAATGGTGGCAAACTCGTGGTCTACTCCGTCAATTTTGATACCAACAATAGCATAACCTTCCAGTGAACTCAGCAGTACCCTGCGGAGTGCGTTACCGATGGTTAAACCATAACCCGGCTCAAGCGGGCGAAATTCAAATTGTCCTTCAAAATCAGTTGCTTTCTGAAGAACGATTTTGTCTGGCTTTTGGAAGCTTAATATGGCCATATCAGAACTTGTTTTTTACTTATTTGGGTGAATTGATAGAATTATTTAGAGTACAATTCGACGATCAGCTGCTCCTTAATGTTTTCAGGAACATTCTCACGCTCAGGGAAAGTAATGAAAGTGCCTTTTCTTTCAGCTTCATTCCAATCCAACCAACCGAACTTAGGGTTCTTGCCACGGCTCTTGCTGGTAATTCCTGAATTGTCTGCACTCTTTGGCTTGAAACCAATGATATCGCCCGGCTTACATGTGTAAGAAGGTACGTTCATGATTTCACCATTCACAGTGATGTGTTTGTGGTTAACCAACTGACGTGCTTCAGGACGGCTTGCAGTTAATCCTAAACGGAATACTGTATTGTCCAAACGCGCTTCTAACAATTTGATGAGGTTTTCACCGGTAACACCTTTCAAACGCTGAGCTTCTTCAAAAGTTTTGCGGAACTGGCGCTCCAGTACACCGTAAGTGTACTTAGCCTTTTGCTTCTCTCTCAACTGTAAAGCGTATTCACCCAAAGTTTTACGCTTGCGGGCAGCACCATGCTGTCCGGGAGGGTTAGCATTTTTACCTAACCACTTGGCATTACCTAAGATAGGTTCGCCGAAAATTCTGGAAATTTTGGTCTTTGGACCTGTGTAACGTGCCATAGTTTTTGTTCATTTCGATTTTTTTAGAATTCGTTGCTTCGATCGGTTAAAAATCGTAAAAAATGAATCGGGCAACCTTTTGATAAATGAAACCTTGTTGGCTCAATATATAATTTCCACTACCTCTATTGAGGCTTAGGAAGATTAAACTCTTCTCTGCTTCGGAGGACGACAGCCATTGTGCGGCATAGGGGTTACGTCTTTGATAGAAGTAACTTCAATACCTGATTGTGCAATAGAACGGATCGCACCTTCGCGACCTGCACCTGGTCCTTTAACGAAAACATCTACACGCTTCAGGCCTGCATCGATCGCTACTTTTGCAGCATCTGCAGCAGCCATCTGTGCTGCGTAAGGAGTGTTTTTCTTAGAACCTTTGAAACCCATTTTACCAGCACTGCTCCAGCTGATAACCTGACCTGTTTTGTTGGTAAAACTGATGATAATGTTGTTGAAAGTTGCTGAGACACGCACTTCTCCGGAAGCATCTACTTTTACAACTCTTTTCTTGGCAGCAGCTTTCGCACTGTTCTGCGCTTTTTGTGGTTTAGCCATTGTTTGCTTTTAAGGTAATCTTACCCGATCGCATCGGGTCTGGTTAATAAATAATTCCCTTTCGGGAAACCTGTGCTTCTCCCTCCCTTCCGGGCCATCCAAAACAACAGGGTTTATGTAAGAAAGCCCGGGGTAGAAATGCCCCGGGCTAACTAATTATTTTTTAGCGGCCTTCTTCTTACCGGCAACTGTTTTACGCTTACCTTTTCTGGTACGGCTGTTGGTTTTAGTTCTCTGACCACGTACAGGCAGTCCTTTACGGTGGCGGAGACCTCTGTAACAGGCAATATCCAACAAACGCTTGATGTTCATAGACACTTCACTACGCAAAGCACCTTCTACCTTAAACTCATTGTTAATGATGTTACGGATAGCGGTCTGCTCATCGTCATTCCACTGGTTTACTTTCTTATTGTAATCAATAGCAGCTTTATCCAGGATATACTGAGCTGTTGAGCGTCCAATACCAAAAATATAGGTTAAACCAATCTCACCTCTTTTGTTTTTTGGTAAATCAATACCGGCAATACGAGCCATATTTTATTGTGTTTTATACTTTTAACTGATGATTCAAATTATCCCTGACGTTGCTTGAAGCGAGGATTTTTTTTGTTGATCACAAATAATTTTCCTTTGCGCTTGACGATCTTACAATCGGCACTACGTTTTTTAATGGAAGCTCTTACTCTCATTTTTTTGATGTTTAACTGTTATATTCCTGTTACTCTGTTACCGTTTAAGTACTCACTTATTTATACCTGAAGATGATTCTTCCACGACTCAAATCGTAGGGGCTCATCTCCACTCCCACTTTATCCCCTGGTAAAATCCGGATATAGTGCATCCGCATCTTGCCTGAAATAGTAGCCAATATTTCATGACCGTTTTCCAATTTAACTCTGAACATAGCATTACTTAATGCTTCCAGAATAACTCCATCTTGTTTAATCAGCGGTTGTTTCGACATACTATTTTTGGGGCTGCAAAGATATTAGAATACAACTGAAATATGAAAAATTAGTGGAAAAAACTCTTGAAAATGTGGAAAAATATCTTTTTCCACCCTCTCCAGAAGCTCCAAAATGCGAATTTACGCCTTTTTAGCTGTTTCCAAACGGGAAAATCAGGGGTTATTCCGCCCAGCTCATAGTGTATCCGGGGTTCTCAATGGCTAAAGCCTCTTTGGTTAACCGCAGCGGATGGAAGGTATCGACCATCACCGCCAGTTCGGGGGTCTCTTTTTTCCCGATGCTTTTTTCCACCGCTCCCGGATGCGGGCCATGCGGAATACCTGCAGGATGCAGGGTAATCATTCCCCGGGTAACCTGTTTCCTGCTCATGAAATCTCCATCTACGTAATACAGTACTTCATCACTATCTATATTACTGTGGTTATAAGGTGCAGGAATGGCATCCGGGTGATAATCGTATAAACGCGGGCAGAAACTGCAAACCACAAAATTATGCGCATCAAATGTCTGGTGCACCGGAGGCGGCTGGTGTACCCTGCCGGTAATTGGTTCAAAATCATGGATGCTGAACGCAAAGGGGTAACAACACCCGTCCCAGCCCACTACATCAAAAGGATGGGTTGCATAATGCAGCCCGTACAACACCCCTTTCTTTTTGGTTTTAATCAGGAAATCTCCCTTTTCATCCACCGTTTGCAGGTTTTGCGGGGTCCGGATATCCCGCTCACAAAAGGGGGCGTGTTCCAGTAACTGGCCATTGTTGCTGATATACCGCTTCGGATACCGGATAGGGCTAAAACTCTCTACAATAAACAAACGGTTATCAGGTGTATCAAAATGAACCTGGTAAATGGTACCGCGCGGAACAACCACATAATCTCCATACCCAAAAACAATTTCACCGTATTGAGTAGAGAGTTTGCCACTGCCCTCATGTACAAAGATCATTTCATCGGCATCGGCATTCTTATAAAAAAAATGCTGCATGGATTGCTGCGGGGCAGCCAGCACAATATGGCAATCGTTGTTGACCAGCACGGCTTTCCTGCTCTGCAGGTAATCGGCTTCCGGCTTCACCTGAAATCCTTCCAGGCAGCGGTGCTTCAGCATGTTTTCTTCCGCCACTTCCGGCATCACATTCACTGGTTCGTCTGTGCGAATGATCTGTGTAGGCGGATACATGTGGTATAACAGGGAATAATCATTGCTGAACCCTTCAGTAGAGAACAACTGTTCCGAATACAGCGTACCATCTGGTTTCCTAAACTGCGTATGGCGCTTATGGGGAATCTTCCCCAGTGAAAAATAATGAGGCATGGCGGCAATCTGTTAAATACGGGACTAATTTAGGGAACTTGGATGCAATTGAAGAAATATGTACCTTTTGAATCCTAAACTTTAACATATGGCTTCACCTGTAAACCGGAGAGACTGGATTAAATATAGTTCACTGGCCACTTTAGGGCTGGGATTCCGCATACCTTCCATGGGCAATGAAGAAGGTATATTAAAATCCTATGGTGCGGAGAGCGGCCTGGTCAACCTCAGTTCCAATGAGAACCCTTACGGCATTTCCTCCAAAGCGCGTGAAGCCGTACTCAGTATGCTGGGGGAAACACACCGATACCAATATAATATCGGCTCATTGAAAACATTCAAAAAAGAACTGGCCGGCCATTTAGGAGTCAGTGATACACAGGTATTGCTTACACCCGGTTCCGGCGAAGCGCTTGGTCTCCTGGCAAGAAGCTATCCCAATGGCAACCTGGTAACCGCCTACCCTACGTTTGGTATATTGCCCACCACCGCCAAAAAGATTGGCACCGAAGTAATAGAAGTACCCCTTACAGCGGAAAAGGCACATGACCTGCCGGCCATGCTGAAAGCCATCAATTCCAAAACGGCAATGGTATATATATGTAATCCTGCCAATCCATCCAGTACCATCGTTCCGCCTGCCGCTTTAAAAGCATTCTGCGTAGAAGCAGCCAAAAAGGCGGTAGTGGTAGTTGATGAAGCCTATATTGATTTTCTGGATGTACCCGATAATGAATCCATGATCGGGCTGATTGAGTGCAATCCCAATATTATGGTGGTAGGCACTTTCTCCAAGATTCATGCCATGGCAGGATTGAGGGTGGGATATGTGATCGGTCATCCTTCGCTGATGAAGCCCCTGGAGGAAACTTATTTTATGCGCGCGCAGTTTTCCATGAGTGTACTGTCGATGACTGCGGCTCAGGCCAGCCTGAAAGATCCGGAGCATCATAAGATCAGCAAACTGAAAAACGAACAGGCAAGAACTTACGGATACAATGAATTAAAAAAACTGAACATTAATTGTATTCCTTCCTATACCAATTTCCTGTTTTTCCCGCTGGGGAACTACGCAGGCAATTTTGCAGAAGACATGTTGAAACAGCAAATCTTTTTGCGCTCGGATATTTATGGTGGCGAGAAATGGGCAAGGGCAAGCGTGGGCACCATGGAAGAAATGCAGCAGTTCATTAAAGTGATGAAAGCAACCTGGAAAGTATAAAGAAAAAGCCCCGCTAAATTGTACGGGGCTTTTTCTTTATCCGGCTATACCGGGAAAATAAGGTCTTCCAATGATTTCCCTGAACGGCCAGGGAACACCTGCCAGAATAAAGATCAGCGCCAGCAGGAAAAAGAAAAATGCTTTCTTGTATTTCACTTCATCCGCTACGGGTTTCTTAGCCATACCATACCCCATGGTAATCAGTACAATAGCCAGGATCATCATTACAGGATGCTCCACCCAAAAGAACCGGTAGAAACGGTCTTTCATTACAGACGTTCCTTCAGGCAGGGTTGTGGTAAAGATACCATAGCGACCAAAAGCAACCTGGTATAAGCCAAGCAGTAAAGTGGTATGGCCCGCAATCATGGTAAACAACCAGGTCTTTTTATCACCCGGCGCAAATGCTTTCTTTCCTGTCCATCCGGCATACGCCTTTAACAGGGAATAAATCACGAGTAATACAATTACCCAGCGAAGTAGATTATGTAAGTGTAATAAACCGGTTTGCATGTTGTGTATTTTAAAGTAAGATGCAATACTAATGAATAATCAACTACTCTACCCAATCTGCAAGGAATAAATTCGTGTCCCTGGTACCGCCATTATTCCTGTTGGAAGCAAAAATAATTTTCTTTCCATTGGGGCTGATCATGGGGAATGCATCAAAACCTTTGTCGCGGCTGATTTTCTGCATATTCTTTCCTTCCAGGTCTATCATATACATATTAAACGGAAATCCGCGCTTGTATTCGTGGTTACTGCAAAAAATTATATGCCTGCTGTCTGCCGTAAAATTAGGCGCCCAGTTGGCCTGCACCAGGCTGGTAATTTGCTTTGCGTCAGAACCATCAGCATTGGCTATCCATACTTCCATATTGGTGGGAGCTACCATTCCTTCGGCCAGTAATTCCTTGTACTCTTTAATTTCAGCGTCTGTTTTAGGACGGCTTGCACGCCATACAATTTTCTTTCCATCAGGGCTGAACCATGCACCGCCATCATATCCCAATGCGGTGGTTACTTTCTTTTCCTTACCAGATTTCAGATCCATGATATATAGATCAAGGTCTCCGTCCTTATCGCTGCAATAAATCATTTTCTTTCCGTCGTAAGAAAGGGTTGCTTCCGCATCATACCCTTTTGCAGTGGTCAGCTTTTTTACAATCTTACCATCCAGGTCCGACATATAAATATCATAAGAACTGTAAAGTGGCCAGATATAACGGTTACCATATTTGCTGCGGTCCGGTACAGGAGGGCAATCTGCACTACCCTCATGAGTAGAGGCATAGATCACCTGTTTACCATTGGGCATGAAATAAGCACAGGTGGTTCTGCCCTTTCCTGAGCTGATCATTTTATAGGTAAAAGGATCTCCGGATTTTTCCGGTACTTTACCAATAAAGATCTGGTCGCAGTGAAGCCCTTCCTTTGGATTGGTTCGCTGGAAAATAATATACTTACTGTCGAAGCTCCAGTAGGCTTCCGCATTGTCTCCTCCAAAAGTGAGCTGTTGGATGTTTTTAAAATGATTTTCTCCTTCAAAACGAAGGGTATCCCCGGGAATTTTTTGTTGTGCATTCAGACCCAGCACAAGCGCCAAGGCAACAAAAATTGAAGCAGTTTTTTTCATATATTTTGTTAAATGTATGTGACAAAAGTACAATCCGAAGGACATCCGATTGTCAGAATACTGTCAAGCTGCATATTCCTGTATTTTCGTGGCATGAAAAGACGGATTCTGCCGGCTCTGTTGATAATACTGGCCTCCTGTAACAGTAACCCGGCCCCCAAATCAGCAGAAACAGAGGGTGCTTATCCTGTTTCTATTCAGGAACTCTTGAAAAAAGCCAATGCTGCGCCGGAGGATGTGCAGCGCAGGCAGGAACTGATCAACAGCCTGGATACAGCCGGATTATACAGGGACGCCCTTGCCCAACTGGACCTGTTGATTGCGAAAGACAGCCTGAACCATGAGTACTGGTTTCAGAAAGCCCGTTTCACCGAACAATTGAAAGACACTACGGCAGCCATCCGTTATTATACCTATTCTACCCGGTTGTATCCGGCTCCTCCGGCCATGTTATCGCTGGCCAACCTGCTGGCGGAAAAGAAGGACACCGCAGCCATAACCGTATGCAGCAATATCAACACCCTGTTTCCCGGAAAGGAATATGCGGCGGACATTTTTTTCATCAGGGGGATCTACCATGCCCGCAAAGGCTATACCAGCAGGGCCATGGCACAATTTGATTCCTGCATTTACAGGAACTATCGCTATCTGGAAGCCTATATGGAAAAAGGATTTCTCCTGTCGGACCAGCAACAGATTCGGCCGGCAATGACTATCTTTGCAACCGTTCTGAAACTGGATCCTTTGTATACAGACGCCTATTACTGGATGGGAAAATCTTTTGAGCAGTTGGGTATCAGAGACACTGCCGTAGAAAACTACCGGAAAGCGCTTTCACTGGACCCGGAATTATCAGAAGCAATATCCGCAATTAACAGACTGAAATAAACAAACCCTATGGCCCTGATTGCCCCCTCTTTATTAAGTGCAGATTTTTTAAATCTTCAGAAAGACAGTGAAATGCTGAACAAGAGTGAGGCCGACTGGTTTCACCTGGACGTGATGGATGGAAGATTTGTTCCCAATATCAGTTTTGGATTACCCGTGATTGCGCATATCCGCAAGGCTACGCAAAAAGTTTGCGATGTGCATCTGATGATTGAAGCACCAGAGCAATATGCAGCAGCTTTTAAGGAAGCGGGCGCTGATGTGCTGACCGTTCACATTGAAGCATGCAGACACCTGCACAGGAATATCCAGCAGATCAAACAACTGGGCATGAAAGCCGGTGTTGCAGTAAACCCGCATACACCTGTTCATTTACTGGCCGATATTATTTCCGATCTGGACGTAGTATGCTTAATGAGTGTGAATCCGGGATTCGGCGGACAGAAATTCATTCCGCATACCCTGCACAAAATTCGTCAGCTAAAAGCGCTGATTACCGAAAAGAATGCCCAGGCACTGATTGAAATAGACGGCGGCGTAACACTTGAAAATGCATCCTCCATTATACTGGCAGGAGCAGATGTACTGGTTGCAGGCAATACCGTATTCAAATCGGCAGACCCCGTAGCTACGATTGCCGCCCTTAAAGCCATATAACAGATACTTTCCACATCTGTGTATAAGATTGGTTAGCGTTCTGTATTTGAAGAGATTAAATTTGGAAAGGAAGTTTTACCGACCCATTCTTCAATCTAAAACTGCAAGCGTTTGACAGACACTATCATTAGCCTCGAAACCGTTAACCCCATCGAATTTTTTGGCGTTAACAATGGTAAACTGGATATCCTTAAAAAGAAGTTTCCCCTGCTCAAAATTTTGTCGAGAGGTACGCAGTTAAAACTGAGCGGCGCACCTGAACAGATTGAGCACGCCCGCGAAAAAATAGACCTGATTGTACAATACCTGCAACGAAACGGCCATCTAAGTGAAGGTTATTTTGAACAGATCCTGGGAGGAGACGATGCAGAAGTAGTAGACAATTTTGTAGACCGCAATCCCAATGATATCCTTGTTTTCGGTCCTAACGGAAAAACAGTAAGAGCGAGAACGCAGAACCAGAAAAAAATGGTTCATGCTGCAGACCGCAATGATATTGTATTTGCCATAGGACCGGCAGGAACGGGTAAGACCTACACAGCTGTTGCGCTTGCGGTAAGAGCCCTCAAAAACAAACTGGTCAAGAAGATCATTCTTACCCGCCCTGCAGTGGAAGCAGGGGAAAGCTTAGGATTCCTGCCTGGAGACCTCAAGGAAAAAATTGACCCGTACCTGCGCCCATTGTATGATGCGCTCGACGATATGATTCCTGCCGACAAGCTGGGATATTATATGAGTACCCGCACCATCGAAATTGCGCCGCTGGCATATATGCGCGGCCGTACACTCGATAATGCCTTTATTATTCTGGATGAAGCGCAGAACACCAACGACCTTCAGTTGAAAATGTTCCTTACCCGTATCGGAGCCAATGCCAAGGCTATTATTACCGGAGACCCCACCCAGATTGACCTTCCCAGGAATATGAGAAGCGGGCTGGAGAAATCTACCCGGATCCTCAGGGGTATTGAAGGAATAGCCCATATAGAACTCAATGAAGAAGATGTGGTTCGGCACAAACTGGTAAAAGCGATCATCAAGGCCTACGAAAAAGACAAGGACAAAGAAGAATCAGATCATGGTCATTCACATCATAGATAATACTTTTGCGCTATTATGAAGAAACGATTTATTTGTGGGATACTTTTTATAGTGGCTTTTGGCGTTACGACATCCGCACAGCGCCCAAGCACCAGTGCAAAAAATAAAGCCGCCGCCGCTCAAAAAGAAACCGCAGAAAATACCAATGCAGAAAACGTATTTCCTGCCACAGGTTTTGCAGGGATCGGCATCCTGTCTCCTACCGCCCCACTCGAAATTAAAAAGAGCGCCGGTAATACCAGGAATAAAAATTTTATGCTGAAACTAAGTAACGAATGGGCTTCCAGCGGACAGAACGAACCTTCTATCATGTTTTCCAATGGAGAAACCAGCAATCCCAGGAATATCAGTTTCTGGTCGATCGGCGCAAGGGTATCCGGAGACAACAGTTTAAAAACACCGCAAACATTCAAGATCTCCCACAAAAGCGGCGGGGATGCCGTGGAGAAAGAACTGTTCTCCATTGATTCTTACGAAGGACGCGTTAAGATCGGGGATGTAAACACCCAGATTGACGGTTATAAGTTGTACGTAGAACAGGGTATCCTTACGGAGAAAGTGAAAGTGGCAGTGAAGAATTCCAAAGACTGGTACGACCATGTATTTCACAAGAACTACTCGCTGATGCCACTGAATCAGTTGGATGCATACATTCAAAAGAACAAACATCTTCCGGGGATTCCTACCACCGAAGAAGTGATGAAAGACGGACAGGATCTGGGAAAGATGAATGCCTTGCTCCTGCAAAAAATTGAGGAGCTTACCCTGTACACCATAGAACTAAAAAAGGAACTGGACGAAACCAAAAAACTGATCAAAAAATCCAACCAGTAGTAGTTTTATGCAATGGATTACTCTTCCATAATCTTGTGACCCATTTTATCGCGCTTGGTTTGCAGGTATTTCTGATTATGCGGATTGGCCGGAATTTCAATAGGCACTACATCCACAATATCAAGTCCATAACCTTTCAGGCCCGCACGTTTACGGGGGTTGTTACTCATTAAACGCATTTTGCAGATACCCAGACTACGCAGGATTTGTGCGCCTACACCGTAATCTCTTTCATCCATTTTGAATCCCAGGTGCAGGTTGGCTTCTACGGTATCCATTCCCTCTTCCTGCAGTTTATACGCCCTGAGTTTATTGATCAGGCCAATACCCCTGCCCTCCTGGTTCATATATAGAATGCATCCCTTCCCTTCTGCCTGTACCATCTGCATGGCTTTGTGCAATTGTTCTCCGCAATCGCAGCGGAAACTGCCCAGGATATCTCCGGTAAAACAACTGCTATGCACCCTGGTTAACACCGCTTCTCCTTCTTCCCATTCTCCTTTTACCAGCGCAAGGTGTTCTGCACCGCTGAGTTTTTCTCTGAACGCAACCAGTTTAAAGTCGCCATAGCGGGTAGGCATATCTACACGTACCAATTCTTCAATTAAAGAGTCTGTCTTTAACCGGTAATCAATCAGGTCTTTAATGGAAATGATTTTCAGGCCAAATTTTTCTGCAATAACTTCCAACTGGGGAAGCCTGGCCATAGTGCCATCTTCATTCATCACTTCCACCAGCACACCGGCAGGTTCCAAACCAGCCAGTCTTGCAAGGTCTACAGTGGCTTCAGTATGCCCGCTTCTGCGCAGCACCCCGCCTCTTACAGCGCGTAAAGGGAATATATGCCCCGGTCTTCCCAGGTCTGCGGCAACCGTTGCGGAATTGATCAGCGCCTGGATGGTTTTTGCCCTGTCCTGGGCAGAAATACCCGTAGTGGCACCGTTTCCGATGATATCAACAGAAACCGTGAAAGCAGTTTCGTGCAGCGAAGTATTGGAACTCACCATTGGTTTCAGATCCAGTTCGGCACAACGTTCTTCGGTTAACGCGGCACAGATCAGCCCGCGTCCCTCTTTGCTCATAAAGTTGATGACCTCCGGTGTGGCAAACCGGGCGGCAATAATAAAATCGCCTTCATTCTCCCGATCCTCATCATCCACTACAATGATCATCTTCCCCAGACGAATATCTTCAATTGCATCCTCAATCCTGCTTAGCATATTCAATAATTGAGTGGCAAAATTACAGAATCAATGGCAGAACAGCATGACCAGTTTCCGTGTAAAAAATTAAAAATCCGGTAGAAATACGGTTTTCTTACCGGCAATTGACGGCTAGTATTGACCTATCAATTGTTTTAACCATGTATCAATCTATTTATTACTGGCTATGCCTGCTGCTATTTTCGGGATACAACCTGCTCAACGCACAAACAACCACCGGGCATGTGACCGGAACGGTAAAACTATTGGGGCAACCGGTTGCAGCTGCAATCATCCGGTTAAAAGATCCGGATAAAGGGATTTTGCTGCAAAGTCGCAGTAATGCAGCAGGTATGTTCCAGTTCAATAACCTGCAGCCCGGAAATTCATGGAAACTGGAATGTATAACACCGCTGGCGGATACTTTGGAAATCAATGCGGTGGAAATTCAACTGGGCAGAACCATACAAATAGATGCAATACTAACCCCCGTAGCCAACCAGCTGAAACCGGTTCTGATCAGGGCCACAGCCAAAAGGCCAACCGGTTTATTCACGATCACCTCGGAAAAATTATGGAAGCTTCCGTATACCGGCAATAATATGTATGACTTACTAATGGCCCTTCCGCAGGCATACAGCAGGGATCGCAGCAGCGGGGCGCTTTCTTTTTCGGGGCAGAACAACCGGTACAATTCATTGTATGTGGATGGTGCGTTACAGAACGATGTATTTGGTCTTTCACCATCGGGTACTTATGGCGGGCAAACCGGCAGCAGCCCGGTTGCCCCGGAAACCATTGAGCAACTGCAATTGCAGCTGTCTCCTTATGATGCATCGCTGGGCGATTATACGGGCGCAGCCATTAATGTAATCACCAAATCCGGCAAAAATCACCGGGGCGCTTCCATTTATCATTATGTAACTGCCCGCCAAAACCCTGCACATACCACAGGCATCACCCTCAGCGGCCCGTTGCAGATCAACCGCTGTTTTTATTATTTTAATACCGACTACCATGTGGCGGAAACGCAGGAACCCTTTTCTTTCGGAAGTTATGCAGGAGCAACCCGCAATGAGGACCAACTGAAACGTTTTGCGCAGTCGCTGATCACCCGCTATGGATACGATCCGGGTAAGCCGGATGCAGTACAACAACAGCATGCATTCAAACTGGCGCTGCGGATAGACCGGCTGATCGGCAAAGAGCAATTACTCACTTTCAGCATGCGACAGCAATTTTCAGAAAAGATGGTAACTGGTAACAGTACCCCATTGCTGCTTTTTTTCAGCAACAATGGCAAACAATACCACTCGGGCAGTTTTTCGGGTACGGTCAGCCTTAACAGCCGTTACGGCCGGTATTCGGGTAATGAGCTGGTCATTGGTTATACATGGTCCAACGATCATACAACGCCGTTGGGCAAGCCATTCCCATCCCTCCGGATACTGGATGGAGAAGGCATGCTGTTCCTGGGAAGCAATGAAGATGCGCAACACAACAGCACCACACAAAGCAGCTGGACAATCCGGAACAAAAGATTTTTCAGCAAAGGCAAACACCAGTTGAACTGGGGGATGGAAACAACACTGAACCGGTTTCACAATCAATTTCTGCAGAACAGGTATGGTTCTTATTTCTATTATTCCATAACAGACTTCCTGCAACAGTATTCCCCCGCCGCATACAGGATCAGTTATTACCGGGATCTACCGCCCTTTACAGATGAACCATCTAAAAATATTGCATCGGGTTTATGGACTACGGCCGTTTTTGCCAACGACCGGTTACAGATCAGCAACAACTGTATGATACAGGCAGGTGTTCGCATAACCGCGCAGAAAATGTTTGGAACAACCTTCGCAGACAGTAGCACCTACTACCAGGTCATCCCGGCGTTACACCCCTACTATGATCTGGCCGGTACCCGTTATGGGGGTCACCCCTCACTCAGACTCAGCATTGCACCGAGGCTGAACTTTACCTTCCGTTCCAAACAAAATCACTGGCAGTTGGAACTCGGAACGGGCCTCTTCAGTGGCAGGATGCCGATGGCATGGCTGAGCGGTATTTACAGCAACAACGGGCTTCTGTATGAAAGTTTTGAAGCCGGTCAGCAACAGAGAAAAAAAATTCATTTTTCCGGGGATGTGAATCATCAATGGCGGCCTGAACAAACAGGTGGCGTGGCCAGCAAAGGTGTACTGAACCTGGTTGCCGGAAAAATCTCCATGCCATCCGTGTGGAGGAGCACTTTGCAATGGACTAAATACTGGAACGATCAATCATTCCTTCAACTGGAGTGCATGTATTATCTCAACCGGAAAGAAATTCATTTTTCCAATGTCAACCTGCTGCCCGCAACAAAGCAGTTATCCGGACCCGACAACAGAATGGTCTACCCCTCCGGAAACAATGGCGCCATTCCGGTATATGCAGACAGCAGCAATTCATATGAGCAGATCATCCTGTTTAAAAATAATCCGGAACAGCATGGATATGGATACCGGCTGGGGATCACACTGGAGAAAAATTATCTGAATACCGGTATTACACTGGGCTACAATTTTAACGATGCATATTCGGTGTACGATGGAAACTATTCCATATTGCTGAACCAGTGGCGGTTGAATGAAACGGTGAATGGAAGAAACAATGTCCGGCTTTCCCGGTCGGATTTCAGCGCAGGGCATCGGGTTTATGCACGGATTGCGCAGGAATGGCACCTGTTAAAACCTGCACTTCAGATGAGCCTGAGTTTAAGCTATCAGGGTGGTTCCGGTAATACCTATAGTTATGTATATGGTAAAAACAACCTGACAAGAGATGACCTTGCATCCACCGGCTACGACCTGATTTATATTCCTACAACAGCCGACCTGGATGTACAGGTATTTTTGCCACTGGTTACGGAACAATATTTTTATACGCCTGAACAGCAAAAGGAAGCGCTGGACTGGTATATTCAACAGAATACTTATCTGAAAATACACCGGGGTGAATATGCCTCCAGAAACGGCAGCAGAACCCCCTTCCTGCACAGGATAGATTGTAAATTTGTTACATCTGTTCGGGTAAGGCTGAACAACAAAAAATACGGGCTCAGTATTGCCGCAACCATTCAGAACCTGGGTAACCTGCTGAACCGGAATTGGGGAAATTCATATATCGTTCCGGGTAACAGAATCAGGCTGATCAACTTCCTGGGATTCATTCAGGAATCACCCCTCACTCCCGCTTTCAGCTTTGATCCGGAACTGATTCGGGAAAGAGGGCTGCAGAAAGCCCGGAACAATGCCTTCCTGAATAGACCGGAATGGCAGCTGCAACTGGGATTCCGTATAAATTTTTATTAACAGTTTTAACAAAAGAACCCGGGAAAGTAAATAACTATAATATGTATTAACTTACTGATTATCAAATGTAAATAAAGCTATAATTATATTTAATTAAGTGGAAATACCCAATTTTCCCTTATTAATTAATCATTATTTTAACAAGATTTTGGAGAAGAACGCCCGAATGTCTGATATTTGCCGCATCAAATCAAAGATTATGAGAATGTTAAAACAGATTTCCTTGTTTTTGGTAGCAGTACTCACTGTTTCCATTTCAATGGCGCAGGTCACCACCGGTACGATCACCGGTTCGGTATCTGACGTCAAAAATGTGCCTCTGGCAGGTGCATCTATCGAGGTTGTACACGAGCCTTCAGGTTCCCGTTACAAAGCTGTATCTACCAGTTCTGGTAAATACACTGTACCGGCCCTGCGTGTTGGTGGGCCTTACAAAATCACTGTAACTTATGTTGGTTTAAGGACTGAAGTGGTAACTGATATAACAGTTCAGTTAGGTGAACCCACAGTAGTCGACTTTACCTTATCCGACAACTCTACCCAATTACAGGAAGTAACTGTAAGCGGTGCTGCCAATAAAAGAGCAGCGCTGATTTCTAAAGACAGGAAAGGCGCTTCTACCAACATCAACTCCCGTTTAATCAGCAGCCTGCCTACCATCAGCCGCAACGTAACAGACATTACCCGTCTGGTACCACAGGCTAACGGTACTTCTTTTGCAGGTCAGGATGGAAGAGCCATCAACTTTACCTTAGACGGTTCCATCTTTAACAACTCTTTCGGTCTGAGTTCATTGAACGGGGGCCAAACCAACTCCGCCCCTATTTCTTTGGATGCTTTGCAGGAAATCCAGATCAACGTATCTCCTTATAACCTGAGAGATGCAGGTTTCACCGGCGCAAGCATCAATGCGGTAACCAAGAGTGGTACCAACACCATGCATGGAACTGCCTTCTACAATGGCCGTACCGAAAAACTGCTCGGCAAAAAAGCGGGTATGCAGGGTAAGCAGGATGTAGTAACCACTGCATTCGACGTGAAGCAGTTTGGCGCCAGCTTAGGTGGTGCAATCATCAAGAATAAATTATTCTACTTTGTGAACTACGAAGCAGAAAGAAGAAACGATATCGGTTCTACCTGGGTTGCCGATGCCAGCAACGGTGCAACCCCCATCAGCGGTAATATTTCCCGTGTAAAGGTTTCTGAAATAGAGGCACTGTCTACTTTCATCAAAACCAAACTGAACTACGATCCGGGACCTTACCAGGGCTATCCTTTCGTAACCAAGAGCGATAAAGCGGTGGCACGTATCGACTGGAACATCAACGATGTGCACAAACTGAGCATCCGTGGTAATATGTTGTTATCTAAAAGAGATGTTGGCGCAAGCTCCAGTAACTCTACCAACGGTAGCAGGGGTAACAGCAACGCATCTTTGATGTTCGGCAACTCTGCTTACGAGATCAACAACAATATTTATGGTGTAATTGCACAGTTGAACAGCCGTTTCAGCAACAAGATCAGCAATGAACTGACTTTCGGCTACACTGCCAACAGAGACTTCAGGGGTGTTAAAGGCGGCGCCTTCCCAATGGTGGATATCCAGGACGGAAGCAGCCCGCTGACTGCGGTTCCGACTTCTGCAACTTCAACCGTACCTTCTGCGCAGACCGGACAGAGCAGGACCTATATTTCTTTCGGTAATGATCCGTTCACTCCGAACAACCTGTTGAATACAGATACCTGGCAGTTCAGCGATAACCTGACTGCATACCTGGGTAAACACACGTTAACTGCAGGTGTATCTTTTGAGAGTATGACCTTCACCAATGGATTTACTGCATTGATCAACGGTATCTACACTTTCAACAACCTGGACGATTTCTATACTGCTGCAAACGCATTCATAGCAGATCCTAACCGTACCTTCAGCCCGGTATTCATGAGAAACTACCGTGCAAGTTTCAGTAACTTACCTGGTGGCGGTCCATGGCTGGTAACAACCAAGGCCCGTAATGTGGCTGCTTATATCCAGGATGAATTAAACCTCGAGTCTAACTTCAACCTGACTTACGGGGTACGTTTTGAAATGCCTTTCTTCAGCGGTTCCGGTTATACCAATACCGAAATTGATGGTATGAGCTTTATCGACAACAACGGCCAGAGCGTAAAACTGAGTACTTCCAAATTGCCTTCTGCCAAGTTGATGATCAGCCCGCGTATCGGTTTCAACTACGATATCAAAGGAGACAAAACAACCCAAATCCGTGGTGGTGTGGGTCTGTTCACCGGACGTCCTCCATTTGTTTACATCAGCAACCAAATGGGTAACAATGGTGTACTCAACGGTTCCGTAAGCTTCAACAACACTGCAGCTTATCCTTTCAGGACCAGCACCCCGGCCAGCTATGCAAGCTTTGCACCTAATCCGGGCGTACCTGCTTCTTCTTACAATATTGCTGCTACAGAAGAAGGTTTCCGTTTCCCTAAAGTACTCCGTGCAAATCTGGCCATTGACCAGAAAATTTTCCAGGACATCATCCTTACAGGAGAATTCATTTACACTCAGAGTCTGAACAACATCAACTACTATAACGCCAACCTGAAACCTGCCACCACTTACTTTGCTGGTCCTGATACCAGACCTCGTTTTGCAGGTGTTGGCTTATCCGGTTCTGCACAGGCCAATGCGATCCGCGTGAATCCAAAGATCACAGACGCTACCGTATTGGAAAGCGGGCCTTTGGGCGGTTCTATCGCTGCAACAGTTAAAATTGAGAAACCAACCAAGTCTAAAGGTTTGGGCTGGATGGCTGCTTACACATTCACCAGGGCACGCGACTACATGACCGGCGGTTCCATCGCGTTCAGCTCCTGGACTGCTATTCAGAGCGTTCGTGGTAACAACAGCACCGATATTGCTTACAGCGACAACGAAATCCGTAACCGGGTAATCGGTAACGTAAACTACCGTATTGAATTGGGCAAGAGTGCTGCTTTACAGTTCTCCCTGTTCGGTCAGTCTCAGAACCAGGGCCGCTATTCTTACACCTACAGCGGAGATATGAATGGTGATGGCTTAAGTAATAATGACCTGATCTATATTCCACGCGACCAGTCTGAAATGTATTTTGTTGCAATGAATGCATCGGGTTCTGCACCTGCTGCAACCGTACAACAGCAAAAAGATGCATTTGACGCTTATATTAACCAGGACCCTTACCTGAGCAAAAACCGCGGTAAAGTGGCTCAAAGAAACGGATCTCTGATGCCTTATCTTGTTCGTTTCGACTTCTCTACCCAGTTGGAATTATTCAGAAACATCGGAAAGAACAGACACACGATCCAGTTGAGAGCGGATATCTTCAACGTAGGTAACATGCTCAACTCTGCATGGGGCGTGAGCAACTTTGTGAACACATTCAACCCGCTGACTGCAGCCGGCGTAACTGCACAGGGCGTTCCTCAGTTCACTATGACACGAGTAAGCAACAGCATCAACTACAGCTCTTTAAGAAAGAGCACAAGTATTGGTGATGTATGGCAGGCACAATTCGGTATCCGTTATATTTTCTAATCGAATACCTTACTATACAAAAAGGCCCGGATCAATGATCCGGGCCTTTTTTTGTTTTTGTTCCGAAGAAACAACCGGCGCCTGGTTCAGCCAAAACGAAACATCCGTTTATTGATTCCGGCCCCAGCCCCATTTTAAAAATTCGGGAAACGCCCCTGCCCATGTTTGCACATCATGCCTGCCTCCTTCCAGTTGGAGGTAGCGGATATGATCATCGGTGTATCCTTTGGCCTTCAGGGCTACAATCAGGTCCAGTGCATCGTCAATGGTATCGATAATACCGTTGTTATTTCTATCAGCAGTTTCTTCCGCGGTACCGCACTCAATGAAAAACTGCAGCCAGGGACTAAAGTCCCCTTTCCTAATCTGCAGGTGCATCAGCCTGTCCTGCTCATCGTCATATCCGCTTTCATAGGCTTTTTTCCTCCACCAGAGAGAAGCGCTGAAGAGGCCGACCTTTCTGAATTCGCTGGCATGATTCCAGCAGAGATCCAGTGCGCTTAATGCCCCCAGTGAGAACCCGGCAAACGACTTGTCTTTAAAAGAAGGTGCATTGTATTTTTTCCGGATAAAGGGCAAAAGTTCGTCGAGTATGAATTTATTGTAGCGGCCTGCCCTGGCGCCCCTTCCCATATAATCGGCAGCGTATGCAGTTCCGTATTCCATCCTGCGATCTGTGCCGCAATGGATGCCAATGCACATCAGCGGTTCTATTTCCTGTTTCCGGATCAACTGATCCAGCATATCTGCAAAACGCATGGTAACAAGATCCTGGCCGTCGTTGACTAATAAGAGGCTTACCTGGTCCGGAATCAACGCCGATCCTGCCGGCAGGTAAACATCCACTTTTACACTACGCTCCAGGTATTCCGATTCAATGAGATATTGTTCTGCGCAAACAGTTGCAGCAGGTAATGCAGACTCGACCATGGTTTCAAAAATAATACATTGATAACAAAAACCCGGCAGTTAAATCTTTCCGGAAATTCCGTATATTCCTATTCAAATTCATGCGTATGAAAAAGATAGGCATTCTGTTTGGCCAGGAAAGAAGCTTTCCCATGGCATTCATTGAACGGATTAACAGTAAAAATATTCCGGGCATTATGGCCGAGCCGGTGAAAATAGACAAAGTGATCCAGGGCGAAAGCAGCGGATA
Organism: Sphingobacteriia bacterium; assembly: GCA_015999745.1. Taxonomy (GTDB): domain Bacteria; phylum Bacteroidota; class Bacteroidia; order Chitinophagales; family Chitinophagaceae; genus Sediminibacterium. The sequence goes on along the minus strand of JAECQP010000008.1, from coordinate 37,817 downwards.
TGCTGTGATTATAGACCGCATCAGCCAGGACGTGCCTTTTTACAGGGCCTATTTAAAAAATGCCGCACTCTGCGGAACAGCAGTGGTCAATAATCCATTCTGGTGGAGTGCAGACGAAAAGTTTTTCAACAATTGCCTTTCTACAAAGATTAATGTAACCGTTCCCAAAACAGTTATTCTTCCTTCCAGGGACCTTCCTTCCGATACGGTGGAACGCTCTTTCAGCAATCTTGCCTACCCGCTCAACTGGGAAGCCATTTTCAGTTACGTAGGATTTCCCGCATACATGAAACCCTTTGCAGGTGGCGGATGGAAGCATGTTTACCAATTGAACGATATCAATGATTTTTTTGAAAAACATGCAGAAACCGGTCAGTTGGTCATGCTGTTGCAGGAAGAAATCGTTTTTGAAGAATATTACCGGTGCTACTGCATTGGAGGTAAATATGTTCGCATCATGTCTTACGAGCCGCGTAACCCACATCATTTAAGATACCTGGCCGATTTCAAGCCTTCCGGGGAGAAACTGAAACAATTGACGGATATTGTACTGCGAATCAATCAATACCTGGGATATGATTTCAATACGGTTGAACTGGCATTGAGAGATGGTGTTCCGTATGCCATTGATTTCTGTAACCCCGCCCCTGATGCCGACCTGAAAAGTGTAGGACCCGAAAACTTTGACTGGGTGGTGGAAACAGCTGCCAACTATGCCATTGAGAGAGCGCAGACTCAAACAGATGGAAGGGACAATCTTACCTGGGGTGAATTTATCAAACGCAGCAGTGCCGGCAAAGCTTTATATTAATATTTGATCAATCGGTTTATGTCTACTATCAGTTATCATCATTTTACGCTGGGGGTTGAAGAAGAATATATGGTACTCGACCCGCAAACAAGGGAACTTAAAAGCCATGAGCAACGAATTGTTCAGTTGGGTCAGGCGGTACTCAAGGACAAGGTAAAGGCGGAAATGCACCAGGCGGTGGTGGAAGTAGGAACCGATATCTGTAAAAATATTGATGAGGTGTTTAAAGATGTGGCCAGCCTGCGGGGCAATATTGCGCAGATTGCCGGAGATCTTGGCCTGTGGGTAGGCGCTTCGGGCACCCACCCGTTTAGTCACTGGGAAACCCAGTTGATCACCGACCATATAAGGTACAACCAGATTGTGAATGAATTGCAGGAAGCTGCCAGGAGCAACCTGATTTTTGGTCTTCACGTACATGTAGGCATGGAAGACCGGAAAATGGCCATACATATTGCCAATACCGCCCGCTATTTTCTGCCCCACGTTTATGCCCTCAGCACCAACTCCCCTTTCTGGGAATCGAGGGATACCGGCTACAAATCGTTTCGTACCAAGGTATTCGACAAGTTTCCGCGAACTGGTATTCCCGATTACTTTGAGAATTTCGAAGCCTATGAAAACTATGTGGAACTGCTGATCAAAACCAATTGTATAGACAATGCAAAGAAAATCTGGTGGGACCTTCGGGTTCACCCCTTCTTTAATACGGTTGAATTCCGGATCTGCGATGTACCCATGACCATCAACGAAACAATGACCATTGCAGCCCTGTTTCAGGCTATTTGCGCCAAGATCTATGCGCTTCGCCACCAGAACCTCAATTTTATGCTTTACCAGCGCTCTCTTATCAATGAAAACAAATGGAGGGCCAGCAGGTATGGCATAGACGGCAAACTGATCGACTTTGGAAAAGAAATTGAAGTGGATACCAAATCCCTGATTTACGAACTGCTGGAATTTGTAGACGATGTTGTAGATGAACTCGGAAGCCGTCATGTGATCAACAATGTGGCCCGTATTTTTGAAACGGGTACCGGCGCCGACCGGCAACTGGCTGTTTACCGCGAAACCGGCAGCCTGGTTTCTGTGGTGGACTATATCCACGACCAGTTTTTGTCTGTTTAGGATAATTTTCAGGGTATATTAACCCTAATACATTGTGCCTGACCGCTATTTTGGGTATTTTGCGGGCGATTTTGGTATGCAGGCAACACAACCGCATCCCGCTGCGTCTTCTTATTGATCAACTAAAAAGAGCCCTTCGTGACAGAACACGAACTGATTAAAGGCTGTATAAGACAGGAACCATCCTGCCAGCGTATGTTGTTTGAACAATACGCCGGAAAGATGATGGGGGTAGCTTTGCGCTATGCCCAGGATGGTATGGAGGCGGAAGACATGCTCCAGGATGCATTTATTAAAGTATTTCAATATATCGGTCAGTTTAAATTTGAAGGGTCTTTTGAGGGTTGGATCAGGCGCATTGTGGTCAATACCGCCATCCGCCACCTGGAAAGAAAGAAAATGAGTTTCAAGGAAATTGAAGACCATAGCCCGCATAATCCGCAAATTGATCCCCACGCTTACATGCACCTGGGAGAGGATGATCTGCTCAAGTTGATCAGTCAGTTGCCGGAAGGTTACAGGCTGGTCTTTAACCTGAGTGTGATTGAGGGATACAGCCACGAAGAAATTGCAGCAATGCTCAATATACAGGCCGGCACCAGCAGAAGCCAGTTGGTAAAAGCCAGGAAAATGTTACAGAACCAGATCATGCAATTACAAAAGATTGCCGTTTAAATGACCAATGAAGCATTTGACCATATAACCCGGGAAAAGTTGAAAGACTATTCTGCAGCCATACCAGCCGGTTTGTGGGAGAAGATTCATGTGCCTGCCATTAACGCTCCGCAGGATCCGTTTGATCAGTTCTTCAAAGAGAAATTACAGGATATCACGGCGCCGGTTTCTCCGGGGCTTTGGAACCGTATCCGCCCGGAGGAAGAAAAGAGACGAAGGATTTTCTTTCTCCCGCGAAGAACTTCCATGATGGCTGCTTCACTCCTCATGCTCTTCATAGCGGGAACGGTATCGGCCTATATCTATTTTCAACAGATCAGGCACAAACGCAATGCGGAAGTAAACGCAACGCAAACCAATCAGCAAAACAACCATGGAACCGGCACTTCAGAATCAGCAGAACCCGGGCAGAACAATACAAATCCTGAAAATAATTTGAACCAGGGTGCACCGGCCGGCGCTGCCGAAAGTACTGTTATAACCGATGCTATTGATGCGGGTACCGGTACAACGGAACAGTTCAGCCGGGAAAATGCCCGTCCATCCGGAACGGAAGAGCGCTCCGGAAATGCCATTGTATTCGGGAAACGCCGTATCAGCAAAACCTTCCTGCTGCAAGCTCCGGCCACCGACGCCCCTGGCGCCAGTTTAGTGAACAGCAATGACGAAGATAGGTATTACGCTCCCTCCGGCCGTTCCAATGCTGCATTTATCCCCTCCCGGCGAAAAGGGCTTTTTGCTTCGGGAGAAAGAGATATCTCTTACAACAATCACACGGGCTCCATTAAGAATATCATTATCTGCCCTTCGGATAAAAATCTTCGCAACACCGACTGGGACCTGGAAGTATTTGCTTCTCCTGATCTTTCCTTTAAAACAGTCAGCAGCAACACTGCCAGTCAGCAGTTCATGAGCCGCAAAGACAGCAGCGAATCCGCCAGGGTAGGCTTTACTGCAGGTTTTCGTATCGTAAAACCCCTCAACGATCGTTTCCTGATCAAGGCCGGGTTACAATATTCCCAGATCAACGAAAACTTTACGTACAAAACAGCCGATGAAATCAAAACCATCACGGTGATTACGGTAAGAAATATCACACTGGCCAATGGCACCGTGGTCACTGTCAGTGATACCAGTGTATTGCAACAGGCGGTAAACAAATACAATACCGTACACAACAGGTACAAGAGTATTGATGTACCTGTATTAATGGGATACCAGTTTGGCAATGATGATCTTAAGATCGGAATCAATGCCGGTGTTGTGGTGAATCTGAGTTCCTCTTACAAAGGTGTAATGCTGGACAGCACCCTTTCCCCCCAGCCGATCGACAAGAACAACAGTGTGAGATACAAGACCAATATCGGCGTTGGCCTTTATGCAGGGTTCAGTATTAGCAAAAGAATCAATTATAACACTTCTGTTTTTGCAGAACCATACCTGAGATACAACCTGTCTGATATAACTACCCCGCAATCGGTGTACAAGCAGCGTTTCTCAGTGGGCGGCTTATCATTGGGATTAAGATTTAATCTGAATAAACATTAAAGCAGCAAAGACACAGCAAGCAGTATCTACCCTATATCATGCAAAGAATCAGCAAACATATTATTTTGGCGCTTGTCCTTTTTACAGGATTTACTTCCTGCAAAAAGGACATGTCCAATAATTTTACACTGAACACCACCAGTGCGCTGAATGATACCATCTGGACCAGGACGCTGCCTGCCAATGCTGCGGTCAATGCGCTATTCGACTCCATTTCACCAAAGCCTTTAACAGAATCCTTTAACAATGAATCAGGGGCAACCCTCCACTTCAATAGCAATGTGGACCTGATTTTCCAGCCCGGCAGTTTTGTTACACTCAGCGGAGCTGCTGTAACCGGGAATGTAAATATTGAGCTGACAAAGCTTCTTACAAAGGGTGACATGATTAAAGCCATGCAGGCCACCATTCATTATAATGCCTTACTGGAATCGGCAGGTGCTTTTTTTGTCAAAGCATCCAAAGACGGACAGGAACTGGAACTCAGCCCGGGCGTTTCTTACCTGATTCAATACACCGATCCGGACAATGATCCCAAACCTTATATGCTTGTATTCAATGGAAAGGAAGGAGGCCTTGCTCCGGCGGGAGTTGATCCGGAATTCACCTGGCTGAAATCGGCAGACGGCTCTTCTGTAAAAAACTTTACCAGAAGCGGTCAGGGCGGAGGGGATCAGGCGGGTTATGAAATCCTTTCTACAAAGCTGAAGTGGGTGAGTGCGGCCAGGCAATCTTACTACAACGCTGGCAGCAGTCATTTAACAGCCATCCTGCCGCTGAACTTTACCAATAAGAATACGGTTGTTTTTGCCGTATTTGAAAGTTGTAAAACGGTAGTGCCCCTGTACTCCGATTACAACACAAGAGCGTTCAGGGCAAGCTATCTTCCACAACAGCAGGAGATGACGATCATTTCCATTTCCAAGATTGGCAAAGACTTCTACTACAACGAAAAAGACATCAGCGACATTGGCAGCCTGGGCATATTCAAACTTCGCCCGGAAAAGAAATCGATTCAGGATATCCTGGAACACCTCTCCTCCTTATAATCCCGGCTTATTGCTTTTTAATATGCAGCGCCCAATAAGCGCCTGCCACGCTCAGCATCATTAACAGGGCTCCCAGGAAAAACGGCGCGCCCGGAAAATAAAATGGAGCGGATGCCCCGGTAAAATAGGCAAAAAGACTGGTCATCATCAGCGGCCCGGCAATAGAGGTAGCGCTGATCAGGCTGGTTAATGCCCCCTGCAATTCGCCCTGCTCATTGGCCGGCACATTACCGGATATAATAGATTGCAGTGCAGGGCCTGCAATTCCCCCCAGGCAATAAGGAACCAGGAAAACAAACATCATCCAGGATTCTGTAGCAAATGCAAACAGGAAGAGGCCGATAGAATAGAGCGCCAATCCATAGTACACACTTTTCTCATTCCCGATTTTTGGATTCACGATCCGGATTAATCCGCCCTGCACTATGCCTACCAGTAATCCTACCAGGCCCAGTGAAATCCCGATCATTTTAGGAGACCATTTAAATTTTTCAATATTGAAAAAACTCCAGTTGCTTTGCACGGCATGTGATGCCAGGTAGATTAGTACCAGAGATACCACCAGGCCCGAAACCGCCGGATACCGGCGCAATTGCAACAAAGAGCCTAAAGGATTGGCCCTTCTCCACTCAAAAGGTCTCCTGAGTTTTTTATCCAGCGACTCAGGTAATACAAAGTACCCGTATAACCAGTTGGTTAAAGCTAATCCGGCTGCAGCATAAAAGGGAACCCTGGAACCAAATTCACCCAGTAAGCCACCCAGCATCGGACCAATGATAAAGCCCACCCCAAATGCGGCCCCGATCATTCCGAAATTCTGCGCCCGGTTTTCTGCAGTACTGATATCCGCTATATAGGCCGTTGCCGTTGTAAAGCTGGCTCCGGTAATACCTGCAATACATCTTCCAACAAACAGCCACCAGATGGATGGCGCAAAACAGAGGAACAGGTAATCCAGCCCAAATCCGAACAGGGAAAACAACAGCACCGGCCTGCGTCCGTATTTGTCGCTCAGGTTGCCCAATATGGGCGCAAACAAAAACTGCATGATGGCATAGGCAAATCCCAGCCATCCTCCATACATGGAGGCGAGGCTCACGCTGCTATTACCCAGCAATTCCTCAATCAGGTTGGGCATCACAGGAATGATCAGCCCAAACCCGATCACGTCGATCAGTATGGTAATAAAGATGAATCCGATTGCTGCTTTTTTCCCTGAGGCCATGTGGTAAACGTATTTGCGAAGCGCAAAGATTCTTTTTTTCAAACAAAATCTTACAGTGATTCACGATAAACGCCGGGTATTTCGAGCACCAGGTCTGCTCCATAGCAGGCTGCTGGCGTCTGATAGCCTATCTTAAAGTTTCCTGAAATTATTTTAGCGGTAATGATCAGGCTGCTGTTTGCGGTTAAAGTATACCCATCCGGCCCTGAAAGACGTGCAGTTGTTTTTAGTTCCGTTGCAGCTATTTGTTTCAGGGCAGCTTCATTTCTTCCGGCCAGAACCGGAGTAAGGTTATAAGCTGCAGCCATCTTTGCAATCAGTCTGCCGGTGTATCCGTTGGCGCGGTACAATAGGAATTGATTGTTTTGCATGCAGGAAAATACAAAAAAGGGGCGGTAAAAACCGCCCCTGCAAATCAACTATAAAAAAACCTATTTCACCAGGGTAATTGCACCCAGCTCAGTTTCTTTAGGCTTGGCAACCACTACACCGGTAATTGTTTTTCCGATATAGCCATTATGCCCTTTAACTTCCACGCTGTAAGTACCATCTGCAAGGCCACGTACTTTGAATCTGCCGTCTGGATTAGGAACTGCATAAGCAGTATCTTTTTCATTGTACACAGTTATCAATGGGCTTGCATTGAACGGTATAATTTTACCGGAAATACTTGCAGAATTCTTCTCTACAAAATATCTGAAGAAAGGTTTCAGGTAGTATACGCCATTTCTTTCTTTAACAATGGAACGACCCAGGTCGAAGTCCAGCCACAGTCTGTGCTTGCGTGGAAGGTATTCTTCCATCTCATGTCCTTTCAGTTTAATCAGCACATAACCTTCCGCATTAACAGGGATGTTTAACGGATAACTTACACTGTCTACCACCACAGAATTATTGGTACCGAATTCTATTTTAATCAACCGGACCTTACCGTTAATCACCGTTTTATTGGCCAATAAAGTATCTACCCCGTTTCTGAGTTTCAGGATATCATATATCCCTGCACTGATGTTCAGATCCTGCCATACGAGGGAAGAATCCTTATTGGGTCTTGGAAGACCTCTGTGATCGTCATCCCCCATTCTATCAAAGTCGCAGGTATCGTTCACACGGGTGTTCTTACTGGTATCCACCAGTATTTTTACCGACTTGATATCAATCAGCACCTGGTCATACGCTACCGGAGCATCGGTCAGGTATAATGAAACAGTTTGCTGCCCAAGGGGGTTTTCAGTTGACCCGTTTTTGGAACAGGAACTTACAAGAATTGTTACAAACGCCAGCAAGGCGGTAACCAATAAGAGGTTGTTTGTTTTTTTCATGGTTTTGAGGTTTTAGCGTAGCAGTCTGTTCATTCAATTCATTTAAAGTACAGCATAGGATTAGCAGTCCCCTTCCGGGGCAATACCTGCCATGCTATAGTTTTGGGAATCAGCACCTTTTAATGGTGCATTTGAATAGAAGATGCAAGCCCCATGCCACGCGTTGCCTATTAAGCATTTTTTAACAAAAAAATTACGCTTCCTCATTCCTGAAAACAATCACCCCATCAAAAACATCAATCAGAACAGACTTATTTCTGTCAACTTCTCCGGAAAGTATTTTTTTACTTAATGTATTCACCAGTTGTTTTTGAATCAGTCTTTTCAATGGTCTTGCACCCAATTGCGGATCATATCCCTGTTCAATCAGAAAATCAACCAGGTAGTCGCTGAAGTTGATATGAATGCCATTCTCAGCCACCAGTTTTTGTAATCCGTTCAACTGTATCTGTACAATACCTCTTAATTGTGTTTTGTTTAGAGGACTGAACATAATGATTTCATCTACCCTGTTCAGAAATTCCGGCCGGATGGTTTGGCGAAGGAGGTTCATTACATCCACCCTGGCTTTTTCCGCAGCATCTTCCAAACCGGATTCATCCACGCCTTCAAAGGCATCCTGAATCAAATGACTTCCCAGGTTGCTGGTCATAATGATGATGGTATTTTTAAAGTTAACCACCCTGCCCTTGTTATCGGTTAAGCGGCCATCGTCCAACACCTGCAATAATACATTCCATACATCCGGGTGGGCTTTTTCAATTTCATCGAGCAATACCACACTGTAAGGCTTCCGGCGAACAGCCTCTGTGAGTTGACCTCCTTCATCATAACCGACATATCCCGGAGGCGCGCCCACTAAACGGGACACGGTATGTTTTTCCTGGTATTCGCTCATGTCGATCCTGGTCATCATCGACTCATCATCAAATAAATATTCTGCAAGGGCCTTGGCCAGCTCGGTTTTACCCACACCGGTCGTACCCAGGAAGATGAATGAGCCAATTGGTTTCTTTGGATCCTGTAATCCTGCGCGGCTTCTGCGGATGGCATCGGCAACGGCGGTGATGGCTTCTTCCTGCCCTACCACTCTTTCGTGCAGTTCATCTTCCAGGTTCAATAATTTTTCACGCTCACTCTGCAACATTTTAGCAACAGGAATCCCGGTAGCTTTGGCTACATTCTCTGCAATATCTTCTCCGTCTACTTCTTCTTTCAGCAACCGTTTATCCGTGCTGCTCAATAACTGGGCAGTCACATCAGCAATGATGGTTTCCTGTTCTTTTACCTTACCGTAACGGATCTCAGCTACTTTACCATACTCGCCATTTCTTTCGGCCTGCTCTGCCTGTAATTTCAGGTGCTCAATTTCAGCTTTGGCTGTTTGTACTTTCTCTACCAGGTCTTTCTCCTGTTTCCATTTTGCTTTCAACGTATCGCGCTCTACTGCCAGGTTGCTGATTTCGATATTCAGTTCTTTCAGCTTGTCTTCATCGCTTTCACGCTTGATGGCTTCCCGCTCAATTTCAAGCTGACGGATCTGCCGCTCCAAACGATCCAGCTCTTCGGGCATTGAGTTCATTTCCAGGCGAAGTTTAGCTGCACTTTCATCAATCAGGTCAATGGCTTTATCCGGAAGAAAACGATCGGTGATGTAGCGGTTGGATAATTCCACCGCCGCAATGATCGCTTCATCTTTTATCCGTACATGATGGTGCGTTTCATAACGGTCTTTCAAACCACGTAGAATAGAAATGGCATCCTCTACCGAAGGTTCATCGATGATTACTTTCTGGAAACGGCGCTCCAGTGCCTTATCCTTTTCAAAATATTTCTGGTATTCGCCCAGGGTAGTAGCGCCAATTGCACGGAGTTCTCCTCTTGCCAGAGCAGGTTTTAAAATATTCGCTGCATCCATGGCTCCTTCTCCACCACCGGCGCCGATCAAAGTATGAATCTCATCAATGAACAGGATGATCTCGCCGTCGCTCTCAGCAACTTCTTTCACTACTCCTTTCAGGCGCTCTTCAAATTCGCCCTTGTATTTGGCACCTGCAATCAGTTGTCCCATATCCAGCGCAAAGATCACTTTTGATTTCAGGTTCTCCGGAACATCACCATTTACAATACGCATGGCCAGCCCTTCAACAATGGCCGTTTTACCCACACCGGGTTCACCAACCAGGATCGGGTTGTTTTTCGAACGCCTGGTTAAGATATGCAGGGTTCTTCTGATTTCTTCGTCACGGCCGATCACCGGGTCCAGTTTACCGTCACGGGCCATCTGGTTCAGATTCTTAGCGTATTTATTCAGCACATTTAATTGTGTTTCCTGCGCCTGCGACTGTATGGTATCGCCCTTACGCAATTCCCGGATCGCGGCAACCAGTCCTTTTTCTGTAAGGCCTGCCGCCTTCAGCAATTGTGCGGTGGAATCGGACAACTGCACCAGCCCGATCAACAGGTGTTCGGGGGTAATAAATTCGTCCTTGAATGTTTTAATAATCGAATTGGCTTTCAGCAATGCATTGCTGAATTCTCTACCCGCGGACTGCGCCGGCTCGCCGGCCTGTATCTTAGGTAGTTTATTCAGGAGTTCGTCCAGCTTGGTTTCCACAAAAACAGGGTTCACATTATTCTTCTTTAATAAGAAAACAATGGCTGAATCCTTGTCGGAAAGCAAGGCTTTCAACAAGTGTTCCGTTTCAATGGAAGGGTTGTTGTTGCTGTAAGCAATCTGCTGGGCAGATTGAATCACTTCCTGAGCCTTAATAGTATAATTGTTTAAATTCATAACAGGGTATATTGATCGTTTATAAGTAAGTATACAATGACCTAACTTTATTCATCGAACAAATCACAATCCAACCCGTAAATCCGGTAAATATGTCGTTAAATTTCAAGCTTTTCTGCGTAAACGTCAGTCTGCTGATCCTTTCCCTGCTAAACTTTCAGCCTGTCCGGGCGCAGTATAATTTCACAGAGCTCGATCAAAAAATCGAATCCGTTAAAAAAGAACTGGGCGGGGAATTCGCCATACTGATTTACCACAACCGGCAGGTGGTCTATAATAAGTCGACGGGTGGCTTTACCCCAAAAACACAGGCCCCGGTTGCCAGTTGCAGCAAATGGCTTACCGCTGCCCTGATACTGGTACTGGCAGACGAGGGTAAACTTTCTCTCGACGACCGGATCAGCAAATACCTGCCCCTCTACAACAAATACAGTAAGGGTTATATTACCATCCGGCAATGCCTGTCTCATTTAACAGGTATTGAATCTGAACCTATCCGGCTGGCAACCCTCCTGAAAAGAGCCAGATTCAACAGCCTGGAAGAAGAGGTAACGGCGTTCGCCACCGAAAAAAACATTGTATCCAATCCCGGACTGGAATTCAGGTACAGCAATATCGGACTGAATATCGCCGGCAGGATTGCCGAGATTGTTAGCAGAAAAGGATTTGAGCAGGTGATGCAGGAGAAATTACTCCGGCCCCTGCAAATGCGGAATACCAGTTTCTCCAGCCTGAATGCCGTGAATCCTTCCGGTGGAGCTGTATCCACCCCCAACGATTACATGAATTTCCTGGGCATGTTACTCAGCAAGGGAATGTATAACGGGAAAAGGATCCTGAGCGAAAGCGCTGTGACCCTGATGCATACGGCCCAAACCACGGCCCCCATGATCAAATATGCCCCCAAAGTGGCCGAAGGCTTCAACTATGGTATGGGAGAATGGATTCAGGAAACCGATGAAAACGGAAATGCAACCGTGGTATCCTGCCCGGGCTTGTTCGGTACCTGGCCGCTCCTGGATCTTTGCCGGGGATATGCTTCCATCGTATTTGTAAAATCAATGCTGACCGAAGAAAAAAGAGCCGTGTACATGGATCTTAAGAAAGTCATCGACCGCCAGATAGTGGCTAATTGTAAATAGTTTTTTCTTTCCCTGCAACCTATGTTACTCATCCCGAAACATACCCGATACATTAAGCAATTGGCCAGGCAATTGGGATTTGACTATTGCGGTATTGCCAAAGCAGAGCGGCTTGATGAGGATGCCGAACGCCTGGAAAGCTGGCTGGCAAATGGTATGCACGGGAAGATGCAGTATATGGAGAATCATTTCGAACTGCGGGTGGACCCGCAAAAACTGGTACCCGGCGCCCGGTCGGTCGTAACTTTATTAAAGAATTATTTCCCTTCAGAACAGCAACAATCCCATACCCCACATATTGCCAAATATGCATGGGGAAAGGATTACCACGAACTGATCCGTGGTCAGTTACGCCAGTTTATGCACGATGCGCAAACGGAGATCGGCCAGTTTAACGGCAGAGGTTTTGTGGATTCGGCGCCGGTACTGGAAAGAAGCTGGGCGCTGAGAAGCGGCCTGGGATGGATCGGCAAGAACGGAAACCTGATCAATAAGCACCAGGGGTCATTTTTCTTCATCGCCACATTGATCATTGATATTGAATTAGCATACGACGATCCTTTTGCGAAAGATTACTGTGGCTCCTGCACCAAATGCATCAACAGCTGCCCTACCGAAGCCATAGGACCCAACAAAGTGGTCAATGGAAGCAAGTGTATCAGCTATTTTACCATAGAACTAAAAGACGCATTGATTCCGGAAGCAATGAAAGACCGGTTCAGCAACTGGATGTTTGGCTGCGATATTTGCCAGGATGTTTGTCCGTGGAACCGATTCAGCAAGCCACACTATGAACCAGGGTTCACCCCCATTCCGGCCATTTTGAATATGAGCCATTCCGACTGGGAAGAAATGACCGAAGTACAGTTTAATGCCATATTTAAGGAGAGTCCTTTAAAGCGTTCTAAATATGCGGGCATGCGGAGGAACCTGCACTTTATTGAAACCACTGCATAAAAAATATCAGAAGCGAACTCCAAAATACAGGCTCAGCCTGCTGAACTTATAATCAATATTCCTGGTTATCACTTTAGATGAACCGGAGAAATAGATAAGTTCATCATACTGGTCATTGATCGTTTTAACGGAATAACCGGCCCCAATAAACAAATCTGTGTTTTGTTGCCTGACCAATGTGTAATTAACACCCCCTTCTCCAATCCAGCCGTTGTTGAAGTGCTGCCTTGTAACACCCCATATCCAGGCAGGATCATCAAACTGCTTATCCGTAGCCCAGGCAATATTTAAACCGGCATTAGACCATATCGTCCACTTTTTGGATTTGCCCAAATGGTATTGTCCCTTCAATATCAGCGGAACGGTACGCACCTGGTAAAAATCAATCCCGGCTCCCAGGCCCAGGTCCCAGCGGGACAGTTGAATACCACCAGATAACAGTATCTGCGAGCTAATCGCATTGTCCCCGTTCAGCATAGTCAGTTTTGATTCCACAAAATAACCTGGTTTGTTTTTTTGCGCAGCTGTTCTGCCGGCAGTCATACAAACAATAACAATCAAAAGATAAACAGGCTTCATGTATTAGTCTTTAATTAATTGAATCTTTCCAACCAGCCTGGCATTCTGCAGATTGGTATAGTCAATGCAATACAACCCGTCTTTGGCAGTTACAATGGCCAACCCATTCTGTGCAATCACATCTTTACCCTCAAATCCATTGATGGTTTTAATAAGGGAAACAGCGCCCGGACTGGTGACGTCCATAATTTTCAATCCCTCTGCACCATCACAGACAAAGAGCAGGTTCCCGTCTTTGGACAATCCTTTGGGAGAGGTTAACGGGTAGGATTTAACAAGTGTTGGTGCGGAGAGATCAGCAATATTGATCACGTCTAACTGGTTGGAGAATCCGCCACAAATGCTGCCACCCCATAAAGTAACATAGGCATAATCCTCATCGGCAATTACCGGATCGCAGGATCTGGAATGCAGGAACTGTCCTTGTTTGGATGGCTGATCCGGATTGGCAGTATTGTAGATGGTCATACCGGATCTACTGCCAATGAAGAGTTGCTGCCGATAAGGAAATATGGTTTCAATATCACCCAGGGAAAGCGACTGCGCCGTAACAAAATCCGGAGAAGAGGCCTGTTGGATATTGAATACTTTAAGGTCTGACAGGCTAACAGTATAAAGCCGGTTGTTCTGCAGTGCGAAACGGGCCATGGAGCCTGCTGTGCCATATGATCCGCCTGCGCCGGATGAATAAGCCGCTGACCAAAACATAGGAGGCGATGCCCACCATACATCTTTCATTGTAAGCTGATGTGTCAGGTTCTCTTTTAAGTTGTATTTGACCACTGTATCCACCCGTACCCACTTTACAATTACAGAACTGGTATCTGCAACAAATCCTTCATAATACCGGTGTGGAAAAACTGCTTCATTCACTTTTTTCAACTGTGCAGTAGCGGGATTACTGATATCAATGGTAACCAGATCCGTATAACAATCTGCATAAAGGTAATTACCATTCACTGCAATGTCCACACAACCGGGAATCGCAATAAAATAGCGGTTAACCGGGTTTGCGGGATTGCTGACATCTATGATATGTACGCCTTTATTAAGTTCATTCAGGTAGATATATTGATCCTTCCGCACAATCTTGCCGGGCAGCGCAACCGGGGCAGGCAGATCAGCCATGATATGCGTCCTTACTTCCGCTTTGGTCTGATAAACCGGCCTGTAAAAAGTATAGGATTCAGTAACAGTGTCTTTTGTACAACCTGCTGCAGCAAACAATACTACAACCAGCATTACCAAAATTGACTTATTCATTTGCATCTTTTTATATTAAACTAATTATATGCCTGACCCGGGCAAGAGCCGGAACGTTGCAGCGCTATTTTTTTATTATTTGCCATCTCGCCTGCAACAATATATAAACCAGGTGCTGATCAGATCCGGGTACGGAAGAAAGTTGATTCAATTGGTAGCGGAATTGGGGGGCCAGGTAAAAACGCCGGCTTTTACCAAAGCCGGCCTCCATTCCAAACACAAGCGCCGTTTGGGATTTTTGAAAATCAGCCATGCGTTTATTGGGCAGATTGGCAGCATCCGGCAACTGTGTTGCACTGTAACCCAACAGTAAAGATTCCTGCAAGCCGGTATTTAACCCGATTGTACCGCCGGAACGAAGCTGAAATGAATAAGTGAATCCGGCAGTAATCCCCAACAGGTGAAAGCGATTATAGTAATCTTTATCATTGTAGATCAATCTGTATTGTGCATAATTGTACCCGAATTTCCCATACCAGCCCCAATGCTGATCCCAATCCCGGCTAAGCTGGATGGCGGCTTCTGCGGCAGCGGCATCTTTTAAAATCACAGGAACAGGTACAACGATTCCTCCTGCGTTACCCCCCGAACCTCCCCCCGGAGATGGACTTGAATTATATGCGAGATCAAGGAACGCTGCTGATTTATTTACGATGAAGAGATCGTTCCTCACCCCACTGACTCCTGCAGACAGGTTAAAACTCCATTTCCAGGGAGCTTTTTTGCTGATTACAGGTTCCGAAACGGCTGAATCCGACCCGATTGAGTCTGTGCCTGGCAAATCAGGCAGACCTGCATTTTGTTGAACCTTATTGGTTAGACCTATTCCGGTTTGAACGACCTCTGCCGGAGCTTCCCCTGCAATATGAATTGAATCCGTCATCCGATTGGATTCAACCATAACGTCGGCCCGGGCTTCGGGTCGCTGCATCAACCTTCTGCTTTGCACAACATCCTTAGCCGCTTCAATCAGCAGCGCTGAACCAGGTTGATTTTCCGCAGTTTCGACCGGCCTCAGCTCCAACGGATTCTGCCTATGTCCCTTTTCTGGCATTTCTCCGGCAGACGCCGGCTGCCTCATCGTTGTTCCAGTCGTTGTCTTTTTATTTTCCGAAGGTTTATTTTCCGAAGGGCTATTCAGTAAAACAGCCCATCCACCTGCGCCTGCAAGCACTCCCAGGAAGCACCACCAGATCAGTCCCCTTCTTCTTTTTTTCTGATCCAGGTGCCTGGCAATTTCAGGCCACAGTTTTGCATCGGGTTTCATCCATACCCCCGCCATTTCCTCCTGCACTCGTTGTTCAAAAGATTTATTCTCCATATACACCCTGTTTCTGGTTCGTTAATGGCTTTTTTAACCAACTGATCAGCAAAGCCCTGGCCCTGGCATATTGCGAACGGCTGGTACCTTCATGAATGCCCAGCAATCTGGCTATTTCAACATGAGAATAACCCTCGATTGCATGCAGGTTAAAGATGGTTTGATAGCCCCCGGGAAGCTGGCGGATTAAGGAAAGTAATTCTTTAAAATTCACCAGGCCTTCTGCTTCATTGTTCATATCTACCGGGTGAAGGGGGTTATCATCAAAAGAAAGTTCCATTTGGTATCCTGGCTTCCGCTTCATGTAATTTATGGCCGTATTGACCATGATCCGGCGGATCCATGCACCTAGATCTCCGTCAGAACGGTATTGATGCAAAAAATGAAACACTTTGATAAAGCCCAGTTGGAGTACTTCTTCCGCATCGAACATGCTTTTAGTGTACCGAAAACAAACGCCCAGCATGTTTCCGGCAAAAAGGTTGTACAGTTCTTCCTGCGCCTGCCTTTTTTGTTTAAGACAATCTTTGACCAGTTGCAACTCGAGACTCATTCAGGGCTATGACACGGCTACATCAGCCAACGTTGCATTATAGTAATATTTATCCCGGCCTGCCTGTTTCTGCCACCTGCTTTAAGGTAGCGAGATTCTTTTCAATCATGGTGCCAATGATCTTGTCATTCATCATGGAGCTGATTTTTTCCCAGGGATACCATTTTACCTGTTGTACAAACTGCCATTGTACCACCACAACTTTATTACTGCTGTCGGCTATTAACCGAATAGTGCTTAACTGATCTGCAGCGCCTGCATTTGTCCAGTTGCTAATAACCGTACTGTCTGTGCGCCGGCTGATTACAACCATTGAATGACCCAGCTTTGCAGAATCAGCATTGTAAATGATAACGGCATTGCTGTTCATTCCCTCCACCCAGTTACGCCACTGGTTCAGATTACTCACCAACTGATACACCGGCTGTTTATAGGATTGAATATCCACGGCACGGGATACAATAATAGTGGAAGGGATCACCAGGCTGAAGGCTGCTGCCAGCGCCATCAATACTACAACACTGATTAACCCCAACTTAATGAAACGCATAAACTATTCCCATTTAAAGGTTTTAAAAGCCACCACATACACTACCACAATCCAGAGGCCTAAAATACCCAGTTCTTTAGAAGTATCCCACAATCCCATCCCTTCAAATGCAATGTTTCGCATGGCGTTATTGAAATGCGTGAGCGGCAGGATATTACAGATGGGTTGAAGCCAACCCGGAAAAGATTCAACCGGAAAGAAAGTGCCTGCCAGTAAAAACTGCGGCAGGGTGATCATATTGGCAAAGGGCGGAATGGTACTTTCTGTTTTAGCTACGCTGCTGACGATGAACCCGAATCCCATAAAGAGCAGCAGGGCAACAAAACTCAGCACCATGATATTCATGAAAGTAATCAGCCCGTTCACCAGGGTAAAATGAAAGGCAAAATAACCAACCCCAATAATAATAACGGCCGTAAACATCTGAAAGATAACCCTGCTCAGCGCTTCGCCCAGTACAATATAAGATCTCCTGATGGGTGTTGCAAAAAAGCGTTTCAGCACCAGTTGCTGACGAAGATTAAAGAACAGGAATGCCACTCCAAATACGCCGGCGCTCAGTAAGGAGAACCCGAGTTGACCGGGTAGAATAAAATCAATGGTGCGGTACACTCTGCCGGGTACTTTTTTCACTTCTTTGTTGATCAGGGCAATGGTTGGGTTACCGGGATAGTTCTGCTGATTGATTCCTGCTATGACCGCATTTAAAATGGATTGAAGTACTGCTATGTTCTGTGGATTAACCGCCGCCGAACTGACCAGGTTAATGGTATAGGGTGCATTGGCCTGCCCGGAAGGCTGAATATTAACCAGGGCCGTGATCCGCCCTTTCTCCAGTTCCTCCTGTATACGCTGCGGATCCTTCTGAATGATCTTAAACCCGGCAACATTTTTCAGCGTGGTGTACAGCGGATTTGCCGTATCACTGTTTGGGGAGAAGGCAACATTCACAGCAACCTTACCTCCATTGCCTAAAAAGCCAAATACCAGGATAAAAACCATGGGAAAGGCAATGCTGAAGATCACTGCGGAAGGGCTTCTGAATATGGACCGGAGGCTGGCCTTTGTAATGGCAAGCATGGCAGTGAACTGACTATACCCCTTTTGCATGAATGGTTAATTAGACTGCAAATCTATTTGAAAAAGATTTAATGAACCGCAAGCGTAAACGGCAGCTTAGCCTGTGGCACCCCATTCATGGCTTTGATCTGTTTCATTTCTTTCAGGATCCGAACCTCTTCCAGGCTAAACTGGTCTCCGATCAGTTTTTCACTGATGGTCTTTTTATAGCTGCTCATGAGTTGTTCCAGCAAGGTTTTCTTCTCGGGATATTCCTTCAACCGGTAGTCGTTGCCGATTTTAGCCATACGGGCTGCAGATTCAACAGCATCCTGCAAGGTACCGATCCTGTCTACCAGTTGATTGGTTTGTGCATGTGCCCCGGTCCATACCCTGCCCTGCGCCAGGCTGTCTACCTGATCCATCTTCATCCTTCTTCCACCCGAAACCCTTGTTTTAAATACATGGTAAATAGTATCTACAGATGCCTGCACAAAACGTTTTTCAGGTTCGGTCAAAGCCCTGTCTACACCACCCATATCCGCGTATGGCGCAGTTTTAACCCCATCAAAAGTAACCCCCAGTTTGTTTTTAAAGAAGGACTGCATATTCGGGATTACCGTAAATACGCCGATGGAGCCCGTAATGGTATTGGCATTGGCAAACACAGAATCTGCATTGCAGGCTATATAATATCCACCCGAAGCGGCTACATCACCCATACTTACTACCACCGGTTTTTCTTTGCGGAGCAGGCTGATTTCTCTCCAGATCACTTCACTGGCCAACGCGCTTCCTCCGGGAGAATTAACGCGGAACACCACGGCCTCCACCTCCTTATCCAACCTGATTTTACGCAGGAGGTTCCGGAACTGGTCGCTGCCAATCTGTTCATTATCCCCTTCTCCGGAAACAATGCTCCCATTGGCATATACCAGCGCAATTTTGGAGCTGCCCGATTTTTTATAATCAGCCGCCGCTTTATAATTACCAAGGCTTACAAAGTTGATCGACTCTTTACCGCCCTGTTGTAATTTTTTCAGAAGAATCGCTTTGATTTCGTCGTCGTACTTCAAACCATCCACCAATCCATACTGCAGGGCGTCATTGGCAGTAAGCACTGCTCCGGTTGAAGCCAGGTTACGCAGGTATGCGGTATCTTTCTTTCTGGAAGCGGCAGTAACTTTCAGCAGGTTATTGTACAGTTCTCCCAGCCACACACCGGTTTGCAGTTTATTGGCATCGGTCATTTTGGTTTCCCGCAAAGGTTCTGTGGCGCTTTTGAATTTACCTGCATAAAAAATCTGGGGCTGAATCTCCAGCTTATCGAGGGTTCCCTTCAGGAAATATAAACTGGTCGAAAGCCCGGTCCATTCCACACCACCCTGCGGGTTACAGTAAACGGCATCGGCCGCGCTACCCACATAATATCCTTTCTGCGAAATCACTTCGCCATGCGCCACTACAAATTTTCCTGATTTTTTAAAATCGATCAGGGCTTTCCGTATTTCCTCGCTGGCTGCGTACCCGTTGGCATTGGTAGCGCACTGTACATAAATACCTTTAACAGCAGAATCGGAACGGGCATGATTTATCAAACGAATGATTTCATATAAAGCAGGTACATCTTCATCTGTTTCGTCCATCAGGGATGTAAACAGATTATCTTCATGTTGCTCCCTGAATTCTTTTTCCAGGTTCAGCACCAGTACTGCACGGGAGCCCACAATAGGTTTATCGGTCATTGAAGCGCTTGAAATCAGACCGATGAATATAAAGATTCCGATCACGGTAAAGAGTATCAGGGCAAAAAATGTAGCTAAGACAATTTTAAAAAATCCTTTCATGATTGTGCTATTCAATTATTATTTAAAGATATTTGAACCAGTTTACACCACCAATTTATGGGTATAGCTTATTTACTTACCGGCAGCAATCTGGGTGAGCGGGCATCCGGCTTACAAGAGGCCAATGCATTGATAGCACAAAATTGCGGTAAAATCCTTTACCGCTCATCATTATATGAAACCGCCCCCTGGGGTTTGCTGGAGCAACCATCCTTCCTGAATCAGGCCATAGCAGTTGAAACCACCCTGAAACCGGAGGAACTGATGCAGGCGCTGTTGAAGATAGAAGCACAAATGGGAAGGGTCAGGGATACCCGGTACGGCCCAAGAATCATTGACCTGGACATACTCCTGTTTGATCAGGTGATTATGGATCAGCCCATCCTGAAGCTACCCCACCCGGCGCTGCCACAGCGGCGCTTTGCCCTTACGCCGCTGGCGGAGATTGCACCTACACTCCTGCACCCTGTTTTACAAAAAAACATACTGGAATTACTGGCCGAATGCCCCGACAACTCCGATGTGCAAAAAAAAATACAGTAAGTGGGATCTCTACGGTTAATTTTGGCCCGACCAGTACGAATTCATGAAGCATCATTTTATCACCATTGAAGGAAATATAGGCGTGGGTAAAACCACACTGGCCAACCTGCTTGCCCGGCAACTGAACGCGAGGCTGATCCTGGAAGAGTTTGCGGACAATCCCTTTTTACCCAAATTTTACGAGAATCCTGCACAATATGCATTTCCGCTGGAGCTTTTTTTTATGGCAGAACGTTATAAACAGCTCAAGGAAATGGTGCATACCAAGGAACTGTTTCAAACAGTAACCGTTTCTGATTACCTGTTTACCAAATGCCTGTTGTTTGCCAAAGTAAATTTACCGGAAGAGGAATTCAGGCTGTACCAAAAATTGTTTGATATCATTCATCAGCAACTGGTATTTCCGGATATACTGATCTATCTGCACGCACCGGTAAGCAAGTTGCAGCAGAATATCAAAAAAAGGAATCGCGAATTTGAACAATCCATCCCGGATGAATACCTGTTTAATATTCAGGAAACCTATACTCATTATATTAAACAACACAATATCAAAACCCTGTTCATAGATGCGAGCAATGCAGATTTCCAGGGGAACGAAGCGCATATTAAGGTGATCCTGGATGCACTGGAGAACGACTATGAAGACGGGCAACATTATTTTACGCTTCCTTAATCACCGTAGGTTATCTATGAGTAACAGCACAGTTCAGTCAGATCCTTTCGCAGCCATGAGAATTCCCGAGTACCGGTACCTGATGATCGGAAGATTCCTGTTCATCATGGGGCTGCGGATGATGGGAACCCTGGTGGGATGGTGGATCTACGAACTGACCAACGACCCCTTTGCCATTGGATTGATCGGTTTATCGGAAGTAATCCCGGCGGTGTCACTTTCGTTGTATGCGGGACACGTGATTGATATCAGCGAAAAAAGAAAGCTGCTGTTAAAAGGGGTCAGTTTCTATGTTGGCTGTGCGTTGCTGCTGACCTTGTTGTCCACCCGGTACACGGCATCGCAGCTCAGCAATCACTGGATTGCGTTCAGCATTTACATCGTCATTTTTATTACCGGAATCATCCGTTCTTTTACCGGCCCCTTATTTGGCACCATGGTGGCATCCATTGTGCCCAGGGAACACCTGCAGAATGCCATTACCTGGAACCAGGGAATCTGGTTATCCGCATCCGTTACCGGCCATGCTACGGTTGGCTTTTTGATCGCCATGCTGGGTAACACACCTTCGCTGGGCATTATCTGTACCATGATAGCAGCAGGCTTTATGAATATGTACCAGACAAAGCCTAAACCCGCGTTGAACAAGAGAGGAGAAAAAAACGGATGGGATAGTGTGAAAGAAGGATTGGATTATGTGTACAAGACCAAAGAACTGCTGGGTGTATTGACCCTGGACCTTTTTGCCGTCTTCTTTGGTGGCGCAGTAGCCATGATCCCCGTATTTGCCAAAGATATCCTGAAAGTAGGACCTATTGGCTTTGGCTGGCTGAACGCAGCGGCGGATATCGGATCCATTATCATTATTGTAACCATGACATTCTTCCCGCTAAAATCCGGGCAGGGCAAAAAACTATTGTTTGCCGTGGGCGGATTTGGGTTATGCGTGATCATATTCGGATTATCAAGGTCCTTCTGGCTTTCCTTTGCGGTATTGGTATTAAGTGGCATCCTGGATGGCATCAGTATGATCATCAGGGGAACCATTGTTCAGGTTCGTACCCCCGATCATATGCGGGGAAGGGTCATGAGCGTAAACTCCATGTTTGTGAACAGCAGTAATGAACTGGGTCAGTTTGAAAGCGGAATGGCAGCCAAATTACTGGGGGTGGTTCCTTCCGTGGTATTTGGCGGATGCATGACTTTACTCGTGGTGGCGGCCACCTGGTTTAAAGCGCCCAAGCTGCGAAAAATGGAATATTAACCCTGCACCATCAGTTTTTCGAGCACATAATACACTGCCGGGCAAAAACTGGAATTCTTTAAGGTGATCAGTGGCCTTTTAATCAGTACATCTTCGTCGGTATAAGGAAAACGCTGGCAATCGGAAGGCCGTTTATCGTAGATGGAACAGTAATTATCCGTGCCCAGAAATGGACAGGGCGTGGAGCGTACCACATAATCCCCATCGGAATCCAGGTTGAGATAAGTAGCAATAAAAACACTCTCTTTCAATCCGAGATGCTTGCTGATCCTTTTGATATCGGGTGTTTTAAACCTGGGGGAATAGTTCTTACAACAGTTGGCGCACTGCAAACAATCGATCCGTTCAAACGCTTCTTCATGCAGTTGGGGCAGGCGTTTCAGCACTTTGTTCTTATCGGCCCTGCTCAGCCAGTTTTTATACAATTTCTGGTGTTCGGCGCTTTTTTTTTCCCAGTTCTGTAACAGTTGATCTTCCACGGGCAGGTTTAAAGTGTTTCAGGAACACAAAGCCCCGGGTACAGGAGCTGGTTCACCAGTTAGCCGCAAAATTATGGAATTCAATCAACATGCTTTCCCCCACTGTTAACAAAACGGAAAAAAAATCCTGTTGGATCATCGTACCTTTGCGGTTCTAAAAATTGATCCGAATATGAATTTATTTGAGCAACAATCCACCCGGTTTCAGCAGCGGCATATAGGTCCCAATCCGCAGGAACTTACAGAAATGCTGAAAACTATTAACGAAAAAGCGATTGAATCACTGATCAGTAAAACAGTACCAGACAGTATCCGGATCAAATCGGCACTGGATGTTCCGGCAGCCATCAGCGAGTTTGACTACCTGACCCGGCTCAGGGAAATTGCAGCAAAGAATAAGCTTTACAAAAATTATATAGGGCAGGGATACTATGGAACCATCACCCCAAGTGTGATCCTCAGAAACATTTTTGAGAATCCGGGATGGTATACCCAGTACACACCATACCAGGCAGAAATTTCTCAGGGAAGACTGGAAAGCCTGCTGAACTACCAGACCATGATTACGGACCTGACCGGCCTGCCCATTGCGAACGCCTCCCTGCTGGATGAAGCAACCGCTGCTGCAGAAGCAATGGCCATGCTGTTTCACCATGCCAATAAGGCCGACAACATTACCAGGCCGAAATTATTTGTGGATGAGCAGCTTTTCCCGCAGACCAAACAGGTGCTTGCCACCAGGGCTGAGCCAATTGGTGTGGAGCTGGTAACCGGCAACTACACCACTTCCGCCATCGATGAAACCTATTTTGGGGCAATTTTACAATATCCTGCCGACAACGGTTCTGTGGAAGACTACCGCGGATTTATACAGAAAGTGCATGCGGCAGGCGGTTTCGTTATCATGGCTGCGGATATTTTATCACTAACCCTGCTGACCCCTCCGGGAGAACTGGGTGCAGATGTAGCCGTTGGTTCCGCACAAAGATTTGGCGTACCAATGGGATTTGGCGGGCCACACGCAGCCTACTTTGCCACTACTGAAGATTTCAAAAGGGGAATGCCCGGAAGACTGATTGGGGTGAGCATAGACGCACAGGGAAACCGTGCCCTGCGCATGGCATTGCAAACCAGGGAACAGCACATCAAACGCGAAAAAGCAACTTCCAATATCTGTACAGCCCAGGCATTGCTGGCCAATATGGCTGCGATGTATGCGGTATATCATGGCTCAGAGGGATTGAAAAATATCGCATCCATTGTTCATCAAACCGCAGTGGCTGTGGCCAATGCGCTTACAGCGCTGGGACTGAGGCAGGACAACCGGTATTTCTTCGACACACTGCTTATTTCCGGTGCAGATGCAGCTAAAGTAAAAGCGGCAGCCGAACAGCACCAGCGTAATTTCCGTTATTTCGCAGATGGCAGCATCGGTATCAGCATCGATGAAACCACCAGCCTCGAAGATGCCAATACCATTGTGTCCATCTTTGAAGCGGCAGCCGGAAAGAGTGCAGGTAAAAAAATCACTGCAGCATCCGTTGGTGCAACCGCTATACCAAACGGTCTCCAAAGAACCAGCAGTTATTTAACACATCCGGTTTTCAATACCTATCACAGCGAGAGCCTGATGATGCGGTATATTAAACAACTCGAGAACAAAGACCTTTCCCTGAATACCAGCATGATCAGCCTCGGCAGCTGTACCATGAAGCTGAACGCAGCAACAGAAATGATGCCGGTAAGCTGGCCGGAGTTTGCGGCATTGCATCCGTTTGTACCGGCTGACCAAACAGCAGGTTATCAGCAGATCATCAAAGAACTGAACCAGTTCCTCTGCGCAGTAACCGGATTCACGGCATGCAGCCTGCAGCCCAACAGTGGTGCACAGGGCGAATATACAGGTTTGCTGACCATCCGCGGTTACCACAAGAGCCGGAAAGACGGTCACCGCAATATTGTGCTGATCCCGATCAGCGCACACGGTACCAACCCTGCCAGTGCAGTGATGGCCGGATTTAAAGTGGTGGTGGTAAAATGTGATGAGGCCGGAAACATAGATGTAGCGGATCTGAAAGCAAAAGCCGAACAACACAAAGACAACCTGGGAGCGCTGATGGTAACATACCCGTCTACCCATGGTGTGTTTGAAGAAACCATTAAAGACATCTGCGCCATCATCCACGACAACGGTGGATTGGTGTATATGGACGGAGCCAATATGAATGCACAGGTTGGCTTAACCAGCCCGGGTATGATTGGCGCTGATGTGTGTCACCTGAACCTTCATAAAACATTCGCTATTCCACACGGCGGCGGCGGTCCGGGCATGGGCCCTATCTGCGTGAATGATAAACTGGCTCCATTCCTGCCAGGGCATATTACCGGCTATGACAAGAATGAAGCAGCGGTAAGTGCAGCGCCGTTTGGTTCTGCAAGCATCCTGCTGATCAGCTACGCATACATCAAAATGCTGGGTGCAGACGGGATTCGTATGGCCACTGAATATGCCATTCTGAATGCCAACTACATGAAAGCAAGACTGGAGAAATACTACCAGATTCTTTATACCGGAAAGAACGGAACCTGCGCGCACGAGTTTATTGTAGACCTTCGTCCGTTCAAACAATCTGCAGGAATTGAAGCGGAAGATGTGGCCAAGCGTTTAATCGACTACGGCTTCCATGCACCGACCCTGAGCTTCCCTGTACCAGGCACGATCATGATTGAGCCAACAGAGAGCGAAGACAAAGGAGAGCTGGATCGTTTCTGTGATGCGCTGATCGCCATCTATCACGAAATCAAAGCCATTGAAGCGGGCAATTCTGATAAAACAGACAATGCGTTGAAGCATGCACCACATACACAGGCTGAGGTTTGTGCCAACGAGTGGAAGCATGGATACAGCAGAGCAGAAGCTGCATTCCCGTTGCCGTATGTAGCACAGAATAAATTCTGGCCAAGCGTGGCAAGGGTAAACAACACGTATGGAGACAGAAACCTGATCTGTACCTGCGAGCCTGTTGCTTCTTACGCATAAGACCAGCTACCAACATTGATCTTATACCAAAGAACTCCTTTACGGGGCTCTTTTTTCTTGCTCCGGATCAAGCCATTCAACCGGGTTGGCCACCCGTTGTTGCGTCATTTGCGTAACAGCTCAATGATGGAATCTTTATCGGCCACCAGTTGTTCCAGTTGCCGGATTTGTTTTTGAAAAGAACGGATCAGCTCTTTGTTTACATTACTCATGGCGCCATCACCGGTAATCAGCCAATGCATATCGAGATCCGGGTAATGCAACCTGATTTTTTCCAGTACGGCAGACCCCACTGTTCCCCGGCCCCTGTATTGCTTGCCCAGGTATCCATTCGATAACCCGCAAACATGTTCAAATGCATAAGCGCTGATCCCTTTTTCTTCCATATACTGGTACAACCGGTCTATTAAACGCATATAAAAAAATTAGCATCAACCTACCCGATTGAATGCCCGAAGAAAAGAAAGCGGGACGTGTTGAACAATACGGTTAATACCGGGAAATAGATTTTTTTAACGGTCAGCGCCTACCAACTTGTAGGGATTTTTTAAAAATGCAGGAGGCAGTACAAAATAAATTTCTGCAAAGATTAATATGTAAAAATTGATTCAACTAATTGATTATAAATTAATTAAAAAAATTTATTGAAATTTAATTGTAATTAAAGGATGCGCTACCCATTAAATCTTCCCAAAGGAAAAGGAGAAAGTCATCAAAAAAATAACGAATTTTAAGGTCCCCCTTCAATATCCGTAAACAAAATGCGCCTGAAAACAAGCATATATAATCAAAGTAGCACTGGCTTAAATAAGCATGGTGTGAACTTAAAACGCAATTTGTTTACTAATATTATACCTGTACCTAAAAAAAACAACAACATGTCTCGTTTATTAACAGGCATTGTATTCATGGGAATTCTTCTGTTGTCCGCATGTTCGGGCGGTAAATATTCGTCCAGTTCCAAAGGATACTTAAGAAGCAGCGCACCTCAGAATAATCCCGATGCCAATAATGCCTATTCAGCTCCTTCAACCACTGCCGGCATCGACAAAAGCCAGTATGTGCCTTTTTCCAGGGAACTGCAAATGAAACTGGCGGCTTATAATGTGGATGTAAAACGTGTACAGTTTTATATTGATCAGAAGCTGGTACTGACCCGTGCACTGGACAGCGCCAAGGCAGAAGTAGCTTCAGGCACCGTGCGTTTTATCAACGGTAAACTGATCAATGAAATTGTAATACCTGCCTATACACCCGGAATTATTGAATCCGCCGACCTGAATGGCGTCCGGGTAAGTTTTGAATCGGGGAATTCCTTTCTCTTTGTTCCTGCCGAAGGCGAAGACAAATATGTGGTCGCCGGAAACAACTGGGACAACGGAACTGTGGAAGTTCCTTACGACAAGGGTATTTATAAAGCGTCCTGCGGTGCAAGCAGCAGTGTGGCAGATGTACGTTTAGTAGTGAAATTAACCGATGTTAATAAGAGTGATAAGAAAACCCGTACCCTACAAGGCAGAAAACTGGGTCTAAACTGATTTTTAATCCCTGCCTTACGCAAAAAGCACCCATCCGGGTGCTTTTTGCATGACCAGCAGTTTATCGTCTGAAATCAAATAAGGTTGCCGTGAAAACCGCCCGTTCCCTTTTCTTAAGAATTACATCCCAATTGCCTTTATAGCGAAGAATCTTCGGAACCAGCAGGTCGCCGATCCGGGTCATTTCCACATCCATGCTCACATCAAAATCATAGACCCCGGCTTTATAACTCAGGGCATACTGGCGGCTAAGCACTTCCATCGACTTCATATCAAAGCGGGTCACCATTTGATCCACCACCACCTGATCGTCTTTTAAAGTACCAAGGTCTTCTTTGGGCGTGATGGAAAAAACATAGCAGAGCGCACCTTTGTATTCTTCTATATCCAGCCTGTAATCGTACAATTTATGCGCATGGTCGTCGTACAAATCCAGCTTATTCCCAATGAAGGGTATACCCGGAATCTTCCTGCCCGGATTAAAGAACAGCATCTTGAGCTGTTCCTTGTGTTTTTCCAGGCCTCTTTTATCGGACAGGCTCCTCGTTTTACCACGCACAATATTGTTTTCCCCGCAAACACTGTCTTTGGTAAAGAAAAGGCTCGCATACAATTCCGGCGTGGTATAATTGTATTCTTTCTTTGAATCATAAAAATCACCGGTCACCTGCTCTTCCAGCACATCCATCGTTCTGCAACCATACCGCCTGTTCTGCCTGGTTTTGCTGTAAAGTGATGCTTTTACTGCACCTTTTTTATCCAGCATTTTGATATCATTGAAAGAGGTAAAGCCCAGTATACGGAGATTACGGAAGGCCTTGTAAAAAGTGGTATCTTCCTTAATGCGCTCCAGTAAAGCCTTGTAGTCGAAATTATTTCGCACCACCACTTCTGCCAGTGTGAATCTTTTTTCATCTATGATCACAGTGGTGTCCTGTGCAATGGTTTTACCACCCACCAGTAAAAGGATAAACAGAAGGGCTTGTTTCATCATTTGGCAAAGCTCATTTTATAATCCACTTTAATCTTTCCCTTGCTGATATCATTGAGCTTGCTTTGCAGCAGTTTCTTGCGCAGCGGTTTCAGGTAATCAATAAAGAGCTTTCCTTCTATATGATCGTATTCGTGCTGAATCACCCTGGCAGTGATGCCGGTGAAGGTTTCCGTAGATGCCACAAAGTTTTCATCGCAATAAGAAATGGTAACCGTTTCAGGGCGCATCACATCTTCCCGGATCTTCGGAATGCTCAGGCAGCCTTCGTTGTAAGCCCATTCCTCTCCCTCTGTTGAAATGATTTCCGCATTGATGAATGCTTTTTTAATGCCCTTATCTGTAGGGAACTCCAGCTTCTCTTCCTCATCCATATTCTCAAAAATCTGGAGGCTGTCCACCACAAAAATCCGGACATCCCGGTTCACCTGGGGAGCGGCCAGCCCTACTCCATTACTGGAATACATGGTTTCCCACATATCTTCCAGCAACTTGGCCAAACCAGGGTATTCCGCATCAATCGGCGCCGCCACTTTTCTCAGTACCGGCGCACCATAAGCAACAATAGGTAAAATCATTATTTCTACAACTTAAGTTCCTGCAAAAGTACCCAGAAACGGGCAACCGGCAAATAGCTTATTGGATGGATTGCAGGTACTCCTGCAACATTATTGTAGCGGCGATCTGGTCGATATTCCCTTTTTCCCTGCGGTCTTTTTTCTTCATTCCCATATCAATCATGGCCCTTACCGCCATTTTGGAGGTATAACGCTCATCCACTTTCCGGATGGGAATCTCCGGAAACGCCTTGCTCAGTTGTTTGATGGCCGCATTTACCAGCGGGGTTGCATGAGTGGCAGAGTCGTCGAGATTCAGGGGCTCCCCAATCAGGATCAGTTCAACCGGTTCTTTTTTACAATAGTTCTGTAAAAAAGGAATCAGTTCTTTGGAGGGGATCGTGGTAAGCGCCGTGGCAATGATCTTTAAGGGATCCGTTACAGCCAGTCCAGTTCTTTTACCACCATAGTCTATACAAATAATTCTAGCCACTTGATTGATTGGGATTTTACCAGCCGTATTGTAAAAATACGGAACTGATGACGATCACACCAAATACAACACTCGCAATACCGTTGGCCGTCATAAACGCCAGGTTAACCTTGCTGAGATCATTGGGTTTCACCAGCAGGTGCTGGTATATCAGCATACCAATAAACACCACAACGCCTATCCAGTATATCCAATGAAAACCGCCGATGAGGCCGGCAGTGATGACGCAGATACTGCTCAGCAGGTGCAGGATTTCAGAAATACGCAGTGCACCGGCTTTTCCAAACACTGCGGGGATGGAATACAATTTTTGAGACTGGTCAAATTCAACGTCCTGTAATGCATAAATGATATCAAAACCGCTTACCCAAAAAATAACTGCAAAGGAAAACAGGACAGGCAACCAGGCAAACACACCGGTTACTGCCAGGTAAGCGCCGATTGGCGCAAGGGAAAGCCCCAGCCCCAGTACCAGGTGGCAAAGCGGGGTAAAACGCTTGGTGAAGCTATAGAACATGATCACGAACAACGCCACCGGCGACAGATAGAAACAAATGCTATTGATGAACAAAGCAGCAACAATAAAGGCCACACAGTTGAGGATCACAAACAACAGCGCACTTTCGGCAGAAAGGATTCCTGCGGGAATTTCGCGGATGGCCGTACGCGGGTTCTTTGCATCGAAATGGCGATCGAGGTACCGGTTAAAGCCCATGGCCGCATTCCGTGCGGTAACCATACAAACCAGTACCAGCAGGAACTTTCGCAACATAACGGATTCTACCAGGGCGCTCATGGTTTGTGCAGCATCGATGTTTGCAGTTGGAGCATGCGGTACTGCAATAAAAAAACCAATCATTGCAAAGGGCATTGCAAAAATGGTATGGGAAAATTTTACAAGACTGAAATAATTCTTAATGGTAGTCAAAACTATATGGATTTTAGATTTTTAATGTTTGGGTTTCAGCAATCCTTCCACTGCCTTCCACAAAACAATCCCCGCAGCAACCGACACGTTGAGCGAATGCTTAGAACCCATCTGTGGAATTTCGATACAACCATCGCAAAGTTGCAGGGCTCCATCGGCCACCCCTTCTACTTCATTCCCCAGTACCAGGGCTGTTTTAGCATCTTTCAGGCTGAACTGTTCAAGGGAAATGCTTCCCTCTGCCTGCTCAATGGCATATATAACAAAGCCCTCCCGTTTCAGTTCGATTAAAGCCGCTTCGGTGGTTTCAGCATATTTCCAGGCAACCGTTTCGGTAGCCCCCAAGGCTGTTTTATTGATATCCCGGTGAGGAGGCCTGGGCGTATAGCCGCAAAGATAAATGGCTTCAATCAGGAAAGCGTCTGCCGATCTGAATATGCTG
The DNA here is from genome assembly GCA_015999745.1 of Sphingobacteriia bacterium. Classification (GTDB taxonomy): domain Bacteria; phylum Bacteroidota; class Bacteroidia; order Chitinophagales; family Chitinophagaceae; genus Sediminibacterium. The sequence goes on along the minus strand of JAECQP010000008.1, from coordinate 7,043 downwards.
CCCACATTGTGCATACTGCGGATATTGTCCAATACAAGCACAACAGGGGTTTTGCCGGCCTGCTTAAAAGCCTCCACCGATTTCCTGCCCAGTTCATCCATGTTCCACTTACGCATGGCGCAAAGGTAAATCCATCCATTCATATAATCTTTATCCCTTTATTTCCGGAAAAACTTATTTTGATCCCTCAGCCAAACTTCAATTCAAGATATGAGAATCATCAACCGTTACAGCCTGCTACTGGCAATGGCAACTCCATTGCTTTCACTTGCACAGCAGGAAAGCATCGATCAGAACATCATACAGAAGATCCGCAAGGAAGGACTGGAGCATTCCAAAGTGATGGAAATTGCCTTCAACCTGACCGATATGAGTGGCAACCGCCTCACCAATTCTCCGGGGTTCGCCCGTGCAGCCAACTATGCCATCAACAGCCTGAGCGAGTGGGGAATCACCAATGGGGTGCTTGATCCATGGGGAGAGTTTGGAAAAGGTTGGGAGCTGGAAAAAAGTTACCTGGCCATTACCGCACCTTATTACAAACCGATCATGGCCTACCCCAAAACCTGGACCAGCGGCACAAAGGGGCTGCAATCCGCAGGCGTACTGGTGATCAATGCAAAGGATAGTGCAGACCTGCAGCAGTATGCGGGTAAACTGAAAGGAAAAATCATCCTGCTGAATCAGACGAGCGAGTATAAACAAAGCTTCAAGGCAGATGCAGTAAGGTTTACAGCCGAAGAACTGCAGAAAATGGCAGATGCTAAAATGACGCCTGCCCCAACTACGAGCCCGGAACAACAACGCGCACAACAACAGCAGTTCATGCAGCAAAGAATGGCCGCCCAGCGCACGGGCAATCTGCTGAAAGCCATGGCCAAAGCAGAAGGCGCTGTAGCGTTATTGAGCTCAGGTGGAGCCAGAAGCCATGACGGCACCGTGTTTGCACAGGGTGGCGGAGCCTACAAAGCAACCGACCCGGACAACTTTCCCGATCTGGCACTGGGCATAGAAGATTTCAATTCCATTTTACGCCTGGCCAAAGCAGGTACGCCGTTAAAAATGGATGTGGATGTTAAAACAAAATTCTACACCAAAGACCTCAAGGGCTACAATGTGATAGCGGAGATTCCCGGAACAGATCCCGTTTTGAAAGACGAGATTGTAATGATTGGTGCACACCTCGACTCCTGGCAGGCAGGAACGGGCGCTACGGATAATGCCTCCGGTTCTGCTGTAATGCTGGAAGCCATGCGGATCATCAAAACGCTGGGCATCAATCCTAAAAGAACCATCCGCATTGGGTTGTGGAGTGGAGAAGAGCAGGGCTTGCTCGGATCCAGGGGATATGTAAAGAAGACCTTTGCAGACCCTGCAACCATGCAAACAACCGGCGCGCACGAAAAATTCTCTTCCTATTTCAATATCGATAACGGGACCGGTAAAATCCGCGGTATTTATCTGCAGGGGAACGAAGCCTGCAGAAATATATTTACGCAATGGCTGGCTCCATTCCGGGACCTGGATGCAACAACTGTTACCATCAACAATACCGGAGGTACAGACCACCAGGCATTTGATGCGGTGGGTTTACCCGGCTTCCAGTTCATCCAGGATCCGATTGAATACGATACCCGTACCCACCACAGCAATATGGATGTGTACGATCACCTGATTGAGGCCGACCTGAAGCAGATGGCTACCATTGTAGCGTCATTTGCCTACCATGCCGCCCAGCGGGAAGAGAAGCTGCCCAGGAAGGCAATGCCCCAACCCAGGGCAGCCAATCCAAGGTAGTACAGGCAGTTACTTTTCCACATATAGCCACCCGGCCTTATAACGCTTCCTGTGCATCGTTATATTTGTCGTCATGGCAAAGAGCGGAAACGATACACCATTAATGCAGCAGCATCGGGCTATTAAACAAAAATACCCCGATGCTGTTTTGCTGTTCAGGGTGGGTGATTTTTACGAAACATTCGGGGAGGATGCAGTGATTGCCTCCAGGGTATTGGGCATTACGCTTACAAAGCGGAATAACGGCGCAGCAGCATCCAGCGAGTTGGCAGGATTCCCGCATCATTCACTGGATACCTATCTCCATAAACTGGTGAAAGCAGGCTACCGGGTAGCTATCTGCGATCAGCTGGAAGACCCCAAAACCGTAAAGGGTATTGTAAAAAGAGGCGTTACGGAAATGGTCACGCCCGGCATAGCCACCAACGATAAGTTGCTGGAATATAAAAGCAATAATTTTTTAGCCGCCATCCATTTTACGGAAAAAGAAACAGGCATCGCCTTGCTCGATATCTCCACAGGAGAATTCTTTGTAGCACAGGGCAATGAAGAATACATCGATAAATTACTGCAGAGCCTGAAACCCGCAGAAGTTATTTTTCAGCGTAGCTATCAGAAGCATTTTAAGGAGAACTATGGTACCCGGTTTTATACCTATACCATGGAGAGCTGGATCTTTGATGAAGCATCTGCCACCGAGCGTTTGCTGAAACAGTTTCAAACCCATTCCCTGAAGGGGTTTGGTATTGAAGGATTGAATGAATCCATTATCGCAGCAGGAGCCATCCTCTACTACCTGAAAGAAACAGAACATCCCAACCTGCAGCATATCACTTCCATCCAGCGGATTGAACGGGAAGATTTTTTATGGATGGACCGGTTCACCATCCGTAACCTGGAGCTGCTACCCACCGGTGCAGAACAGCATACCAGTTTATTGCAGGTGCTGGATCGAACGGTAAGCCCCATGGGCGCAAGATTGCTGAAAAGATGGCTGGTATTTCCGCTGAGGGATATCGGTAAAATCAATGAGCGGCTCAATGCTGTGGAATACCTGATTCTGCAGACTGATCTGCGCAATCAGCTTGCACAGGCCATCAAGGCCTGCGGAGATGTGGAACGGATCGTTAGCAAAATCCCCTTAAAGAAAATCAATCCCCGGGAAGTGGTTCAACTGGCCAGCGGGCTGGAGCAAACCGCACAGATCAAAACATGGTTATCGGCCACCGGCAATAACTACCTGCAAAAACTGGCCGGAATGCTGGATGGATGCGCCAACATTGTAACACGCATTAACAAAGAGATTGTGGATGCTCCGCCGGTGATGGTAAACAAAGGGGGAATCATTCGGGAAGGGGTGGATGAAGAACTGGATCAGTTGAGAAAGATCGCTACAGGCGGAAAGGAATACCTGATCAATATACAGCAGCGCGAAGCAGAAAGAACCGGAATACATTCCCTGAAGATCAGCTTCAACAATGTATTTGGGTATTACCTGGAAGTAACCAATTCCCATAAAAACAAAGTACCTGCCGACTGGATCCGCAAACAGACCCTGACCAGCGCAGAGCGATACATCACGCCGGAGCTGAAGGAATACGAGGAGAAAATTACCGGAGCAGAAGACAAGATCCTCAGCATTGAAATGGAGCGATACAATCAGTTGTTGCTGGAACTTCAGCAATACATTGCCCCTGTGCAGGTGAACGGACAGGTGTTGGCCACCACCGATTGCCTGAACTGTTTTGCAGAAAACGCCCTGCAATTCCAGTATAAGAAACCGGTATTGCACGACGGGCTGGAACTGGAGATTACCGAAGGAAGACATCCGGTGATTGAAAGAAATCTCGGCGCAGATGAAACCTATATTTCCAACGATATTACCCTTGATCCATACAACCAGCAGGTGATCATCCTTACCGGTCCAAATATGAGTGGGAAGAGCGCCTTACTGCGACAGACCGCCATCATTACCCTGATGGCCCATATGGGCAGTTTTGTTCCGGCGACAGCAGCGAGGGTTCCGCTGACCGATAAAATTTTCACCCGCGTAGGCGCATCAGATAACCTGAGCGGAGGAGAATCCACGTTCATGGTAGAAATGAATGAAACCGCCAGCATCATCAATAATATGAGCGCCCGCAGCCTGATCCTGCTCGATGAAATAGGCCGGGGAACCGCCACCTATGATGGGATCTCCATTGCATGGAGTATGGTGGAATTCATTCACAACAGTCCTTTCAAGCCCAAGACCCTGTTCGCCACGCATTATCATGAACTGAATGAACTGGAAGAACGGCTGGAGCATGTAAAGAACTATCATATTACCCACAAGGAAGTCAGCAATAAAATCATTTTCCTCCGGAAAATGGCGCCCGGTGGAAGCACCCACAGTTTTGGTATCCAGGTAGCCCGTATGGCCGGAATGCCGCCATCCCTGATCGACAGGGCCAATACCATCCTGAAGCAATTGGAGCAGCAACATGTGAAAGAAGAGGGAAAGGAACGAAGCAGCACGGCAGAAACCCTGAAACAGGTTAGTACCCCACAGGTACAACTGTCCATCTTTGATGCGCATTCACAAACCTTCGATGAAATCAGAAGCAAATTAAATTCCATCGACATCAACCAGTTAACGCCGGTTGAAGCCCTGATGAAATTGAATGAAGTAAAAGCTTTGCTGAAATAATCCCGGCAGTCATCCCCTACTTGGTTCCTGCATATTCCTCCATGTAATCAAAATAGCCGGTGAGCTGTCCCTTGTTGAGTATGGTGGCTTTCTCAATCAGTTCAGAACCACCTTTGCGGATATCGTTCAGGATGTATTTAATCAACTGCTCGCCAAAGAAACGGCTGGCATCACGGGGCAGTTCATTGGGCAAATTGCCCACCGCCATGATATCAATGCTGCCATCTATATAGGGTTCCGTTTTTTCACCGGTCATTATATTGACGCCGTAAACGGGATTGCTGATGGTGGAATCACCTAAATTACAAGGCACGCTTCCATATTTATCATCGGTAATATCAGCAATCGTTTTGATGCGGAACTCAGGCTTTTTCAGCATGTCTAAGGAGAACAGGCGGGGCGTTTCCGGGCTCCAGTAGATTCCGTTCATCAGGATATCGGTCTGGTAACAATATTTTTCGAACAAACAATCATACTCTTCGGGATGATCGTGAAAATGCTCCCTGGAATATTTGCCGGTTACTTTGTGACTGTAGAGGTCGGCTCCTTTCAGTTGAACGTAAACAGGATAATCAAACTCTTTAGACAGATAATCTTCGGGCTCTACTTCCTGTGCATCCATCAGGTTCATGATTTCCAGGATACCATGCGCCACTCTTCCACTGCCGGTAACGGCAATCTTTACCGGGGGCAGTTTCAGCCCGAAATAGCTGTGAATCAGCTCGCGGTAATCCTTCGCCTTATGAACGCGCGGTAAATGAAACTCACCGGTTTTATTACCGTAAGCCATGATGCCGTTGTGCGCTCCTACAATGCCTGCGAAGAATCCAAAACCGATGATGCGCTGGCCGTCTTTGTGTTCCAGGCACTCATAGTCGATCAGGGTGATGCCCTTTTCCACCATTGCCCGCATCAGCCCCTGGTTATAGGGTTGCATTTTTTTGGTATGGGAGAAGAACATATAGCGTTTGTTGGGAATCAACTGGTCTACAGGAACTTCCTTAATACCCAGCAGCAGATTACAATCATTCAGGTCTTCGGACAGTTCAATACCTGCCTGAACATATTCACTGTCTTTATAGCTCCTGTTGGGTGAGGGTTGTACTTTAATCTGTATATCAGCAAAGTTCTTAGTAAGAAACTTGCATTGAGCCGGTGTTAGCGCCACACGATTATCAGCCGGAATTTTCCCCTCTCTTATCAGTCCTATAACAAGCATTATCGTAATTTTGCGCAAGATAAGCAATCGAAGGCAGAAGCCCTGCGGAATACCCCTTAACTTAGCCACTTATTTACACCGATGAATTACTTTGAATTGTACGATATTCCTGTGAGTTTCAGGCCCGACCAGGCCCTGGTAAAAAAGCGGTTCTATGCATTGAGCAGGCAGTACCATCCCGATTTTTTCGGAAGCTCCGATGAAGCGCAGCAGCAGGAAGCCCTTGAGAAATCTGCACAGGTGAACCAGGCCTTCAATGTATTTCAATCTCCCGATGCCACTATAAAATATATACTTCAACTGCACGGTATGCTGGAGGAAGAAGAAAAATACAGCCTCTCCCCCGACTTCCTGATGAAAGTAATGGACCTGAATGAGCAGGTGATGGAGATGGACAAAAATGATGCGGCGGTCAAAGCGGCTGTGGAATCCGATATACAAGCACTACAAACCGACATATATGAACCTGTTGAAGCAATTATGGCAAATTATCAGGAAGGTATTACTTCCGAAAAAGAGCTGTTGCAAGTAAAATCTTATTATTATCAAAAAAAGTACCTCGACCGGATCACGCGGGGACTTTTGTAGACCCGGGCGGGCAATAGCGACCGGATTACATTTATTTGGCTGTTTTCCGATCATGAACTAATATTGCAACCCGTTTAAGCCCAGATGGCGGAACTGGTAGACGCGCTAGACTCAAAATCTGGTTATCGCAAGGTAGTGCAGGTTCGATTCCTGTTCTGGGCACGAAGACAAGAAAAAGTCCTGCACAAAGTGCGGGATTTTTTTATGGGCGCGACCGAAGCCAGAGCTTCAGGGAGCGGACAGAAAAATCCCCGGCTTGCGAAGCAAGCAAGGGCTTTTTCTTGTCTTCGGGTACGCCCCCCTTTGGAAGTCGGCGCAACGAAGTGGAGCCGACAGTCCTGTTCTCTCCCACCGATTATCCACACCTTCATATATTTTAATTGGTCCATTCATACAAATATTTATATTGTAGCATTATTCTATTTATCCCCCCCAATATTGTTACTCAAAATGCAATACCTATCTGCAAGCGTAGTGTATTGACTTACCCCTTCTGGGACTGAGGTGGCGTGAGCGTGAAGCGATGCCAGGTGCGGCAGGCTGGTGGTTAGCAGAAATGCACCGGGCGCTATTCATAGATTGACTATAACGGATTTTATGACCTCGTTTCTAACGACACCCGGCCTTATGTTCTACGAACGCTAATATGTAAGCCAGCCTCCACAGTTTTATAAGTAGATCACCCGCAGTTTTTGGGGTAGTTATACCTCCTCTACCCGAAATTGTGCGGACGCAACCAAATGATTAACA
>JAECQP010000048.1 GCA_015999745.1 Sphingobacteriia bacterium | reverse complement strand
TTAAGATGAAAAATTCAATCTTAAATACCTGACCTATTTTAGGGGTACATCATACTGATACCCATTCTTCGAAATAGGATAATATGGACTTGGCTTCTTCCTTATTTATGGGATCCTTGGCACCATATTTTAAAAGTGTAATATCAAAACTTCCTAATGTAATGTCTTGCTCTATCTCTAAAGCAGTCTTTCTAGCTTGTAATAAATTTTGTTTTGAAATTTTATAGAGGCTTAAAGAATACCTTTTATTTTGGTATCTCCACCTTAATCTAATCCTATCTCTATAGTTTTCTACAGATACTGTTCCTTTTTGATTTTTGATACCCATTTGATACCCAAATTTTAAATGAAAGGGTACATTTGGAGTCAAACTACAAATAGAAACTGAAGAGCATAAAAAAAGGAAACCCTTATCTACAAAGAGTTTCCTTTACTTTAAAACAGTGGAGAGTATCGGGGTCGAACCGACGACCTCTTGCATGCCATGCAAGCGCTCTAGCCAACTGAGCTAACCCCCCATGATAAATATTTCAAAAACGATTCGCTAACCGAACCGTGACCTTCCCGATTCCATCGGGACGCTCTAGCCAACTGAGCTAACCCCCCATCGGACTGCAAATGTATAAGCAGGAAGATTACGGACAAAATTTTAGTTTGGGAGGCCGGGAAGGGGCTTAAGTTGGCTTTTCCCTGTATTATCAGTAATTTTCATGTTCAAATATCCCTAAACGCACTCTATGCCTATCCAGCTTCTTTCCCCAGATACCGTGGTAAAACCCAAGGGTCATTATTCGCCAGGTGTAGTACACAATGGTATCGTATATGTGTCCGGTCAGCTTCCGCTGGACGCGGAGGGAAAGCCCTACCTCGATTCCATTGAAGTGCAAACCACGCAGTGTATGCATAATGTGGAGCAGATCCTGCTGGCGGCAGGTTCCGATCTGCAGCATATACTCAAAATCAGCATTTTTGTGAGTGATATTGCGCATTGGCCAAAGGTAAATGAAACCTACTCCCGCATCATGGGCGATCATAAACCGGCCAGGATCATTGTTCCCTGCAAGGATTTTAACTATGGGGCCGCGATTGAAATTGAATGTATTGCTGCCGTTAAATAAATGTATATGCAAAAGATCACGAAAGAAGATATTGAACAGGCCTATGCCCGGATTAAACCCTATATCCATCGTACCCCGGTACTGACCAATAAAAGTATCAACGATATCGCGGGCACTGAACTGTTTTTTAAATGTGAAAACCTGCAGAAAATAGGGGCCTTTAAAATCAGGGGAGGGATGAATGCAGCCCTTTCGCTTTCTCCGGAAAAATTGAAAAACGGGATTGCTACGCATTCCTCCGGTAACCATGCTCAGGCCATTGCCTATGCGGCAAAAGTACTGGGAACAAAAGCTTACATTGTAATGCCCAGCACTTCTCCTTCTGTTAAAGTGAATGCGGTGAAGGGCTATGGCGCGGAAATTACTTTTTGCGAGCCCAATCAGGCTGCCCGTGAAGCGGCGGTGGAGAAAATTATAGCAGAAACAGGTGCTGAGTTTATTCATCCATACGACGATTACAGGGTCATCACCGGGCAGGCCACCTGCGTAAAAGAATTACTGGAAGAAGTGCCCGATCTGCGGGCAGTTATTGCGCCCGTGGGCGGCGGCGGACTCTTATCCGGCACCTGTTTTGGGGCCCATTATTTCAAGCCACATATTGAAGTTTATGCAGGGGAGCCGGAGGGTGCAGCGGATGCCATTCTCAGTTTCAAAAGCGGTAAGGTAGAGAAAGCACCTTTTGTAAAAACCATTGCGGATGGTCTGATGACCACCCTGAGTGAGCAAACACTCTCCATTATAAGGGAACACCTCAAAGATATTTTCCTGGTTTCAGATGATGAGATCAAAGCGGCACTAAAATTGGTATACGAAAGAATGAAAATAGTGGTTGAACCCAGTTCCGTTGTTCCATTGGCCGCAGTGCTGAAAAACAAAGCGGTGTTCGCAGGCAAAAAAACGGGAATCATCCTGAGTGGCGGGAATGTAGACCTGACCCGCTTTAGTGAATGGTTCCAATAAAAGCATTATGTTGAAGAAAATATTGATCATCATTAGCCTGGCGCTATCCATGTCCTCCGTACAAGCACAAACCAAACTGACTGCGGATCCGAATGCTACCCGGCAAACAAAGAATCTGTACAGGAACCTGCTGAAGGCGCTTCCGGAAGGAATTATGTTTGGGCACCAGGATGACCTGGCGTACGGAATGGGTTGGATCGGAGTACCCGGTAAGAGTACCATCAAAGATGCGGTGGGAGAATATCCTGGAGTTTACGGATGGGAACTGGGTAACATTGAACTGGGCGATCTCCACAATCTCGACAGTGTTTCTTTCGAAAAAATGAAGGACTATATCCGGGAAGGATATGCGCGGGGAGGGGTGGTCACGATCAGTTGGCATGCCAATCATCCGGTTACCGGAGGCAATGCCTGGGATACCACGCATGGAGCAGTGGATGCCATTATTCCGGGGGGCTCAAAGCATGAGATTTTTAAATTGTGGCTGGACCGTGTGGCCAATTTTATGCTGGATCTGAAAACGGCCAAAGGAGAACCTATTCCTGTGATCTTCCGGCCTTATCATGAGTTTACCGGCAACTGGTTCTGGTGGTGCCAGAATACCTGCACACCCGATGAGTTCAAGGAGCTCTGGCGGTTTACCTATACCTATTTTACGGAGAACAGGGGAGTGCATAACCTGTTGTATGCATATAATCCGGAGAAGTATGAAACCAGGGAACAATACCTGGAACGCTATCCGGGCGATGAGTTTGTAGACATCCTGAGCCTGGATATGTACCAGTACGGAGATCCCGCCAATAGCAATGCGTTTGAAACATCGCTTCATCACCGCCTCCGTATTCTAACCGAAATTGCAAACGAAAAAAATAAGATTCCCGCATTGGCAGAAACCGGTTTTCTCAATACGCCCTATGCGCAATGGTTCACACAAAAGCTGATGAAAGGGATCGGTGATTTTCCACTTTCCTATGTGCTGCTCTGGAGAGATGGCGGATATGTGAATGGCCCGGAAAAAGGGAGTTTTATACCGTCGCAGGATCATTTTATTCCCGTGGGAAGCGACCCCGCTTTCTGGGATTTTCAGCGGCTTTACCGCTCCGGAAGATTTTTATTCCAGAAAAAAACGGCCAGATTAAAATTGTATGAGTAATGCCGGATAGTTCCGTTCAATATAAAAACTTTGATGCCATTGTCATTGGATCCGGTATCAGTGGAGGCTGGGCTGCCAAGGAACTCTGCGAAAAGGGATTAAAGACCCTGGTATTGGAAAGAGGCCGTAATGTGGACCATCTCAAAGATTACCCCACTGCAACCATGAATCCCTGGGATTTTCCGCACAGGGGAAAGATTCCGCCTCCCGAAATGGACCAGGATCCCATTGTCAGCAACTGTTATGCTTATACAGAAGCCAGTAAACATTTTTTTGTAAAGGATCATGAGCACCCGTATGTGCAGGAAAAACCGTTCAGTTGGATCCGGGGCTACCAGGTAGGGGGTAAATCCCTCACCTGGGCAAGGCAAACCCAACGCTGGAGTAGGTATGAGTTTGAAGCCCCGTTGCGCGATGGCTTTGCGGTAGACTGGCCCATCCGGTACGATGATCTTGCTCCCTGGTACAGTTATGTTGAAAAATTTGCGGGGATCAGCGGCAGCAAAGACGGATTAGATACCTTGCCCGATGGCGAATTCCTTCCTCCCTGGGAAATGAACTGTGCAGAGCGCGAAATGAGGGAGAAGATTATGCAGGCCTTCCCTGGAAGGCATGTGGTGCACGGGAGATGTGCACACCTGACCGAACCGACTTCCGTTCACCTGGAACTCGGAAGGGGTAGGTGCCAGGCCAGGAATCTCTGCGAACGGGGTTGTCCTTTCGGAGCTTATTTCAGTTCCAACAGCGCCACTTTACCTGCTGCAAAAAAAACAGGAAACCTTTTTCTGCAACCGGACAGTGTGGTGGATTCCCTTATCTATGATGAAACAAAACAAAGGGCAACCGGTGTAAGAGTGATTCATGCGGTTACCCATGAAGTAACCGAATATTTTGCGCGCATCATTTTTGTGAATGCTTCCTGTTTAAATACCAACCTGATTCTGTTGAATTCTAAAAGCAACCGTTTCCAGAATGGTTTGGGCAATGACAATGGGTTATTGGGAAAATACATTGCCTTCCATAATTACCGCGGTTCTATTGTTGCTGATTACAATGGCCCGGAAGACAAATATTATTTTGGCAGAAGGCCTACACAGGTGATGATGCCCAACTTCAGGAATGTGGAACGGCAGGAAATGGATTTCAAGCGTGGGTACATGGTACACTTCAGCGCCAGCAGGGTAGCTCCAAATGCAGACATTGGTATTGGCGTCTCTTTTAAAGAAGCGATGACCGAACCGGGCAGGTGGCAGGTGTTCATGATGATGCAGGGCGAAACCATTCCGAAGGAATCCAATTTTGTTGCCCTCAGCGATTCTGAGCGGGACGACTGGGGTATTCCCCAACTGGTGGTTTCCGCAGACTATGATGAGAATGACGAAAAATTATTGAACGATTTTTTGCAGGAAGGCAAAGCCATGCTGGAAAAAACGGGTTGTTACAATATTCGCACCCGCGACAGCAAACAGGCGCCGGGACTGGATATTCACGAAATGGGAGGGGTGCGCATGGGGCGCGATCCCGGGTCTTCATTGCTGAATGAATGGAACCAGTTGCATCACTGTAAAAACGTTTTTGTAACAGATGGCGCCTGTATGACTTCCACCGGAACACAAAACCCTTCGCTCACCTATATGGCTATAACGGCAAGGGCCGCGCAATATGCTGCAACGCAGTTGCGAAACGGAACACTATAAGACCGGATGAGGCTGATTATTTCTGCTGAGACTGTTTCACCTGTTCCAGGTAAGCTGCACTACTCCCCCGGGGAATACTCAGCGGATGCCATTGCTCTTTTCTGATCATCCTGCCGATGTACACAATCTGCCCCACATGGTAGGGATAGTGCGCCAGTTGACGAAGGATGGCATCGTATACTTTCAGCGGTTCTGTCCGGATGGTAACTGTTTTATTGAGATCTTCCTCCTGTAAAGACTCCAGCGTATCGATCAAACATTTCCATCCGTCATTCCAGAATGCCATCAGGTCCTGCCTGCTGCATTGGAGAGGTTCAAATTCCGCATCTCTTTTGCGCCAGTGCTTTTCCCCGTCTTCTGTTAAAAAATTGGTCCACCGGCTCAGCATGTTGCCATACATATGCTGTATGATCACCGCAATGCTGTTGCTTCCCGGATCGGGTTGCCAGAACATATCCTGGTCTTCCAACTGTTCAAAAGTATTGTCGGCCAGTTCTTTGTAGTACCTGAATCGTTTGATAGCATCTTTCAAAAAGTCCATAAGTTAGTTTTTAAAATCCTGCAACAGAATCATCCCCTCTTTTATCAGCCGCCACTTCTCTTCTTTTATTCGGTAAGAACCGGATACCTTCCGTTCTCCCAATGGCGCCTCTTTGCGTTAGCTTGTATCCCATTTTCTGCAACTGTTCTTTGGTAGAAGCATCGAAGTCATTTTCGATCATCACTTCATCCGGCAGCCACTGGTGGTGGAATTTGGGTTTGTCGATGGCATCCCCGACAGTCATATTGAAGTCAATGATATTAACAATGGCCTGGTAAACTGAGGTAGGGATGGTGGTACCGCCCGGCGTGCCAATCACTACATAAGGTTTGTTGTCCTTTAATACCATCGTTGGCGTCATGGAGCTCAACATTCTCTTGCCTGGCTGAATGGAGTTGGCTTCTCCTCCAATGGCGCCATACATGTTCGGTACACCCGGTTTAACACTGAAATCGTCCATTTCATTGTTCAGGAGAAAACCTGCGCCACCTACCACTGTTCTGCAACCGTAGCTGTTATTCAGGGTCGTGGTTACTGCTACCATATTTCCGGCAGGATCTACGATACTGATATGTGTGGTCTCTTCACTTTCCCTGATCACACCGGCTTTCACTGCGGCGCTTACACCCGCTTTGTCGGGTTGATAATCTTTCATACGCTCTGTTAAATAGGCCTCACTTATGAGCGTTTTAACCGGAACTTTAAAAAAGTCCGGATCGCCCATGTATTCGGCCCTGTCTGCATAAGCTCTTCGTTCGGCTTCAATCATCAGATGAACAGTTTTAGGTGTTTGAAAACCCATTTTGCCAACCGGGTATTTTTCAATCATTCCAAACATTTGTGCCAGCAAAATGCCTCCGCTGCTGGGTGGCGAAAAGCTGATGATCTGGTGCCCCCGGTAGTTAAAGGTCAACGGGTTTCTCAGTTTGGCGGTATAGTTTTTCAGGTCATCAACAGACAGAATTCCGTTCCCTCTCTGCATTTCTGCTACAATCAGTTCGGCGGTTTTGCCTTCGTAAAAACCTCGTGCGCCGTCTTTCTGCATGCGTTGTAAAGTAGCTGCCAGGTCTTTTTGAACCAGTGTGTCGCCCACTTTCCATTTTACTGTTGGGGCCAGCACTGTTGGCTGGGTGCTGTTTTTAGCAATGGACTCTTTTACACTGTTCAGGCTGCCTGCTTCTTTTTCGGTCAGTACATATCCTTTGGAAGCAATATCAATGGCAGGCTGGATCAGTTGCTCAAAAGGCAATTTTGCATACGGCAATGTTGCAAAGAGGCCGGCAACAGTTCCGGGGATACCCGAAGCCAGGTGCCCGTTTTGCGAAAGGTTTAATTGTGCATTCCCATTTTTATCGAGGTACATGTCCCGATGGGCTTTTTCCGGAGCTGCTTCGCGATAGTCGATGCCAATCAACTCTCCATTGATTTTTCTTCCGAGTAAAAATCCGCCGCCGCCGATGTTGCCGGCATTCGGGTAAACCACTGCCAGTACCAGTTGTGTAGCAATGGCCGCATCAAACGCGTTGCCGCCTCGTTTCATCACCGCCGCCCCAACCATACTGGCCAGCGGATGGGCACTGCTCACAGCCGCCTGTTTATACTCGGCTCTTTTCTGAACAGTATAGCGGTATGGGTTGATTTCTTTATCCGGACCTATAATGGATAATCCCGGCTGTGCCTGCAGGGTACCAATTACCAGCAGGCTGCTGAAGAATGGGGCTAATTTTCTCATGGCGTCAAATTACATCATTTTGTTGTATCCATTCATCCATTTTCAGGAAACTAATCGGGGAAATTAATCGCAGTTTTTAGCTTTATTGGTACATTCACCCATATTTTAAGTCATATGAGAAAAATTCTAATTGCTTCATTTTTAATGATTTTTTCCGGAGCTGTTTTTGCACAAGCGGTGCAAAGCCCGGAAGCATTCCTCGGGTATAAAGTAGGAACCCGGTTTACAAGGCATCACCGGTTGGTGGAATATGCCAAATACATTGCCCAGGCCCGCCCTGATATGGTGAAAACCGAAAAATACGGTGAAACCAACGAAGGAAGGGAACTGATGATCGCCATGATCAGCTCCCCGGAGAATATGCAGAAACTGGAATTCATCCGCCAGAACAACCTGAAACTGGCTGCTGCCAACCATGCCGCCCAGGTAGAAAATGCACCTGCAATTGTCTGGCTGAGCTTTAACGTACACGGCAACGAAGCTTCTTCTTCCGAAGCCTTCCTGCTGACCATTCACGCACTGACCGATCCTTCCAATACCCAAACAAAGGAATGGCTGAAAAATACGGTAGTGATCCTGGATCCCTGCATCAACCCCGATGGCCGCGACCGTTATGTGAACTGGTATAATTCCGTTGTAAGTAAAAACTACAATGCGGATCCTTTCGCCAGAGAGCATGCGGAGCCCTGGCCAGGCGGAAGAAGCAATCACTATAATTTTGACCTCAACCGCGACTGGGCCTGGCAAACACAGGTGGAAACCCAACAGCGTATTAAAAAATACCGGGAATGGTTGCCCCAGGTTCACGTAGACTACCACGAGCAGGGTTTTAATGAGCCGTATTATTTTGCACCTGCCGCTGAGCCAATTCACGAAGTAATTACTCCATGGCAGCGGGAACTGCAGGTCATGATCGGAAAGAACCACGCCAAATATTTTGATAACAACAACTGGTTGTTCTTTACCAAAGAGCGTTTTGATTTGTTATATCCTTCTTACGGAGATACCTATCCTATGTATAATGGCGCAATCGGTATGACCTATGAACAGGGAGGTATCAGGGCCGGTTTGGGTATCCTGAACGAAGACAACGATACATTAACCCTTGTAGACAGAACTGCCCACCATTTTACCACCAGCTTGTCTACTATTGAAGTAGTTGCCAGGAACAAGCAACGGGTGGTTGCGGAATACAAGAAATTTTTTGAAGACAGCCGTGCCGGAAAAATTGGGGAATATAAAACCTATGTGTTTACTTCCAAAGAAGAAAACAAGATTGCCGCATTAAAGCAATTATTGCAGCAGAACGGCATTGAGTTTGGTTCTCTCAATACCAAAAACTTCCGCGGGTATAACTATTTCACCGGCAAGGACGATGCTTTTTCAGATGAAGGTTATCATGTTGCCATCAGCGCTTATCAGCAAAGTTCCATAATGGCAAAAGTTTTGCTGGAGCCAAAAACGGTGGTATCTGATTCTAACACCTACGATATCACTGCATGGTCTGCAGCTTATGCCTATGGCGTTAAGGGATATGCCGTAAAAGAAAAACTGGAAGTGAATACCGGCAGCAAAACTGCTGTTATTACAGACGCTGCCAGTAATTATGGCGTACTGATTCCTTACAACTCTTTCAACAGCGCAAGAGTGTTGGCTCATTTGTTAAAGAACGGCGTTAAAGTGCGTTTTGCTGAAAAGCCGTTTACGTACAATAATAAAAACTTCGACAGAGGTACGCTGATTGTATTAAAAACCAGCAATGGAAATAAGAACTGGTTGCAGATTGCCAACGAGACCTGCAGAAAAAACAATGTGCAGGCGGTAGCTGTTGAAACCGGCTATATGGATAAGGGCGCCGATTTTGGTTCTTCTGATATCAAGAACATTGCTGCAACTCCAAAAATAGTAGTGGTTACCGGAGACCAGACTTCTTCGCTGGGGGCTGGTGAAGTTTGGCATTATTTTGATAAGCAACTGGATTACCCGATCACGATGGTGAACGCAATGGATCTGGGTAGAACCAATCTGAGGAATTACCAGGTACTGGTATTACCAGATGGCGGCTACAGAAACTTTAACGACAAAGCGATGACCGATAAACTAAAAGATTTTGTTCGCGGCGGTGGTAAGATTGTTGCGATGGAAAATGCAGTGTCTGTGCTGGCCGGCGCCGATTTCGGCATTAAAGCCAGGGATACTAAAGCCGATGGCAAATCAGAAGATACCATCGTTAAAAAATATGCCGACCGCGAAAAAGACTATCTCACCAACTCTATTCCGGGCGCTATTTATAAAGTAGAACTGGACAACACGCATCCGCTGGCTTTTGGGTATCCCGAGTTCTACTATACATTAAAGCAAGACAACAGTTTGTATGAATTCCTGAAGGAAGGATGGAATGTAGGTACCATTAAAAAAGACGCGTATGTTGCCGGTTTTGCCGGCGCTAAACTGAAGCCCAGGTTGAAAGATGGTTTGTTGCTTGGCGTGCAGGATATGGGCGCTGGTTCTGTGGTATATATTACGGAAGACCTGTTGTTCCGTAATTTCTGGGAGAATGGTAAACTGCTGTTTGCCAATGCTGTATTCCTGGTAGGACAGTAATTTGTTACAATCTCTTACAATCTTATATAAAAAAGCCCCGGATTTCCGGGGCTTTTTTGTTGTTGGCATTGGGGGATCAGAGCCTGATGTTCACAGCCAGCATAAAATTTCTGCCTGCCATGGGGTAATAATAATTTTCCGTTGAAAGCACTCCGCTGTATACATAGCTGAATGTATATCCGTTGGGTTCATACTTTTTGTTGAACAGGTTATTTACCTGGAAGATGAACTGTATTTCCCCGGAAGTTTTTTTCCTGAGTGTATACAAGGCCCTGATATCCTGTGTAAAGTAACCATTCAGTTTCCTGTTTTCATCCTGTGTGTTGTCGAGATATTGTTTGCCCACATATTTGCCCAGCAGGCTCAGTTCCACATGCGGTGCCGGCGTAAAATGGATGGCTGCGTTTCCGATGGTATTGGCAGAAAAGGAGATATCCTTGTTCTCATGCTGCTTTGTAAGCTGTGTGCCATTGTCGTAGTTGTCTATATACTCGGTAAATGATTTGATCTTGTTTTTACTAAGCGTCAGGTTACCGGACACATTTATCCAGGGTGTAATTACAGCAGCGGCCTGTAACTCAATCCCCATGCGGTAGCTAGACGGGATATTGGTTCTGGTATAAGCGCCTGCATCGTTGATTTTTCCGGTCAGCACCAACTGGTTTTTATAATCCATATAGTATAGGGTGGCGCCATAGGAATACCGGCTCTCTTTCTTTTCTATACCCAGTTCCCAGTCGTTCAGTGTTTCATGTGAGGGTTGTGTGAGTACACCTGCTTCAAAATCTTCCCTGTTGGGTTCTTTCCTGCCTATCGCAAGGCTCAGGTAACCCTGCCATCCATTTTTTTGGTAACTGATACCGGCCTTTGGATTGATAAAATCAAATTCCCTGGCAATAAACAGCCCCGGATTGTTACTGAACCCGTTCATGGTATGGGCTACATGCCGGTACTGGAGATCTGCAAAACCCGTGAGCTGCGCTGTAAAGCGGCGCTGCCATTTGGTATAAAAATTCACATCGTTTTTATTGGCAGGCCTGTGATAGTACTGATAGTTTTCCGGAAGGGTACCCCGCTCCATCCAGGTGATTTTTCCGATATGCT
The DNA here is from genome assembly GCA_015999745.1 of Sphingobacteriia bacterium. Lineage (GTDB taxonomy): Bacteria > Bacteroidota > Bacteroidia > Chitinophagales > Chitinophagaceae > Sediminibacterium. The sequence continues at coordinate 12,195 of JAECQP010000048.1, read as the reverse complement.
TTCCATCGTATTGGGTCCATCCTCCGCCAATGGTTAATTCATCCTGATCGGTTTTGTATTGAAGCGAAGCGATCTGTCCGTAGAAATAATTGTCCAGCCAGCGTTGTCTTACCAGGTTGGTTGCTGTATAAGTGATTCCACCTGTTACCACATCCGGCAGACCGTATGCGGAATAAGACTGGCCGGCTTTGTATTCTTCATAATAGCCCTTGCCTCTTGTAAGAAACACAGCGGTATTGAAAGACCACCCGGAGCCCAGGGCCTGGTTCAGGAACAGTTGATAATGTGTTTGGGTATAGTTGTCTGTCTGGTTATCGTATGGAGCGCCTGGCCGCTCCATACCTGCAGGATTAAATTTCCGGTTGGTGGCCAGTGTGGCTGCATCAATGCCATACCAGGCCTGGTAAGTTTTTTCATGACCGGAAAACACATTGAAACGAAGCGCGGTTTTCCGGTTGATATAGGCTGTACTCAGGTAGAATGAACGCAGTTTGCTGCTGGCCCTGTCTATATAACCATCGCTGGAAATATTGCTGAGACGGGCGTCAATTAAGAAATGCCTGCCAATTAAACCGCTTCCTGCCTTCAGTGTGTTCTTCCATGTATTGAACGATCCGTAACTGTTGTTCAGTTCTCCATAAGCTTTTTCGTTGTACTCATGGGTACTCATATTGAGTGTGGCGCCAAATGCACCGGCACCGTTGGATGAAGTACCTACTCCGCGTTGCACCTGTATGCTGTTTACGGAAGAAGAGAAGTCTGGCAGATTTACAAAAAATGTTCCCATGCTTTCCGCGTCATTATAGGGAATGCCATTCAGGGTTACATTGACCCTGGTAGCATCTGTGCCGCGGATCCTGATGCCGGTATAGCCCACACCATTTCCGGCATCTGAGTTTACCACTACAGAAGGCGTTTGGTTCAGTAAAAACGGAATATCCTGCCCCAGGTTCTGCCTGGTGATGGCTGCTTTACCGATATTGGTTTTGGTGAACGGCGCTTTATCGGAAGCCCGGATGGATTTCACTTCCAGGGGCTGCAGAAATAAACTGACCGGAACCAGCGAATAGGATCCGGTTACCGATAAATCGGAAGGAAGATTGTAGCTACCGCTTCGGTAACCAAGGCTGCTGATGATAAAAGTTCCTGCTTGCGGTTTGGTGAAACTAAATAAACCGTTTTCGCTGGTGAGTGTCTGCTGGTTGCCCAGCACTACCAACGCGCCTGCAAGTGGGGCATTGGTTTGCGCATCGGTCACGATGCCCTTAAATACTTTTTTTGCCGGTTGAGCAGCCAGTGCCAGGGTTAGTAGCAAAATGGCTGTTGTTCCCATAATTTTTCTCATTTTTCAATGGTTTAAAAATTAAATAATGGGAACAGGGAAATGCAAATAGGAGAGGTCTGCTATAGAAGTGGAACACCTTCCCTTCGCAGGAATTACCCTGTTCAGGTTCAACGGGTATTTCTCAGCCGTCACGGAAAAGTTCCGATCCAGCACCCCGAGGACAGCGCAAAAATATCATTTTGTTTTTAATAAGCAACTGTAACTTTATTAGAACAACTTCGTTACAATAAAAAACAACGTATGAAAAGGTATTTCTTGTGGATGATATTGCTGCTTCCCGCAGCTATTGGTTTTGCTCAGGATGAGAAAAATCTGGTATATGACGCCAATGCCCAGGTAAGAAAATTATCCGGTTTCAGTGGGGTGGAAGTGTCCGGCGCCATTGACCTGTATATATCACAGGGCAAGGAAGAAGCCGTAGCAGTAAGCGCCGGGGATGCGGAACTGATTGATCGTATCAGAACCGAGGTAAAAGATAATATCCTGCATATTTATTTTGAAGGGAAGGGCCTGAACTGGCAGTCCAAATGGTCTAATAACAAGTTTAAGGCATATGTTACTTTCAAAAAACTGAATAAACTGGAAGCCGGTGGTGCTTGTAATATAAGGTTCACCAGCCCGGTAAAGCTTTCAGATCTTAAAGTGGAACTGTCCGGTGCCAGCGACCTGTTGATGGAAGCTGATATGGACGAACTGGTGGTGGGCCTGAGCGGAGCTTCCGAGTGTAAAATGAGCGGCAAGGCCAACTATGCCAAGATCAACTGCAGCGGCGCCAGCTCATTTAAAGCCTATGATCTTATAATTGGCAACTGCAAAGTAGATGCTTCCGGCGCCTCCGGTATCAGGATCACGGTAACCAAGGAACTGAACGCCAGGGCCAGCGGCGCCAGCAGTATTTCCTATAAAGGAGAAGGATTGATCAGGGATATCAGCAGCAGCGGAGCCTCCTCTGTAAAGCACAGATCTGCAGATTAATTTAAATTATATTTGGTAGCGAAGCTCCGTAGCCTTACTTTTGCACCCCATTACATCGCGAGGTAGAGCAGCGGTAGCTCGTCGGGCTCATAACCCGAAGGTCGGAGGTTCGATCCCCCCCCTCGCAACACATCGAAAAGCCTCTTTGGAGGCTTTTTTAGTTTAAATTACATGTATGAAATCCGGCTTTGTAAACATATTTGGCAGGCCTAACGCCGGGAAAAGCACGCTACTCAACGCGCTGATCGGGGAGAAGATGGCCATTGTTTCACCCAAAGTGCAAACAACCCGTCACCGGATCAAGGCTTTTTTAAACAAACCCGGAGAATACCAGGTTATATTTTCGGATACCCCCGGCATCATTGATCCGAAGTACAAACTTCATCAGAAAATGATGGACTCGGTAAAAGGTGCGCTGGAAGATGCAGATGTGGCCCTGTTGATGGTGGATGCCAATGAATCCTTTGAGGAAGTGGATGCCATTTTTTCTTCCCTTAAACTGAAAGTACCGGCGCTGGTGGTGCTGAACAAGATTGATATTGCCGGAAACGGCAGAATTGCCCTGGCAGAAGCTTTTTTTAAAGACAAGCCTTATTGCAAAAAACTGATCAAAATAGGCGCCCTGGAGAAACTGCACCTGAACAAGCTCCTGGCTGCCATCCTCGAATTGCTGCCCGAAGGGCAGCCGTTCTACAGCGAAGATGACCTCAGCGATCTGCCTACGAAATTTTTTGTGGCGGAAATGATCCGCGAAAAAATCTATGAGCTGTTTGCGGACGAAATTCCTTACCACACTGCCGTGATGGTAAACGAATTCAAAGAAAAAGAATCACTGGTGAAGATTCAGGCGGATATCATTGTGCACAGAGAAACCCAGAAAGCCATCATTATTGGCGATAAGGGTAAAATGATCCGCCAGATTGGAATGGAAGCCAGAAGAGATATTGAAGCTTTCCTGCAAAGGAAAGTATTTTTGGAACTGTTTGTAAAAGTTCGTCCTAAATGGAGAGACAACGATTTACAATTAAAAGAATATGGGTACCAGTAAAGTGGTACTGATTACCTCAATCAAGCATAAAACAAATGAGTTACACTGTTGCAATAGTAGGCCGCCCCAATGTGGGAAAGAGCACATTTTTCAACCGTTTGCTGGAGCAGCGAAAGGCCATTGTGGACGATATCAGTGGCGTTACCCGCGACAGGCAGTACGGTGTGGCCGACTGGAACGGTAAGGTATTCAACCTGATCGACACCGGTGGTTTTGTGCCGCAGAGTGAGGACATCTTTGAAACAGAGATCCGTAAACAGGTAAAAATTGCGATCGACGAGGCCAACGCCATCATTTTTATGGTAGATGTGGCTACCGGCATCACCGACCTGGACGAAGCCATGGCCGATCTGCTCCGCAGAAGCAGTAAACCTGTTTTTGTGGTAGTAAATAAAGTAGACAACGGAACCCGCGAGCTGGAAGCTACTGAGTTTTACAGCCTGGGTTTTGAGCATACCTTCTTTGTCAGCAGTATTTCCGGAAGCGGTACAGGCGATCTGCTGGATGCCGTGGTGGCCAATATTAAACCCGAAGACGCAGAAGATACAGTGCTTGAAAATGCATTGCCCAAATTTGCCATCATTGGCCAGCCTAATGTAGGAAAGTCTTCCCTGCTGAATGCCCTGATCGGAGAGGAGAGAACCATTGTGAGTGATATTGCCGGTACTACCCGGGATACCATCCATACCCACTATAAATTGTTTCAGAAAGAGTTCATGCTGATCGATACCGCAGGTATCCGTAAGAAAAGCAAGGAAAAGGACGATCTGGAATTTTATTCCATCATTCGCGCCATTAAAGCCATGGATGAGGCAGATGTATGTTTGCTGGTGATTGATGCACACAAGGGAATTACTGCACAGGATATCACCATCTTCAGCCTGGCTGCCCGTAAAGGCAAGGGAATTGTAGTGCTGGTGAACAAATGGGACCTGGTGGAAAAGGAAACCAATACCGCCAGGGACTATGAAAGGCTGTTGAAGCAGAAACTGGCTCCTTTCAGCGATGTGCCGATCCTCTTTATCTCTGTTAAAGAAAAGACCCGGATTTTTAAAGCCATTGAACTGGCGTTGCAGGTTTATGAGAGCAAGACCCGCAGAATTGCCACTTCCGAGTTGAATGAGGTGATGTTGAAAGCTATTGCCAATTACCATGCGCCGGTGGTGAGAGGACATTCCATTAAGATTAAATTTGTTACCCAGTTGCCAACGCATGTGCCGTCTTTCGCCTTTTTCACCAATTTCCCGGATGATATAAAAATGCCATACAAGAACTACCTGGAGAACCAGTTAAGGGCTAATTTTGACTTCAAAGGGGTGCCTTTACGCATATTTTTCAGGAAAAAGTAAAAAAGTAACGTTAAAATTTGTAAAATTGCTTCTGAACGCTATCTTTGCGCACAATAAAAACAAAAAACAAGTACAAATGAAAAAAGTATTCGCAATTCTGGCCGTAGCAGGTTTAATGACTGCTTGTAACAATGCTGAAAAAACTGAAGCAACTGCTGACAGCGCTGCTGTAACTGTAGACACTGCTGCTGTAACTGTAGACACTGCTGCTGCAGCAGTAGACACTGCTAAAGCTGCTGCTGACACTGCTGCTGCTAAATAAGTAAATACTAAGTACTCGTTACTTTATATTACTTCTTGCAAGAAGGTCCTCCCGATGATACATCGGGAGGATTTTTTTTGTGCCAGTTTGTACCTGTTTTTCCTTTTTGGCCCAATGGCATTAATATTGTTCTTTACAGAAGACCATTCCGGAACTCCGGTCTAGGGGTGTCATGATGACAATTTGACCAAAGAAATAGCTATGTTGAAAGATAAATTCAGATTTAGGGCCGACGATGATACCGATTTCATGCCGATTATTCCGATGAATGAGCAGGAGAGCGAGCAAGATAAGGCGTTGGTTATCCCGGATGAACTGCCGATTTTGCCCCTCCGCAATACGGTGTTGTTCCCCGGTGTGGTTTTACCCATTACTGTGGGCAGGGATAAGAGTATTAAGGCAGTCAGTGATGCCTATAAGACCGATAAACTGATCGGGGTAATTGCCCAGAAAGATTCCAATATAGAAGAACCGGGACCCAAGGACCTTTGCAAAACAGGTACGGTGGCCAAGGTGGTGAAGCTGATCAAAATGCCCGACGGGGGAACCACTATTATTATCCAGGGCAAAAAAAGATTTGAATGGCTGGAAATGCTGAGCGATGATCCCTATTTTAAGGCTTCCATTCGTTTGCTGGCAGAGGATGAGGCGCCTGAAACGGCCGATTTTGAAGCCTATATCAGCACTATCAAAGACCTGGCAACACAAATCATACAGCTTTCGCCCAATCTTCCTACAGAAGCGGCGATTATCCTGAAAAATATAGAACAGCCTGCCTTCCTGATCAATTTTGTGAGCAGCAACCTCAATAGTGTGCTGGAAGAAAAGCAGACGCTGCTGGAAATCAATGATACCAATGAACGCGCGGTGAGGCTGATTCATATCCTGCAGCGCGAACTGCAGTTTGCCGAGTTGAAGGATAAGGTGACCAATAAAACCCGGACAGAGCTCGATAAGCAGCAGCGGGATTATTTTCTGCAGCAGCAACTGAAAAGCATCAAGGAAGAACTGGGCGGCGATACCAATGAGCGGGAGATTGCCGAAATGAAGAAAAAGGCAGAGACCAAAAAATGGCCTGAAGCTGCCAAAGCCGCCTTCAATGCAGGCATTCAGAAACTGGAAAGGATGCATGCATCCACACCGGATTATTCCGTGGTGTACAATCACCTGGACCTGATGCTGGATCTTCCCTGGAACGATTACACTGCAGATAACTACGATTTAAAGAATGCAAAAAAAATATTGGATATTGATCATTATGGTATGACCAGGATCAAAAGCCGGATCCTGGAGTACCTGGCCGTGCTGAAACTGAAGGGAGACATGAAGAGCCCGATCCTGTGTTTTCTCGGACCTCCCGGAATTGGTAAAACCTCTCTGGGCCGTTCCATTGCACATGCCATCGGCAGAAAATATGTACGACTGAGCCTGGGCGGATTGCATGATGAAAGTGAAATCCGCGGACATCGCAAAACCTATATAGGAGCCATGCCCGGCAGGATCATCCAGAATATACGTAAGTGTAAATCTTCCAACCCGGTAATGATCCTGGATGAGATTGATAAGATAGGATCTGATTTCAGAGGAGATCCTTCTTCCTCTTTACTGGAGGTGCTGGATCCTGAACAGAACCATACTTTCTATGATAATTACCTGGAACTGGAGTACGATCTGAGTAAAGTATTATTTATTGCTACGGCCAACAACCTGCAGAATATTCAGCCGGCATTGCGCGACCGTTTGGAGATCATTGACCTCAGCGGATACGCCATTGAGGAAAAAGTGGAGATCGCCAGGCGTCACCTGGTTCCGAAAGAAAAGGAAGCGCACGGGCTGGCCAAAGTGAATTTCAAGATCAGCGATAAAGTGCTTGAAAAAATTATAGAACAATATACCCGCGAAAGTGGTGTTCGGGAATTGGACCGCCAACTGGCTTCCGTCATGCGTTACCAGGCCAAGGAGATGGCCATCAAAAACAAAGTGAAGCTGAATGTGACCGCTAACGATGTGGAGCATATTCTGGGCCAGCCAAGGTATACCAATGAACTTTACAAAACGGCCAATATGCCCGGAGTGGTGGTAGGGTTGGCATGGACCTATGTGGGGGGGGATATTCTCTTTATTGAAACCATTCTGAGTGATGGCAAGGGAGAACTAAAACTCACCGGAAACCTGGGCAATGTAATGAAGGAGAGTGCAACAACAGCCCTGAGTTATATTCAGGCCAATGCGAAGAAGCTGGGGATTGATCCGGAATTGTTCCAGAAGAAAAATATTCATGTGCATGTTCCGGAAGGAGCTGTACCAAAAGACGGCCCAAGTGCAGGGATCACCATGCTGACATCCTTAACTTCCGCATTTACCGGCAGAAGGGTAAAACCATTCCTGGCAATGACCGGTGAAATTACCCTGCGCGGACAAGTGCTTCCGGTAGGAGGGATCAAGGAAAAAGTACTGGCGGCCAAACGGGCAGGCCTGAAAGAAATTGTACTCTGTCATATGAACCAGAAAGATGTGGATGAGATCGACAGTAATTTTATTAAAGGCCTTCATTTTCACTATGTGAAGACCATGCAGCAGGTACTGGATTATGCATTGGTATAACCAGTGAATTTTCCTTGCAGATTTGTATTAGTTTTAATACCGGATGCAAAAAAGGGTATTACTGCTGATCATATTTATTTACGCTGCCACCAGGTGTACTTCACAAACACTTGGTGGCAATGCTGTTTTTAACTTCCTTACACAACCCAATACAGCCCAGCTTTCCGCCCTGGGTGGCGTTAATATTTCTTCCTTCGGCAATGATGTGGGCATGGCATTTCATAATCCCGCTTTGTTGCACAGGCAAATGAACAGGCAGGTGAATACCTCCTTCAATGCTTTTGTAGCCGGCATCAGCCATTTCACAGCAACCACTGCGTTTTATCTTCCCGGGCCAGACCTCAATCTCGGTGCCGGTGTGCAGTACCTGAATTACGGAAGCCTTGTACAAACAGATGCATCCGGAAATATCCTGGGAAGCATCCGCCCCAACGATTACATGGTGCAGGTGATGGTATCCAAAAAATACATGGAAAGGTTTCGTATTGGGGCCACCGCAAAACTGATTCGCTCAGCATACGGAAACTACCGTTCTACCGGCATTGCTGCAGATATCGGATTAACGTATACCGATACGGCAGCAATGTTGCAGGCCACAGTGCTGGTTAAAAATATGGGTACACAACTGAAGGCCTATGCCAGTGGCGGGGAGAAAGAGGAATTGCCTTTTGATATCCAGGCAGGTATCAGTAAAAAACTGGCCAATGCGCCGGTACAGTTTTCCTTAACTGCCCACAACCTTCACCGGCTGAATATTCAGTACAAAGACACTGCTTTTAATGCAGCGGAGGGTGATATCCGCAGCAATGGATTGCAAAAAGTATTTGCCCACGTGGTTTTGTCTTCGCAGATTTATTTATCCGAATTTGCCGAACTGAGCCTTGGCTATAATTTTCTGCGGAGGCAGGACCTGAATGTGTTTGGTGCAAGCAGCGGGTTGAACGGTTTTACCTGTGGTGCGGGAGTACTGCTCCGTAAACTTCATATCCGGTATGCTACCGGTTTTTATCAGCAGCATATGTTCCACCAATTCTCGCTTAACTTTAATTTTTCCGGTACCCCGCTTTGATGCAAAGGGGCAAAGCGGAGCCGTTGAAATAAAGTACACCGAAATCTACCCCTCAATGATTAAATTGTGGAGCAGATTTATATGCCCGATTATGATACGTATTACTGTTTGTTTTTTGCTGCTTACCTGCATGGCTTCCTGCGGGATACTGAAGCCCCGGAGTAAGGCTCCCGTTGTTTTTGCCAATAATATTGTGGTAGCGCACCGGGGCGCCTTCAAGAAAAATAAATTGCCAGAGAATTCCATTGCTTCCCTGAAACAGGCCATTGCACTGAATTGTACCGGATCGGAGTTTGATGTAAGAATGACTTCGGATGACTCTCTGATTATTAATCATGATCCGGCATTCAAGAAACTGCCGATTGAGCAAACAACCTATGCGGAGCTGATAAAGCATTCTCTTTCTAATGGAGAGAAGCTGCCTACTTTGAGGGAATATTTACTGGCCGGCATGGAAAATAATACGGCTACCAGGCTGATCTGCGAAATCAAACCTTCCGAAATAAGCAAGGAAAGGGGCAAGCAAATTGCGGCAAAAACAGTGGCGCTAGTCCATGCGCTGCGTGCAAGGGAAAGGGTGGTGTACATCAGCTTCGATTATGATATACTGAAGAAGATCGTTGCACTGGATCCCGGTGTTCCTACCCAGTACCTGAATGGTGACCGCTCTCCCGAACAACTGAAAGCAGATGGAATAACCGGTGCGGACTATCATTACTCCGTTTTTAAAAAACGTCCTGAATGGATTGCTTCGGCCAAACAACTGAATATCGCCCTGAATGCATGGACGGTGAATGATGCGGAAACCATGGAATGGCTGATGGCAAATGATTTTGAGTTTATCACTACCAATGAGCCTGAACTGTTGATGGAACTGATGCAAAAAACACTCACCAGGAATGGATGGAAGCTGGTATGGAGCGACGAATTCAATGATCAGGGGGAGCCCGACAGTACCAAATGGGGCTATCATCCCGGTGCACATGGGGGCGGCAACAATGAGTTACAATATTATACCGCCAATGATACGCTGAACGCGGTTGTTGCTAATGGCGTGCTGAAAATCATTGCCAGAAAGGAAATCCGGGAAAACAAAGCGTACACTTCTTCGAAGCTTCAGACCAGGAACAAAGCCGCCTTTACCTATGGGCGTATAGAAGTAAGGGCCAAACTTCCTGCCGGAAGGGGTACCTGGCCTGCTATCTGGATGCTCGGAACCAATATTGATTCAAGCACCTGGCCCGCCTGCGGCGAGATTGATATTATGGAACATGTGGGTTATGAGAAAGACAGCATATATGGAACCATTCATTCCGATGCGTACAATCATATCAAAGGAACACAAAAGGGTAAGGCCATCTATACCGCAGATCCCTATTCCCGGTTTCATGTGTACGCGATAGAATGGAGCCCTGAAAAAATTGATTTTATGATGGATGGGGTAGTGTACAATCATATTCGCAACGAGCACCTTTCCGTAAAAGAATGGCCCTTCGATGCCCCGTTTTACCTGATCCTGAACCTTGCTATCGGCGGGGGATGGGGTGGCAAAAAAGGGGTAGATGATACTATTTTCCCCGCAACAATGGAAGTGGACTGGGTGCGGGTGTTTCAAACAAAATAAATCAAACGGCTGACGCCTTTCAGCCCAATAAAAAAGCCGACCGGAAAATTTTCGGTCGGCTTTTGATTATTCCCGGAGATTTTGGTTCCGGTTATCGGGTTATAAATCAAATTGAATACCCTGGGCCAATGGTAAGTGATTACCCCAGTTAATGGTATTGGTTTGTCTGCGCATATAGGCTTTCCAGGCATCGCTTCCGCTCTCCCTGCCGCCGCCGGTTTCTTTTTCACCGCCAAATGCACCGCCAATTTCAGCGCCGCTGGTACCAATATTTACATTGGCAATGCCGCAATCGCTTCCCTGAGCGGATAAGAACAGTTCTGCTTCACGCAGGTTTAGTGTCATGATGGCCGAAGACAGTCCCTGAGGAACGCCGTTCTGCATGGCAATGGCTTCATCCAGGGTGCTGTATTTCATTACATATAAGATCGGTGCAAAGGTTTCATGCTGCACAATCGGCAAGTCATTGGTTACTTCCGCAATACATGGTTTTACATAACAACCGCTTTCATATCCTGCTCCTGTAACAACGCCGCCTTCTACCAGGAACCTGCCGCCCTGCGCCTTACACTGCTCAATGGAGTTCAGATACATGTTTACTGCAGCGGTATCAATCAATGGCCCTACGTGGTTTTTAGGATCCAATGGATCACCTATGCGGAGCTGCGCATAGGCTTTTATCAGTTTGGCGGTGAATGTATCAAATACGGATTCGTGGATGATCAGTCTCCTTGTGGTGGTGCAACGCTGGCCGGCAGTGCCTACGGCTCCAAACACAGCGCCAATCAACGACATATCGAGGTCGGCATGCTGAGAAACAATGATGGCATTGTTTCCACCAAGTTCCAGCAGGCTTCTGCCAAGTCTTGCGGCAACCGTTGCACTCAGTTCTTTACCCATCCGGGTAGATCCTGTTGCCGATACCAGCGGAATCCGGGTATCGTTGCTCATCCATTCACCTACTTCCCTTGCTCCCTGTACCAAACAGTTTACACCCTCAGGTACATTGTTCTTTGCAAATACTTCGGCGATTATTTTTTGTACGGCAATACCGCATAATGGTGTTTTTTCGCTGGGCTTCCAGATGGTGGTATTTCCGCAGATCCAGGCCAGTGCAGCGTTCCAGCTCCATACGGCAACCGGAAAGTTGAATGCGGAAATGATGCTTACAATACCTAATGGGTGCCATTGTTCATACATTCTGTGTGCAGGACGCTCACTGTGCATGGTTTGTCCGAACAACTGACGGGATAAACCTACTGCCAGATCGCAGATATCAATCATTTCCTGCACCTCACCATATCCTTCCTGCAGGCTTTTCCCCATTTCATAACTCACCAGTTTACCCAACGGCTCTTTGTAGTGGCGCAATGCCTCACCTACCTGGCGAACCACTTCACCTCTTTTGGGTGCAGGCCATTTCTGCCATTCTTTGGCAACGCTCAATGACTGGTTAATGACTTGTTCGTAAGCGGCTTTATCTGCAGCCACTGTGCTGCCGATTTTTTTGCCGTCTACAGGGGAGAAAGCGTCAATGGTTACTCCATTGCTTTCGATCCATTTGGTACCTGTTGATACTCCTTTGTTGGCTGTCTGAATGCCAAGTTGTTCTAAGAATTGCATGCAGTCGTAATTTGGCGCAAAGGTAAGGATTAACCCCTGTGCCGCCACAAAAGGAATAAGAAGTTTCTGTGTTTTTAAATAGGATTAACCCAGTTTGGAGGCTGCCAGCAGCTGGTCGTAAACCGTATTGTAACTGCTCCCTATCGGAATTTCCTTGCCGGCTACCACAATCTTGGTTTTGCTGAATTTTTCCACCTTATGCACCGGTACGATAAAAGACCGGTGTACCCGTAAAAAATCCCTGGACGGCAACTTTTCTGCAATGCTTTTCAGGGTCATCAGCGTTAGAACGGGGG
>JAECQP010000071.1 GCA_015999745.1 Sphingobacteriia bacterium | reverse complement strand
CTGTTGTGGCTGGATCAGGTCATTGCACTGGCCATGAGCATCTGGATCATGTACAACGGATATACCATCCTCCGCAGATCCCTGGCCGGGATTATGGATGAGGCCGATATGGAATTGCTGAACCAGTTTATTGCGGAGCTCGACCGGCACAAAAAAGCGGAATGGATAGACCTGCACAATCTGCGGGTGATCAAGTACGGGGAGCTGCTGCATATAGACTGCCACCTCACCCTCCCATGGTACCTGAACCTGCATGAGGCCCACCGGGAAATAGACGCTTTATCCGACCTGATTAAAAAACGGTTTGGGGATGCTATTGAACTGTTTGTGCATACAGACGGCTGCCTCGAATTCAGTTGCGCCATCTGTACAAAAACAGACTGTACCCAACGGCAGCATCCTTTTGAAACCAGGCTGCACTGGACCATGGACAATATTGTATCGAACAAGAAACACAGAATCCTGCATAGTACATAACTTTATTAATACCTTGCGGGGGCATTATACCATCATACTATAAATTAAATAAGATGAAAGTTTGGAAAGATTATCAGGAACAGCACAAAGACCGTTTTCTGGAAGAATTACTGGACCTGTTGCGCATACCGAGTGTGAGTGCGAGGAGTGAACACAAAAAAGATATGGAGCACTGTGCGGAAGTAGTGAAAGTCCGTTTGCTGGAAGCAGGTGCAGACACGGTTACCATCTATCCTACTGAAGGGCATCCGATTGTATATGCCGAAAAAATTACCGATCCGTCTAAACCAACCGTATTGGTTTATGGTCACTATGATGTGCAGCCGGCAGATCCGATTGAACTCTGGAACAGCGGACCTTTTGAACCGGTCATCAAAGACGGAAAAATCTTTGCCCGGGGTTCTGCGGATGACAAAGGTCAGTTTTACATGCACGTGAAAGCTTTGGAAACCTTTACCCAAACCAATTCTCTGCCCACCAATATCAAATTCCTGATTGAGGGAGAAGAAGAAATCGGAAGCCCGAACCTGGCCACGTTTGTGAAGAACAACAAAGCGCTGCTGAAAGCAGATGTAATTCTGATCAGCGATACTTCCATGATCAGCATGGATACCCCGTCTATTGATATCGGTGTTCGCGGACTGAGCTATATAGAAGTGGAAGTGACCGGCCCCAACAGGGACCTGCACAGTGGTGTGTATGGCGGAGCGGTTGCCAACCCGATTACCATACTGTCTAAAATGATTGCTTCCTGCCACGATGAAAATAACCATATTACCATCCCTGGTTTCTATGACGATGTGGTGGAATCCACCCCGGAAGAAAGGGCCAAGATGGCGCTGGCGCCTTTTGACGAAAAGGAGTTCAAAGCCGATCTGGGTATTCAGGCTTTATGGGGCGAGAAAGGATATACCACCAACGAAAGAACAGGGATCCGTCCAACACTGGAGATCAATGGAATCTGGGGTGGCTATACCGGTGAAGGTTCCAAAACCGTGTTACCTTCCAGGGCCACTGCAAAAATATCTGCAAGGCTGGTACCCAATCAGTCTGCAGTTGCTATCACACAAAAATTACTGCAATACTTTAAGTCTATTGCACCGGAAGGCGTAACTGTAAATGCACAGGAGCATCACGGTGGCGAACCGTATATGACCCCGATAGATTCTGTTGCCTACAAAGCAGCGGCAAAAGCGGTTGAAACCACTTTTGGTAAAGAACCTATTCCGGTACGTGGTGGCGGAAGTATCCCGATCTGTTCCCTGTTCGAAAAAGAACTCGGATTGAAAATTGTATTTCTCGGGTTTGGCCTCGACAGCGATAACCTGCATAGCCCTAACGAGAAATATGATCTGGTGAACTTCTACAAAGGCATCGAAACCATTCCTTATTTTCATCAGTACTTTGCAGAAATGAACGCTTAGGTATGGCTGTTGAGAAAGAAAAACTCAGGATCGATAAATACCTCTGGGCCATCCGTTTGTTCAAAACAAGAAGCCAGGCCGGAGATGCGTGCAGCAAGGGTAAGGTGAAACTGAAGGGCGACAATGTAAAAGCATCGCGCATTGTAGGTATCGGGGATGAGTATGAAGTAAAGACAGAAGCTAAGAAATGGGTAATAAAAGTTACGGGATTGCTGCACACCAGGGTGCAGTATCCCGAAGCTATTAAGCATTATATTGATATTACCCCCGCAGAAGAACTGGATCGCATTAAGTTTGAAGCTTCCAGTTTTCATACAGGTAAACGTTTAAGCAAGGTGGGCAGGCCTACCAAAAAAGAGCGCAGGGACCTGGGTGAATTCATGGATTAATTTGGAGCTATGAGCATGACCATTGATATTATTACTGTTGTTCCGGAACTGCTGGAAGGCCCTTTCAGCCACAGCATCCTGAAGCGCGCCCGCGATAAGGGATTATTAACAGTAAGAACACATAACCTGCGCAAATGGGCTATTAACAAGCACGCACAGGTGGATGATTATCCGTACGGCGGCGGTGCGGGTATGGTGCTCATGTGCGAGCCACTGGCCAATGCCATTGAAGCGTTACAGCAGGAAACAACATATGACGAGATCATTTATATGACCCCTGATGGTCATCGTTTTGATCAGCAAACCGCTAATCAACTTTCGTTAAAAGGCAACCTGCTCATTATCTGTGGCCATTACAAGGGGATAGATGAACGTATCCGGCAACGATTTGTAACCATGGAAATCTCCATCGGCGATTATGTGCTCAGCGGAGGCGAGCTGGCGGCAGCAGTAGTAATCGACGCTATTGGCCGTTTAATACCGGGCGTACTCAGTGATGAAACATCGGCCTTATTCGATTCATTCCAGGATAATCTGCTGGCCCCTCCTGTATATACCAGGCCTGCCAGTTTCAGGGGCGATGATGTACCGGAGATACTGCTGCAGGGCGACCCTAAGAAAGTGGAAGAATGGCGCTATGAGCAATCGCTTGAAAGAACCAGAACCAGGCGCCCGGACCTGTTGAAAGAAGAATAAGGTTCCAATTGAACACGCAGAGCGGTTTTGCGCTTATCCGCTCCACCGGCCATTTGGAGAATTTTAATGGGAAAATTCCCGATTTCCACGCAATTTCATGGTATTATCAGCACCTGTTAACTGCCATTATACTTCATGAGAACCATTTCCCTGCTCATTGCACTCTCCTGTACCGTTTTCCTGCGTGCCCAGATACGCAACGGTGAAGCTTTTCAAAAAGATTACCAGATTCATATAACCAGAACCAATGCATCCGTTAAAGTGGATGGGATACTGGATGAACCGATCTGGTCCAATGCACAGATGGTCACTTCTTTCTGGCAAAAATTCCCCGACGATAAAAACAAAGCCACCCGTAAAACGGAAGTCAGAACAGCCTACGATAATAAGTTCCTTTATATAGCGTACACTGCTTACGATACCGGGAAGGCATTCATACAGAGCCTGAAAAGAGATTTTGGGCATGATGGCAACGACTGCGTAGCGGTAATCATAGACCCGATGAACACAAGGAACAACGGCTTTTTCTTTATCGTGAACGCATTCAACGCACAGAGCGAAGACCAGCTCAGTTCAGCAGGAAATGGTTTGAACTTTAGCTGGGACCAAACCTGGTATTCGGGCACCAAAAGATACGACGACAAATGGACGGCGGAAATTGCCATCCCATTCAAAACATTGCGCTACGCATCGGGCAGAAAAACCTGGGGCATCAACTTTTTGAGAGTAGATACCAAGACCAATGAATATGCCGTGTGGACCAATCTGCCCGTCAACTTTCCTTCCTACGATCTGGGTTACACAGGTTCGCTGGTTTGGGATGAAGCGCCACCGAAGCCCGGCAGCAACTCGGTGGTGGTTCCCTTTATTACAACAGAACTGGAACAGGATAACCAGGGAGATGGCAAGGTAAAGGCCAGCCCCAATGCAGGGTTCGATGCAAAAGTGGGGCTCACTTCCTCGCTCAACCTCGATTTAACCATGAACCCCGATTTCTCGCAGATAGAGGTAGACAGGCAGGTAACCAATTTATCGCGCTTCAATATTTTCTTTCCGGAAAGAAGAACTTTCTTCCTGGAAAATGCAGACCTCTTTTCCGGATACGGAATAGATCCGATCCGTCCCTTTTATTCGCGAAGAATAGGGCTGGATGCCAATGGCAACAGGATCCCTATTTTATTTGGCGCCCGGGTTACCGGAAATATTGCCAAGAAAACCAGGCTGGGATTCATGAATATGCAAACTGGCCGGAAAGGAGATTACGCTCCGGAAAATTTCACCGCGCTGTCTGTAGATCAGCGAATCTTCAAACGTTCGGTGATCAAGGGCTATGTGCTGAACCGGCAGAGTTTTATGACAGACGCCGAGAAGGCCCAAAATCCATTGAATGAATTCGGACGCAATGCAGGTATGGAATTCAGCTATTCCGACCTGGAAGGCAAATGGGGCGCATGGGCCAATTACCATCACGCCTTCAAGCCCGGTATTACCAGGGATAACCAGTATTACAGCATTGGTACACAGTATAATTCCAGGAACTTTGGGTTTGTGCTTGATTTTGGTAAACTCGGCACCAACTATTATACCGACATGGGATTTGTGGAGCGGGTCGAAAACTATGATGCAGCAAGAGATACCATTGTGAGAGTGGGGTTCAAACATATTTTCAGCCAGCTTAATTACAAGATCATTCCACAGAAAGGAGCCGTAATCGGTTATCAGTTTCAGGCGGAAAATTATCTTGTGTTTAATCCGGACAACACGTTCAACGAAAGAAATACCAGTCTTAATTTCAACACACAGTTCAGGAGTACCAGAACCATCAATCTTACCCTGGCCAATAATGAAGTGCAACTACTGTTCCCTATTTCGTTTACAGGAGCAACGCCCTTACCGGTGGGGAACTATCAATATAATAACCTCGATTTTGGTTACAAATCTGATTTCAGAAAGCAATGGAGTTTTTCCTTTAACGGCGGATACGGTAGTTTCTACAATGGCACCAATAAAAGCCTCAGTACCGGGTTCACCCTAAGAAGATTGCCGAATGTAACCTTTAACCTGAATTTTCAGTACAACAAGCTGGAATTCCCGGGCAGTTATGGCTCCACTGAACTTTTCCTGATTGCCCAACGCACGGAAATCAATTTTTCCACCAAACTATTCTGGACTACTTTTTTCCAATACAACACCCAACGAAACAATATCAATATCAACAGCAGGCTGCAGTATCGCTTCAAGCCAATGAGCGATTTATTCCTCGTTTATACAGATAATTATTTTACCGATCCTTTATTCAGAAGCAGGAACAGGGCCCTGGTATTCAAAC
>JAECQP010000047.1 GCA_015999745.1 Sphingobacteriia bacterium | reverse complement strand
ATGTAAGAAGATAGCGGGCTGAGTGATATTGGTTTGTTTGAGTTCCTCATCGGTACCGGAAAACATGGTATCACTGATACGGAAACCCAGTATATCATTGGCTTGTTCAAAAAGTTCTTTTACAGAGGCATGAGACTCGTAGAGATGCTTTCCCATGCCGGAAAACTGAGCGCCCTGGCCGGGAAAAACAAAAGCATGTTTAGACATAACAACAGGTTTAGCGGAACAAAGTAAACACTTTCCCGCTTTTCTTAAAAGGTTGTTTTCAGTTCAAGGTATTTCAGGAATTCATTCTTTGTTTTTTCCTCTTTGAATTTACCCTCATAAAAAGCGGTGATGGTAGAAGAAGTATCATCCTCCACGCCACGGCTGGCAACGCAAAGATGTTTGGCGTCAATCACCACAGCAACATCTTCAGTGCCCAGGGCTTTCTGCAGTTCTTTACCAATCTGAACGGTGAGGCGCTCCTGTACCTGCGGGCGTTTGGCATAATATTCCACCAGCCGGTTCAGTTTGCTCAGGCCGATCACTTTACCGCTGCTGATATAGGCGATATGCGCCTTTCCGATGATGGGCACAAAATGGTGTTCGCAATTGCTGTAGAAGGAAATGTTCCGTTCCACCAGCATCTCGTTGTACTTGTATTTATTTTCGAAGAGTGCAACAGAAGGTTTATTGGCAGGATTCAGTCCGCTGAAGATTTCCTGGATAAACATTTTAGCTACACGCCTGGGAGTGCCCTTCAGGCTATCGTCGGCCAGGTCAAGGCCCATGGTTTCCATGATGGCTTTGAAATGCTCCTGGATGATCTTCATTTTCTCGGCATCCGTTTTATCAAATGCATCCGCACGCAGCGGTGTATCTGCGGAAGTGCTGATATGGTTATCACCCATATCATCTATCATATCGTTGGTGAATTCAATTTTTTCACCCTTGAGACGGATATTCAACAAAGTTTCGTTCGGTTTCATGTAGTCTGATTTTTAGGTCGAGGTGTTCATCCAGTTTAGCCCTCATTAAATCATAAATAACCACCGCAATATTTTCGGCGGTAGGGTTCAACTGTTTGAATTCAACGGTATCCAGGTTTAAATTTTTATGGTCAAAACGGTCGAGCACTTCCTCTTTTACCAGGTCGCTCAGTATTTTAAGATCAATCACATAACCGGTTTCCGGATCAATTTCCCCGGTAACCTGAACGGTGAGTTCATAATTATGTCCATGAAAGTGCTCGTTATTGCAGAGGCCAAATACAGCTTTGTTCCGCTCACTGGTCCATGCAGGATTGTGTAAACGGTGGGCGGCATTAAAATGCTCTTTGCGAAAAACAGCAACTCTTTTATGATTCATTCAACAATTGGTTATTTATGCGTGTACGGGTACACATAGGTTCCTTACGGAATACCCTTTTATGTTTAAATCCGGTGAATCAATCATCCCCGGCACTGTTTCAGAAGTGTGCTGATCAAGTGGCCGGGTTATTACAACTAACATCGAAGCGACCGTTCAGTGAACGGTCCTTATTCTCCAAAATACTCCACAAAAATCCGTGGGGTCTCATAGAGTTTAATACAGTGAAGTTCCACCGTTTTTGGCAAAACCGGTGTTAATTCTTTCCAGATAGCGATGGCCAGGTTTTCGGTACTGCACATCTGCCCTTCCAGGAAGGGAACATCCAGGTTCAGGTTTTTATGGTCCAAACGGTCAATGACGGCCGTTTTGATCATAAAACTCAGCTTTTTTACGTCGAAAAGGAATCCGGTATCCGGATCAGGATGCCCTTTAATGGTTACAAAGAGCTCGTAATTATGCCCATGCCAGTTTTCATTGGCACAAACCCCAAAAACGGCCTCATTCTGCTCTTTGGACCATTTTGGGTTGTATAATTTATGCGCAGCATTAAAATGTTCTATTCTGGTCAGGTACACCATTCCTCCGTAAAATTTCCGCAAAGGTACAAAAACTCAGAAAGTTGACCGTTTTTCATCAACATTACAGCCATGAGAGTAGTTATTACCGCTGCAACCGTAGGGGAATGGATGCCCGCATTTGCCAACCTGAATGAATTGTATACCGAAAAAAGCAACCGTTTTAAGGTGCAGTTTTACCAGTCGGGCGTAGGCATGCTGGCCAGTGCGGTGGCGCTGACCAGGCTGGCGCTGGAAGACAGGCCCGACCTGATCCTGCAAATGGGCATTGCCGGAAGCTTTAACCCCAACATTGCACCGGGAAAAGTGGTGGTGGTAAAAGATGAAATGCTGGGCGATACGGGTGTGGAGGAAGAGGGCCGCTGGCAAGACCTGTTCGACCTGAAACTGGAAAAAAGCAGTTATCATCCGTATGAAAAAAGAAAGCTGCCCAATCCCTGGCTCGGCACATTCAACCTGTTAAAACTGCCCGAGGTAAATGCCATTACGGTGAACCAGGTAAGTACCGGCGAAAAGCGGATTACGCAACTCATTAAAAAATACAAACCCGGTCTGGAAAGTATGGAAGGTGCGGCCCTGCATTATATTGGCCGGGAAACGGGCATTCCGTTTATACAGATCAGGGCCGTCTCCAATATGGTGGGGGAAAGAGACAAATCCAAATGGCTGATGAAAGAGTCTCTGGCCAATCTCAACCAAACGGTATTGAAATATGTTGAACAATTGTATCAGCTCAAATAGCTTATGAAATTCTCCCTTGCATTTTCACCCTGCCCCAACGATACATTTATTTTTGATGCACTCGTTCATCATAAGATCAACACCGAAGGATTTGAGTTTGATGTACAGCTCGAAGATGTGCAGACCCTGAACGAATGGGCCATCAACGGAAAAATGGATATCAGCAAAATCAGTTATGGCGTATTACCGTTGGTGATGGAACAATACAGCCTGCTCAACAGCGGCGGGGCATTGGGAATGGGTGTGGGTCCGTTATTGATCACCCGGGCTAATTCGGGTATCAGCATCGAACCGAAGGGAGGGGCTTATACCCTTCCGGCAAATACGAAGATTGCCATACCCGGCAAAAATACCACAGCTCATTTATTGTTCTCCCTGGCATTTCCGGAAGCCGGCAATAAAGTGTTTACCATCTTTAACCGGATAGAAGACGCCGTATTATCGGGAGAAGTGGATGCGGGAGTGATCATTCATGAGAACCGGTTCACTTACCAGGATAAGGGCCTGGTAAAACTGATCGACCTGGGCGCGTATTGGGAAGAAACCCTTCAGGTACCCATTCCGTTAGGCGGCATCATCCTTAAAAAAACAATCGATCCGGCCATTGCTGCAACTATCAACAGGCTGATCCGCCAAAGCATCCAATATGCATTTGATCAATACCCGCAGGTAGCGGAATTTGTGAAGCAGCACTCGCAGGAAATGAGCGAGGAAGTGATGCGCAAACATATAGACCTTTATGTAAACCAGTACTCCCTGGACCTGGGGCCCGGCGGACATAAAGCCGTTGAACAGTTACTCAAAATCAGCGGTAATCAACCGTACTAGCAGCACCTCAAATTTAACATTCCGGTTACACCCGGAATTGTTTTAATGTTATAACTTTAATAGAGTAAAGGAACGGCACTCCGGTATGGGTTCCCTTTCGCCAATGCTTTTGGATTGCGTTCTGCATGCTTAACCTTAAAAAATTGCCACATGAAATTACTAGACAAAAAAGTAGCTATTGTAACCGGAGCAGGTTCCGGCATCGGAAGGTCCATTGCCTTATTATATGCCGCAGAAGGCGCTAAAGTAGTGGTGTCCGATATCAGTGAAAAAGGCGGTAATGAAACCGTTGCACTGATCAAAGAAAAACAGGGTGAAGCCCTATTTGTAAAAACAGATACATCGAAAGCCGCAGACCATGAAACACTGGTACAACAGGCTGTTCAACAATTTGGCGGTTTGCATATTGCAGTGAACAATGCAGGTATCGGCGGCCCCCTCAGCTTTACCGGGGAATATCCGATTGATGGCTGGGATAAAGTAATCGGCATCAATTTGTCCGGCGTGTTCTACGGATTGCGCTACCAGATTCCGGCCATTTTACAATCCGGCGGCGGAAGCATTGTGAACATTGCATCCATACTGGGCAAGGCCGGCACCAAGGGTTCTCCTGCCTATGTGGCTGCAAAACATGGTGTGGTTGGATTAACCGAAGCTGCTGCACTGGAATATGCCGACAAGAAGATCCGGATCAACTCCATCGGGCCGGGATATATTGTAACGCCACTGATTACCAATTCACTGGATGAGGCAACCCGGCAGGCGCTGGTCGGATTGCATCCGATGGGCCGTTTGGGTCAACCCGAGGAAGTGGCAGAACTGGCGTTGTGGCTTAACTCAGATAAAGCATCCTTTGTTACAGGGTCCTACTACAATGTAGATGGCGGATACCTGGCGCAATAACCTGCTTACGATTAGCTATTGTAATAACTTAAAAAATAAACAAGATGAAAAGATTAGAGAACAAAGCCGCCCTGATCACCGGAGGTGCAGGAAGCATTGGTAAAACCACTGCAAAATTATTTTTGCAGGAAGGCGCCAAAGTATGGCTGGTAGACCTGAACGAAGAAGCGTTGAAGAAAACAGCGGAAGAGCTGGGTGGAAAAAACATTGGCTATACTGCCGCAGACGTAAGCAAGTCTGCCGATGTACAGCGTTATGTAAATGATGCTGTGGCGGCCTATGGTAAGATTGATGTGTTCTTCAACAATGCCGGAATTGAAGGCGTGGTGAAACCCATTGCCGACTATCCCGAAGAAGTGTTCGACAAAGTGATTGCGGTGAATGTGAAAGGCGTTTGGCTGGGTGCCAAATACGCATTGCCCCAGATCAAAGACGGAGGAAGCATGATCATCACTTCTTCTGTTGCAGGCCTCAATGGCAGCCCGAATGTGAGCGCCTATATTACCAGTAAACATGCTGCACTGGGTGTGATGCGCGCCACTGCAGTAGAATCTGCATCCAGGGGAATCCGCGTGAACGCCATTCACCCTTCGCCGGTAGACAACCGGATGATGCGTTCCCTGGAGGAAGGATTTGCACCCGGCGCAGCAGAAGCAGCCAAAAAGGAACTGGAAAAATCCATTCCGCTCGGACGATATGCACAGCCCGAAGAAATTGCGCAACTGGTGGTTTGGCTGGGTAGCGATGAAAGCAGGTTCATTACAGGAACTTCGCAGGTGATCGATGGAGGCCTGAGCGTACTGTAAACACAACGAATAATTGCAATAAACAAGCGTTGGGAGGTTTATCCTTTCAACGCTTTTGCATATACATCCAGTACCCGCTTGCGGGCTTCCTCGTGCACTACAATGGGTTTGGGATAGCTGAACTCCTCAAACTCAGGTACCCATTTGCGGATATAGCGAAGGTCTTTGTCGAATTTTTGCGTTTGCAGATACGGATTGAATACCCTGAAATAAGGCGCGGCATCACAGCCACTGCCACTGGCCCATTGCCAGCCGCCATTATTGGCCGCCAGGTCATAGTCCAGCAAATGCGCTGCAAAATACGCTTCGCCCCAACGCCAGTCGATCAGCAAATGCCTGGTTAAAAAAGAAGCAACAATCATCCGCACGCGGTTGTGCATGAAACCAGTGGCATTCAGTTCATGCATACCTGCATCCACAATCGGATAACCGGTGGTTCCTTCGCACCAGCGTTTGAATAAAGCTTCATCGTTCATCCATTCAATGCGATCGTATTCGGCTTTGAAGGAATGCCCCTTTCCTACTTTGGGGAAATGCCAGAGAATGGAATGGTAAAAATCCCGCCAGATCAATTCGTTCAAAAAAGTTTCATTCAGTTGCTGCGCCTTACGTGCAACAGCCCGAACACTCACTGTACCGAAACGAAGGTGTACACCCAATTTGGAAGTACCGTTTTCCAATGCAGGAAAATCACGGTTCCTGCTGTATTGTTGAATAATGGCTTCGTTCAGTTCTTTAGATGGAAAAGGTTTGTTCACCGGTTCAAATCCAATCTGTTTCAAAGAAGGCAGAGCAAGCGGCGCCTGCTTCAGGAAAGCATCCAGGTGCTGTTTGGTGGGATAAGCTTCCAGGTCAGAAGCACCAAGCCTCGCCTTCCACTTTCTGGAGTACGGTGTAAAAACAGTATAGGGCTTGCCGTCGTCTTTCACTACTTCCTCCTTCTCAAATATTACCTGGTCTTTGAAGCGGCGGAAAGCAATCCGTTTATCCGCCAGCAGGGCAGCAACTGCTGCATCGCGCTCCAGCGCATCGGGTTCATAATCCTGGTTGATAAACACCGTATCGATCTCGTATTGATTGGCCAGCGAAGCAAATACTTTGGTGGGGATCCCATCCAATACCAGCAATGATGATCCCATTTTCACCAGGGCCTCCTGCATTTCTTCCAGGGCGGCATGGATGAATTCCACACGCCGGTCGGCTTTGTTATCGAGCTTGTTTAAAATAGTGCGGTCGAAAATAAAAACAGGTAAAACGGGGCGTCCGGCTTTGAGCGAATGAAACAAAGCCGCGTTGTCTGCCAGTCGCAGGTCTCTCCTGAACCACAGGATGTTGATGCGTGAACCCATAAAGCTGTTTGGGCAATTAACAGCCCAACAGCCAAATTGTTTAACGATATTCTTTGTTTATCCGCCGAACAGGGGCAGAAGAATATCCTTGTGCAACCCATACACCAACTGAGGGGTGTACTGGTTTTGCTGAAACTGTTTTACCCAGCGGATTCCGTAAATGGCATTGGTTAAAAACACTTCGGAAGCGCCGGCTAAATCATCGGGGCTAACGGAAACCTCCTCCACTTCGTAGTGCAGTTTGCGCAACTGATCAATCAGGTATTGCCGCATCACACCTGCAACGGGACCATCACTCAACGGAGGTGTTTTAATAAATCCGTTCTTCACAACAAATACATTGGCAATGGTGGCATCAGCAATGTTGCCACCGGCATTCAACAACACCGCATCATTCAGATGCTGCTCTTTTACCCAGATGGCCGCCATCACATAGGGCAGGTAGTTGTTGCTTTTGATGCGCGAAAAATCATCCGCCGATTTAATGGCAGGCCGGTAAAGATCAATCTCCAGCCCGTTTTCGTTCAGCAGGTTATTGGCAGGATCCAGTTCCCAGCTCTGGATCAGCAGGTGCGGAAAATGATTCTGCGGATCATAGATACCTCCTTCTCCCCGGTAAATCATCAGTCTTATTCTGGCCAGTTGGTGGTGCCCGTTCTTTTTCACCAGTTGCCGAATGGCATCGGTAATATACTGCGTCGTAAAAAAATGCGGTGGTTTAAACTTCAGGGTTTCCAGCGAGCGAAACAGCCGGTCCATATGATATTGTTCCAGCAGTATTTTACCCCCGCACCACTTCATGGTTTCAAAAAAACCATCCCCATAACGGAAGGAACGGTTATCCGGAGCAATCAGGTGTTTACCGGAACGGATAAATTTGCCATCGTTAAAAAGAAATACGGCTGCTGTCATAGCTACAAAGATAGAATGAAGGTAAATTCGCCTGAAGTAATTTAGCCCATTATGCAAATCAGTCAGATCACCGCCTATCTGGAAAGCAAAGCGCCGCTGGCTTACCAGGAATCATATGATAATTCAGGATTGATCACCGGCCATGCCCGGATGGAATGCACGGGCATTCTCTGCACCCTCGATGCCACGGTAGCGGTAATCCGCGAAGCAAGGGAACGGGGCTGTAACCTGGTGGTAGCCCATCATCCCATCCTGTTTAAGGGCATCACCCGGCTCAACGGAAAAAATTATGTGGAAGAAGCGTTGATCGAAGCCATCAAAAACGATATCGCCATTTATGCCATACATACCAATTTAGACAATATGGCCGACGGCGTGAATGCGGTCATTGCAGCAAAACTGGGCCTGATCAATACCCGGATCCTGCTGCCCAAAAACAACGACCTGGTGAAGCTGGTCAGTTTCGCCCCGCTGAAGGAAAGGGAACAATTGCTGAATGCCCTGTTCCGGGCGGGAGCCGGGCAGATTGGTGCATACAGCGAAACCAGTTTCAGTACAGAAGGAACAGGTACGTTCAGGGGATCGGAGCAAACCAATCCCTATGTGGGTACCCCGGGAATCCGCCATGCAGAGCCGGAAACCCGGATAGAAGTCATCCTGCCTGCTTACCTGAAACAACCGGTGTTAAGCGCCCTGTTGACCGCTCACCCTTATGAAGAAGTGGCCTACGATTTTATTCCCCTGCTCAATGCCAACCGGCAGGTGGGCAGCGGCATGATCGGAGAACTGCCCGGGCCGGTTTCGGAAATGGCCTTATTACAGCAAATTCAGACCGCTTTTGGGTTAAAAATCATCAAACACACCCCACTTTTGGGCAAAAATGTGCAAAAAGTAGCGCTTTGCGGGGGAGCCGGCAGTTTCCTGATTTCCGCTGCCAGGGAGGCCGGAGCTGCGTTTTACATCAGCTCCGACATCAAATACCATGAGTTTTTTGATGCGGAAAACCGCATGGTGATCGCTGATATCGGCCATTGGGAGAGTGAACAATACACGATAGACCTGCTTTTTTCGCTTTTAACCACTAAATTCCCTAACTTTGCCGTCCTTAAAACGGCGATAAACACCAACCCGGTGCGCTATTTTTTAGGGTAATCTCAAACTACAAACTACATATGGCATCTGTAAAAGATTTCTCCGTTGAAGAAAAATTAGTGAACCTGCTTCGTTTACAAAAGATCGATAGTAAGTTAGATGAAATTCAGATTCTGAAAGGTGAACTCCCAATGGAAGTAAGTGATCTGGAAGATGAGATCCAGGGATTAACCAGCCGTCAAACACGTATAGAGGAAGAAATTAACGGTATCAGCGAATTCATTGAAGGCAAGAAAAACACCATCAAAGAAAGCGAGGCCCTGATTGCGAGGTACGAGAAGCAAAGCGACAACGTAAAAAACAACCGCGAATTCGAAGCCATCAATAAAGAAGTGGAAATGCAGCAGCTGGAAGTGAAGCTGGCCGAAAAGCATATCCGCGATGCCAACGAAGAACTGGCCGAAAAGATCAAGGCGCTGGAAATTGCCAAGAAACAGGTAGCAGTTAAAGAAGGCGTGTTAAATCACAAGAAGGGTGAACTGGAAAAGATCATTGCAGATACAGAAAAAGAAGAAACCGCATTGAACAAAGTAAGCGCCGAAGCACGCAGTCATATCGACGAGCGTTTAATTTACAGCTACGATCGTATCCGCAAGAGCTACAGAAACGGATTGGCAGTAGTTCCTGTAGAACGTGATGCCTGCGGTGGTTGCTTCAATTCCATTCCGCCTCAGCGTCAGAGCGAAATCCGTCTGCACAAGAAAATCATCGTTTGCGAAAACTGCGGACGTATCCTGGTAGACGCCGATCTGAACGACAGTGTGGAAGTAAAATAGTATTACAATTTTTTTAGCATAAAGAAAGGGTAGCCATATGGTTACCCTTTCTTATTTTCGGGTAGTGATGAAGTATCTCCATTTGCTCTGTTGTGCCTTATTCCTTTCTGTATTTGGAATGGCGCAAAAGGCATTCGATTTCAACAGCGCCTGCGTAGAAGCCTACCAGGATATCACCCGGCTGAAATTAATATCGGGCGCCGCCTATATCAATAAAGCCAGGGAACAAAATCCAAACAACCTGGTACCGGTACTGCTGGAGAGTTACAGCGATTTCTACACCCTCTTTCTGAACGAGAACCCGGCGCAGTATCAAACCATGTACCCATTGTTCCAGGAAAGGCTGGACCGGTTGCAGGAGGGCCCTGAATCCTCTCCCTTTTATTTGTATTCACAGGCCATTGTCCGCATTCACCGGGCAGGGGTTTCAGTGAAGTTTGGGCATTTATGGGATGCAGGATGGGATTTCAGAAGAGCATATCTCCTGTTGAAGGAAAACAAAAAATTATATCCCAATTTTTCGCCCAACGACCTGATGTTTGGCGCATTACAGGCGGTGATCGGCACTGTGCCAAAAGGATACCGGTGGCTGGTGAACCTCCTGGGCATGAAAGCCTCACTGACAGAGGGCATGCGGGCAGTCCGCAACTATACCAACAGCAATGATCCCTGGGCCCGTACCTTTTTTAATGAGGCGGCCTTCATATACCCCTATCTCCTGTTCTTCATCGAAAACAAAAAAGAAGAGGCGCTGAACTTTGTGCAACAAAAGAAACTGGACCTGGTGAACAATCACCTGCATGCATATATGGCGGCCAATCTTGCATTGAACAACAAGGAAACAGCATTGTCCAGGTCAATTGTACAGAACAGGAACAAGTCGGACGAATACCTTCGTTTAAGCGTATGGGATTTCCAGTTGGGGTATGCCAAACTCTATCACCTGAACTATAATGAGGCAAAGTATCATTTTGAACAATTCACCCGGCAATTCAAAGGAAAATTTTATGTAAAGGATGTGTACCAGAAGATCAGTTGGTGTTATTACCTGCAGGGCAATATGAAGGCCGCGGAAGAAGCCAGAACGCAGGTGATCCGGAGAGGTTCCACCGAGGCCGATGCCGATAAAAAAGCATTGAAAGATGCGCGGGAATTAATATGGCCCAATCCGCTCTTACTGAAAGCGAGGCTGCTGAACGATGGCGGATACCATAGTGAGGCCTACAAACTGCTGGAAGGAAAAACAGAAGACAATTTCAGCAAGCCCGAAGAGAAATTGGAATTTGCCTACCGGGCTGCAAGAATCTACGACGACCTGGGCAGGACAGACGATGCCATCCGCACTTACCAGATTGCCATCCGGATGGGTGCATCCAGGAAAGAATATTTTGCATCCAGGGCTGCATTGCAGATAGCGCAGATCTACGAAGCCAGGGGGCAAAAAGCCATGGCCATTCAATACTACCAGCAATGCCTCAGCATGGAAGACCATGAGTATAAGGATTCGCTGGACCAGCGGGCCAAGGCAGGCATCGCCAGATGCAAGGGCGCATAAAAAAGTGATAATAGAAAATAGTCTGCTAATTGTATAAACAAGCTTTATTAACTTGCCGCCAAACCAATCAACGTGCTTCGTAAGCTGATCATACAGAACTACGCCATCATTGATGAGATCACCATTGATTTTTCTCATCAGCTCAATATCATCACCGGGGAAACCGGTGCGGGTAAAAGTATTCTGATGGGGGCGCTGAGCCTGATACTGGGAGAAAGAGCCGACAGCAGTGTACTGGTGAACAGCGAAAAGAAATGCATCATAGAAGGTAATTTTAAAGCCGGCCACAAGCCGGATGTAGCCGCATTTTTAGCGGCAGCAGACCTGGATGCAGACAACGAACTGGTGTTGCGCAGGGAGATCAGCGCCAACGGAAAATCCAGGGCCTTTATCAACGATACGCCGGCCACTTTACAACAGTTAAAACAACTGGCCGGGTTACTGGTAGACCTGCACCAGCAGTTTGATACACTGGAACTGGGTGATAGCGACTTTCAGCGCCAGGTGATCGATGCGCTGGCGGGCAATGAGGCCTCCATACAGCAGTACCGCAAAATCTTTACCAACTGGCAACAACTTTGCAAAGAAGTAAATACGTTGAAGGAACAGAAAGCCGCTTTTGTAAAAGAAGCGGACTATCACCAGTTCCTGTTCAATGAACTGGAAGAACTGGGCCTGAAGGAAAACGAACTGGAAGCGCTGGAAGAAGAGCTGAAGATGCTGAGCAATGCGGAAAATATCAAGGGCGGGCTCAACACGGTGGTACAGGCATTGAACAACAGCGATCAGCCCCTGGTGGCGCAACTCAGGCAGTTGAACATCCAGTTGCAACCCTACACCGGTATGCTGAAAGAGCTGCCCGTACTCAGCGAAAGAATGAAAGCAGCGCAGGTGGAATTACAGGATATAGCGGATGAGCTGGAACGCCTCAACGACCATATACAACTGGATGAAAAGCGTGCGGAGTGGATTAACCAGCGCATGGGAGAAGGATATAAGCTCACCAAAAAACATGGTGTAAAGACCACGGCGGAACTCCTGCAGGTACAGGCTGAACTTTCCGAAAAGTTGCAGCAGGTATTACAGCTCGATGATACCATCATTGCCAAAGAAAAGCAGGCTGCGACCTTACAGCAGGAACTGGAAAAACTGGCGGCGCAAATCGGTAAGGCCAGAAAAGCCATGACGGCGCCGTTCGAAAAAGAAGTGAACCGCCTGCTGAAGCAGGTAGGCATGCCCAATGCAAAAGTGCAGGTACGCTTACAACCCACCGCATTATATGAATATGGCACAGAACAGGTAGAGCTCCTGTTCGATGCCAATAACAGCAACCGTTTCGAATCCATCCGCAAAGTGGCCAGCGGTGGAGAACTGAGCCGGTTAATGCTATGCATCAAATCGCTGGTAGCGGCATCTATTGATTTGCCTACACTGATTTTTGATGAGATCGATACAGGTATATCCGGGGAAGCAGCCAAACAGGTAGGGCTGATCATGCAGGCTATGGCCGATAAGCGCCAGATCATCTGCATTACCCACCAGCCGCAGATTGCCGGAAAAGCCAATGCACATTATTACGTATATAAAGAACAAAAAGGAAATCAGGTAAAAACTACGATCCGTCTCCTGGATACCGAAGAACGCATTACAGCCATAGCGCAGATGCTGAGTGGAGAAAAACCAACCGCTGCCGCCCTGGAGAATGCCAGGGAGATGGTTAGCAGGTAATTCGTATCTTCGGCACTCGTTAAAAACAACAACATGGCATATAACCTACTGAAAGGGAAGCGCGGTATTATTTCCGGCGCATTAGATGAAAATTCCATTGCATGGAAAGTGGCTGAAAAAGCACACGAAGAAGGCGCAACATTTGTATTGACCAATGCTCCGATCGCCATGCGTATGGGAGAAATCAATAAGCTGGCCGAGAAAACCGGAGCCACCATTATACCGGCGGATGCCACGAGCGTAGAAGACATCACCAACCTGTATACACAGGCCCAGGAGATACTGGGGGGAAAAATGGATTTTGTGCTGCATTCCATCGGAATGAGTGTAAACATCCGCAAAAAGATCCCCTATACCGAATCCAACTACGAGTACTTTATGAAAGGTATTGATGTATCTGCCATGTCGCTGCACAAGATGCTGGCCGTAGCCAAAAAGCTGGATGCCATCAATGAGTGGGGAAGTGTGGTAGCGCTTACTTATATGGCTGCGCAAAGAACTTATCCGTTCTATACCGATATGGCCGATATCAAAGCCATGCTGGAATCCATCGCCAGAAGCTTTGGTTACCACTACGGAAAAGAGAAAAAAGTACGGATCAACACCGTATCGCAGTCTCCTACCAAAACCACTGCAGGTACCGGTATCAAGGGCTTTGGCGACTTTTTTGACTATGCCGATGTTATTGCACCATTAGGCAACGCAAGCGCGGAAGATTGCGCCAACTATTGTATCACTTTGTTCTCCGATCTTACCAGGATGGTAACCATGCAGAACCTGTTCCATGATGGAGGATACTCCACCACAGGGGTAAGTATGGAAGTGCTGGAAAAATTGGGTATCACCAATCAATAATCCTAAAAAATAGCGCCATGAATTTAATTGACCTGCTGGGCTATTTCGGCGCATTCCTCAGCGCCATCACATTCATGCCGCAAGTTTGGCTGGCATGGAAAACAAAAAGTGTAGGCGATCTGAGTATCTGGATGATATTAATTGTAATTACCAGTTGTGTTGTGTGGCTGGTGTATGCAGTGAATGTAAAAAGCGGGCCGGTACTGGCCGCCAACCTGATTGTGCTGGCATTGTCGCTGCTGCTGTTCTATTTCAAGCTCACGTTCAAAAAGCCAAAATAAAGGCCCCGAAAAAGAACGGCGGTTAGCCCGTAAATAAAAAAAGTGCAGTTATTCGCTGCACTTTTTTTATTAGCATTTTATATAGCGCAGGCCTGGCCTGCGGGTATCCGTTCCATCAAACCGGAACGTTTAAGGTCACAATTAATATTCGTCCTCGTTGAACATGAAGTCTTCCTGGCTTGGATAATCAGGCCAGATGTCTTCGATACTCTCGTATACTTCACCTTCGTCGTCCAACTCCTGGAGGTTCTCCACCACTTCCAGCGGAGCTCCGCTTCTGATGGAATAATCGATTAACTCATCCTTGGTAGCAGGCCAGGGAGCTTCTTCTAAATAACTTGCTAATTCTAAAGTCCAAAACATAGTTTTCGATTATTTTTTGCAAAAGTAACCGTATAAATGATATGACCAAATGTGAGTTAGTCCCACTATGTAAAGAAATGTTTAAAAAATGCCCGTTTCGGGGGCGCGTTTTGTAGGTTTGTGGAGATAATCTTAGCAAAGAGATGCTTAAAGCAGAAAAGATCACCCGGAAATTCGGGGACGTACAGGTATTAAAAGGCGTGGATATAACCATTCAGCCGGGTGAAATTGTCAGTATTGTAGGCTCTTCGGGAGCGGGCAAGAGCACGTTACTGCATATACTGGGCACCCTCGACAGGCCGGATACCGGTAAAATCTGGCTGAACGAACAGGAAATCGGCGCCTTATCCCCCAAAAAACTGGCTGCCTTCCGCAATCAACAGATCGGGTTCATCTTCCAGTTTCACCACCTGCTGCCCGAATTTGATGCACTGGAGAATGTATGCATCCCCGGATGGATTGCCGGAACAGCTAAAAAAGTCGTAAAGGAACGGGCAGAATACCTGTTGAATATCCTGGGACTGTCCGGAAGAATCAGCCATAAACCCCAGGAACTTTCGGGGGGAGAACAGCAGCGGGTAGCCGTAGCGAGGGCGCTGATCAACCAGCCCTCGATCGTATTTGCAGACGAGCCCACCGGAAACCTCGACAGTAAAAATGCAAGGGAGCTGCACCAGTTGTTCCTGCAACTGAACAGGGAAACCGGCACCTCCTTCCTGATTGTTACCCACAACGAGGATCTGGCCGCACTTTGCGGAAGAACCCTTCACATGAAAGATGGCCTGATGGTTTAGGAAACCCGCGGCTTCCAGGGGATTTCCGGAATACCCAGCTGGTGGCTGAAATAGCGGGACAAAACAAAGAGATAATCGCTTAAGCGGTTCAGGTATTTAATCACCAGCGGCTCTACAAAAATCTGTTGTTCCTGCATGTTCACGCAGCAACGTTCGGCCCTTCTGCAAACGCAACGGGCAATATGGGTTTGGGAAACAGCGGGATGGCCACCGGGTAATACAAAGAATTTCATGGGCTCCAGTACATCATTCATATGATCAATCTCCCGCTCCAGTAAAGAGATGTCATCTTCCTTCAGGTCAGGAATTTTCATCAGGGGCTCCTTATCAGGATCACAGGCCAGGGAGGAGCCAACGGTGAACAAGCGGTCCTGGATTTCTTTCAGGATGGTTTTCGTATGCACATCACCGGCATAGTCACTCACCACTCCGATCCAGGAGTTGAGTTCATCCACCGTTCCGTAAGTATCAATCCTGATATGGCTCTTGGGAACTTTGGTTCCGCCAATTAAAGAGGTTTTACCCAGGTCGCCTGTTTTAGTATATATTTTGATGGACATTTGAAATCGGTTGAAACAATTACAAAACTAGCGCAGAATGGTTCACACATGTGCAACATGCGGGTGATGATGTAAGAACTGCTCTTTGGTTTGATCGCTTTCTACCAGTCCGTCTCTCAAACGCACAACCCTGTGTGCATAAGCTGCAATATCTTCTTCGTGGGTCACCAACACTACTGTATTACCGGCTTCCTGAATTTTCCCAAAGATCTGCATTACCTCTACAGAGGTTTTGGAATCGAGGTTACCGGTAGGCTCATCGGCCAGTAAGATGGCAGGATTGTTTACCAGGGCGCGGGCAATGGCTACACGCTGAATCTGACCACCGCTGAGCTCGTTCGATTTATGATGGCTTCTGTCTGCAAGGCCCACTTTGTTCAGGGCCTCCAAAGCACGCTCCATTCGCTCTTTCTTGGGAATACCGGCATAGATCAACGGAAGGGCCACATTCTCCGCAGCCGTTAAACGGGGCAGCAGGTTAAACTGCTGGAACACGAATCCAATCTCGGAATTTCTCACTTCAGCCAGGTCATCGTCGGGCATTTTGCTCACGTCCTTGCCATTGAGGATATACCTGCCGCCGGTGGGAGAATCGAGGCAACCCAGGATATTCATCAGGGTACTCTTACCGCTGCCGGAGGGACCCATCAGGGCCACGTATTCATTTTTAAAGATATCCAGGGAAATGCCTTTTAAAACAGTAATGGCCTGGTTACCCATGTAGTAGTTCTTCTCAATATCCTCCAGGTGAATGATCGATTCGGTGTTAGCCATACAATTCAGTTTATTTTTTAATAACCGTAGGTACTTTAAAATAGGTTCCGTCAGTAAGCGGAGCGTTCCGCAGGGCATCCTCGCGAGATACGGACCCTTTCAGTTCATCGGCTCTCCAGGCATGCTTCACATCACTCATCCACAACAGCGGCTCAACTCCGGAAGTGTCTGCTTCCTGCAGTTTTTCAATGAACCCCACCATCCGGGCAAGGTCGTTGCGGATGGCTTCTTTTCTTTCCGGGCTAAATTCAAGCCGGGAGAGGTGGGCCAGGTGATCGATCATTTTGGGGGTAATTTCCATATAGAACAAATGTAAAAGAAAGACAAGCAAGATAGCGGGGTAAAATTTTAAAAGGCAATAAAATAAAAGCAGCGGTCAAAAGCCGATTTATCCCCCAAAAGCACAAAATGGAGGTTTTCCCGAAAATAGCCCAGATATTAACATTGTGTGAAGATTAAATAGTTTTGCCATTAGGATAATCTTCCTAAATTGGTATAACTAAATCCCCCCGATTATGCTAGTATATATTCTTTTGGTAGTCTACCTGGTTTGTCTTTACCTGGCTTACAGGGGCGCCGCGGTATCAGAGGAGTAAGCTCCCCCCGAACTTTTTTTAAAATCAAACTTGGCCCGAAAAGTTTGATTTTTTTTATGCGTTTATCCTATCTTCGATGAAAATAGTTGCATAACTAACTATTTTTGCCAAGCGACGAAAAAATCTAACTATTAAAGTTTACGTATGAAGCGTTCTATCAAAAAAGTTGCCGTTTTGGGTAGTGGTGTGATGGGCTCCAGGATCGCCTGTCATTTTGCAGGAATCGGGTTGCAGGTATTGCTGCTCGACATTGTTCCCGCAGCAGCAGCAGAAAGCACCAAACCTGCGGAAAGAAACAAGCTGGTCAATGACGCATTACAGGCAGCCATCAAAAGCAACCCCTCTCCTGTATTTACCAAATCGGTGGTGAACAACATCAAAACAGGCAATTTCGACGACAATATGAAAGAGATCGCTTCCTGCGACTGGATCATAGAAGTGGTGGTGGAGCGCCTTGATATCAAAAAGGGGGTGTACGACAAGGTAGAACAGTTCAGAACGCCCGGTACGCTTATTACGTCCAATACTTCCGGTATTCCCATTCACCTGATGGCGGAAGGAAGATCGGAGGATTTCAAAAAACATTTCTGCGGAACACACTTCTTCAATCCGCCAAGGTACCTGCGTTTGCTGGAAATTATTCCAACAGTGCATACAGCTCCGGAAGTAACAGCCTTCCTGGTGCACTACGGAGATCTCTACCTGGGTAAAACAACAGTACTGTGTAAAGACACACCTGCATTCATCGCCAACAGGATTGGGGTGTTCAGCATCATGAGCATTTTCCATATCATGGATCAGCAGCAATTAACGATAGATGAAGTTGATGCCTTAACAGGACCCATTATCGGAAGACCCAAATCCGCAACCTTCAGAACAGCCGATGTGGTAGGAATAGACACCCTGGTGAAAGTGGCTAAAGGTGTTGCAGACAACTGCCCTGCCGACGAAGCAAAAGCCATTTTCACTATACCGGCATGGCTGGAAACTATTACTGCCAACAACTGGCTGGGTGATAAAACCGGGCAGGGTTTCTTCAAGAAAACCAAGTCCGCCGCCGGAAAAGAAATTCTGACACTGAACCTGAGCACCATGGAATATGGCGCCAGGGTGAAGCCAAAGTTTGGCAGCATTGAGGCGGCCAAACCCGTGGAAGACCTGAAGGCCCGCATCAAACAATTGAATGCGGCAACAGACAAGGCCGGAGATTTTTACCGGGCGTTCCACAACTCCCTGTTCTCCTATATCTCATTCCGTATCCCGGAAATCAGCGATGAAATATATCGCCTCGATGATGCTATGATGGCCGGTTTTGGCTGGGAAATCGGCGCCTTTGAAACATGGGATACACTGGGAGTGGCCAAAACCGTTGAAGCCATGAAGGCAGCGGGCGCAGCCGTTGCACCCTGGGTTACGGAGATGCTCGCATCAGGCGCAACCAGTTTCTACAAGGTAGAACAGGGCAAGCGCATGTATTATGATCTCGCAACCAAATCCTATAAAGTAATACCCGGCGGAGAATCCTTCCTGATCCTCAAAAACCACAGCGATAACCTGGTGTGGAAGAACAGCGCCTGCAGAATGTATGATATCGGTGATGGTGTTGCCGGGTTGGAATGGAGCACCAAGATGAACAGCATCGGAAGCGAAGTACTGGAGGGCCTGAACAAAGCCATCAATATTGCAGAAGAAAAATTCAACGGACTGGTGATTGCCAACGACGGCGCCAATTTCAGCGCCGGAGCCAACGTGGGTATGATCTTTATGTTTGCGGTAGAACAGGAATACGATGAGCTGGATATGGCCATCAGAATGTTCCAGAACAGCATGATGCGACTGCGTTATTCCAACATACCGGTGGTAACAGCGCCGCATGGACTAACCCTCGGCGGAGGTTGCGAAATGAACCTGCATGCCGATAAGATCTGCGCAGCGGCAGAAACCTATATAGGACTGGTGGAACTGGGTGTAGGCCTCATACCCGGCGGCGGCGGCACCAAGGAATTTGCCTTGCGCGCGGGAGACGAACTGCACAAAGACGAACCGGAAACCAATACCTTAAAAGAGCGCTTCTTATCCATCGCAACGGCCAAAGTGGCTACCTCTGCACAGGAAGCGTATGACATGGGAATTCTGCGGCCAGGACAGGACGAAGTGGTGATGAACATCGGAAGAAGAATTACAGAGGCCAAGAAATCCGTCATTGAACTATACGAACAGGGCTATCATATCCCGGTTCAGCGTAAGGATGTAAAAGTAGTGGGCCGTGCCGGCCTGGGCGCATTACTGGCCGGTATCAACGGCATGTGGCGCGCAGGATATGCAACCGATCACGATGCACTGGTAGCGCGTAAGCTGGCCTATGTAATGTGTGGTGGCGACCTCAGCGAACAAAGCCTGGTCAGCGAACAATACCTGCTGGACCTGGAAAGGGAAGCCTTCTTAAGTCTTTGCGGCGAAAAGAAAACACTGGAAAGAATCCAGAGCGTGCTGAAGAGCGGAAGACCCATCAGGAACTAGTAAGAACGGAAAACGGATTATCGTATACTGTATATAATCCAGTTTTCCGTTTCATATACCCTGTAGGGGGTTAACCCGATTCTGTCTTTCATAATACCTACGTTGTAGGCATTGAGTACGGTGAAATTGTGCAGCCGGTTATTCTTTTTGGCCACGCACATATAATGCACGGTAAGCATAGGATTTTCGATCACCGTAACAAAGCTTTTTTGTACGGGAAGTACCAGGCCGCTGAGGCTGGGTAAATGAGCAATGATGCCATAGGCAGAAGCGTCGTCTATCAGCATTGGCCGTTTATCAGAAGCAATGGACCCGATGTATTCGGCCAGCATCTGCACTTCAGAATTCACTTTAGGCTGCAGCCATTTGGAAGGAGAGGTAGCCACATTGTAATACTGGCGTTCCTCCGGATCATTGCTCTGCGAGAAATAATACACACCTGCAAATATGCTCAGCACCGCACCGCCAACAATCAACCCGGAACTGAAGGAGGAACTGCCCCGCTCCTGTCCTAAAAAA
Organism: Sphingobacteriia bacterium; assembly: GCA_015999745.1. Taxonomy (GTDB): domain Bacteria; phylum Bacteroidota; class Bacteroidia; order Chitinophagales; family Chitinophagaceae; genus Sediminibacterium. Next base: position 3,490 of record JAECQP010000047.1, on the reverse strand, counting down.
GTAAGTGCTGCAATGGCAATTACATTGATGATTATGTAATACTCAACGGTAAAATAATATTTTACATCCACCAGGATGATGCTGAAGAAAATCAGCGGAGTCAGCACAGTAAACAATTGGTAGAGCCTCCCTCTAAACAGGATCAGCGCTACAATAAAAATGGGCGACAGAAGCATGGTAAACACCTGGAACACAATCTGGGTCTGTTTTCCCACATTGTGCCCGCTCATATTATCGAGAATGGTATTCAGTGAAGTGGTGCCCGTAACCCTCCAGTTGGCATACTGGCTGGTTAAGAAATAAGTAGGGTCGCCGGCATGCGCAGCATTCAGGGCCCGGTACAAATAAACAGCGCCCAGGGGCAGGAGGAATAAGATCAGGTAAAGCGCAATGGTCCGGTTGGCCAGTTTCCTGCGCAGCGAACGGTTGTTCAGCGCCTGGTAATACTGAAACACCACCTGCTCCCCTTTCGCCACCTTGATGCCTTCAATGGAAATCAGCACCACAAAAGGAAAGAAGGACAGCAGCATCCAGATAAAATTGATCTCGGTAAAGATCAGGCAGGTCAGGTAAATGCTGGCCATGGAGAGATAATACGTGGTCTGGCTCCTGTAATATTGAAAGAAACTGCGGAACAGCAGGTAAAAGAACAGCATGATGGCTGCAACATTCCTGCCGCTGACCGCTGCATACAAAAACATGGGGTGTAATACAAACAGCAGCACTATTGCAATCAGTAAAGGTTTTACGGGAAGGCTGGAACTGCTGAGGTCCACTACCATATTATAAAACAGCAAAGCCATCATCACAATGGTCAGCGCAATCGGAGCAAAGAGAAAACCAAAGGGCGAAAAGAAAACCGCACCAATGAACATAGTGGTAGGAAAGGTAGTACCCAGGGTAATCAGGGTATTCTCTTTGTATTCGAAGAGCAGCTTTAGTTTCTCTGCATAAAACAAGGCTTCCGTGTGTTCAAATCCGTTCCGGTGAAACAACCAGGCGGCAATTACATAGTAAAGCACCAGTAACAATGAGCCTATCCGTATTTGAGGATTCGATAATCTCATTACGCTTGATTTGCATTGGCCGCAGTTGCTGCAGCCGAGTGAGACATTTTGGTTAAACCGTGGTTGGTCTTTTCCCAATAAAACGGTTTATAGATCAGTTGCCACAAACCTTTGTAGGCGGCAATGGAGTGCATCAGCCAATACAATGGGTTGCACATGGCAAACAGGATCAGTTCATAGTATCTTCTTTTGAATACCGCCAGCATGTTCAGGTAAATCATCAGGGTATTACCGGCCACAAAGTTAAAAATCGATACATACAAAACCCAGTCGGGGAATAAAACCCGCACCGATTCCAGGTCAAAGATCAGGTACACCAGGAAGAAGGAAAGCAGCACCGGGTACAGCAGGAAAGTGATGGGGGTAAACCCAACAAAGAAGTTGAACCCAAAGAAACCCCGCCAGCCGATCTTACCAACCAGCTTCACCGGGTTCCGCATATGCACCAGGGTGGTTTGCATGTACCCTTTGATCCAGCGGGAGCGCTGACGGATCCAGTTGAAGGGCTCGTTATTGGCTTCTTCCAGCGTGGTACTGTTTACCACACCCACTTTGTATCTCTTTTCAAATACGCGCACGCCCAGATCCGCATCTTCTGTTACGTTGAACGGATCCCAGCCGCCCAGCTCAATCAGTTTATCCAGTTTAAAGTGATTGGAGGTACCTCCCAAAGGAATCGGAACGTCCAGCGACTGAAGACCGGGCAACATATAATCGAACCAGTAAGAATATTCCAGGGTGAACATGCGGGTGAGCAGGTTCTCGTTTTTATTAAAATAGTTCAGCGCCCCCTGCAGTACCACATAATCGCGTGGGAGTTTGCGGAACAGGCAAACCACTTTTTTCAACTGGTCAGAATCCGGTACGTCTTCCGCATCGTAGATAGTGAGGTATTTGCCCTTGCAGAAAAACAAGCCATAGTTACAGGCTTTGGGTTTTGTTTTGGGCATATGGAAGGGAACCACAATGGTTTCGAAGTTGGCCGGGAAATCGAGGTCCCGAACGGCATTCAGCGTTTTATCATCGTCTTCCTCAATCAGGAGTTTAACGTCGAGTTTACCTCTCGGATAATCCAGGCTACGCAGGTTCCAGATCAGTTTACGGATCAGTTTATCTTCTTTGTACACCGGTAACAGGATGGTGTAAACGGGAAGTGTATTATTGTCTACGGCCCTGATTTCATCCTTAGTAACCGTTTCATGCAGTTCGTACCGGGAGCCTTTCAGGGCTATATACAGTTTGAACAGGATGGCAAACAGGAAAATACCGCTGAAAAAGAGGTTGAAGAAAATGAAGATATTGACAAAGCTGAACGTAAGCAATGCAAACGCCATGGCAATGAATGCAAAAATAACCAGCAGTTGCGGGTCCGTAAATGTAATCAGGCCGGAGCTTTCAGGGTCTTTACGCATCAGGCTGAACACCGCTTCCTTTACATAGAACTCCCCTCTCAGTTTGTGTACCATCCAGGTAATGTCCAGATCCGAAGCCGCTACGAATTTCACTTTCGTATTGAATTTAATCTCCAGTGTGCTTCTTAATTTTTCATCCATCGGATCGGCGGCGGCCACGGTAAGTGTACCTCTTCCGTCGCTGCGAACAGGAAGAAACAAATAGGCGTTCAGTTGCTGCAGGTCGCATTGCTCCACATAGGTTTCATCAATCACTTCGGCCCTGATATCAATCAGCGGAAACCCGGAACGATCCAGGAACGCAACATATTCCTTCCGGGTTAAGAAGCCGAAGTTCAATGCAGCTTTGATATACGCATAGTCGTAGTCATTGGCAATCTGCTCAATCTCCTGCAGTTTACCTGTTGTGAACAAGCCCACACCAATCATATTATTCAGAGCACAAACAGGCATATATCGGGTAGTCTTTTATGAATCCATTAAACAATTTCCTGAGATTTCTTCACGCGTTTTCTCACGAAGAAGAAGGAACCGATCAGGATCAGCAGCAAACCACCCAGGATAAAGAACCGGTAATTGTTCCAGAGGATCAGCAAATTGTTTTTATCACCGCGGTAGCTGATGATACCGGAGTTGTCCGGAAGCTTAAAGAAGAAGTTGCTTTTTCCCTTACTGTTGGCAATACATACGTTGCTCTCAATGGCAGAGTACTGGGCGCCAAAGCTTCGGATCACCCCTTCAAAAGCATCACTCACGGCAGTGTCTCCCAATGCAGTGATCAGCATGAAAGTGCTCTGACCCTGTTTAAAGATCTGCGCAATACCGCTGTTGGAGAAGTCGTTGATGGAGTAGGCCGTTTGCCCGCTCACATCCTTGTACAACTGAAAGTCTTTGTTGAACTGAACCGGTAAGGAAGTAAAATTTTTGATAAAACCATCGTTGCGGTGAACAAGCGCAATGGCATTGTAGTTCCTGAGATCATCGAGCGTGATCTTATCAGAACCGGCCATT
>JAECQP010000046.1 GCA_015999745.1 Sphingobacteriia bacterium | reverse complement strand
GTTTTTTAGATTTCATAGACTGGAGTTTGAATTCCCAATAGAAAGTAGGTTAGTTCTGCTTTCTTCCTCGCTCTTTTGTCCCTGCTTAAAAATCCGTCAGTTTCCACTGCGTAGTCAGCATGATTACTGTCCCACATTCTTGCGAAATCGGATTTCTCTGTTGCCTTATCCTTATAGAATCCCATCAAGTCAAGTAGCCCAAAGTACATAGCGATCCGGTCATACCTCGAAATTTCCCCTGTTTGCTTCATTTGCTCTTCCCATTCAGCAACAAAATCAGTGAACTTCCCCATACCGGCCTCGGCAAGTTGTTTATTAAGATGATCAACGATATCACTGGGTGCCATATGATTGATTACATTCTGTTCCAAACCGGTTACTTTCCTGAATATCTTACGTGCCTCTTCCGGCATATTTTTCTCGAAGCCTTGCTTGATTCTTTCTACATCTGGATAATCGCAAATTAATTTATATGCTTCTTCAGAAGGCTTGCTCAGTTTCTTAATTTGTTTAGTTCTGGTTGTGAGCCATATCTCATGTGAAATATGATCAAGAACACTAAAACGAACTGCCAGTAATTGTTCTTTTGTAAAATCACCGTATGCCGACATTGTATCAGTTTCATATAAATGACCATCAGAGTAAGGCAATATCAGTTCATCCGTTCCAAAATGTTCCTTGATTTGCTCAAGACTCAATTCCCCTTTTTCTATACACACTATAATGTTTGTATCTGGGTATATTATCATACACTGTTTTTGCTGGTTAAAGTAAGTGTTTATTTCTACTATTTCATTCTATATCTGTCGCAAAGTTCTTGAGGGGGTTTGCCAAAAGCATGGTATGGAGTATCAGATTTTTTGTTTTTCGTTTAACTCCTGTATAACCTTGGCGAGGCGACCTAATTGCTCATTAGTGAAACTTGTATGTGATGGTGCCATAACTGCACTTGCGATGCTCTCAAATGCATCGAGCGGTTTAAATGTATCGGTCTGATGATCATATACAACACCGTTTTTTTTAAGAATGTCCGGATCAGTATCAAAGGAAAGATTTACTTCTTCAGCCTTTTGCTTTTCAAACGAGTGTAGATCAACGTTAAAAAACGTGGGGGAAATATCAGGGCTGGGAGTGGTAAAGACCGGTGGGCAAACAGGATACGCAACCTCCTTGTTATAGATCTGAATTATATCAGGATCATAAAACGGCAACATGAATTGTACATAGCAGTTAGCAAACCGCATCACAAAAATATGAGTAGGAATAGCTGCTTGCGGGTCGCGTTTTTTGTAAATGAATATAACAGGCGCGTGATGCCCTGATCCCATCGGAACCGTATGCAATGTGATTTTAGCAAAATCCATATTCTTTTCATCCCAGCTATCCTCATGAAGAAACCTGACTGCATAGCTGTAATATTTGAATTCAACTTCAGGCAGGCAACTTAATGCAGCTTTTAAAAAAGCTTTATACACTTTAACAGGTGTATAAGCGTTCTTGGAAAACCTGAATGAATTTTTTCCTGTGTCATGATTAAAATCCATGCTGTCATCATCCGGGTCAGGTTTAGTAATGAGCGTTAGCTCGATTCCGTCAAAAACAAATGGAATCATGATCTTTTTGCCTTTTGATGCTAAACTCCTCCTTCCTTCTTTCCCCCGTGTCCCCTGCATAGCCAGCATGGGCGCACAATAAATCGCAAGGTCATTTTCAAACTTGCCGAACTTTTCATTACAGGTATCACACTCAAAATCAGATAACATATACCTATTGCCAAGTAACTCAGGTATTTTATGGGCTTTCTTCCGAAAGTTGACTCTATCCGATCCTTTACCGCAGAAGCGACATACGCGTAGTGATTTTTGCTTCAGTTTCACCGTCTTTCCCGCATCACTGAACAATACTGGCAACGGCTGGTAAGCGCTCAAAAAAATACTACCATATTTCTCCAGGTTTGGAGGAAAATGCATCAATAAATGTTGTGTAGGTTCCATCGTAGCAAAAAATAAAGTTACTATGACATATGAGATATTTTTTTTAGGTTTATCCCCACTGAAACAACCATAGTCGAACCTTTACGTATTTTCTCAAGCATCTGCAAAACTGACTAGTCGAACAAATGGGATGAAAATCATTAGGCAATGACATAAAATACAATAACACATTGTAGATCAAATCGAAAATATAAAATGTATGAGTTTTAAAATTTTAAGACTGGCAAAAGACGGTGGGAAAATCTTGCTTTTTTTCGACCAATTGATTGATTTTCTGATAGTTACAGTAGAAACTCTTTAGTGAACAACTAAGCCCGCAATCAGCCTTGAACTATGGGTAAATTTGCTATTAAACAACCGTGCTATGGCAAAACATGTGGTGATCAAAGAAAAACTAGATGTGTTACCAATCTCTACCATGACCTGGGAGAGATTTCAGACATTCAGCACGGATGTATTGGCAACAAGAGAAAATATCAAGGAATGCCGAGAGTACCTGGTGAAAGGTAACAAACAGGACGGAATCGACATATACGCCTTTGAAGGAGGTGGCGCATCGAGAAAGGTTGCACAATGCAAGCGCGTTGCTAAAATGACGGCAGCCGCTGTAGACGATATCATAAACGAATTTCTTGCTGGACAGTTTGCGGAAGATACGGATGAATTTATCCTGTGCACCTCGGCAAGCATGAACACAATGACTGATGAACAAACGATCATCGCAAACGCCAGGGCAAAGCTTGCCGGAAAAAAAATATCATTGACGATATGGGATGAACAGGGATTGTCGCAATACTTCAGGTTAAATGAAAACCCGGCAATTGTTTATCGGTATTTTAACAAAGACATAGCCGAAGCTTTTTACGGTGAAATCTGGAAAGATTACCTTGATACATTACAAGAGGTTCCTAAAATTTCTTATCTCGAACCTACAGAACACATCGCCAGGTCTGTTCATCTTTATCTGGAAGGAGGTAACCGCAAGCCCTACCAATGGAGGCCGATGACTACAGACAGCGCGGGGCAAAATCTTGTTGATCTGCTTTCCGATAAAAAAGATGGTAAAGCAAAAAGGGTTACTTTACTAAGTATTGCCGGTTTCGGCAAGTCGCAGGAGTTGCAAACCGTAGCTGCCTGTTTTTCCACTACTGATCAGCCTATCCATCCCGTCAGGTATTTCTTACAGGATTACCAAGGACAATCAATAGAAGAATTGTTGCAGAAGCGCCACGATAAATGGCGTAATATTCCCCGCGAAACGCTACTACTTATCTTTGACGGAATGGACGAACTCAAAGAAGACCATACCAAAACATTCATTGATCATTTGAATATGTTTGCCGATCTTAATAAGCAGGTCAATATCCTGGTAAGCTCCCGGTTCAATTTTTATGACCTAGCCCAGCCTCCTTTACGGTATTTTGATGTCTATACACTTGAATCATTAACACACAATGATATTCAGAAATATCTTGAAGGGAAGTTACTGGCAGACAAAATCGCCTTTGAAACATTGCTCCATGCTTCCCGGTTTGCAGAGTACGCAAATAACCCATATTACCTCACACGGCTGGTAAAATTTTACCTGGAAGAAAAAACGCTGCCAAAAAACAAGTCAGCACTTTTCAATATGCTCTTATTTGAACAGCTTGGTAAAGATGAGCACAGGTTTAATCTTGAAAACCTGAAACAAACACTACTCCCGCTGGCTGAGAAGGTTGCGTTTTGTATGACACTAACCGGTAAGAGCAGCCTGACAAATGAAGAACTAAGCATTATTCTTCCAGACAGTGAACAGAGAAAACAATTGAGGAATTTCTGTATCCTGAATTACAACGATATTGAAAAAGGCACATGGTCGTTTGAACATAAAAACATGCAGGAATATCTTTGCGCTTCCTTTCTGTCCGGGCAGTCATTCAGTAAAATACACAATCATATTTCCTTTTCGTTCAATCCCAACCGGCTGTTGCCACGTTTTCTTAACACCATTTCTTTTCTGTTTGAAATACTGGACAAAGAATCGCAATATTTCAAGGATCTTTTCAAATGGCTTCAGGATAACCAGCCCGAACTATTTGTTCGGTTTGAAAAGGAACAGATTGACCGGGCGACCCGTATTACACTTTTCAAATCCATCTTACAGCATTATCACGATAGGAATCTCAATGTTTACTTTTCATCCAATCTCTCCAATGAAGAACTGGCGGACTTTGTAGAAATCGATGGAGAGATAATCGACTACCTCGGCAGCCTGCTTAAATCCGATGTTTCAGAAGAAGCTGCCTACGACCTGTTACAGCTTATTTCAAGTTGTAAAAAACATTATATCTACAGGCAGAAGTTACTTGACATTTACTTTTTCGTTCTGCAATCGCCGCATTATTCCAATATGACTAAAGCGCACACCATATTGTGCATGGAAGTAATTGACCCGAACGATCATACTTTGTTTGACCGCATTTTATCCTCAGGCGTAGATTTGACAGACTTTGATGTTCGACGATACCTTATTTCTTTTCTGGAAAATTCAAAATATGCAGAGAAATACATCGACATTATTCTGGAAAGTATTCCGCTGATGGATAATAAACAAACGCATGTGGGTGACGGGATTGTAAGGTTATTACTAGACTGCGAGGAACCTGGTTCGATTTTGAAGATCATAAAAACCTGTAGTGATGTAAAATCATTGGCGCAAAGACATTACCAGGGCAATAATATCAATTTCGAAGAGAAGGAATTAGCAGCTGTTCTGGAAAAAGCAGAAAAGCTGTATCCCAAAGAACCAAAAATCCTACCTGCCGTTTACAAATTATTCAGGAAAATTGATCATGTAACCCTTGATGATTCTCTGCGACCCGCTTTCCTTAAATTCTTTGCGAATACCTGCGGTAATAAATGCATGTTTCAAAAGATTTACAGCTACGATCCTAACCGGGAAGACCTTCTGTATTTTGCAGGTGGCGATAATGTAAATTTTCTTGTAGCGGAATTTTTAGCAGGTAACCTGACAGAAGACCAGATAGCCATTTGCAGAAACAGGCTTTCGTGGATAAACATTTCACTCGCCGAGGACATGACCCAACAATTGATAGCTGCCGGGCACAAGCAATTTTACACTGAACCAAATAATTTTGACTACCACACATTGGAAGTAGAATACCGAGTTAAGAATCAGAAGCTGCTCTTTGACAGGCAATTGTTTAATGAAGAAGTGGATGGCATATTTAAAGCAGCACCGCAACCTGATGTGACAATTAAAATGCTCCATGACAGTTTCAACAAGGACATGAGAAACTATCGCTATTCAATTGTAAAAGATGCTATTGGCGAATTTTGCAGAAGCGGTTCAACTGTCAGCAAAGAAACGTTTTTGGCGATTTATGAAAACGAGAATTACTGGCTTGACTATTCGCTGGGCGGTGCCAGAAATTATGTGCGCAAAGAATCCAATCCAGCGTTACTGCCCGAATTTGAGAAAATAGTCAAAGACTACCTGGTTGACAGAATACAGAAAGCAACCTTTGAGCATGGTGTTAAGGATGCAGAGAAAGGTAGTGTATCGTACAATCCACATATATTATTCTTAAAAGAGCTGTATACATTATTTGATGTCGAACTGGATGATCCGGATTTGCTAAAAATGCTTCAGGCAGATTACAGCAGCTATTTTTCAGAGGACAAAGAGAAAACTGTTTCTGCAAAAATCTTAGAAAGGGTTAAAGACCGGGAATTGTTGCGTCAAACAATAGTCTGTAATATCCGGTCAGGTAAGTTGGCAAGCTGGGTATTAAGTAGTCATTATAAACTCTGCCAAAAACTTAAATACCAAGAGGTGTTGCCAGATTTATACAACACAATTGTCAGCAACACCTTTATAGCTGATCATGACAGGCATAATCTTGTTGAAAGCTACATAAAGATGGGCGGTGACATACTGGATTTCAAGAGCGAGTTAAAGCTTCCACCTGTCGCTACAAAGGAAGAATGGAGGACATGGGAGTGGTATTTGCTGCAGTCCTTTACAGAAATCAAGGACCAGGATGCTGGTAACATGTTAGTAGAAATTCTAAAGGATGACCAAAGATCAAAAAATGAATATGTTGAGGCGGTAAAATTGCTGTTGCAAATGGGAAGAAGGGAGGGGCTGTATTTTTGGTGCGTTTACGTCAGGAAAAATAAAGAAGTACCGTTTGAATTTAGTGAGGTAAAGCATATCGCAGAATATACCCGGATTACCGGAGACCAGACCGATATCAGACAACTGGTTTCGATTTTAGAATATGCTTATGACAATGAGTTGTTTAAACCCAGGCCACTGAATTCCATTCAGGAAACCGTGTATGCCTTCATTAACCAGATTGCGATTAAAGACATAGCATTGTTCGAAGTAGCAAAAACTGAAACAGAACGGCTTATCGAAAAATACAAGGGCAGGGCTTTTCAAAAAGATATGTATGTATATCTGGAACGCTTATCTCAAAAATTTTATGAAAACCATGAATACAATATAACCCTTGAAACGGCTGCGGAACATTTTGTCCTGCTCACAGCCCAATAAATAACCTGCAATGGGAGTTCCTATATTGACATACGCCCTTAGAAATGATGAACTACTGCATATTTCTAAAGTGGAGAATGGAGCCTCATGCGGATGCATCTGCCCCGGTTGTAAACAACCGTTGATCGCCAGGAACAAGGGGCTGGTTCGTGAACATCATTTTGCCCATTCCGGGGATTTGCTTTGCCACGGGGCTTATGAAACTGCCCTTCATCTTTTGGCAAAACAGGTGTTCGCCAAATCAAGGGCTATATATCTTCCAAATTATTACTGGAACTACGACCATAAGAGTAATCATTCCCGGTTTCCATTCCCTCCCGAATTCAAAAGAGAGATCATATTTGAAACAGTTACCCTTGAACAAAATATTACATGGGATGAAAACCAGGTAAGGCCGGACGCTGTTGGTAGAATTAACGGTAAAGAAGTCCATATTGAATTTGCCAACAGCCATTTTATCGAGAACCTCAAACATGAAAAACTTAAAAGTTTGGGTGTTTCCTGTATCGAAGTGGATCTGGCCGGTTTGCCATTAGATGAGATAGCCATTTTAGAAAGATTAACGACGGTATCAGAATGGGTGTACTGGATCATTAACCCCAAAATGGATCAATTGTTCCGGCAACACAAAAAGCGACTTGAGGAACAAAAGAAACTTGAACAGCAATGGCACACATGGGAGGAAAATCAAAAGGCTACCGAGATCGCCATGAAATACCATGCATATAAAAATGATCCATTGGTAAAATTATTGCTCACAAAAAATGACGAAGTGTATGATTGCCCGATCCGAAAGGTGCTACTCGAACCACTCAAATTGGAACTGATTTATAACCATCCCATTTTAAAGCAAATCATAGACGGTGCCTACTGGAAACCGAAACTGTACGGTCAATGGCCGAATGGCAAATGGTTTTACTTTAAAAACGAAATGATATATATCTATCCCGCCGGGGACAGAGAGCTAACTGAAGCTGAGAAAAAATCGGGTGACCAGCTTTTTTATGGCTTAAACAAAATTAAGGAAGTGCTTGACAATGATTCTATCGGCGATTGCGGTAGCTGCAAATATTCGGTAGATCATTTTACCTATAACATGAAACAATTCGAGGTTTGCAAACATCCATAGGAAATAAGTCTTGGATATTAAGTATCTAAATCTGATTGATTATTACGCAATATAGAACTAGCCGGCCCGCAAATGAGCGGCCGACATTTATCTCACTTCACTTGATTTAGATGGCAATGATTTTCGGCCCTTTGGAATATGTTATAACTCTAAGACAGGTTGAACGCAGCACATCACTTTTTTTATAATAAAAGTGATTCTTCAGATGCTAATTTTGTTCATATCATAACTAATCTTAGTATCCAAAAGTTTAGCATAGTGTTGCGTTGTTTTTAAATTACTATGCCCCAATATTCTGCTTACCGTTTCAATCGGAACACCATTATTTAAAGTAACCGTTGTTGCAAAAGTATGACGTGCGATATGCATTGTTACCTTTTTGCGAATACCGCATAAGGCTGATAATTCCCCTAAATACAGATTCATTTTTTGGTTAGACAATACCGGCAATAACCGATTGCCTGACACGCAGTGTGAATTTTTTTCATAGCGATCCATTATAACAACAGCATCCGGAAGAAGTGGTATACGCAATCCGGCTTCCGTTTTTTTACGATTAATGAAAATCCATTTTCCTTTATCAATTCCAATTGCTACGTCCGATGGCTTTAGGTTGCAAACATCCGCATATGATAAACCAGTATAGCAACAGAAAACAAATACATCTCTTACATGTTGTAACCTATCGTTAGGTAGTGGTATATTTTTTAAAGTCTGCAATTCGACCATGTTCAATGGAACTACTGGTATATCTTTTCTTCGTATTATATATCCGAAGAAAGGGTCTTTTTTCAACCAGCCCATTCTGATACAATAGCGAATTATTTTTCTGAAATTTCCTACATACTTCAGAGAAGTATTATGCGAACATTTTTGAACAGCTTTTAACCAATATTCATAATCGTTTACAAATTCAAAGTCGATTCTATTTGCCGGGTAATCTATTTTTGAATACTTCCATTTTATAAATGACCTGGTATGCTCAAGTGATGTTTTATAACGTTCGAGTGTTCCCGCAGCAAAGTCTATTCCAACTAACGATTCCATTCTATCGTTATGCAGTCTGAAAACGTCCAATATCATTTTTGGTTTTTCTGCATCGCCTGTCAGGTAATATCTTATTGATTTAGCAGTAACTTCTTTGTCTAGTTCTATTAGTGATCGCCGGATATTGAAAACTTTATGCCTTAATGCAGATAAGTGATTATTCAAATCTGTGCCCCTGGAACTTTTACCTCCGGAACATTCGGCGTTTTTCATCCAGTATTCAGGATGACACTTGAGGGATGTGGCAATTTCGATTCTTTCTGAGTTGACAGTAATACGCATGTAAATGGGAATCGCACCTCCCTCATAATTTTTCGGCTTTTTTAAATGAAAGAGCACCTTAAAAGTTTCTCCGATCATGGACTTAGATTTAGCTGTATAAGTTAGTCTAACAGTTTGACGGTACAATCGACCTACAATAAGACAAGAAATAACTGGATAAACGCACTAATTAATGCATCAAAATTTGACTCCCTAATCACGCCCTTTTCGAATGTCAATTCAGTCAACGTTTCAAAAAAAAAATATCGCAACTAGTTGACAATCAATATGGGTTCAAATGATTTATGGTGTGGCAGAAAGGCACTAAAAAACCCTTGTAAATTATTGATTTACAAGGGTTTACATATTTAACATTTCTTTAGCAGAGAGGAAGGGATTCGAACCCTCGATACAGTTTCCCGTATACACACTTTCCAGGCGTGCTCCTTCAACCACTCGGACACCTCTCTGTTTAATGGGCTGCAAATATAGCTTCAGAAATGGTAAAACCCATCAAAAAAGGGTTTTAAATGGATTTTTATGAATAATGAATATGTCTAATGTGACTCGTCTGATACCGAATCATCTTAATTCGGTAACATTCCGGTAACAATTCGGTAACATTAGGGCATCAGTTTTGCAGCATTAAATATTATGCTGTGAAAAAGATCTTTTTCCTACTTCTCCTCGTCCTCAGTTCTACCGTGACTTTTGCGCAAAAGGCAAGGGTTTCGGGAAAGGTTACGAATAATCGTAACGAAGGATTGGCCGGAGTAACCATCAAAATTGGTGGGGCTGCTTCCGGAATGACTAAAACAGATGTGGAGGGAAGATTCTCCTTTGCTGTTGAAACCGGAAAAAAATATTCCATTACCCTTTCTTATGTTGGTTTTAAAGAAAAGACCATTGATGATATTTCCATTGCTTCCGCTAAATCCGAAGAATTCCTGGATGTTGTGATGGATGAGCTTGGAAAATCGCTAACCGATGTAACTGTTACCACTTCAGCCCGCAATAGCGCAAGAGGAGAAACGGTAAATGCGTTGATTGCTTTTCAAAAGAATACCAATACGGTTGCTTCCGTAATTTCTGCAGAAGCCATCAGGCGTTCACCTGATAAAAACACCGGTGAGGTGTTGAAACGTACCCCCGGCGCCAGTATCCAGGACGGTAAGTTCCTGATTGTACGTGGTTTGGCGGAAAGATATAACCTGGCCATGTTGAACGGTGTTCAGTTGGGAAGCACAGAGCCGGACAGGAAGGCTTTCTCCTTCGACCTGATTCCTGCCAATATGATCGATAATATTATTATCAATAAAGCATTTGTTCCGGAGTTACCCGGTGAGTGGGCCGGAGGATTGATCCAGGTGAATACCCGCGATATTCCTACAAAGAATTTCTTCCAGCTTTCTGTTGGAAGCGGATTCAACACCCAAACCATGGGTCATGATTTCTATGAGTACAAAGGTGGTAAAACAGATATCCTGGGAATAGACGACGGAATAAGATCATTGCCCGGTTCCTATACCACCAAGTCTGTATTTGATGCGTTGAGCAGTCAGCAGAAAACAGCTATTGGTAAGGAATTTGAAAATATCTGGAACCCGACTGTTTCAAAAGGCATCAACCGTTTCAACGGACAGATCCAGATGAGCGGTGGCTTTACGACCAGGGGAAAGGGTAGTAGCAAGCTGGGCGGAATTTTTGGTATCAGTTATAACCGCACCGCCCGTTATACCAAGGGAACCAACAGTGGTTTCAACTTTATCGGTAACGGAACCTTCACACCCGATTTCAAATTCCAGGACGATAAATACAGCAACGAAATTTTATGGGGCGCTTTAGGAAACCTGGCGTACCAGTTCGATAATAACAATAAAGTTTCTGTAAAAACGATCTTTAATATCAACACCACCGATTACACTACGCTGCGTACCGGTTTGGAAAATAATTACAACGCACTGCTGGATAGTGCAAGAGGGTATGAGTTGGGTTTCAAGCAGAACACATTCTGGAACTCACAGGTAAGTGGTGAACATAATATCACTCCCAATAAGCTGAAATTAAAATGGTATGGTTCATTTACCATCTTAGACGGCTATATCCCCGATCAGCGCAGATTGTATTACCTCAAGAATAATTCTTCTATCAGCAATCCTTATACAGCGGTACTGAGTAACGTATTGTCTCAGAAAAGCGGTAACCGTTTTTACCAGAACCTGAGCGATTATATTTATTCAGCAGGAGGGGACCTTGCTTATACCGTTGATGCATTCGGCGCCAAGCAAACCATTAAGGCCGGCTACCTCTTCCAGGTGAAAGACCGTTTGTTTGATGCAAAACCGTTCTCCATCTATCTCCCGAGAGATAATGCTGCCATTCGTTTACAGGGACCTGCCGACATCTTTGCGGCAAGCAATTTTGGAGACGGATCCGTCTCCAGCACACAACTGGCCTTTGATGCCATTAAAGGAAACCTCTACCGGTATGTAGCCAATTCTATCCTGAATGCAGCTTATGTACAGTTCGATAACCAGTTTGGAAGCAAGCTCCGCGTAATCTGGGGTGCAAGACTGGAAGACTACGATCAACTGGTGGGAAGCGTGGTAAAAACGGATCCCCGTCACAACCATACACAGGTAAGAGATGTATTACCCGGATTGAACGCAACCTATAAAGTAAATAATCAGACCAATCTCCGTTTATCTGCTTCGCAAACCGTAGTACGTCCGGAGTTCAGGGAGCTGGCTACTTTCCAGTATTATGATTTTGAACTGAACGCTGCGGTGCAGGGATTACCAACTATCCAGCGTACCAAGATCACCAATCTCGATCTGCGGTATGAAGTATATCCAAGATCAGGAGAGGTGATTACAGCAGGCCTGTTTTACAAACACTTCGATAAGCCTATCGAAATGATCTACAACTTTGGCCAGGGTGGATCCAGTGTGTTCAACTATGCCAATCCGGAAAGTGCAGATGCATACGGAGTGGAGGTGGAGTTCAGAAAGAAACTGGATTTCAGTGATGCCTTTAAAAACTTCACCTTCCAGGCCAACGGATCTTATATCTACAGCCGTGTGAAAGACGCCAACCTGCTGCTGGATCGTCCGTTGCAGGGGCAGTCTCCTTACCTGGTAAACGTGTCGCTGATGTACGATGTGGAGCAGCACGGATTAACAGCCACCCTGTTGTATAACCAGATTGGCCGCAGGGTAACATTTGTGGGAAGCCTGGATCAGCCGGATATCTACGAATCTTCCAGGCCGGTATTTGATTTTCAGCTTGCCAAAAAGTTTGCCCGCGACAGAGCCGAGATCAAACTGAATGTATCGGATATATTGAACCGCACACTTTATTTCTATCAGAACCCTGATGGTAATACGAAGCTCAATCATGCAACCGATCCATACAGAATGAGCCGTCAAACAGGAACCAATATTGGTATCACATTCGGATACGCTTTATAAAAAATCATCCAATCAAACACAAAAGACAAACACCATAATTATGAAAAAGTCGATCTTTCTGGTAGCGGCCCTGGCGGGTATCGCATTTACCAGCTGTCGTAAAATCGAAATGGACGGCGGTACAGTTAACGTGATAACTACACCAACAACAACCGGTCAAACCATTACCCTGAAAGGTAGGATTGACAAAGACACCGTGCTTCGTGCAGGTAACAACTACATCCTCAGCGGTATCGTTTACATGGTCAACAATGCAACGATGAAAGTTGAAGCAGGTGTTACCGTAAAGGGAGACTATCAGGGCACTAACGTTGCAGCCCTTGTAATTGCCCGTGGATCAAAGCTTGTAGCGGACGGAACACAGGATAATCCAATTGTATTCACTTCCAATTCACCTGTTCCGCGTTCAGGAGACTGGGGTGGTATTGTAATATGCGGTAAGGCAAGCGTCAACAGCACATTTACCGGAACCGGTGGCGGTGCAGGAACCCTGCAGGTAGAAGGTGGAATCGACAATGCCTTTGGTGATGGTATTGCAGGCGGCGGCGCTACACCCAATGACGATGACAGTTCCGGCGTGCTGCGTTATATTCGTATTGAGTATGCAGGTTATGCATACCAGCCCGATAAAGAAATCAACAGCTTAACAATGGCTGCGGTAGGTAGAAAGACCGTTATTGATTATGTACAGGTTACCTATGCAAAGGATGATGCGTTTGAGTGGTTTGGCGGAACAGTTAACTGTAGTCACCTGATTACCTACAAAACACAGGATGATGACTTTGATACCGATAACGGTTTCAGCGGAACAGTACAGTTCGGTATTGCGCTGCGCGACTCCACTATTGCCGATATCTCCAGGAGTGAGGCATTTGAAAGTGATAACGATCCAAGCGGATCTCTCAATACGCCACAAACAAGACCGGTATTTACCAACATGACTGTGATCGGACCAAGAGCCACACTGGCCAACAGCGGTAACAGCCTGTACCTGTCTGCAGCGCACCTGCGTCGTAACACCGGTACCTCTATCTTCAACTCTATTTTCCTCGGATGGCCCCAGGGAGTGCTGATCGATTCCAGGAACGGCCGTACCATGGAACTGAATATCATGGACAGCATCGTACGTTTCAAAAACAACACCATTGTGGGTTGTGGTCCGGTATCAGGAACAGATATCACCTCTTATGCATTCATTGCCTCTACTGCCAATACTTTGCAGTGGAACAGGGATTCTGTAGTGAACCGTTTCTCCAATACTGCATTCTCCAACAATATCTTAACCAATATATCTGATGCAAAAATGATTGCACCATTCAGCTATTCCGTTCCGGATTTCCTGCCATTTGGCGGAAGCAGCGGTAACCAGCTGATATTAAAAGGCGCAAGCTTTACAGATCCGAAACTGGCCAAAGCAAGGGTGGTTAGTTTCCGTGGCGCCTGTGATGCAGCCGGCGTGGATGCCAACTGGTGGAGAGGTTGGACAAGGTTCATTAACTTATAACAGCATAATAAAAAAGAGGTCCTGAAATATTTCGGGACCTCTTTTTTTTATTACCAGTTAGCAGCCTGGTCTTTGTTGATTCTTTCGGGTTGTTGAATGGGTTTGTTCTTCCAGTCTTTTTCGTAAGTAACAAACCAGCTCAGCCAAAGGCTGCGGGATAAGCGCATCACGAGCGGTTGTAAGGCAATCAGGATCACAATATTGGCGCCGAGCCAGTAAAAAATGCGGTTATCGTCTATATCGAAGGTCATGCCGATCAATACTTTCCATGCAACAAAAGTGGCAACGGTAAGCGCCACTGTAAGCGCATAACTTACATAGCCGGTACCATAGTAAAATCCAACTTCAATTTCGGTGGGCTGTCCACAAACCGGGCAGTGTTCGTGCATCTCCAGGTTGCCTTTGGCATAGGCTTTACCGGATTTGAAAATTTTTCCTTCTCTGCAACGGGGACAACGATTGTTCAGCGCACTGAACGGGTAGACTTTACTAAGACTCATGACACAGAACTGTATTTGATAAAATGCAAAGGTACGAAATTAGCCCAACACCGTTTCCATTTTAAAACTCCTGGACCCTTTTACCAGTATATACGTATTGTTGAAATGCTGTGCAGCCAACCATTCTCTGGCAGCGGCTGCATTGGGTAGCCAGGTAAAAGGTTGTTTGATCTTTTCAAAATCGCCGCCCACCAGCACTACCTGCCGCCAGGGATATTGCTGAATCAGTTGAACCAGGGATTCGTGTTCGGCAATGCTTTCATTGCCCAGTTCCATCATGGCGCCCAGCATCAGTACTTTATGATCGGCCTTCAGACCCGCAAAGTTTTGAATGGCGGCTTTCATGCTGCTGGGGTTAGCATTATAAGCATCCAGTATAATATGATTGGAATCTTTTTCAATTAACTGCGACCTGCTGTTGGAAGGAACGTATTCCTCTATGGCTTTTTTAATTTTATCGTCCGGCACGCCAAAATATTTGCCGATGGCAGCGGCGCATAAAATATTGGGAAGATTGTAATCGCCCACCAGTTGCGAATGGATCAGTTCCACCGAAAGACCGTGGTTGATCTTCACCTGCAGGAAGGGCTCATTGGCCAAAACGGTTCCCTGTACCAGCCCGGATGATTGCCCGTACAAAACAATGTGCGGAATTTCCGCGCTCATGGGTTGCAGGTAATCATAGTCGGCATAAACAAAAGCAGTACCATCATGGTTGCGGAGAAAATCGTAGAGTTCACCCTTGCCCTTTCTAACACCTTCAATGCTGCCAAATCCTTCCAGGTGGGCTTTACCACAGTTGGTGATGATCCCATGTGTAGGAAGCGTGTAGCTGCAGTAGCCCTCAATTTCTTTCAGGTGATTGGCGCCCATTTCAATCACGGCCATTTCCGCATCGCGCTGAATGCTCAGGAGTGTGAGCGGAACGCCAATATGGTTGTTCAGGTTGCCCTGCGTGGTATAGGTTTTAAAATGCGAAGCCAGGACCGCAAAGACCAGCTCCTTGCTGGTGGTTTTACCGTTACTGCCTGTGATGGCAATAAAGGGGATATTGAATTGTTGCCGGTGGTATTTCGCCAGTTGCTGTAAGGTATCCAGTACATCTTGTACCAGGATGATCCGGTCGTCCGCTTCATGAACGGCTTCATCAACAATGGCATAGGCGGCGCCCAGCTCCAACGCCTGCAGCGCAAAGCCGTTGCCGTTGAAGTTGGGGCCCTTCAGCGCAAAGAAGAGATCACCTTTTTTCAGTTTACGGGTATCGGTCTGAATGGAAGGGTGCGCGAGGAAAATAGTATATAGTTCAGCTATTTGCACGGTACAATATCTTTTGGGTTAATGACACAAAAAGGATTCAAAATTTTCTCTGTGAACAATATGGTAAGCAGCATCCGGGTAAGCCTGTTTAAAGCCATTGGGTATTTTTGATTTTGCCAAAGGGTTCCATTTAAACTCGTAAGCAGTTAGCTTTCCGTCTGCTTCCTCAAGGAAATCGATTTCCTGTTGATCCTTGGTTCTCCAGTACCAGTAATTTACCCATTGCTGGTTATATGCCAAATATTTTATGCGTTCCGAAACCAAAAAATTTTCCCATAAAGCGCCAATATCCGTACGGTTTTCTATCTGGCTGAAATTAGCAATCAGTGCATTCCGGATACCATTGTCGTAAAAATAAATTTTCCTGCTTTTCTTCAATTCGCTTCTCAGGTTCCTGCTGAAAGAGCCGATGCGGAAAATAATGTAAGCCTGTTCGAGGATGCCAATATATTTTTCAATGGTTTTGGCATCCAGTCCGCAAAACTTAGCCAATTCATTGAACGAAACCTGCGACCCCACCTGGAAAGCAAGCGCCTGCAGCAATTTTACCAGCGAGTCGGGCCTTTTGATCTGATCGAGCAATAATACATCCTTATACAGGTAGCTGTCGGATAATTGCTTCAGTAATTCCTTTTCATTACCAGGATTGTTTACAATATCAGGATAGTAGCCATACACCAGCCTGTGCGGCAACATTCTGGTTTCTTCCAGTAGTCCATGGTGGTTCACCATTTCCTGAACAGATAAGGGAAACATTTTGAATTCCCATTTTCTGCCGGTTAAGGGCTCATTTACATGATTTGCCAATTCAAAGGCAGAACTGCCGGTAGCCACCAACTGTACTTCCGGAATTTGGTCGGTGATCAGTTTCATCCGCAATCCAATTTGGGGGATGCGCTGGGCTTCGTCAATGATAACGGTTTGATTGTTGCCAATGATGGCTTTAAGCCTGGTTGAAGTTAAATCGGCGAACAGGTTTTGCACATCAGGTTCGTCACCGTTCAGCCACAACACGTTGGCCTGATGGGCAAAAAGGTTGTTGAGCAGGGTGGTTTTTCCAACCTGTCGGGGGCCTAAAAGCAGAATGGCCTTGCGCTTACCTAGTTTGTCGGGGATACTCTTTTCAAGAATGCGGGAAACCATGATGAAATATTCAATCCCAAAAATAGGCATAAAAGTGTCCAAATCCCGAAAAGTTGCGATAATTCGGGAATGGAATCCCGAAAAGTTGCGATAATTTGGGAATGGAATCCCGAAAAGTTGAAAAAACGGTTCTGCCTGCAAGAAAGGCCAGGCCGGCAAGGGCCAGGGCCGCGCGGTGGGCTTATTCCTCTCCCAGGTTAAATACCACACCCAGGCGAAGCGTATTGCTCAGCGGGTTGCGGGTAACGCCGGAACCGGAAGGAACCAGGTAGGAAACGTTCACGGTCATGAAGCTGAGGTTGAAGCCGGCGCCGGCGGAAAAATAGCGGCGGTTACCCCTGCTCTTATCTTCATAAAAATAACCGGCCCTGAGCAGGAATTTTTCATCGTAGCTGTATTCGGTACCCACGGAGATCTGTAAAGCATTTAACTGGTTGGAACCATCGCTGAAAGATTTGAACCAGCTCGAAACAACACCGGTGGATCTGTAGTTGGCCAGGTTGGTGGAGTCCGTAGTATAGTTGCCTGTTGCAGCGGGAGAAACAGGCACCAGTAATTTATTGATGTCGGCGGCAAAAGTGATCTTGTTCATGTCGTTGATGGCCTTCGTATACGCCACACCAACCCCCAGGTTGGCAGGAAGAAAATCCTTGTTCCTTGCATCGTTGGTATACCCCACTTTGGTGCCGAGGTTAGATAAGGTGACCCCCCAGTTCAACCCCTGGCCATCCGCATTGATGCCGTTATAGAAAAGGGAAACATCACCTGCCATGGCATTGCCGGCGCGATAAACCACACCGGTACCCACATCACCCACTACCAGGCGGGAGTTGATGTAACGGAGTGCAACGGCAAGGCTCATCTTATTGCTCAGCACACGGGTATAACCACCATCAATGGCAAACTCACTGGGCCGCACGGTGTTCAATATGTTACCGGAGAAATCGGTCAGTTGAATATTTCCCAGGCTAAAGAAACGCAGCGAGCTGGAGATAATATTGTTGTCGTCTAATTTATGATAGAAAGCGGCACTGGCAAGGTACACATCGTTCAGACCCAGGTCGCGCAACCAGGGCGTATAGTTGAAGGCAATGCCGGTTCTCTTTTTGGCAAAAGCCACTTTGGCCAGGTTCCAGAAAGGAGCGTTGGCTTCAGGAGCGGTAGCAATCGCTGCATCACCCATACCGCCGGCGCGGGCATCCGGAGAAATACGGAGGAAGGGTACAGCAGTAGAAACAATATTAATGGAGTCGGCCTGCGCCAGAACACCGGTATATACAAATGCGAATAAGGTGGTTAAGACCAAAATTTTTTTAATGGACATACACAAAGAATAAGTAAACAATAAATGAATCAGCGTAGAAATTATACCATTCAGTTTATTTAGAGGAGCAGCAATTGACCGGCGCCCTGGGTTTGTTGCGTCGTTGCAGATACAATGATACGATAAAAATAAGTTCCGCGGCCCAATTTTCTGCCGAAACCGGTGTCTCCATTCCAGTGAAGCTGCACGTTCCGGCTGCCGCTGCTGTTCACCCGTTCGGTTATTTTTTTAACCAGCCTGCCTTCGCTGTCGGAGATGAAGATCTCTACCAACAAGTTGGTATTTGGCTGGTTGTGTTCAAAGCTGAAATGCGTAGAACCCGCAAAGGGATTGGGAAAATTCCGGACAGCAGAGATGACCAGTTTCTCCTGCGCCACAACAGTAAACTGCAGGGAAGCTTCATTGGAATTATTCAACACATCCCAGGCTTTCACTTTCAGCCAATGTTTACCCGGCGTTAAAACAGGTAATTGAAAATGCAACTGACCAGCCTGGTAACTATCCGTGCGATAACTGAAATAATTATTCAAAACCGTTTTATTGCTTTCATCCCCATCCACCACCACGGTAATGTCGTGGCCAATGCTGCTGCCGGTGGCATTGATGCCGGAAGTATCAAAGAGCTGTGCAATCAGCACGGGCTTTTCATTGGAGAGGCCGCCGTTCATGAACAGGGTATCATTCAGGAACAACCGGATCTCCGGGCCCTTTGTATCCGTGGGAACCGCAGCGGCAAAGCCGCTGATGCGAATGGCATTGCTGCCTGCCGCATCGGTAACACCATTGGAAGCATATAGACTGATGGCGCCATTGCCCGGTTCAAAATGAATGTCTTTTGGCAAAACAAAACGCAGGTTGAACAGGCCATTGGTTACGGACGCTTTACCGTTGAACAAAACGGAGCGCTGTTCGGAGAAGGCCGTAACAGGGCTGGAGGAAGTATTGCCCAGCGTTTTAACGGTTTGCGGTTTATCATAGATGATCACGGAGGCCGTACCATTGAAGGCAGCATCCACATCACCGGAGGGAGTTAGCACCGAACCGCCCAGCGTATATTTTCCCAAGGCCTGTAAACTATCCGCAGGGCTCAACGGAATACCATTGATGGTATTGATGCGCATCAAACCCTTTGGCAGCGCCAGTTGCAGGGCAGGGTCGCCCAGCAGCGCAAACTTGCGGCTGTTGAGTACGTCACCACTGCTGAGTGAAGTACTGTTCTTGGCAAGGCGAACAGATTCACCGAGTGAAAGATATTGGCCATTCGCGCTGCGTTGCAAAGCGGTCTTTATAAACCGCTCATTCATGATGCGGTTGCTGTAAGCAAATACCAGGCGGGTAGTGGTTAATAAAGCAATACCGCCATTGGCATTGCCATGCAATAAATGTTCGCCCAGGGATTGTTTGGCAGGATCATCGTGCGGTGCAAAATCGCAACTGGCCGTAATGAACAGGGGCAGCTTATCGGGGTTGTTGAACCGGTTTACTTCGGCGCTGCTGAACACCGCTTCTTCGGTGAGCCGCTGATCATTGCCATGACCGCTGTAATTAAACAGCAGGGTGCCTTTGGAAACAGCATTCACAATGGCTTCGCTCACTGCGGGATACCGTGCACCCCCGGCGCCGCTTACCAGCGGGAAAGCGTCCAGGTAAATTTTGTTGGGATGCAGTACGGGGTTCACTTCCAGCGCACCGGACACTATGGATTCAGCATCGGAAAGATGGAGATTGTTGTCCTGGTCATCGGCCAGGAAAATCATGTCCCTGCGCCAATCGCCCAGGCTGGCAGGGCTGTGGTAGCGGATAATCTTATCCACCATCACCGCGGCATCGGTCGCAGCAGCAACAGGAATGCGGCCTACTGCAATAGAAAGCGGTGTGATGGAACTGAGGTCGTTGATGTTGTCGGTATCGCCGATCAATCCAAAGAAATCATCCGAGGTAAAACTCAACAAGGGATCGAGTGAGTTGGCGCTTTCATACACTGGAACCAGGTTCACGTTATTGCTGATCCTGTTTTTGGGGTCGAAAGAACCCGCGCCAAACAACAAAACATAGGCGGGTTTCACAGCGGCATTGGCCGATTTGTTTACCATCCATTTAATAAAGTCGCGGATGGCGGCCGGATCGGGGGCGCCGGAGGAAAACTCATTATAAATTTGTCCTGAAAGGAGCACCGTATCGGATAAACCGTACTGTTGCAGGTGAAAATCCGCCAGGCGTTGCGCCTGGGCCAGCAGGGAGGGGTGCGTAATAATCAGGCCGTGAACGGGAGGCAGGTTGTGCAGGTTTTGGTTGGCAACGCTGCCCAAAGCGATCGGAGCAGCAGCCTGTTCGGTAGTAAAAGCCAGGTATTCGCGAAGCCGGTCCAGCCGGCCATTGAAGCGGGCGGTAGCGCCATTCAGGGAGAGGGGGATCTTCACCGGGTTCAGGGGATCCGATACATCCCAGACCACGGTGCCGTTGGCCGAATTGGCAATGGAGAATTCACCCACCGCAGCAGGATTATTCGGTTGAACGGAAGCCCAGTCGCGGAAGCGTAGAAAACCGAAAGCGCCGCCCAATTCATTAAAAGCCAGTGATCTTCGGGCCATGATGCTGAAACTGTTCAGCCAGCCATCGGCGCCGGGATCGGAAGACTGATAACTGAACTGCAGGGAGAGGGAACCCCCGCTCACCGAAGCTGAACTGGTTTTCCGGATTTCCCTGGCATAAGCCCCCAGCAGGTCTCCGCTGACGGGTGAAAAAAGATTGGTTTGTAGTAGGGATCCGTTGAGTGATATTAAAAATTGAGCGGCCCCAGTAATTGATCTGCTGGTGGTATGGGTAAATACCCGGACCGGGTCGGAGCCAATGAGGCCGGGCCAGTTCAGGGTAAAGCTTCGCGAAGCCGTTCCCCCAAAACGGTTATTGAAGGCTTCGCCCACCCATTCCTTTCCACTGCCGAGCAGGTTGCGGAGATCGTTCTCAGCGGCATGGCGGTCCTGGAAGCTGTTGATGAAAACAGTGGGGCCGGGGCGGGCATCCGCTGTGGCAATTCTTTTACCGGAAGCCGTTCCCCCCGAAACTGCGCCAGCGGTAATAAAATAAAATGCCGTGTCGGAGTAAAGATTTTTCTGGTAACTGAAGGATTGATCAGCGCTGTCGGCGACCCACTGATGCGGACCGGCCGCATAAAACAGCAGGTAGTCGGAGCCGCTGAACACGCCGTCGCCGCCGTCCATCATTTCAATGGCGTTCTCTGCCAGGTCGTCGATGCGGGGCAGGGCATTGTTTTCCGGAACCATGGCACCCCCGTTGCCAAAAAGGCGGATGGAAGCAGAGGGAACGGGAGCCGGAAAGCCCAGGGATCCCAGAAAGGCCGCATCTATCTTATAAATCCCCTCCCGGATCACGCCAATCTTACTCCAGGTTCCGGTAGCGAGAAAAGAATTTTTGTTGTAGTTCGTTTGAGCTAAAACGGATAAAGAAAGAAAACTGAGAAGACACAGAAATACATATTTCATATAATATAATGCCAGATCCAGCGTTTTAACCCATTAGCGTATCTAAAATTAGGGTTTTGCTAACTAATATTTATATACATTCGCTCTGAAAAAAAACCGAATATTTGAAGTAGAACTTTACTTATTCAAACATTGAACATGCAGTTATCCAGAATTTCACAGAACATCGTTTTGCTCCTGGTTGTGGCGGGTTTTGCTTCTTCCTGTAGTTTTTTCAAAAAGAAACCACAAAAATCGAACACCACGGGTTGGAACTACAACGACAAGAACTACGGCAACTTTAATGTGGTGAACCCCAAAGATATTCCTACTGCACCCGGGCTGGTATTTGTTCAGGGTGGTACATTCACCATGGGCGCCACACAGGAAGACGTGATGGGCGACTGGAACAATGTACCTCACCGTGTAACCGTGAACTCTTTCTTTATTGATAAAGCAGAAATTTCCAACCTCAACTACCGCGAATACCTCTATTGGTTAGAAGGAACATTCGGTGGAGCCGGAATGGATTCTGTGGTTGTAGCAGCGTTGCCCGATACCCTGGTATGGAGAAGCGAGCTGGCATATAACGAGCCGTATGTAGAACAGTATTTCCGTCACCCTGCCTATAATAATTATCCGGTAGTTGGTGTTACCTGGAAACAGGCCACTGAATTCTGTATCTGGAGAACAGACCGTGTAAATGAGCTTTCCCTGATGGACAAGGGATTCCTCGATAAGAAGACCCAGATCAAGAAAACACTGAATGGCGCAGGACAGGATAACTTCAACACCAAGGCCTACCTGCTGGGCGAATACCAGGCTACCCCCGGTAAGGAAGTGACTTCCAAAAAGAACCCGTTGAAGGATGCGCAGGGCAGGCCAAGAACCACGGCTAAGTTTGAAGATGGTATCATGTTCGGCGATTACCGCCTGCCAACAGAAGCTGAGTGGGAATATGCCGCTTACGGTTATATCCTGGAAAATCCGCAACGTAAATCCAAGGGAACCAAGGGCGAGGAAGTGATTGCCAACAAGCAGATCTACGCCTGGAAGAACGAAGGATTTGATAATATCCGTTACACCAAAAAAGGACAGCCGCAGGGCTCATTCCTGGCCAACTTTAAAAGAGGTAGCGGTGATAACATGGGTGTGGCCGGTGGTTTGAATGATAATGCCGCCATTCCTGCCGAAGTAACTTCATTCCAACCGAATGGTTTTGGTATCTATAATATGAGTGGTAACGTGAACGAGTGGGTAGCCGATGTGTACCGACCTACCACCGGTGATGATGCCGATGACTTCAATCCTTTCAGGGGTAACGTGTTCCAGCAGATCGACCGTTCCGGCGGCGAAGGCAACCTGCGCGATGATAAGGGCCGGATCAAAATGGTTGCTGAAACTGATTCTTCTCTGAGAAACAGAAGAAACTACCAGAAAGCTTACGCTGTTAACTATCTCGATGGTGATTCTTCCAGTGCGGTTGGCTATGGTTATGGTATTACTACTTTGATCTCCGATAAATCAAAGGTTTACAAAGGTGGTAGCTGGAACGATCGTGCTTACTGGCTGAGTCCCGGTACCAGGAGGTTCCTGGAAGAAAGCGAGAGCCTGAGTACTTTAGGTTTCCGTTGCGCCATGAGCCATTATGGTTCTGCGGAAGGTACCAGCAGGAAAACCAAGACTGGTAATTTCTTCCCTACCAGGAGAAATAAACGATAACTTCTTATAAGTTTTAATAGAAGGGCCGCTGAAACAGCGGCCTTTTTTATGCACTTTTCATTGCGCGAGCCATCAGGCGTCGCTCGCAATTTGCATTGCGCGGGGCAACAGGCGTCGCTCGCTGCAAAGAAATGCA
>JAECQP010000007.1 GCA_015999745.1 Sphingobacteriia bacterium | reverse complement strand
ATTGTTACAGTAATTCCTTTATGATTTTATCTATATTAGTGGAGGCGCTCAATAATCCATTATACCAAACAGCCAAAGGTAGTTCCGGGTTCGCTGATTTTTCCAAAGTATTGCTTTTCTTAAAACGAATAGCAGGTTGTGGGGTGCGGTTTACACCGTTGCCCATTTCAGATGCATTGTACGGAATGGTGGTAAACAAGCCGTATGTCCAGTCATCATGCCTGAAATTTAAACCATCTTCATCCGGCCCTGCCCAGTCAATCACAACGACCTTTCTGATCTTTTCTTTGTCATACCTGACGAATGGAAAAATCTTATTGAGATGAACATCAGCAAAACCATAACCAATAAAAAGAATGGCATCGGCTTCATATGCCAGCCTGTCAAGCTGCATAAAATAGGAAGCGAAAGGTTCTCTTAGTACTTGGTTTGCTTTATCAAGACCTGTAATGATATTGGAATTCAGATGATCGATACCCTCGGTTGTATCATTGTTGCTTCTGCCGGAAGAATTATGTTGAAAAAGAGAACTCAGATAACTGTTCCAGCAAATTTTGTGCATCTCTGTATGATCGTCACCACCTTTCATATCGAAATGAACAGAGCCATGCAAATGATAGCAGAAATTCCAACCTGTTTCAAAGAGTAATTTGCGGGAGAACTTGCCTGTTAATTTATCAAAGCCCGTGTTCAAATCCGGCAGTGCTGTGAGAATTACATTATCGTAATTCAGATTGACAAAGCCAAAATCAAATTCAACCTGCAACCGGTTTAAAAATGATTGCAGGAGATCGAGTTCTGTTTTCTTGTCAGTCGGAAGTGTCTTGCACTTGTCACGCAGGAAAGCCAGCAGTTTATCAACCAGGTAAGAGTGTAAAAAATGAAAATCATGTGCCACTGCTTTTTTTTCTTTGCCAAAACTTATCACTTCGGGAAAGTCGATAATATCGATAAAGGGGTTTAAGCGGTGGTTGTATTGGCGACTCTGAATGTCTTTAGAAACTGAATAGAGCATCTGAATAGTGTAGAGTACACTTTCAAAATTTAATAGTCTTTCCAAACGGTTCTTTGTATTCTGAACTGTGTATTTCGACAAATGTTCCTTTACCCATGAATAGAGGCTTTTGGTATTATCATTTTTCAATGGCAGAATTTCAATTCCCCAGATTTCCAATAAGGCATCAATATCAGCGACAGAAGGCATTCCGAATTCAATTGATGCTCCTGCACCGGTGATAATAAGTAGTTTCTTTTTCATGAAGTCAGAGTCTTAAGCTAATCGCATATAAGTGTTAATAAAGTTTTCAAGAAGCGTACTGAGCTGGGAACCAAAAGGGAGCAGACTCAGATAAATTCGGATAAAATATCTGCGTCTGCTCCCTAACTTAAAAAAGTGGTGGGAGAGGGATTCGAACCCCCGGGCGTTTTACCGCCTGCGATGTTTCACGTCGCTGCCATCGACCGCTCGGCCATCCCCGATCAGCGTTGACTGTTTGGGGATGTGGCTGACTGCAAAGATAAGTTATGTAAAGGTTGAGTAATGCTGGGTTGCTGCAAATTTTGCAATTACATTTTATCACATTTTGATACAAATTTTATCAATTAAGATTTTATCTTTGTACCCACCAAGGCAGAAAAATAGCTGACCCATTCGGTGACACTAAATCTTGCGAGTTGTAATTAGTTGAAAATCATATTTGTAGAAGGGATGGTTCGTGAGCCTTCCTCTCTGCCAGAATCAATTAAGTAAGATATACTTAAAGCTGAAAAGCCTGCAAAATCAATGGTTTGCGGGCTTTTTGCTTTTTAGCCTTACCCGTTTTTACCCCACTTTATGGCTATAGTTCAGTGAGTAATTCGTGGAGTAGTCTCTATTTTACAAAGACTCACTGAATTTACACAAGTCGCTCTTTATTAACACTTTATAAGAACTGAACTGTTTAGTTCACTGCGCCATGAGCGTAATTTTATAACCTTTTAAGTGGAGTAATTATGGAAAAAAGTTTTGGTCTACATTTTCACCTCAAAAAATGTATAAACAATGAGAATGAATTTCCCATTTACATGCGGATAACTGTTAATGGAGATTATCGGGAAATAAGCGTTATATCAGGCGTATAAAACAATGGGGCTTCCGAGAATTCTTGATCCTTTCGGGCTTGTTCTAAAGACCCTTCTTCATATTTATCAATATTAAAATAAGGGAGGTATTGCTGCTGCGCTTCATTGAAGTGATGAAATATATAAGTGTACCTCCACCAGCGTTGTACTGAATGGTCAAGCTTCGGCATTTCAAACCGGATATCGCCGTTCGCATCTCTTTCATAATTGGTTTCGTCAGCAGTATTTTCCATGTGTACGTCCTAAAGATGTAAAATTCCTGAAAAATACCCATCCATGGACTAAGGTTAAGGATCATTTAATCAATACTACCCAATTGCAATCTATTTAATTATGCAGGAACTTACCCCTGAACAGATCCGCAGGCTAGCTGATCAATACCTCAAAGGCACTATTTCTGATGAAGACCGTGCATTGTTTGAAGGATGGTACCAAATGGTTGAAATGTGGCGGCTAGTGAACCTTTTGCATATTATTTTGACGGCGTTTAAGAACTAACTCTGGAGTAAAGCGATTTTTAGCATCCTGATTTCCAAGACCTAATCTCAGGTAAACATCTCCACCAATTCCTGGCCTGACCATACCGTCTTTATCAATATCGTCATCAATAGCAAAGTAGACATATTGAAATCGATTGCTTATTTCTTCAGGAAATTCTTTTTCAAGTTCAGTTCTCGCATTTTTATACATAACTGGAGAAACAACAAAAATCTCCATTGGATTTGTTGTCTCTATCAATCTATTGAGGTTTGTACGGATTACACAAGAAGTAGCAATGATAGACTTAACGATGATCAATACATCACTTTTAGCATATCCTTCGTCATGAAATTCTTTGAGAATAGGAGCTACTGCAATGCCGTTTTCCGGAGAAGGTGTAAAGCGCTTGTTCCAGAAAACATTGAGAAACATTTTATCGAAACGAAGGGCAAGGGCTTCCCAGATCCCTTTAGCCAGAAAATCTATGTCCTCAGCTGTGCCAGCGAGAGAAATACTTACACCGGTTGGAAGCTGTTTATTTAGTTGAGCGGCAAGGTTAGTACCGAGCAGGTACATCGCATCACGATACACAGTACTATCCGAATTGCTGTCAACCAGCAGATCGAGTGCGTGTTTCACGTTTGCATTTGTATAATCGGAATATGACCTGTTCATCTTATTTTTTATACGGGAAATTCAATTTCTATATCTTCAAAAGTATGGTAGGGCCCGTTTGCTATAAAACGGTCTTCCCACTCTACATATTTTATCGAACCTATAGGATAGGGAAAATTCCCCTTATCTGTACCCTGATATGTCCAAACAATGTAACCATCCCTAACCTGAAAAGTAAATCCGTTGATTGAAGTTAGGATGTTTTCGACTTGTTGGGAAACCTGATTTTGCAGCCCCTTGATAAAATGTGGATTTATTGCAAAACAACGGTCAATAATGTCTTGCAGCGAAATATTGTTCTTATCTGTGCCGTCCCAAACGCCCAGCAAGACGGTTGCCAGGGCCTCCAGCTTGTCTGTTGACGAAAAAGCACACATTTTGACTATTTCGTCCAGAAAAGGTTTATTCGACTTGAGTAGCGCTTGAACCGATTTTGCTGTTGAAAAGACGATTACATGTGAGAACGCGGTACACCTGACTGGCATTCCATCGGTTAATTCCTGCCCGACAGCGGTGGTTGACACCACAATACTGGTTGTAGCCGGCATGCCTGCAATTCTGCATAGTTCGAACTGGACAAAAAAGTCAATGTCCAACTGGTTGTTCTTGGCGGTCCAGGTTAAAGCAGCAATATCTTTGATCTGGAAATAGTCGGTACTTATGGGGTTTACACGGTTGATCCGAAGGTCATCAACGAAATCCATTTGCTGGGAAGAAAACAAGGTATTTGCCCAATCATCTTTTTTATTATGGGATTCGGCTATCTTAAAAACAGAATAGAAATTTTCGAACGTGTTACCTTTGCTATTGTTGAGGCCACCTTTGTTTTTATTCTGGAGGTATTGCCATAATGCAGCTGCATCTGCTGGAAAAACATTTTGCAATTGGGCTTGGGTAATCATGGTGAGCAAAATTAAGACTTGTAGCGTTAGCTGAATTATAAATCTGAGAGATTACTTAGGTTTTCGATTGGTAGGCCACGGATGTGTTTAGTGGTAGCTTTGCTTGTGTCGCACCGGCCTCAAATATTGCAACTTTGGTAGATCAGACGATTGAGGAAGCCAAAACAAGAAAAGGTGTTTCTGGTCTTCATTTATAGAGCTAACACGTATATCCAAATCCGGCATATCTCGAGAACCAATTCTAATTCTCTTGGTCTCTTTTACATCAGTTGAGATCACATCGATCCGCAACACAACATACAGATTTTACCTGCCACTTACTTCTTAGCAACCAAGCTCGGAGCCTTTAAAAGCCCAACCCGTGAAGATAATTTGAACAGAATCATGAGCACCGACTTCGAAGACATCATGTTTATACTTGAATACCGGCGATCAATCTGGGATGAGATGCAATACAACGATTTAACTCTAATTACTTGATTTTTAATGTAATATTCTGTAATTTAAATCAACATTGAAAACTTAAATCGTTGTCTATGTGTGCTGTTTTAACCTCTTAAAATGGTTTACTTCTATGTCTAAAAAAACATTCCAACGGAAAAGATTCTTGTTATCATTTTTCATAATAGTTGTATCGATATGTATTTTGGGAACCGCCATTTACAAAATATCAAAGCGAAATGAGGTAATAAAAAATGCGAAAAATCTACCGTCTTTTTCTTTTCTAAATCAAAAAGGCCTTTCGGTTTTTTCAGACAGCATTATTCATAGTAATAAAGTAATTATTAATTTTTTCAGTCCCTCCTGTGAACATTGTCAATATATTGCCAAAACCTTATTCCAAAAGAGAGACACTATTAAGGATATGCAAATATTTATGATTTCTCAAGAAAGTGCATTGGATATACGCAGATTTTCTACAGAATATCATTTAGACTCTATTCCTTCAATTGTTCTGTTGAGAGATGCTAAATATGAATTTGAAAATATTTTTGGAACTTCCATTATTCCATCCTTCTTTGTATACAGAAATAAAAAGCTAACAAAAAAGGTACTTGGCGAAACGGATTTAAGTCATTTGATTGGTGAATGATGATCTTAATTTTCAAATGGTAAGTCGACAAATTAATTACTCTACGTTATGATGCTGATTTTAGACTACCAATGTATTTAACCTCTTTTTAAGACTTGACACTTGTCTATCATTTTGTCAATTCAAATCCCTTTGTCTATCTAAAATTGCAAAATTGTATTGACAAAGTGACTTGCCCAGCGGTGCTTGTGGGTAGTGACCCTCCCTTGACCAGGCTTGGTTTTTAGACCCTCGATACCACTATCTCCATATCGTTTCAGCCAATTATGCACACTTATGTTATTCGTCCCCGAAATAGCTGCAACCTCCTTTGAGTGAGAGAATAGAATATGCATAAAAATGTTAATTAGGCCAGCCAGGTAGCCTAATTTATGCAAATTGCGCCAATTGAGCAGCCCAATTAATAAAAATATGGACATTTCAAGAATCGTTCAAAAACAAATTGAGGCCAAAATCTGCAAGTAAATCTTTAAAGCCCTACAAATAACAGTAAGATGTGGTTTGTGGGGCTTTTCATTGTCTGCAGGTACAAATTCACAGAATTAATTGATAATCAATTAATTGTATAGAAAAAACACAATATTATTATTTCGATAGAACATAATAACCTAATTTTAATAAAGCATAATAATATAATTTTAGTATAACGTAATAATCTAATTCTATAAAACTACATGGCTACCCCAGCAAACAAACTCGCAGAAGCCCTGGATACACTCCACTCGCTTCAGGAACAGGGAGTCGTTGCGATTAAAAGTAATTCGCTTACCCGAGTCATGCGCGAAAGGCTTCTCGCCAATGGATTTATTAAAGAAGTCTATAAGGGCGTGTACATGATCAAGCCGCCAGATGAACTGCCTGGCGATAGTACCTCATGGTATCATTCCTTCTGGAAATTCGCAAGTCAGATATTAGAAGAAAAGTATCAAAACGATTGGTATATATCACCCGAGCAATCCCTTTTGATTCATTCGGGCAACTGGACAGTTCCGACCCAACTGGTGATAAAGTCTCCAAAGGCAACTAATTTTTCAACAGAGCTTCCTTATAATACCTCTTTGTTTCATATGGCCTCACCCTTATCGGTGAAAAATGAGATAATAGTAGTGGATGGTGTCAGGTTGCTCTCGCTTCCTGCATCACTGATATATTCTTCACCTACTATTTTTATATCTAATCCAACCGATGTAAGAACCGCCCTATCCATGATAAAAGATTCTTCGGAAGTACTGGGATTGTTATTGGATGGCGAACACACAGTTATCGCTGGCAGATTGGCCGGAGCATTCCGCAATATCGGCCAGGAAAAAATTGCTGATGACATCCTAAAATCGATGCAAAAAGCATCTTTTAATTCACAAGAAGTGGATCCATTCCAAGGGCCAACACCAATTGCCTTGGCAGGTAAAGCAAACTCTCCGTATAGCAATCGCATCATGTTGATGTGGCAGCAGATGCGTGACGCTGTAATCGCCCATTTTCCAGAAGATCCAGGTCAACCTGTAGATATAGAAGCGTATATGCAAAAGGTTGAAGGGATCTATGTTACAGACGCCTATCACTCCCTTTCTATCGAACGTTACCGGGTTACACCAGATCTAATTGAAAGCGTTCGCAGCGGTAATTGGAATGCGGACGCTAACGAAGCAGACCGTAAGCAACGAGATGCAATGGCCGCAAAAGGGTATTGGGAAACTTTTAAACTGGTTGAACAAAGTATACGCAGAGTATTTTCCGGAGCCAATGCCGGAGAAGTCGCAGATAATGAACATGCTGATTGGTACAGGGAATTATTTGGACCAAGTGTAGCAGCAGGTATATTAAAAGCATCCGATCTTGCTGGATACAGGAATGATCAGGTTTATATAAGTCAATCCAAACACATACCTCTGCCGAAAGAAGCAGTTCGGGATGCCATGCCAACTTTATTCCAGCTTTTGGCAGAAGAAAAAGTAGCATCAGTAAGAGCGGTCTTAGGGCATTTCATATTTGTTTATATCCATCCTTACATGGATGGCAATGGCCGCATGGCTCGCTTTTTGATGAACCTGATGTTAGCTTCGGGTGGATTCCCCTGGACTGTTATACCTGTTCAAGAGAGGGATGCTTATATGAATGCACTGGAAATGGCAAGTGCCAATCAGGATATTGCTCCCTTTGCTGCATTTATAGGACACCTGGTAAATGAAGGAATGAGAGGAAGACCAGTGGCAAAAATCTAATTGAAAATCGATAGCTTAAAAGACCACCGTTCGCACCTGCTTTTTCTTAATAGGGTAGCCATTTTATATAGAATAAAATTGAAGCGCTTTTTCCTGGCAAGCCCAACTCGGAAGTTTCAAGGCAAATACGCAATCGGTTAGTTCAAAAAATACTTATACCTTAGACAACATGATAATATGTTAAATTGAAAGACGCGATTAATACATATTTAAATTCAGTCAAGGTACTTTGTCCCAAGGTTACAACTGTTGAATTGGACTACCTGACAAGTGGCTTGACGGTTTCTGATCTAAAACCAAAACATTTTTACATTCACGCAAATACTATTCAAAAAAAAATAGGGTTTGTGTTTTCAGGCTTATTGCGAACATTTTATATTGATAATAATGGCAATCAGATTTCTGTAAATTTTGTTCGGGAAAACCGATATGTAACGCATTATCCTGCATTCATCACTCAAACTCCCAGTAAGTATTACTTTCAATGTATAGAGCCAACAATAGTTGTCAACCTTGCCTACAATCACATTCAGGAGGGTTACGACAGGTTCCCGATTTTGGAACGCTATGGCAGATTGGTAGCAGAGGAAGCTTTGAAAATTCAACACAGAAGAATTGAGAGTTTTCTGTTTGACAATGCCGAAACCAGGTACCTCGATTTCATAGAAGAAAATCCCGATTTGTTTAACAGGGTATCTTTGTCTTACTTATCATCTTACCTTGGTATCGAGAGACAATCTCTAACCCGGATAAGAAAAAAATTGACGCGTAATTCATTTTGACACTTTTGTGTCAGGAACGACTTCCCCGGCATGACTACTTTTGGTTTGAAAATAAACCAATATAAAAATGAAAGTAGTCATCTTCGGTGCTACAGGTTTCGTGGGTAATGCCATCTTGAAAGAAGCCTTAATACAAAATCACCAGGTAACCATATTAGTCAGAAACAAATCCTCGGTCTCAATCAATGATAAAAAGCTGACCATCATTGAAGGTAATGTCATGGATAGAAAGAAAGTTTTGGAAGTATTAGAAAACCAGGATGCAGCAATTCAATGTCTTGGCCCTGGCGGGAAAGACGTTAAACCAACAACATTTATTTCTGATGCTACAAAAATAATTGTTGAGGAAATGGAAAAATCAGAAGTTAAACGGCTAATAGCAATGAGCAATGTCGGAACAGGTGACAGTATCGGTTACAACCCCTGGTATTTTACCAGAATTATTCTCCCCTACTTTATGAAATGGTTAAAAGTAGTTATAGACGACAAGAACCGAATGGAACCCATTATCATGAACAGCCAGCTCAACTGGACTATTGTTCGCTGCCCCAATATAGTAAACAGACCCGCTAAAGGAAGATATCACCCAACGTTGGATGGGAAAGGGCTAAAGCTATCAATTACTTTAAGGGATCTTTCTACATTCCTGGTTCAGCAATTAACAGACATGAGGTTCTCCAAACAAGCTCCTTCAATCAGCAATTAACACCAAACAGGTATTGTTTTACTATTTAATAGATTGTAACAATGAATGCAATAGCACAAAAATCTGAGATAACAACCGGCATTGGAAAAATTTCAGTTTATATAAAAAACCACACATCCGGTAAACTACCAGTTATATTCTTACACGGAATATACTTCGACCATCATCTTTGGGACAAACAAGTTGAAGGAATAAGAGACCGCACAGTAATTTCTGTTGATATGCCTTTGCATGGCGACAGCCGGGGAAAAATAAAATCAAATTGGACTCTGAATGATTGTGCGAGTATGCTGATTGAGATTTTAGATAGTTTACAAATCCCAAAAGCCATTGCAATCGGACATTCATGGGGTAGTATGACTATTTTGAGGGCCGCCCATAGACATCCTGAAAGATTTGAATCTATTGGATTGTGTAATATGAATTTTCAACCGGCAGCTACAAAACAAAAAGCGATCATATATCTACAACATTCCATGTTAGGGTTAAGAAATTTTTATACAAAGCAATCTGCTAAGTCTATGTTTGGCAAAACATCACTCAAAGAAAATCCTTCATTAATAAATCAGCTTAAACGGCCAATGAGCATCTTATCTAACAAGCAGATTAAACAAATTGACAAAGCTGTTATGATAAATGCAGATGATGCTACTTACTTAACCAAAACATTGAAAGTTAAAGCCATTGCCTTAAAAGGGGAAGAAGACTTTGCGCCAACACCGCCCAATATTGAAACAATTATAGTTAAAAGCGGACATGTCAGCCCTTTGGAAAGACCATTGGAGGTTTCTGATTTAGTCAGCAGGCTAATTAACCAGGAAAAAAATATTTCTTAAAAACTAAAACCGGCACCCTGCTTCACTTTGCAAAGCAGGGACAAAACCTACCCCCCAAACAACCGTTCCGCATTGGCCGTGGTGATCGCCGCTACCTCTGCTTCGGGCAACTGTTTTACGTCGGAAAGTTTCGTTACGATATATTGCAGGTAACTGCTTTCATTTCTTTTTCCCCTGAACGGCACCGGCGTTAAATAGGGCGAATCGGTCTCCAGAACCAGGTGCTCCATTCCGATTTGGGCCAGCACCTCTCCCAACCCGGCATTTTTGTAGGTCAGCACCCCGCCGATCCCCAGCATAAATCCCATTTGGGTGATCTGCATGGCCGATTCATAACTTCCACTGAAACAATGGAAGATCCCCTTCAACCCCCTGGCCGCATAGGGCTTCACCATTTCGATGGTTTCCTGCATGGCATTGCGGGTATGGATCACAATCGGCATGCCCTTTTCCAATGCCCAGTCCATCTGCTGCCGGAATGCCTCCTGTTGCTGCTCCTTAAATTGGGTGTCCCAGTAATAATCCAGTCCTATTTCCCCCACCGCGGCAAATGACCGCCGATCCAGCCAGTCCTTCACGATCTGAAGCTCTTCCCGGTAGTTCTGCTTTACATAACAGGGGTGCAGCCCCATCATGGCAATACAGGTGCCGGGATATTTTTCTTCCAGGGCCAGCATTCCGGGGATTTCGGTACTGTCGATGGCCGGCAGGTAAAATTTCTCCACTCCCTGCTCCTTTCCCCGGGCTATTACCGCATCTACATCTTCCTTAAATTCTTCTACATATAAATGAGTATGTGTATCTATCAGGATCATCCGGCGAAATTCGAACATTTTTTTTAGGCCCGGAAAATAAATCCTGCCTGTTGGCCGTTTATTAGTTCGACAGGTTTTATTTGAAAGAAGATCAAATGCAACAACAGATTAATAAAGTATTGGGATTCATGTAAGTAACTAACAGTGCCAGATCATCAGTCTACACTGTCATTTTTGTTTTCATAGGGTACGGATTAAAAACAGGCTGGAGTTTCTACTCTGGCCTTCCCTTTTTTGGGCGGGACTGTGTTGTGGCTGTTCGCGGTGCGTAGGTATCGGACCGCTGCTGCGTTGTGGCGCTGAATTTTACCGGATCGCTTCAAACCGGTAGCCCTTTGCTGTAAAATATTCCAACACCCCCGGCAAGGCATACGACATCCGGTCCCAGGCCTTGGTACTATCGTGAAATACGACAATTGACCCCGGCGCCGTATGCCGGATTACATTACTGCAACAGGCTTCCGGACTCAGTTGCAGGTCAAAATCTCCACTCAGCACATCCCACATAATTATTTGATACCTGCCGGTAATTCCTTTGGGGGAAAATGGATACGGGGGAACATCCGGCATTTTCCGGATCTGCGACCGCTTTATTCTTCCATAGGGCGGGCGGAACAGGGTGCTCCCGATTACTTCCGCTGCCTGGTAGATCTCTGAAAAATACACGGCATCGGTGTTTTTCCAGCCATTGATATGATGTTCGGTATGATTGCCCACGGTATGGCCTTCATCCAGAATTCGCTGGTAAATAGCGGGGTACATCCGCACGTTTTTTCCTATACAGAAAAAACTGGCTTTTGCATCGTATCCTTTCAACAGATCCAGTACAAATGGGGTAGCTGTTTCATGCGGGCCATCGTCAAAACTCAGGTAAATCACTTTCTCCCTGGCGGGTAATTTCCAAACCAGTGAGGGATAGATTGCCCTCAGCCACCAGGGTGTTTTTACCAGATACATACCGTAAAGATATTCCATTAACCTGTTCCTTGGTTTATATTTGCACTATGAATAAGAAAGTAAGGGTTCGTTTTGCGCCATCT
Organism: Sphingobacteriia bacterium; assembly: GCA_015999745.1. Lineage (GTDB taxonomy): Bacteria > Bacteroidota > Bacteroidia > Chitinophagales > Chitinophagaceae > Sediminibacterium. Next base: position 75,776 of record JAECQP010000007.1, on the reverse strand, counting down.
CCTACGGGCGGTTTGCACCTGGGTGGTGTTAGAACTGTTTTGTTTAATTACCTGTTTGCCAAACAACAGGGCGGTGATTTTATTGTAAGAATTGAAGACACTGATCAGACCCGCTTTGTGGAGGGCGCCGAAGAATATATTTTCAATACCCTGAAATGGTGCGGCCTTCACCCGGATGAAAGCCCCCTGCATGGCGGCCCTTTTGCCCCTTACAGGCAAAGCGAACGCAAAGCTTCTTACAGGCAATTTGCCGAACAACTGGTGGAAGCCGGTTATGCCTACTATGCTTTTGATACACCCGATGAACTGGATCAAATGCGCTTCAATCATAAAACGGCGGAGAACCCTTCTCCGCAATACAATCATGCGCTGCGGGTTCATATGCGCAACTCCTTAACCCTTCCTGCCGAAGAAGTGAAGGATCTGTTGGCTGCGGGTACGCCCTATGTGATCAGGATCAAAATGCCTTTGAATGAAACGGTTTCTTTCACCGATATGATCAGGGGCGAAGTGGTTTTTCATACCGATCAGGTGGATGATAAAGTATTGCTGAAAGCCGACGGTATGCCTACCTATCACCTGGCTGTGGTCGTGGACGATTATGCCATGAAAATTTCGCACGCTTTCCGCGGTGAGGAATGGCTGCCTTCCGCCCCCGTACATATCTTATTATGGAAATACTTAGGCTGGGAAAATGAAATGCCCCAGTGGGCCCACTTGCCGCTGATCTTAAAACCCGATGGCAACGGCAAACTCAGCAAAAGGGACGGGGATCGCCTGGGCTTCCCGGTGTTTGCCATGGACTGGACCGATCCTAAAACAGGTGAAAAAACCATTGGCTTTAAAGAGCGTGGTTTCCTGCCGCAGGCCTTCATTAACCTGCTGGCCTTACTGGGCTGGAACGATGGCTCCGACAATGAAATTTTTACACTGGATGAACTGGTGAATAAATTCTCCATGGACCGGGTACATAAAGGTGGCGCCAAATTTGATTTTGAAAAAGCCAAATGGTACAACCACGAGTGGATCAAACGCTTACCTGCTGCGGATCTCAGCAGTCATGTGCTGGCGGTTTTGGCCGAACAGGATATTGTAGTGAACAACGAAGCGCTGCTCTACAAGGTAATTGACCTGGTGAAAGAACGCTGCACCTTACTCCCCGACTTTGTTCAACAGGCTTCCTTCTTCTTTAAAGAACCCGTTCATTTTGATACGGATAGCCTTAAACCTAAATGGGACGATATAAAAAAATTGTTCTTCATTGAACTGGCCATGGGCCTGGAACTAAGCAAGGAAATGGCTGCCGCCGACCTGGAAAAAGAATTTAAGGAACTGGCTGCCGCGCATCAACTGAAACCCGGCGATCTCATGCTTCCTTTCCGCATCATGCTGGTGGGCGGTAAGTTTGGCCCCGGCGTTTTCGACATTGCGACCACCATTGGCAAGGAGGCTACTGCTGCCAGAATCAGGCATGTATTGAGTTTACTGTAGTTCCCGTTGCGCGGGTTATCCCTGCTTTTCCATCAGCTCCATCACCGGTTTCCAGTGTGTTGCATATAAGTTGCGCAGGAATCGCTGATCCGAAGGTTCCAGTTGTACAATATGATTGGTATTGAGCGCCACATGCTCCGGTGTTCTGATACCCGGTATAACCGTAGACACTTCCGGATAACTCAGTATATAACTTAATGCCAGCCCCGCTGCCGTGGTCTGGTATTTTTCCAGCAAGGGATACACCTGATCGTTTAATATTTCGAGTACGGCCCTGATAATATGCGGCACCAAACGGTAGCTGCGGTGATCATCTGCGGTGAACTCGGTGTCTTCCTTTATTTTCCCCGACAGCAATCCAAACTGCAACGGCATCCGCGCTATGATGCCGTAACCCTTTGCCGCCGCCGCTTCCATGATGGGAAGGGCTTTCTGGTTGATCAGGTTGAACACCAGTTGAAATCCATGACCCAGGTTGTTTTGCAGGAAATATTCCGCTTCCGGAGCGGGCTGGAATGTGATCAGCGATATGCCCCAGTAGCGGATCTTTCCCTGCTGCTGCAACTGCTGCATGGCTTCAATGCATTCTCCCTGTTCCAGGTGCGTCATTCGGGCTACATGCAACTGGTGAAAATCGATCGCATCCCTTTTGAGCCTTTGTAAACTCTGTTCGCAGGCTTTGATGATATAGTCTTTCGTATAATTGACTTCTATCTTTCCGTCTGTACCTACCCGCTGGCCCACTTTACTGGCGATAACCACGTTCTTGTTATTGCCCAGGGTATTGCCCAGCAGGGCTTCTGAATGACCCAGTCCATAGAAATCCGCCGTATCGAAGAAATTGATGCCGGCATCCAGCGCCGTATGGATGGCTTGCACGGAAATGGCATCATCCGACGGCCCCCAGCCTATTTCTACCCCTCCTACATTGGCGGAGCCTCCTATGGCCCAACTCCCAAATCCTATTTCACTTACGCGCAGGTCTGTTTTTCCGAATGATCTGTATTGCATGGTTGTATCGCTTTATAAATTCCGTTGGTAAACCTAAGCACATTTGAGTTAATTTTACACTTTCTGACTTGCATAATTACAGCATATGAAAAGACCGCTCCGGGTGTTAGTTGCCAAAGTTGGTTTGGATGGCCATGATCGTGGCGCTAAAATTATTGCAACCGCTTTGCGGGATGCAGGGATGGAAGTGATTTATACCGGGCTTCGCCAAACGCCCGATATGGTGGTCAACGCTGCCTTACAGGAAGATGTGGATGCCATCGGCATCAGTATTCTCAGCGGCGCTCACATGACCGTGTTTCCCAAAATCATTGGACTGATGAAAGAAAAGGGTATGAATGATGTGTTGCTCACCGGGGGTGGCATCATTCCCGAAGAAGATATGAAGGAACTGAATGCGCTGGGTGTTGGAAAGCTTTTTGCTCCAGGCGCCACGCTTACCGATATTGCTGCTTATATCAGCGAATGGGTGGGCCAGAACCGCAACTTCTGACTATCCGCTGTAGTATCTTTGCACAAACCTTCTACGTATATGCCATACACTACTTTAACGACTGCGCTTGACCAGGGAATCTTCACCATCACCATTAACAGACCCGACAAATTAAATGCACTGAACCAACAGGTGATGAGCGATTTAAATGCTGCGATGGATGAGGTTTACAGTAATCCCGCCATTCATTCTGTGATCCTTACCGGTTCCGGTCCCAAAGCTTTTGTGGCCGGCGCTGATATCAGCGAATTCTCCGGCGCTTCGGTTGCCGAAGGAAAAGCGCTGGCGAAAAGAGGCCAGGATATTTTCTTTAAAATTGAAAACAGTCCCAAGCCCGTAGTGGCCTGTGTGAATGGGTTTGCGCTGGGCGGCGGATGTGAACTGGCCATGAGTTGCCATTTCAGAATTGCTTCGGAGAATGCAAAGTTCGGCCAGCCTGAAGTGAACCTTGGCCTGATTCCCGGCTACGGTGGTACCCAACGTTTGGTACAACTGATTGGCAAGGGCAGAGCGTTGGAATTACTGATGAGCGCCGGCATGATTGATGCGGCCACTGCCCTGCAGTACGGACTGGTGAACTATGTGGTTCCCGCAGATGAACTGTTGGCAAAAGCCATCTCCATTTTAACCATCATCAACAGCAAGGCCCCGCTGGCCGTTGCCGGTTGCATTCAATCGGCGAATGCGGTTTTTGATGAATCGAAGAACGGGTTTGAGGTGGAAGTAAATGCGTTTGGTAACTGCTTTGGCACGGCCGATATGATTGAAGGCACTACTGCTTTCCTCGAAAAAAGAAAAGCCATTTTTACCGGAAAATAAATCAACCAACAATATGGAATACAGAATTGAAAAAGACACCATGGGTGAAGTGCAGGTTCCTGCAAATGTTTACTGGGGTGCTCAGACGCAGCGTAGTATTGACAACTTCAAGATTGCGCAGGACATTAATAAAATGCCGAAAGAAATTATCCAGGCCTTTGCCTACCTGAAAAAAGCTGCTGCCTTAACCAACCTCGATGCCGGTGTGCTGGCTGCTGAAAAAGCAGAACTGATCGGCACCGTATGCGATGAGATCCTTTCCGGCAAACTGAACGACCAGTTCCCGCTGGTGATTTGGCAAACCGGTAGCGGCACGCAGAGCAACATGAACGTGAATGAAGTGGTGGCTTACAGAGGCCATGTACTGAAAGGCGGCGCCCTCACAGATAAAGACAAGTTCCTTCATCCAAACGACGATGTGAACAAATCGCAGTCTTCCAACGACACGTTCCCTACTGCCATGCACATTGCTGCTTATAAAATTTTACTGGAGATCACCATCCCCGGTATTGAAAAATTAAAAGATACGCTGGCTGCCAAGAGCAGGGAATTTATGCATGTGGTAAAGATTGGCCGTACGCACTTTATGGATGCTACGCCCCTTACCGTTGGCCAGGAAATCAGCGGTTATGTTTCTCAACTGAACCACGGTCTGAAAGCCATTAAGAATACCCTGCCGCATTTAAGTGAACTGGCGCTGGGTGGTACTGCTGTTGGTACCGGTATCAATACGCCGAAGGGCTATGATGTAAATGTTGCCAAACATATTGCCAACCTCACCGGTTTGCCCTTTATTACGGCTGAAAATAAATTTGAAGCCCTGGCCGCTCACGATGCAATTGTGGAAGCGCATGGCGCTTTGAAAACCGTTGCCGTTAGCCTGATGAAGATCGCCAACGATATCCGGATGCTCTCTTCCGGCCCCCGCAGTGGTATCGGTGAATTATTCATTCCGGATAATGAGCCCGGTTCTTCCATCATGCCCGGTAAGGTAAACCCTACCCAGTGTGAAGCCCTCACCATGATTGCCGCCCAGGTAATGGGGAATGATGTCGCCATCAATATCGGCGGCTCTAACGGTCATTTTGAACTGAACGTGTTTAAACCGGTAATGATCTACAACTTCCTGCACTCTGCCCGCCTGATTGGAGATGGTTGTGTGAGCTTTAATGATAAATGTGCTGTGGGCATTGAGCCGATTGAAGCCAATATCAAAAAACACGTTAACAACAGCCTGATGCTGGTAACCGCTTTAAACACGAAGATCGGTTATTACAAAGCGGCTGAGATTGCACAGAAAGCGCATAAAGAACACACTACCTTAAAAGAAATGGCTGTGAAGCTGGGTTACTTAACGCCTGAAGAATTTGATCAGTGGGTGGTTCCCGGAAATATGGTCGGCGAGATTAAATAATCCGCAGTATACGGATGCAACAAACCAGGGCGTTCTGCGTTGGTTTGTTGCATTTTTTTGTGCCGTCTATTAGTGTACTTTCTTTCCGCCTACATAAGTGGCTGTTACTTTTGTTTTGAGTATATCCTGGTCTTTCACTTTCATCAGGTCCTGGTCCAGCAGTATAAAGTCTGCTTTCTTTCCTGGCTCCAGGCTTCCCACTTCTTTTTCGAGGAAACCCGATTTCGCTGCCCAAATGGTCATTCCACGGATGGTTTCCTCTCGCGTTAATGCATTTTCCATTTGGAATCCATGATCGGGGAACCCTTTGGCATCTTTGCGGACCACGGCTGCTAAAAATGTTTTGAAGGGTGAAATATCTTCCACCGGAAAATCTGTTCCCAATGGTATCCAGCCATTCTGTTGCAGCAGTTGCCTGTAGGCATATGCGCCCTTCATTCTTTCTGGTCCCAGCCTCGAAGTTGCCCAATACATATCACTGGTGCCATGGGTGGGTTGCACGGAAGGCACAATGGCCACTGCGCCGAACTTATTGAAATCTGCCGCATCAATGATCTGTGCGTGCTCTATTCTCCAGCGTTTATCATTGCCGGGCTGCAGGTATTTATTGTAGATATTCAGGATCTCCCTGTTGGCGCTGTCTCCAATGGCATGGGTGCACATCTGGAATTTTGTTTTACTGAGCACATTGGCCAGTGAATCGTAATGCGATTTATTGCGCAACAAAAATCCGCCCCATCCCGGTTCATCCGAATAATGCTGCAGCAGGCAGGCGCCGCGGCTTCCCAGGGCTCCGTCTGCATATACTTTGAAGCCGTTCACAAACAGCTTATCGGTTTTATAAGGTCCCGATTTAAGGTACCTGGTCAGATTGGTATCATTATCGGCCAGCATTACATAGAGCCGCATCTGAAGCCGGTTGGCCTTCTGCAGTTCATCCAGCACTTCCACATCGTAATAATTAAGGCCGCAGTCGGTTACGGTGGTCAGGCCCTGCGCAAAACAATTGGCTTGCGCTGCTTTCAATACCTTGGTATAATCATCCTTGGTAGGATCCGGTATTTGAGCATAGATGGCATTGTCTGCATTGTCTATCAGTACCCCGGTAAGTTGCCCGTTGAGGGTTTGAATATTGCCGCCCACTACGGTTTGTCCGGCTTTGATGCCCGCCAGGTTGAGTGCTGTCTGATTGGCGATGGAGGCATGGCCGTCCACCCGCGTAATCACCACAGGTATATTGGGAAATGCCTGGTTCAATAAGTCATTGGTAGGAAATTGCTTGCCGGGCCAGCGGTTCTGGTCCCATCCCCTTCCCTGTATCCATTTCAGCTCCGGATGCTGAAGCGCAAATACTTTGAGCCGTTCAATGGTTTCTTCCCAGGTTTGGGTGCCAAACAGATCGGCCTGGAACAATGACCGGGCGTATCCCACAAAATGGGCATGTGCATCTATCAATCCAGGGTACACCGGCTGCCCCTTTGCATCAATGATTTCCTTTGCATCGTATTTGGCAATGATCAAATCATTCTTTCCTACTTCTACAATCTTTCCGTCTTTAATGGCCATGGCCTCCCCAACACTAAAGGAGGAATCCACCGTATAGATCACGGCATGATGCACGATCATGTCCACACTGGATGTGGTACAGGAGATCAGGACTGCTGCTATAAGCAATAAGTAGGCATTTCTCATATATCTACTCAAGATAAGAAAAATGCCGGATAGTTCTCCCGCTAGGAAACCTGGCTCTGATCGTCTACCAGTGTTTTGGTTTCGATGGTGTGGTGCTGCTCCTTTGGCGGATGCGTGAAGAATTTATTCTGAAATACCAGTATGGCAATTACGCCTGCAGAAATGGCCGCATCGGCAATATTGAAAACCGGGCGGAAAAATTCAAATTCTTCCCCCCCTACAAATGGTACCCATGCAGGATAATGCGCATTGGTGATAATGGGGAAATACAGCATGTCTACTACCTTGCCGTGCAGGAATCCTGCATATCCTCCTGTTGCCGGCAACAGGGTGGCCACATTCTGGGAAAATGGATTGCTGTATTCAAAAATGAGGCCGTAAAACAAACTGTCGATCAGGTTTCCCAACGCGCCTGCATAGATTAATGAAGCGCAGATGATGAATCCCCGGTGGTATTTTCTGCGGATAAAATCGCGCAGCAGGAAGCTTCCCCAGATAACCGCTACCAGCCTGAACAGCGTCAGGGCGATCTTGCCGAATTCCCCGCCAAATTTCCAGCCCCAGGCCATCCCTTCATTTTCTACAAAATGAAGCTTGAACCAGGTGCCCAGCACATTGTGCTCTTCACCCGCAAAATAATTCAGCTTGATATAGAATTTAGAAGCCTGGTCTATAAAAATCACAGCCAGGATAAGAAATACAACTTGTTTTGCTTTCACGGTTCTTTTTTAACGTAAAGCAAAGATAAGGGTTGAAAAATAGTATAAAATCATAAAATGAGGCCGGGTGCCGGAGCAGGAAAAGCAGATTCAAAAGCGCAGCACCCCCCGATACTGCGCTTTTTGGTAAGTGATTACCCGAATCCGTTTTAGATGACTGACTCATCTATTGTCAAAGATGCGCCTGCTTCACTAAAATATAACAGGGTAATTTACCTTTTGGGGATACGTAATTTTACGTGCGCTGCAGCGTAAGATCCGGTTTGAATCTGACCGAAATGAGCCGTTTATTTGCAGGTTAATTATATTTATTGCATATTAATTTTGACTTATGGCAGCAAATTGCTCCGGCCCCCTCCCGCTGATGTCTGTAGGGAAAGTTACGGTACTGAAAAGAAGAAGATGGCATTTTCAACTAAAAACACTAACGCTCTCCGAAGCTATGGGCAAGCCGGAAACAGAAGAAATGCCCGGCTCCGCCGCCGACTTCCTGGAACTCTGTAACCAGGTCTTTACCGTTAACCAGGCCGATGGGATCAGAATTTACATGGCCGCCTTCCCGGCTGATGAAAACGAGCCATGGGTGCCTTTCAGCAAGGGTGGCACACTTACGGTGGTTTACGCCCCCTGCCTGCTGAACCAAACCAACGGGACCTATAAGGATATTGGGCAGGGGTTTTATTATATTCTTCATCCCACCAACGGCTGTGTAAAAATTGACCAGGTTACCGCCGAAAGATGGATCATCAGCGAGTACAGAAACAACCCCCTGAAACTGCCGTTGCTGACAAAGCTGGTGCATAACGCCGGTGGCGATCCCGCCTACACCGACACCATTTCGGTGTTTCATACCAGGGAGGAATTTGAACAACTGAAAACAGAGGTAGAATGCCAGGAAGCCGCCAAAGTAGTGGCCAGTTTCACCTCCTATACCGATACGGAAGAACCCGGTGTAAACAGCCGTTACCTGAACAGGATGACGGTGGAATACTACCTGCTTGACGCCGATGACAAACTGATCAACATCACGGAACGGCCCAGGCTGAACTACTCCGTTGCCGAAGGCGAAGTGGATGTGATCGCATTTAATAATGGTAATTTGTGTCCTCCTTATAATTGTGCCGGAGACACTACTAATTCATAAGATATGAGGTACCTTTCTTTATGGTTTGAATTAACCGCACTGATTCTTTGCCTGATCAATTTCAGACAGTTTCAGTCCAGGGCTATGAAAGGATTCTTATTGCTCCTGTTGGTCAACAATGTGGTGGAGTGGGGAAATTTCTTTCATCTCTTTATCATTAACAACTCCAACAACTGGACTGCCAATATCCGCAACCCTTTTGAATTTGCTTTCATCGGTTGGTTTTTCAAAGAGATTACTGATAACAAACGATTACACAAAAGGATCAACCTGCTGACCATTTTTATTCTTGTAGCTTCTGCCCTGAATTTCTTTTTTTTCCAGGGTTTCCGTTACCTGAATTCCTACACCATTATCCTGGGTAGTTGCATTGGCGTGTATTATATTTTTGAATACGTGAGGGAAACCATTGAAAAAGCCGAGATTCCCGACCTGGTTTACCATCCGTATTTTTGGGTGAGCGTTGGTTATCTTTTTTTCTACGCCGGGCAGAGTGTATTACTGAGCTTTTTTCAGTACTTTCTCACCACTGGTAATTTTGAGCCTTTTATTCCGATCTGGTCTATCTTTATTAACTTAATCAATTTTATATTATACACTTGTTTATCTATTTCCTTCTTCTGCAGAACGAAACAACCTGGTATATTGTATCAGGGATAGCCATTGGGGCCACCATCCTGTTATTCCTGGCTGCCATGGTGGTTTATTTTGTAATTCAATACCAGCAGAAGCAACATCAAAACAAAACCAATACCATTCATATGCAGCAGGCTTTCCAGGAAGAGTTACTGCTGACCCAGGCCGAAGTGAAGGAACAAACCCTGCAAACCATTGCCGCCGACCTGCACGATAATATTGGCCAGTTACTCAGTATCACCAATGCCACACTCAGCTCGGTGAACCTGAACGACCGGCAAAAGTCGGAACAGAAAATAAAAGATGCCATTGGTTTCGTAAACACTTCCATTAAAGACCTGCGGCAGCTGGCCAAATTATTACAGGCTGAAAATCTGTTGCAGCAGGGTTTAGTGCAGGCGGTTGAACAGGAAATGCAATGGATGGAAAAGCATGGACAGTACGCAGTTACCTATGTGCAGGAAATGGACCACACTTACTCCCCCAATCCTAAAAAAGAATTGATTGTGTTCAGGTTATTGCAGGAAACCCTGAACAATATTATGAAACATGCCCGCGCTACTGCCATTCATTGCGAACTGCACTTTCGCAATCATGAACTGCAACTGTCTGTTTCGGACAATGGTAGCGGGTTTGATCCGTTGCTGCTGAACAATTCCGCTGCAGGACTGGGCATCAACAACATGAAAAAAAGAAGCGCCCTGATTGGCGGAACCATTGAGATCAGCTCCGAAACCAACCGGGGTACTACCATTCATATCATTATTCCCTATGAGCAAACATCCTAACATGATCCGGGTAGCTATGGCTGATGATCACGCCCTTTTCAGGTCGGGCATTGCTTCCCTGTTGTCTGAGTTCAATGATATCAGCATCGTTTTTGAAGCCGCCAATGGAATAGACCTTCAAAAAAAAATAGCCCTGCATCCGGAAGTGGATGTGATCCTGATGGACATCAATATGCCGCTGATGGACGGCTATGCCGCTACCGAATGGCTGAAGCATAACCATCCGGCCACCCTGGTGCTGGCCCTGAGTATGTACGACGATGAACAGGCCATCATTAAAATGCTGAAGGCCGGCGCCAGCGGCTATATCTTAAAAGAAGCCCAGGTTGCAGAATTGCATCATGCCATTCTGCAGTTGATGGAGAAAGGATTCTATACCAGCGATATTGTTTCCGGGAATATGATCAGATCATTTCAGCAAAAGGAACACAATATCAAACAGGAGCTGAAACTGACCGATAAGGAAATCCTCTTTCTGGAGTTATGCGCGTCGGAACTTACCTATAAAGAAATGGCCGACCAGCTTGGAATTGCCGTAAGAAGCGTTGATAATTACAGCAGGAACCTGTTTGAAAAAACCGGCACCAAATCGAGGGTGGGGCTGGTATTATGGGCCATGCGAAACGACCTGATTAAACCGCTGTAACTGGCCGGTTTATTCTTCGTAATAAACCCGTTTCACCCGCTGGCTGATGGATGTCATGATTTCATAGGCAATGGTTCCGGTTGCTTTGGCCAGTTCCTGAACAGGGATATTGCTGCCGAATACCTCCACAATATCTCCGGGTTTTACCTGGGGAACATCCGTTACATCAATCATGGCCATATCCATACACACATTTCCGATCACCGGAGCCCTGTGCCCGTTCACATACATGTATCCTGCGCCGTTGCCTAGTTTCCGGTTGTATCCATCTGCATACCCAATACGCACAGTAGCAATGGTACTGCTCCTGGTAACAATGCCCTTTCTTCCATAACCCACGGTTTCCCCTGCTTCAATATTCCTTACCTGCGCTACCGTGGTTTTCAACGTATCTACTACCTGTAGTTTCAGTTGCTTTTCTGCATTGCTGTCCACACCATACAATCCAATGCCCAGGCGGACCATATCAAACTGGTATTGCGGATATCTCCGGATGGCCGCCGTATTGGCAATATGTTTGATGAACGGATATTCCAGCGACTGCTCCAATTCGGCGGCGGCGGCGGTAAAGAGATCCACCTGCTGTTGCGTAAATGCATCCTGCGCCGGATCTTCGCTGGCTACCAGGTGGCTGAACAACGACTTCACCACAAACTGCTGCTGGCGCTTCAATAGTTTGGCGAGTGCAACTGTTTCTTCCGGTTCAAATCCCAGCCGGTTCATGCCCGTATTGAGTTTCAGGTGAACGGGATATTGCAGCACGCCCTCTTTTTGCAGATAGCGCTGAAAAGCGTGATAGAGTTCAAAGGAAAATATTTCCGGCTCCAGTGTATAGTTAACAATGGTATCAAAACTGTGTTCGTCGGGGCTCATGACCATGATCGGCATACTGATGCCTGCTTTCCGGAGAGTTACCCCTTCATCTGCATATGCTACCGCCAGGTAATCCACCTGCTGCTGCTGTAGCCTGCGCGCCACTTCTCCCGCTCCGCTTCCATAACTATAGGCCTTTACCATTGCCATCAGTTTGGTAGTTGGCGCCAGCATTCCCTGGTATATTTTCAGGTTTTGTACCATGGCCGAAAGATTGATCTCCAGTACGGTCTGGTGTACCTGCTGTTCCAGCCAATGCGCGATCTGTTCAAACTCAAACTGCCTTGCTCCTTTCAACAGGATGTACTCCTGCTGAAACTGGCTATGGGTATTCTGCTCCAGGAAGGCTTCCGTAGACGGAAAAAGCGCCGTTGCAAAGGGCAGGGGCGCTTTTGTTGTATCATCCAACCGGTGCCGCAGGAATTCGGTGATGGCAGGCCCTACTGCATAGAGTTTACGAATGCCATTCTTCATCAGCAGTTCCACCACATCGTGATAGAGTTCCGGCTCTGCCTGGCCCGATTGTACAATATCCGACAACACCACCGTTGCAGGATGACTGCCTGCCTGTTGTTTCAGGAAACTCAATGCCAGCGCCAGTGATACTTTGTCGTTGCTGTAACTGTCGTTCAATACCAGGCAGTTGTTGATGGCCTTGCGCAACTGCATCCGCATTTCTACAGGCTCCAGTTGTTGAATACGTTGCTGAATCACCGGTAACGCATATCCCATCTGTAATAATACCGTGCAACAGGTAAGTGCATTCTGCACCGACATCGTATCCGTAAATGGTATGGTTAAGCCCAGTTGCTGGTTTTTGTATACAGCCGTTACAACCATAACTGGTCCGTTGATCTGCTGTTGTATTACCTGCAATGTATTCCCCGCTGCAGCCCCCCAGGTGATCAACTCCCCCGAATAGTGAATCGTATCACAGATATAATCCTTTGCTGCAACCAATGCCGGCGCTTTTTCAAAGAGCCTGATCTTCTCTGCCAGCTTTTGTGCATGATCAATGAATCCTTCGTCGTGTGCCGCGCCGATATTGGTTAATACGCCAAGGGTGGGTTGTATGATGGCGGCCAGCCGCTCCATTTCGCCGGGTGCGGAAATGCCCGCTTCAAATATGCCCAGTGTATGCCGCTCACTCATTTGCCATACGCTCAACGGAACGCCGATCTGCGAATTATAACTCCGGGGGCTTCTGACGATTACATAATCGGGTTGCAGCAACTGGTACAGCCATTCTTTTACTATGGTTTTTCCATTGCTCCCGGTGATTCCTATCACCGGTATGGCAAACCTGCTGCGGTGCTGCGCTGCAAGCTGTTGCAATGCCTTCACCGTATCGGGCACCTGCAAAAACTGCGCCTCCGGATAGGAAGACCGGTCTACGGGTTCTGCCACCAGGAAGGCCCTTACTCCCCGGTGATACAATTCGGGAATATATGCGGCTGCACTTCTTCGCGGACCGCTGATGGCAATAAATAAGGTTTGTTCGGGAAAGATCAGTTTACGGCTATCCGTTACAAGATAGCTGATCGGTTGTTGGCCATACTCCTTTCCGGGTAGCTGCAAGCGCTCGGCGATATCCTGTAATGAATAGTTCATAGCATTAGTTTACAGATGCATCTTCCAGATCTTCCGGCGTTCCTTTCTTGTTTACAAAAATGGAATAGAAAATGGATCCGGAAATACATACCAGTATCACACCCAGTGAAATAAATACCTGTGTGGGTTTATCGATCCATTCGCTGATATAGTGTTCGCCCAGCATTTTTATGCCAATGAACACCAGTACAATGGCGATTCCCTGTTGCAGGTAATCAAATTTGGTAACCGCTCCCCTTAACAGGAAAAACAGGGAACGCAATCCCAATACTGCAAAAATATTGGAGGTATATATGATCATCGGATCCTTGGAGATTCCCATTACCGCAGGGATGGAGTCCAGTGCAAACACCAGGTCGATGGCTGCCAGCAACACCACCACCACAAACAGGATGGTATAGGCCGGTTTTCCATTCACCCGAACAATGTATTTTCCTTCCCCATCGTGGTTCACCAGTGGCAGGAAGCGTTTTAAAAACTTATAGATTTTGGAATCATGCGGATCAAACTGTTCTTCCTCATTTGCTGTAAACATGGTGTACCCGGTATATATAAGGAATACCCCAAAAATATACAGTACCCAGGAGAACTTGGCTACCAGGGCCACACCCACAGTTATAAAGATCACCCGGAAGATGATGGCCATCAAAATACCCACCAGCAATACCCTGGAGTAATGCTTCTCTTTTACCTTGAACGAATTGAAGATCAGGATGAACACAAAAATATTATCAATACTCAGGCTCCACTCCATCAGGTAAGCGCTCAGAAATTCCAATGGCAGTTGTGAACTGTTGGCTACTGTTCCATTGCTTTCCTGTGCAAGCAATCCGCCTTCCAACCAGAGAAATACAAAAAAGACCAGGGCAAGCCCTACCCATAAGAAAGTTTGCAGCAGCGCCTGTTTGATGCTGATAGCTTTATTTTTTTTGCTCAACAGGCCCAGGTCAAAACTAAGGGCTACCGTTAATACAACGCCAAATACCAGGTAAACCAACGAATGTGTACTCATTTTTTTTTATTTAGCTGCAGCTGCATATTTTCTCCTTCTCCACCATTGAAATACCGCGCCTGTCAGTAGCACAAAGGTAACCGGAACCGCTGTATTTAAGAGCTGCCAAAGCATTTTCTGTTCTTTTACTTTTTGTTTATCAAGCAGGCGTAATACCACTGTTTTATTCCTGCTTTCGAAGAGTTGCTTATCCGAAGACAGGTAGTCGATGCTGTTCAGAAAAAATTCGCGGTTGGCAAAACGATAGTTTTCCATGGGTATCATTCCCATGGGCAATGGCCCGGTGGTATTACTGATGGCATTGGTTACAATATCCGCGTCGGATACCACAATCTGCTTCCCGGCTTTAACGGCGGTTTTCAGAAAAGGTTTACCCGTAACCCTTTGTACGGAATCCATCACGCCCTGTGGCAGCCGGTTGGCGAACAATGAATTGAACCGGCCTTCCAGCAATACGGCCACCGGCACATAGCTCTGGTTAAAACTGAGCAGGTCTTCTTCCCGCTGTACACTGTTCAGCGATACGATTGCAGGGGAACTTACCCTGCGGCTGTTGGTATCGGATGCCAGCAGGATGGTTTTCTGTATTCCCCTTGCCATCACCGTGTCGATACTGGAAGGGAAGATGGGCAATACCCGGTCTATATTCTGTGATACCGGGTTAGGTGTCCTGGAAGATAAAAATGGATAATAGGGCCATGGCATCCGTTGCATACGGATACTGCCATCGGGGTTGGTTCCCACTACCAATGGTATTTTGGAACAGCTCAGGTCTTGCAACAGATCCGGATTGATCCGGACGCCGTATTTAAACAACAATTCATCCAGCCCCAGTCCGCGGTCAAAAGCGGTGTACTGTCCTTCCGTTCTTTTCAGGCTGTCCAACTCTGCGTGCAGTTTATCAATGAACCAGATGATATGGCCTCCGTTCATCACATACTGATCCAGTTTCAACTGGTCTTCTTCGGTGAAGGGCTGCGTTGGTTTTACAATCACGAGTGTTTGTATAAGTGATGCATCCGGATAGGCCTGCTTCAAATCAAATACACCCAGCCGGTAATCGTTACGCAAACTCTCTCCGAGATCGTTCACTGTAAAATCGGTGGGTTCTCCGTTTCCTACCGTATACGCCACCGTGGGAACGGTTTTGCGGGTAAGCTTATCGATGGCCACCGCAAATTTATTTTCGAGCAATGCCTCCGCCGCATTCCGCGTTGCTTCTGCATCTTCCTGCGGTTCTTCGTTGATAACATTGAACTGTTTATATACTTTTTTACTGCTGCGCAGATCCAGAACGATGGGCAACTGGTTCTTCCTGTAGTAAACCAGTGCAGCCGGAATAATCAACTGGCTGGTGGTTCTATCGGCTTCCCCTGTAGCTATACTGGTTTTTTCGAATGGCACCCCCATTCTGGCCAGGCTGTCGTAGAGCATGGCTTTCAGCGAATCATGACCGAGGTCTTCTCCCGGTTTCCTGAATTCCACCACAACCTGGTTGGATGCATGCACATTGAATTCGTCCAACACATCTTTTACGGCAATGTTCAGTTTTTTATAATCGGCCGGAAGTTCACCGGTAAGAAACACTTCCACCCGGATAGTGCTGTCGATCTCCGATAGCATCTTTACAGTGGATGGGCTCAGGGTGAATCGTTTATCTTCTGTAAGATCCAGTCTTACCGTAAACAACCGGCTTCCCAGGATCAGCAGCGCCAACACCAGCAAGGCTGCAACTACACGGTATTTTTTCAACATATCTTTCATCTTACTGTTGTATATGTTGTTTATTCACCTGTGTTTGGGTAAGGTATAAAAAGAACCCGGTAAGGGATATAAAATAAACCAGGTCCCTCGAATCAATGATTCCCCTGCTCATGCTGGCTGTATGTGTTTTGATGCCGAATACCTGTATATAATAATCTGCACCGCCCGTAAACAGGGGCAGTTGGCTCAGTGCATCAAATCCGGCAAAAAGTGCAAAAGATATAAATGCCCCAATGGCAAATGCAGCAATCATATTTTTGGCAAGGCTGCTGGCATAGATTCCGATGGCTGCATATACACCCGACAATAAAAACAAACTGAGATAACTTCCGGCGGTTGCCCCTTTGTCGATACCTCCGGTTACACTCAGCGCCTGCATGGAAAATGCATAGATGGTGGTTGGCAGCATGGCCACCAGGATAATGAGCAATACGCCAAAGTATTTACCGGCTATGATCTGGAAGGAACTGAGCGGAAGGGTTTGCAGTACCTCAAAGGTTCCGGACCGCATTTCTTCCGAGATGCTCCGCATGGTGATGGCCGGAACCAGGAACAACAGGAGCCAGGGCATCAGGTTAAAGAACCCGTTCAGGTTGGCATAACCAAAATTCAGCAGGCTGGTATCGGGAAATACAAAAAGCAGGAGCCCGGTGATCAGCAGGAAGATACCCAATACAATGTATCCTGTTACAGAACTGAAAAATTGTTGCCATTCTTTTTTGCAGATCATCCACATCTTTCAAAACTAAAGAAAATTTACCTGCTTTTCCGTTTTGGATTGCCAACAAAAAGCAAAAGCCGAAGCATGGTCGCTCCGGCCTTTGTATCATTCAAATAAAAACTATTACACTGCACTAAACAGCAAAACTCTCTCCGCATCCGCAGCTTCTGCTGGCATTGGGGTTATTGAAATAAAAACCCTTACCGTTTAAGCCATCGGAGAAATCGAGTTCCGTATTAACCAGGTACAGGAAGCTTTTGAGATCAGTAACCACTTTCACGCCGTTGTCTTCAAATACCTGGTCCATCGGCTTGATCTCGTTGTCGAAATCGAGCTTATAACTCAGGCCCGAACAGCCACCGCCCACAACACCTACCCGCAGGAAATAACTGTTATCTCCTGTAAGTCCTGCATCCTCCATCAACTGAGCTACCTTCTTTTTGGCCTTTTCGCTTACGTAAATGCTGTTTTCTGTTGCTACTGCACTCATAGATTAGTGAATTTTTTCTTCAAATGCCAACTCTTCCAGTCCGTTCTTCTTGCGATAATCATTGATCGCAGATTTGATCGCATCTTCTGCCAAAACAGAACAGTGAATCTTTACCGGAGGCAGGTTTAATTCTTCCACCAGGTCCATATTATCAATAGCTACCGCCTGGTCTACGGTTTTTCCTTTGAGCCACTCTGTAGCCAGGGAAGAGGAAGCAATGGCAGATCCGCAACCGAAGGTTTTGAATTTTGCATCGGTGATGATACCGGTTGCATCGTCTACTTCAATCTGCAAACGCATTACATCTCCGCACTCGGGAGCGCCTACAAGGCCTGTACCTACGTTCTTCTTAGACTTATCGAGCGTACCCACATTCTTGGGGTTGCTGTAGTGATCAATTACTTTATCTGAGTATGCCATAATATTGTTTTTTTAGGTGTGTTTATATTAATGATGCGCCCATTCAATCTTATCCATATCTACGCCTTCCTTGAACATTTCCCATAATGGGCTCATGTCGCGAAGTTTCAATACGGTTTCGCTCACTGCCTTGATAGTATAGTCGATCTGCTCTTCGGTAGTGAACCGACCTAAACCAAAACGCAGCGAACTATGTGCCAGATCGTCTCCCAATCCCAGCGCTTTCAATACATAGCTTGGCTCCAGAGACGCGGAGGTACAGGCAGAACCGGAGGAAAGGGCGATATTTTTATTGAAACCCATCAGCAATCCCTCTCCTTCTACATATTTAAAAGAAATATTGGCTACATGTGGCAAACGGTGTTCCCTGTTTCCATTTACATAGGCTTCTTCCAACTGCATCAGCGCGTTTTCCAGCTTATCGCGGAGCTTGCTCAAACGGGCGGCATCTTCTGCCATTTCCAAACGGGCCAGTTCACAGGCTTTTCCAAAACCTACAATTCCCGGCACATTCAGGGTACCGCTTCTCATTCCACGCTCATGTCCGCCTCCGTCCATCTGTGCTGTCACTTTTACGCGTGGGTTTTTACGGCGTACATACAGGGCGCCAATTCCTTTTGGACCGTACATTTTATGTGCACTGAATGCCAGGAGATCAATTCCGTCTTTGTTTACATCCACCGGAATCTTACCCAGCGCCTGTGTGGCATCGGTAAAGAACAATACGCCATGCTTTCTGGCAATATTGCTGATTTCCTTCACCGGCATGATTACACCAATTTCGTTATTGGCATACATGATGGCAATCAAGATGGTGGTTGGCCTGATGGCGGCTTCCAGTTCCTGCAGATCGATCAGTCCATCCGGCTGTACATCCAGGTAGGTTACTTCCGCACCCAAACGTTCCAGGTGCTTGCAGGTATCCAGTACGGCTTTATGCTCAGTGGTTACTGTAATGATATGGTTGCCCTTGCTGGCATACATTTCGTATACGCCCTTAATAGCCAGGTTATCGCTTTCTGTTGCACCGGAAGTGAATATGACCTCTTTGGGATCGGCTCCGATCAACCTGGCCACCTGTTCGCGACCATAGTCCACAGCCTCTTCAGCTTCCCATCCAAAAGGGTGGTTACGACTGGCCGCATTACCGAAATGCTCGGTAAAGTATGGGAGCATGGCCTCCAACACCCTTGGGTCCATTGGCGTAGTGGCATTATTGTCTAAGTAAATCGGTAACTTCAACATAGTAAATAGCTTATTTTTCTGGTAACACAAAAGTAGTGCAATAGGTTCTATAATTTTGGGAGCCCGGAACCGGCTTCGCTTGTTTTTCCCTAAATCGAAATCGAATATTAAAAAAATTAACAATGCCTAAGATAGAACACATCGGAATTGCAGTAAAGGACCTGGAAAAATCCATTGAATTATTCGAGAAACTCCTGAATATCAACTGTTATAAAACTGAAATGGTGGAATCCGAGTACGTGAATACCGCGTTTTTTAAACAAGGGGAGGCCAAGATTGAACTGGTGGCCGGCACCACAGAAGACGGGGTGATTGCCCGGTTCATCGATAAAAAGGGGGAAGGGATTCACCATATTGCCTTTGATGTGGCCGATATCCATGCCGAAATGGACCGGCTGGTGAAAGAGGGCTTTACCCTGTTGAACAGCAAACCTAAAAAAGGAGCCGACAACAAACTGGTTTGCTTCCTGCATCCCAAAGGGACCAATGGTGTGTTGATTGAACTTTGCCAGGAACTGCATCCGGATGCACATCTGCTGTAAGCGGTCCTAGAGTCCCAGCTTCTCTACAGCGATCTGCGCAGCGATCTGGCTGGCGTCTTTCTTATTGTTGCCGCGACCGGAGGCAAATACTTCCCCATCCAGTACTGCATTCATAGTAAATACCCTTCTGTTACCTTCCAGTCTTTCTTCTGCCAAATCAAAACTGATGGTCTTCCCGTTCTTATTGGCCCAGCCGATCAGTTTGTTTTTGAGGTTGATATCGATCAGCTCCAGGTCTTCCACAAATAAATGCGGTATCACAATCTGTTTCAGAATCCAGTTCTGTGTTTTGCGATAACCCTTGTCTAAGTACACAGCTCCTATCAGGGCTTCCAGGGTATTGCCGAAAATCTGGCTTCCTTTCAGTGCATTGTCAAAACGGTTATAAATAGTGAGTTTGCGTAATCCCATTTTAAGGGCGATATCGTTCAGCTGCTGGCGATTCACCATCTTGCTGCGCATCTCGGTTAAGAATCCCTCTCCTTTATATGGGTATCGCTTAAAAAGATAGTCGGCCACTACGCTACTGAGTACTGCATCTCCCAGGAATTCCAGCCGCTCATTATTTTCGTCGGGGGTGTCTTTCACCGAACGGTGACTAAGTGCATTACGGTACAATTGAACATTTCCGGGTATAATACCCAACATGTTTTTCAACTGCTCTTCAAAAGCAGACGCAGATTTTTGTTGAAACAGCCTTTTTAAAAATTGCACTTTATTTTAAGCTACGTATTTTTTAAAGATTACGCAGGCATTGTGTCCGCCGAAACCAAAAGTGTTGCTTAATGCAGCCCTAACAGTTCTTTGCTGAGCTTTGTTAAAAGTGAAATTCAACTTCGGATCCAACTCAGGATCGTCGGTAAAGTGATTAATGGTGGGGGGTACAATATCGTGAATAACACTCTGTATACAGGCAATAGCTTCAATAACACCCGCCGCACCCAAACAGTGACCGGTCATAGACTTGGTTCCACTGATGTTCAGGTGATAGGCATGTTCGCCAAATACATCCGTAATGGCTTTTACCTCCGCACCATCTCCCAATGGTGTGGAAGTACCGTGTGTATTAATATAATCAATTTCTTCGGGGCGCATACCGGCATCTCTCAATGACGCCAGCATTACATTTTTGGCGCCCAGGCCCTCCGGATGTGGCGCTGTTAAATGATAGGCATCCGCAGTAGCGCCGCCTCCTGCCAGTTCGCAGTAAATCCTGGCCCCTCGCCTGACAGCATGCTCATATTCTTCCAGGATAACACAACCGGACGCTTCTCCCATTACAAAACCATCGCGGTCCTTGTCGTAGGGCCTGCTTGCAGTTGAAGGATCGTCGTTTCTTTCGCTCATGGCTTTCATGGCGTTGAACCCGCCTACGCCGGCTTCGCTGATCACCGCCTCGGAACCTCCGCTAATGATGATGTCTGCCCTACCCAGGCGTATGTTATCTGCCGCTACAATCATACCATTGGTACTGGATGCACAGGCGCTCACCACTGCAAAATTGGGTCCGCGGAATCCATGCCGCATGGAAATTTGTCCGGCAGCAATATCCAGGATCATTTTAGGAATGAAGAATGGATTGAAACGGGGTGTACCATCTCCCTTGGCGAAGTTTAAAACCTCTTCCTGGAAGGTGATTAAACCACCGATACCACTGGCGAAAATAACGCCAACCCTGTCGCAGTCTACATTTTCCTTACTGATACCCGCATCTTTTACTGCCATATCACTGGCCGCAATGGCCAGTTGTGCAAAGCGGTCCATTTTACGGGCCTCCTTGCGGTCCATAATACTGGTGGGATCAAATCCCTTCACTTCGCAGGCAAAACGGGTCTTAAACTTACTTGCATCAAATAAAGTAATGGGTGCAGCGCCGGACACACCATTCAATAACCCGTTCCAATATTCATCCAGGGTATTTCCAATAGGTGTGATAGCTCCGATACCGGTAACAACTACTCTCTTCAATTGCATAAAATGGACCAGTTTAAAGTGTTAATCCGCCTTTCGGGGCGTTGTGCCGCAAGAAGGCGGATTAAAATTATACCTTACTAAATATGATTTCTTACTTAGCGTGCTCTTCTAAATAAGCTACTGCCTGACCAACAGTGGTAATGGTTTCAGCCTGCTCATCCGGGATAGAGATGTTGAATTCTTTTTCAAACTCCATGATTAACTCAACGGTATCCAAAGAATCCGCACCGAGGTCGTTAGTGAAAGAAGCTTCATTGGTAACTTCTGCTTCATCTACGCCTAACTTGTCAACGATGATTTTCTTAACTCTTGTAGCGATGTCTGACATTGTAAAAGTTTTTGATTACTGGCGCAAAAATATACATTTTGACATATAAGCAATACTTTAAGCAATTTTTGTTTCCACACATTGGCCTATAAACCCCTAAATAGTTGAATAAATCGGGTTTTCCTGCCCTTTTTCTGAAAATGATGGCTATATTAGATACGCTAAATCTTCCAAAAATCTCCGCATGGCCCTTAAAATGATTCAATACGGAACCACGGAATACGAACAAATGGTAGCCTTGCGCCGCCAGATTCTTCGTAAACCCCTGGGGCTGGACTTTACGGAACAGGAACTGAAATCCGAGGAAAACAACGTTTTACTGGGCTGTTTCGACGAGGAAGTGATGGAGGGCTGTTGCATGCTGGTGGAAACCGCCCCGGGCGTTGTAAGGCTCCGCCAGATGGCCGTTTTATCGGGATTGCAGGGTAAGGGTATTGGCCGTGTGCTGATGTCTTTTGCCGAAAATGTAGCCCGCGACCGCAGGTTCCGCAGAATCATTATGCATGCCAGAACCAGCACCATTCCTTTCTTTGAAAAGCTGGGCTACCACGTTTCCGGCGAACCTTTCATTGAACTGACCATCCGGCACGTTGTGATGGAAAAAGAATTGTAGCCTCCCTGTTTATTTGGATATTTTGCTGTTCAGCATTGCCCTGAGTTCGTGCCTGAACGTATCTGTCATCCCATCCTTGGGTACCAGGAAAAATGATTTCGCATCAAAATAGAGATGAAAAAAATGCGGGCTTTCAAAAAACCGGCTGAATTTTTGCCATTCCCACTGCATTTCTCCCTTTTCGTTTTCCAGCCGTACCCCATATTGGTTAAAGTAAATGGTGAAGCTGTCTTTAAACGTTGCAGCGCGTTTATAGATGCTATTGGGCAACAGGTACCAGAAGGAAGCCATCATCATGATCCAGATAAAGGACCCCAGCAGAAAAGGCTCCGGCCTGATTTTTTTAGTATAGAACAAAACAGCTGCAACGATCGCAAACACATTCACCAGTATCACCAGCACCCTTACTTCGGGACGCTGTACAAAATGGTAGCGCAGTGCCTGTATTACTTTTTTCTTTTCGTAGGAGAACGCATGTTGCATGGAGCAAAAATAGTCCACTCCGTCCGAATTCAAAATCATTTCATTATTTTTAAATTCAACAGCAGATTATCAATATGAATGATATGAAAATACTTTGCATCGGCGAAGCCCTGATCGACATGATCTGTACCGACAAGGGCAAATCCCTTGCAGCAGGGAATCATTTTCTGAAAAAGCCGGGAGGCGCTCCCACCAATGTGGCGGCGGCCATTGCTGCATTGGGTGGTAAAGTGGAACTGGCTGCTAAAGTAGGGAACGACCCTTTTGGCAAACAACTCATCAACGTAATGGAAACCTTTGGCGTGGGAACAAAAGCCATGCTCACCGATGAGGAACATTTTACCACTCTTGCATTTGTATCGCTGATGGAAAACGGCGAACGCGATTTTGTATTCAACCGTGGCGCTGATGGCCGGCTAACCAAGGAGGATATTGATTCCATCGACCTGCGTGATGTGCATATTATTCATTTTGGTTCCGCCACCGCTTTTTTACCCGGGCCGTTGCAGGAAGCTTACCTGCATTTACTGAACAAAGCCCTGTACCATAAAATTTATATCAGCTTCGATCCCAATTACCGCCACCTGCTTTTCAGGAACAATACGCAATCCTTTATTGATCAGTCCTGGCATTTCCTGCAGCATTGCAATTTTTTTAAAGTAAGTGATGAGGAAGCCATGCTGATTACCCAAACAGGTAGCCCGGAAACAGCTGCTGATATTCTCCTGAAAAAAACCAAAGCGGTATTCACCATTACACTGGGTAAGGATGGTACCCTGGTTGGGTTGAACAACGAGCAGCATATTGTAGACAGTATCCCCATCACAGCTATTGATACCACCGGCGCCGGTGACGCTTTTGTTGGCGCTATTCTTTATCAGCTCAGCCATCGCAGCAAAGTGCAGATGAACGAACTGAACCTGGGCGACTGGAGAAGGTTCGTGGCCAATGCCAACAAGGCCGGCGCCCGCACCTGTGAATATATGGGAGCGATGGAAGCTTTCAGGCATTTGAATAACCAGATCTTTAATTAAGCCCAATACCGCTATCCCTACCCACAAGTTAACCGGTGGGTAGGGTGGCGTGCATTTTATCCGCTATAATCTGATGACCACAGATGCCGACCAGTTTCTTCCCTCGGAAGGCCAGATGCCCGGTCCGGGATAGAACAGGGGCCGCTTAGTGAAATACTGTTTGTTCATCAGGTTATTCAGATTGATTTTAAGGCTCAGGTTTTTACTGATCCGCACTGAACCATTCAGGTCCAGCAGGCCATAGGCTGGTACCAGCCCTACCGCCCCGGTTGCCGGTGAGGGGGTTACCGTATTCAATGCATCTGCAAAAGTGGATGACACATAACTGTGCAGCAGCGATACACTCAGCGATGCTGTACGGAGGGTTACCCCGTTCCTGCTGGTGAAATCCGGCGCCGACTCCACTTTGTTGCCGCGTACATTGATATTGCCGTTGCCCGATTTTACCATCGCATCCAGGTACCTGGCCTGCATGAATGAAGTGGAGGTAAACAAGGAAAGCACGGTGCGGCTTCTCAACTGCCAGTTGGCCTCTATCAGCATTTCCAGGCCCTTACTGAGCGAATTGCCGATATTGGTTCTATAGGTTATCAGATTATTCGCAGCATCTGTTTGTGCCAGTGTTCCAAAACGATGGTCTTCGCGCAGTACAAATGCAGTGATATCCCATTTCAGCATCCGCCAGCTTCCTTTGAATCCCATCTCCGCATTATAGCCATGGGCATCTTTAATATCCGGATCTACCTGCTCGTACAGGGATGCAGGTACCAGGTCTTTAAAAATCATGGGACGATAAGACTGCGACCACCCCCCATACAATTGCAGCTGCTCGCTGATTTTGTATTGAATGCCCGCGCCCAGCAGCGGGAACCGGTGTTGGATAGACAGTGGGATTTTGTTGGCCGGATAATAATTAATCACTCCGGACATATCGGTTCTTCCTGTTTCTATCCTGGCGCCGGCCGTTACAGTTAACCCTTTCAGCAAAGCGAACCTGTTTTCTGCAAACAGGGCCATATTGGACGTCTTAAAATGAAGGTCTCTTCCCCATACAGGGCTCACCAGGCTGAGATCAAAATCTGCACCGGTGGTGCCCTTTCCCTGTTGTGTCCGGTGCAGATCATTGTTCATGTACTGAACTCCCGCCGCCAGGGTATGTTCATGCTTCCCTGTCCGGTAATGCTGCAACAGGCGCAGCTCTGTGGTATAACTGTTGAACCGGTCGATATCCACCTGCCGGTTATTGTATTGCATGGTTGCCGTATTAATGGTATCCATTACATTGGTTGGCTTGTCGAACATCACGCTGTTTCTTTTTCCCAATACCGCAGAACTGGTAAGCTGCAAGCGCGTATCCGCATTGATCTGCCAGTGAATGGTTATAGCCGGCACATGAATATCGGGATTGAAATAATTGCGCGTCCTTGTTGCCTGCCGGGGATCTGCGGCAAACAGGCTATCGTTTAAGGCACCCGGGATCTTGTAGGTATAAGCCGACCTGGACCACTCCAGTTGTACCGAAAAATGGCTGTTGGGTGCATATTCCAGTGCGACCTGCTGCGCCGCAGAACTGGTATGCTCTTCCCGGCGGTATCCATCCCTGGATTTTTGCTGGTGGTACGCATAGTACCTGAACTTTCCGAATGTTCCGGAAACCGCATTGTACGAACTAAACAGGTTATAGGAGCCGGTGGTGGTGATGTTTTCAAAACCAAATTTACCGGTACTGTCCGCCCGCTTGGTAATATAGTTGAGCATTCCGCCAAACTGTGCCCCATATTGCAGTGAGCCCGTTCCCCGCACCAGTTCAATCCTTTCAATACTTTCAAAAGGCATGCTGTAATGACTGGCAGGATAACCATACATATCGGAATTGATCATCACGCCATTCTTGCGCATATTGAATTCCCAGCCGCGATGGGGGTCCAGCCCCCTGGTTGCAATATTCACCTGGTTACCCGCGCCATCCATATCATATACAAATACACCGGGCACTTTGGCAAAGACCTGCCTTCCGTTTTTAGATGACAGGTCTGCATTCAGATATCCAAGCTGAATCAGTTCCGTTTTCTTTCCGCTGTGCAAATACGTTCCCAGCTCTTCCGGCAATCCTGTTTTGGCATGGATATAACTAAATACAGTGACGCTGTCTAATTGTACCTGGGCCTGCATGGTCTGCAACTGCAGCATGCAGCCACAAACCATGATAACCCTTATTATTTGTCGTTTCATCTTTTATATCTCCATGATTTTAATTAATTGCATCCATCCGCCTGGCCTCTTACGATGGCAAAATCGCCCACTTTCTTTCCCTGTACCAACCCCATTTCGCAATCGGCCCGATAATGGATCCCTCCGTACAACCTGGAATTGGAAGCCTCCTCTGCCATTGCATTGTACGCATTGGCCCTTGCCGGCACGATATAGCCCAATACAGTTGCGGCGGCTGCACTGAAAGTGGAATGCCCCGATATATAAGCCGGGAAATTTGGGATACCGGTTGTGGTCTTGATTTCCCGATCCATTTGTGTAGGGCGCGGATTGTAATAAAAATATTTGGTGTCCCAGCAGGTAATACCGGCATCCATCACGGCCATGTTGAGCAGGGCCAGGTTTCTTGCCCAGCGTACCTCGCTGAAATGCAATGGCACAAAATCTTCCGCAGCAATCAGGTTCCAGTGCCCGGGAGGAGTGGATGTGCCTACTCCGTCGGCCCAGTTATGTACAATAGCGATCCGGTCCCTGGTTGCATTTTTGCTGTAATATTTCACTTCTTCCAGCTCTGTTTTGAATTTTACAGATTTAGTGGATGGTGGCGCTGCCGGACGAATGGCAATAGTGGTCAGTGAATCGAAAAGGAATGGCCTTACCCTTCCAAAGAATGGAAGCATGGGCGGACGACTGGGTGCATCCAGGCTCTTCCAGGGAACTTCTCCTCCTGCCGCCGCATCTGTTTCCAGTTGCGCCCATTGTGCCGGTGTACCTACCGCCTTGCTCATATTATCATTGGCTGCCCTGGCAATTACTTTTGCGGCCACCAGTCTTCCCAATGCAACACCTGCTTCTATATCGCTGCGTGTGTTCATGCCGGCCATGATTCTTGCTTCCATATGCTCATTCGCTCTCTGTTGCACATAGGCAGCATCGGCAGGAAACAATAATTTGAGCAGCTCCACCGCGGCGGATGCCACTACTGCATCCTCGCTCGGGTATACCGGCAAGGTGCTTTCCGGCAGCAATGCCTTAATACCCGTATCGGTTTTATAAGGAGCCTGCCTCGTATACAATCGCTTGTAATAATAGGCGGCTACCAATGCATCATACTGCGCAACGCTTACATATGCATATGCCCTTGCTGCATAGGGTGGATTGGAAAAAGGAAATACCGGATAACTGAATGGATTGGCTGCCGATGGCGTTGGATAGCTTCCATCTGCATTCTGGTAGGGCGGGAGGTTTCTTTTGGCTACAAGTTCCCGCATGATTTCATTCCAGCGTAACACAGCTCCCGCGCCCCAGTACTGAATGGTTTTGCGTTGTGCATCGGTAAGGTTTTGCTGCAGCCCCCTGATCTCATTCAGTTCGCGGAGATACCCCGCATTATTGGATGCCAACGGTGCGGTCAGCGCTACATCGGCTGGCGTTGCCAATATCACCGGCTTCCAGTCTCCTGCATCTGCATCTGTTTTAGCGGGCTCCAGCATGGGCAGCTCTTTGGTTCTGTCTTCGATGGACCGGTTGCATCCGGGCATAAATGCCAGCAAGAGCAGCAGTGATCCTATATAGATGGTTATTTTTTTCATGGCTTATTTTTTCTTTTTATTGAAATCAAAAATGTAGAATACCCCTGCACCAACGGAACTGGTTTGCCCCACATTTCTGCCCGATAGGGTAAACATGGCGTTCCCGATCAGGGATAATCCCTCAACCGAAGAGAACGTATACTTTACATTGGCGCCTGCCCTGGCGGCATTCATCTGGTTACTCAAAAAAGGCATATTGTTTTTGGTGATATCAAATCCGCCCTGCGTATGGGCGATATCCAATACAGCTTCCGCAATCCAGGTAGCACTTCTGTAACCAGTCCGGAGATTATAGTTGGTCATATTGGGCAGATCTACCTGGTTGGAATTGTGCAGCTCTGTAGTGTAATAAGATGGCCGGTCGATGGTTACCCTGTCTCGAAAAATATAGGCGGCCGATCCTGTTACAAAAAAGTGTTTAACCTGGTAATCCAGCATCAGCCTTACCATGGCGGTTTTACTGCCCATTCCGATAGACAGCGGAAGATAGTCTGCCACATAATGGGTGGTTGGTGCAGACAGCGCTCCCAGCGCATACAGGGAGAAATCTCCTTTCCCCCATTTTTTTTCTACAGGCATCCACTTAACGGTCAGGCTCAGATCCTGCAATCCCTTTTGCCCGGCCAGTGTTCCCATTGAAGCTTTGGTGCTTATATAAGGCAGTGCAAAAAGCAGGTTCAGGTTATCCCTTAATCCGTAGTTACCCATTACACCAATCATCTGCGAACTGACCGTTCCCAGGTTCTGGTTATCTCTTTTAAAAGTTCCCTCCCAGTAATGATCCCAACTGTTGTGGGTGTACATAAAACCGGTGCAGAAATTGTTCTTCGACATCATGATGGCATCGATGTCGGTTTGGCTGTACCCCGCCACTGAACAGATGAGGAGGCATAGCATGAATAATAATTTTTTGATCAGCATAGCAATTAGTTTGGTTTGTTTTGAAAAAACAGCTTTAATGCAGGCGCATACTGGTGATTTTGGTGAGGCCAAGATCCATACTGAATGTATGATTGATCACTTCTGTTCCCAGCGCAATCCTTTGTTTCTGTTCATCCGTTCCAACAAAGTGCCGGAACGATTTAAAATACCGGGTATTGGCCGAAAAAAACAGCCCTGTTGTATCAATATGATTCATTTGATTCATTGGGCCGCACGAAGCGCCGCCCGCCCCCCTGATGGCCACACAGCCTTGTGACTGCGTTTTTTGATAAGTGCACGAAAGGGCAATAAGAAGTACGATAAAATATTTCATTTTAATTTTTTATGGTGTAATCAATCAATTGGGGGCTGTACACGCACAGCAAAGTCAACTGCCCGAAGGCAATTGTTTCACTGCAAATGAACATGGTCTTACTTCTTCATCTTAAGCCGGGTAGCTACAAGCTGACCCACTTTTTGTCCGATGTCCGTGCTGATGATACAGGAATTGTGATAATGGAGACCTCCATAAAAACGTGCCCAGTTATTTTCTTCCGCTGCATGCCTGAACGATTTGAAGGAACGGCTCCTGATGCCAAACTCCAGCTCTGTTGAGTCGGTGTAGGCAAAATTATCGCCGAAAACACTGGTAAGCGCTTCTGCTGCTGAGGAAGATATCGTGGAATGCCCGCAGGTATATTCGGGGAACGCGGGGGTTTGTAAATAGGGTCTCCAGTTAATATCGATGTACTTGTTGATCACTGTTTCGGGGCGAATGGTATTGTGCTTGTATTTTACATACCAGCACTGAATAAACGCATCAAACAAAGCAATGGCTGTTTTTGCTGTTGCATAAACAGTTGTAGGATAATCTGCTTTTGATTGCTGCGCGGCTATTCCTACCACACTCATCCAGTGACCTCCGGGTGAGAATTTTTTACTGCTGTACATCACGTGCCCGGTTACATTCATTTTAAATGGATTGTCGTCCCAGAACTCCGCAATATGTTTTTGTTCCGGAGTAAGACTGTCAACCGCATTTTTGATGGCCATTACTTCCTGGTAATACTTACTATTCTTGTCGGTTATGTTGAAGGCCGGCGGAGGAAGAGGATCAAAAATCCCTGCACTGTCAATGACCATTGTTCTGATCTCCATCCAGTGCGGTTCCGCCGCTGAGGCGTACATTGGAGGTGTAGGTACCCATCTGCCCGGAATATCTTTTACGGTGTATTTTTCAGCTCCACGGGTTTCGAGGTAATTGTCTTTCTTACTCCAGCGTACGATCTCCCTGCCAATACTGTCTGCAAACAAACGGGATGCCTGCTCCACTTTATCCGTTAACCCTTTTCTCCTGGCCACCTTCAAAATACTGTCTGCATATACCTGCATGCTTCCTTCCGGAAAAGTAACGGATTCGCCTACTTTCATATATGCCAGCAAAGCTGCGAGTTCTACGTCCACATCGGGCGTAAGCGCAGGTACATGAACGATTGTAAGGCCATTTAACTGGCCCCCCAACGACTGGTATTGATCGGGATGAGCGGCTGCAATTACTTCATACGCTGCAATAGCAGCATACGCGTAATTACGGGAAGCAACCATTGGCGGGAAATTATTCCCCATCACCACGGAGTTCAGTTCATGAACGGTTGCACTGAATAAATCGGGATTGTGTAAAAAGGTTTTATACTCATCGCTGTTCTTGCAGGAAAATATACATAATACCACAGCAAGGCCTAGTAAGGTCTTCTTCATAAAATTCAGCTAGTTTAGGTAGTAAAGGAAAATAATGCTTAATGAACCAGCATTATACCTGTGGCGGATGGTCCTGCAATTTTGTATAGTCTCCACCCAAACAGGAGCGCACAATTGCCCGCTGGATTTTATCAGCTGTACCACAGCTAAACTGCCAGGAAAAGAAGTGGTCTTCTGTAAAGTCCTGAACGGAAAATTTAGCAGTATGAGGATGGGATGAGGAATTCTTTTTAGAAGATGAATTTTCTACAAAGTCGTTGGCTAACCGGAAGAACTGGTCCCTGGCATTACGAATGCCTGCTTTCTCGGCGTTGGGGATACAAAGCAGTTCCATGGAATCCATATAGAACCTGCGTTTCACAAATGTGTAAGAAACACCTTTGATCTCTATTTGCCCGGTAACTTTTTCGTAAACAGGTGAACTGTTGGTATAAGGAAGGCTTACGGGAACTTTGATATGCAACAGCGCCGCTTCATCAAAGATGTCCTGGTCCAGTTCGGCCTGAAGATTCTCTTCCGAACGAATTTCC
Source organism: Sphingobacteriia bacterium (assembly GCA_015999745.1). Lineage (GTDB taxonomy): Bacteria > Bacteroidota > Bacteroidia > Chitinophagales > Chitinophagaceae > Sediminibacterium. The sequence goes on along the minus strand of JAECQP010000007.1, from coordinate 44,801 downwards.
AGCCAGTCAGACAGCAATCTGTATCCTCCCCAGTTAAAGAGGAGGAAGGCAAGCATCAGTATGGCAATTCCTTTTTTCACCTATCCGAAAATACATGATTTTATTGAACTTTAAAAGTTTTCTTATCCGCTCCAACCCCTGTTATTGTTAGTTTTTTCCAGTGTTTCGGAAGGGAGGATTTGATCTGGGTAATCCCTGCCGGGGTAATGTCAAGTCCGCCAAAGCCCATCAGTACCGCCTGCAGTATTCCACCGGCCCCTGTGGCAAAATACGGATTGGATCCGCCCTTGGTTTCCGCAATCACCCGGAATGGCGGATTCAGGTTGGGCAGGTAAGCGTCCTGGAAAAAATGAAAGGCTTTTTCCGGCTCCCCCAAACGGTTGTGCAGCAGGGAGAATATGGCCTGGGTCATGGCGGGCGTTCCTTCATTGGGTACCCTGGTTTCATAATATTCCAGGTCTTTCCGCACCTGTTTTGGGTCGGTGATTTCCTTCAGCGGATAAGCCAGCAGGTTTACATCTCCCTGCTTGATTCCTTCTCCGTTGTAGGTGGCGTGCTCCCGGGTTACCCCATTCTCCATTTTCAGGACCGGAATATTTTGAGCCACATGCATCCAGTCGGTATTAGCAGGCTGCCCCAATATCCGGGCAGCTTCCGTAGCATGCTGCAGCACTGCTTTTGCTGCTGCATTGGTGAACGCATTATTGTCTACGTTTTCGGCCCATTCATCGGCAGCTACTACATTTTTGATTTCATATTTGCCCGGGCCATTCCGTTCTACCCGGCTTGCCCAGAAATCGGCCGTTTCTTTCAACAGCGGCCAGCCTTTTTCTTTCAACCATTCATTGTCTTGCGTAACGCAATAATAGTTCCAGGCCGCTATTCCCACACAGGCCGTGATATGATGTTCAAAAGGTCCGCTCAATGCCCAGACAGGGGTTTCTTCCACCCCGCTGGCGGCGCTTTCCCAGGGGAACATGGCGCCTTTGTATCCGTGATTGAACGCATTTCTGCGGGCTGCCGGCAATCGCTGGAAGCGGTATTCCACCAGGCTTTTGGCCATTTCCGGATGCAGTACCAGTATGGCCGGATACATCCAGAGTTCCGTATCCCAGAATACATGCCCGTTGTACCCCAGCCCGCTGAGCCCCATGGGCGAAGGGCTCATGTCCGATCCCTCCCGGATAAAAGAATACAAGTGGTACAACATGCTGTGTACATCCTGCTGCGATTGCGGATCGCCCTCTATCTGAATATCACTTTGCCAGAGTTTGCTCCAGGCCTTGTTGTGGAACTCCAGCAACCGGTCTCTTCCTTCCAGTTTGGCAAATATGGTCATACGCTCCGCCTCGTTCAATGCATCATCGTGGTGTGCACTGGTGATGGACGACCCCGCAATAGAGAATCGGTAGGTTGTTCCCGCCTTCAGCTTTTTACTGAACTTCATCAGGTGCATATTGTTGTCCCACATTTCATGAATCACCCGGGGTTCTGTACCATGCGGTTCGCTGAACAGGAAAGTATTGGAAGCGCACATCAGCAACTTACCGGTGGGGCTCTTTGCCGAAGAGGTCAGCAGGCTGATGGTTACATGCGGGCGGTCTATTTCATTGTAGTAATTCTGTACCTCCTTTAAGGCATCCGGCGCCTCCATTACACTGGCCGTACTGAGTTGCAAATCTTTTTTTACGGTAACGGTTACATCCATCAAAACCGTAAACGGGAGGTGCCGCAGCGAGTAGTAGGTATAGCTTACGCTGGCTTTGTCGGAATAATCAAAAGAACAGGTAAAGCCCGCTTTTTGCATATCCAGTTCCTGCTTCATGTTTTGCACATCTCCTGCTCCCAGATCTTTCCCGTCTATTCCCAAACGCATGTTCAGCAGGTTAAAGCTGCGCAGAAAATTGCTAACCCTTCCCCTTCCGTACTGATCGTATGCGCCGGCCAGCACCACATCTTTTACTTTGAAAGGTTCAGGCGAAGAAACGATCCCGATCATGCCGTTGGCAACAGTAACGCCATAGTAGCCGGAGGCATTCACCGGTGAAGCGGGAATTTTCCAGGGATCCTGTGCATCTGCTGCGGGAAAAAAGCCAGCGAAGATCAGGGAGGAAAAAGCAAGCAATCGTTTCATAATCCTTATTTTGCAGGTAATCGTTTGTACCAAATTTATTCATAAAAAAACGGTTGAACGATCTTTTTTCAACCAATATCTCTTAGAACTGTTTGTAATGAAAAAGCTGTTGATTGTTGTTTTTGTACTGATTGCCCTTACTGCTGTAGTAAGTCTTGTACTACCCTCCGAACAAAATATCTCACAATCGGTAGTAGTAGACTGTCCTATTGAAGCGCCGACCCGCCTGGTTTCCGATCCGGCCAAATGGAGCGCCTGGTGGCCCGGGCAGCAACTCAATGATTCCGTTTGCAGCAGCGGTCAAACGCTTTTTCAGGTGCAGAAAATTTTACTGAATGGTTTCCAGGCGCAGACCAGCCGTGGCAGCCTGCAGGGTTTCGTGGATTTCAACTTCTTCATGGCCGCCAATGGCGGAACACAGTTCAACATCAATGGGATCTACCGGTTTTCTTCCAACCCCTTTACCAAAGCCCTGCAATACATTTCGATGATGGATACCAAAAAGACCATCCGGAATTTCATGCAGCAGGTGGAGGCCAATTTTTCCAACGTTGAGAAGGTATATGGTTTCAACATTGAAAGAAAACAATTGGTGCATACCACCTATATTTCCCTCAAACACCCCTTTGACCATCTTCCCTCCGTTGTGGAAATCGACAGCCTGGTGAAAGAATTGAAACAGTATATCGCCACAGAGCAGGGCCGGGAAATGGATGCCCCGATCATGAATGTGTATCCCGGCGAAAGCAAAGCATTTGAAGCCATGGTGGCCATTGCCACCGACAGGGAATTGCCCTCTACCAATCGTTTCCTGCTGAAGAACATGGTACGCAACGGCTATGTAATGGTGGCAGAAGTAAAAGGTGGCCCGCAGGTAATTGATTCCTGCAAAAAAGAACTGGAAAATTATGTACAGGATTACCGGAAAAGCTCACCGGCCATTCCCTTTCAGCAAATGATTTCCGACCGGGTGAAAGAAAAAGACAGTACCCGCTGGATTACCAGACTTTTTTATCCAGTCAGAAACTAGTCTGCCGCAAACGATTACCGAAACATCATTCTTGTAGCGGCGACTATTTTACAGCAATGACCTGAAGGGCGGCATTGTTCCTGGCAATAATATACGCAGTACGTGTTCCGATGCGGATGGGTTGAATCTGCCGGACCTCTCCTGTGATCGTTACGCCGTTGATGCCTGTTGCCGTTATGCTTCCTTTCCCCCCGCTTAAGAAAGTACCATAATCTGCGTCCTGGCGCCCCAGCTCCATACTGTACGCATGAAAATTTCCCATCAGCAGGATGCCTGCGGCCTGTTCTTGTTGGGTTGATACGGCTGCTGCTGTTCGCATGGTACTCAGTTGCGCCTCATAGGGCAGGGCTTCGAGGTTAAATTGCAGATTGCCCTTATTGAGCAATACCGCGTTCCCAAAATAATCGGCGCTTAGTTTCTGCGAGCGGCTTAACTGCTGTTGTCCAAACAGTTCAGCCAGGTTGGCTTTGGCAAAATTTTCCGCATACAGGAATTTTTTTCGCAGCATCGGGATTTGTTTTTCCAGCAGGTTCTTTCCGGAAAATGGAATTTCTTTCCCTTTTAGGAAATAAGTCATCACCTGCTCGGTTCTTCCGTTATTGTCAAAGTCATTGATGTAGAGGTTTACCGGTTCTTTTTCCGAAGCTTTCAGCCGGCTGTTCAACCCCAGGTTTCCGGCCAGGATATCGGGATCTCCATCTCCGTCTGCATCCTGTATACTTATAAACTGCCACCAGCCTTTTCGGGCGGTCAGTTGTTTTCGCACGAAGCGATTGCCCTGTTGCAGGAATGCATCTATGCCGCCCCACTCATAACAGAGTACCAGGTCTTTTTGTCTATCGCCATCCAGGTCTGCCCATGCTGCAGAACTGACCATGCCCGGCTGCAACAGCTCTTTGGAATAAGCGGCCGTAACATCGCTGAATTTACCCGTACCATCGTTCTGCAACAAATAAGACCTGGGAGTCTTTCCATATTGCCAGGGTTGCGTTCTGCCTGCTATAAAAAGATCAATCTTTCCATCTCCGTTAAAATCATTGGCCACCACCCTGCTCTGTGTTATATATATGGCGCCGAATGCATCTTCTTTTTTATGAAGCCTGCCCGTACCGTCGTTCAGGTAAAGCAATGGCTGCAGATGCGGATCTTCTCCGTAATACTCATTACCCCCGCTCGCAATCACCAGGTCTGGGTGTGTATCATTGTTTACATCCACCCATTGCGCATCCACATTTTCCCACATGCTGTCCTTTGCCATTTCGGGCTGCGGAAGAGCTATAAACCTGCCTTGTTTGGTTTGCAGGTACACCACATTGTGAAAGCTTTTTGCAGCGCCCACAAAAACGTCTTCCATCCCGTCGTGGTTAATATCCGCTACGGCCAGCGCAGGCCCTTCGGCCGATACCATATGCGGCATCAGCGGCTCCCGGTCAAATTCATTGAATGTATTTTCGGTATGCCGGTAGGTTAACCCGGTCTGCGAAGTGATGTCTTCAAAACTGCCGGCCGTCTTCTTAGGTTGAAGGCTATTGTAATTGAACAGGGGCAATCCCCGGCGGTACGCAATGGTTTGTGTTTTTCCTGCAGCCAGTTCAACACGACTGTACCGGTTATCGGGCCAGATCAGCAATACCGAATCTACCTGTATGCCTTCCAGTCCTATATGGAGCGGCGCCAGCATGCTGGACTGAAATCCATGCACGGTCTGTTGTTCATAGGTATGGATTCCGTCTTTAGTGTACACCATCAGTTTGGTCCCCAGCGCCTGTGTATTACCCGGAAAGCCTTTCAGTTGCACGGATGCATACACCGTTTTCTTTTCAGCAGTATTGGTGTTGTTTGCATACACCATCACCGGCTCATTGATGTTATTGACTACAATATCCTGATCCCCGTCGTTGTCGAGGTCTGCATACAATGCACCGTTGGAAAAAGTGGGTGGGTTTGCGGCAATACTGTCTGTCATATTCCTGAAACGGAACCCGCCCTGGTTCAGGTAAAACTGGTTGGGGATTTTGATCTCCGGGAATTTATTGGTCAGCGCCAGGTCTTTCTCGTTTATTTTTTGCTCCTTTAGTTTTTGCTGGATCTCATTGCCGGAAACAAAATTGATATAATCGATATCATTCATCCGCTTGGGAATGCCATTGGATACAAACAGGTCTTTCTTTCCGTCGTTGTTGAAGTCTACCCACAAAGAAGCCCAGCTCCAGTCGGTGGCATGCACGCCTGCATACTGGCCCAGCTCACTGAATGTTCCGTTTCCCCTGTTGTATTGCAGGTTGTTGCGCGCATACTGCGGAGCATATCCATAAGCAAGCTTCTGTTGAAAAATAGTATAATCATCTTCGGAGGGCGACCGGCGGATCATATAGGGATCATAAGGAAGCATATCCATCGAAATGATATCCGGGTATGCATCGTTGTTGACATCGGCCACATCCACCCCCATGCTGAACTGGCTCGTATGCCCGATCTGCTGGGTAAGTTGTTCCGAAAATTTTCCATTGCGCTGGTTGATGTAGAGATAATCGTTTTCATGAAAATCATTGCCCACATAGATATCCGGCCATCCATCGAGATCAATGTCTGCAATGGCCACACCCAGTCCATACCCGATCCTGGTACCATTGATGCCGGCCGAAGCGCTTACATCGGTAAACCGGATCCTGCCGCCTGTCTTCGGCTGATCATTGCGATATAACCGCTGCCCCGCCAGGGAATCCCGCTTGTTTTCGAAATAGTACCTCGGCGCATAATTACCATCATGTGTTACCGGGTGGTTGAGCAGGAACATATCCAGGTCTCCGTCGGCATCATAATCGAGGAATGCGGCCTGTGTGCTGAAGCCCGAAAAGTTCAGTCCATAATCTGCCGCCTGTTCTTTGTAATGCGGAATACCTTTTGCATCAATGCCCGTACATACCAGCAACTGGTTGCTACCCTTTAAATGCAGGAAGTTCGATACCCGGCAGATATACAGATCGAGCAGGCCGTCGTTATTGATGTCTGCCACAGACACGCCTGTACTCCATGCAGGGTCTGCCGGTATTCCGGATGCTGCCGAAACATCTTCAAAATGCATACCGCCCCTGTTGAGATACAAGGCATTGCGTTTTTGATTGGCTGAGAAAAAAAGATCAATCAGTCCGTCATTATTGAAATCGCCCGACCCTATTCCTGCACCATTGTAGTAATACATGTAGGAGAAAAGATTGAACGCAGGTGTGGGTGTAAGCTGGTTGGTAAAATTCAACCCGGTAGACTTACTATCCAATACTTCAAACAGGGAAGCTGCGGGCTTTTTTTCACTGCACCCTGTTGCGCCGGTAAGCAGCAGTGTTACCACAACAACGGTGGCCAACAGCCGGTTGCTTCTACGGAAACAATGCAGTATTGAATCGGACATAGGTTTTATTTAGTGTTGCTCCCTTTTTCGTTGAGCCGGAAAAATACCGGGTAGTTGTCGTTTTGTAAAAACAGGAAACCGGTTTGTTGTTTGTATTTCACCGGTGCAATATCCCTTACCTGCCCGTTCAGGCTGATACCAGCTTTGTAAGGAGCAGTGATGGTATAGCCGCCTTTACCGTCTCCCAGCAATACCTGGCCAAAAGAAGCATCCACCCTGCAGAACTGCGGTAACAGGTCAAAGAAATTTCCCGCAGCAAGAATATCTGCATGGCCATCTTTATTTACATCTGTTACTGCTATGGCATTGATGGAAGACAATTGCGCTTCAACCGGCAGCGGCCGGGTACTGAACTGTCCCCTGCCATTGTTAATGGCTATCACCGAAGCGGCAGTATTCACCTGCAATATTGCTGCATCTTTTAACCCGTCCTTAAACAACTGTTGTATGGTTTTGGATGCATAGTCCTGGTGTTTCAGGTTGGATTTTTTTAAAGAAGGGATCTGATCGGTGATCTCCTTTTTCATGAATACCGGAACATCTTTATCACCAATGGTATGACTGAATATTTTATCCGGTGTTCCATTCTGGTCAAAGTCTTTGATCCACACTTTCACCGGATGCGCGGAATCGGTTTGAAGGTAAAAATTCTGCCCCAGGTTGCCCAGCACCAGGTCGGCATCGCCATCCTTGTCGAGGTCTGCAACGCTGAGCTGCTGCCACCATCCGTACTGGTTTTCCAATCCTGTTTTCTGTTCAACAAACCGCTTCCCGTTAAAGCTGTACACATGCGGATACATCCATTCTCCGGTTATAATCAGCTCCGGCTTACGATCGCCATTGAGATCCGCCCATGCTGCTGAAGTGATCATTCCGAGGTTGTTCAACATCGGCGCCACGGTTTCATTGACTTCCCGGAATGCTGCATTGCCTTCATTGTGATAGAGGAAACTCCGGGGCGATACACCATAATTCTGTGGCTCGCTCCTGCTTCCAACCAACAGGTCCATGCGGCCGTCTCCGTCATAATCCAGCGGTATGGCTGTTCCGCAGTTGGTATGACTCACCGGCAAAGCGCCGATCTTTAAAGTAAAGTTGCCCTTGCCATCGTTGAGGAAAACATGATTCTGGTAGCTCTCGGATGCTGCTGCAGTAAAGTTGCCGCCACCGCCCGTGAAGAGGTCCGGGTCTCCGTCCTGGTCCGCATCAAAAAAGAAGGCGGCCGTTACATCATTGAAGGCATATTTTTTAAAGTCGGGTACATTCTTCTTTACAAGTCCTCCGGCAGTTTGCAGATAAAGTGCTCCGGGCTGCTGTACCGCGCCTCCGATATAAACATCTTCCAGCCCGTCTCCGTTTACATCTGACACAGCGGATTTAGGACCCTGCCGCGAAAGCATGAACGGAATATTTCTTTCCGTATAAAAATCCACATAATCATCTTCAGTATGTTTTTCGAACGGCAGTTGAAGGGCTTCAAAATAAGGCGTTGTTACAGGAGTATTGGCCGGTGAGTAGGGCCGGGCCGATGCTGCAGCATATTTTATTGCATGTTGCTGATTAACGGCCGGTTTTACCACAGTGGTAACACTCCTGTCGGGCCAGATCACCTGCATTGAATCCGGCTGTGCATTTCCGATACCAATGGTTTGCCGGTATTCTACGGAAGACTGAAATCCTTTGCTGGGAATCAGTTCGCGGGTAATGATCTCCCCGCCGCGATACAGTTTTATGATGCTTCCTATACCAAATGTATTGGGCGCTTTGTATTGAAGTGATATGGAAATATAGCCTGTTTTATGTTGTTCCCTGCTGTTGTTCTTATATACCAATGCTTCCTGGTTTACATTGCTGATGACCAGGTCCAGGTCTCCGTCATTGTCCAGGTCTGCATAGGATGCACCGTTGGAAAAAGTCGGTTTATCGAAACCCCAGTCCATTCCGGCATCTTCAAAACGGAGCTGACCTTTGTTGCGAAATGCTTTATTCGGTATGGGCACGGAAGGCATTTTATCAATCACCGTTTCCACTTCTTCTTTTTTTCCGGTAAGCGCCATCTGGTTCACTACATCATTGGCAAAAAAATCGATGAAGTCCTGATCGGTCACATCCCTGTAAATGCCATTACAAACAAAAATATCGGAGTAGCCGTCGTTGTCTGCATCAAACATCAATGCGCCCCAGCTCCAGTCACTGGCTGCCACACCACTGTAGAAGGCGGTTTCCCGGAATTTTCCTTCCCCGTTATTCACCTGCAAAGAGTTCTGTGTATACTGGTTGTAAAAACCCTGGTTCTGTTTCAGTTTAAATACATCATAGCCCTCAAAGGAGGTATTTGTTTTTAACCGGTAATCGTCGCCCGGCAACATATCCGTTGTAAAAATATCCGGGCGGCCATCGTTATTGATATCCTGTAAATCGGCTCCCATGGAAGAGAAACTGATATGCTGCGTGCGCTGTTCAATTTCATCTATAAATGTGCCGTTTCGCTGATTGATGTAGAGATAGTCCTTCTCGAAGAAATCGTTGGAGACATATACATCGGGATAGCCATCCTGGTTGATATCTCCTACGGTTACCCCCAGGCCAAAGCTGATGATACTTCCGTGAATACCCGCCTCACGGCTCACTTCCCTGAATTTCCCCTGGTCGTTTCTGAAAAGATGATCGCCGCCACCTTTGAGGAATTCGGCAAACGGCGCCTCTGCATCAGGAATTTGCCGCATATTGGCATAGTTGAGACTGTTCACCGGAATGGGGCTGTTGTTGACCAGGAAACAATCCAGGTCTCCGTCGAGATCATAATCAAAAAAAGATGCCTGCGTGGAATATCCGTCGTTATCCAGCCCGTAAGCGGCTGCGCTTTCTGTAAAAGTCAGGTTGTGATTATTGATGTACAATTGATTTTTACGCAGCGGCTTCTCCAGCATATTGCCGGCATTGCACACATAGATATCGAGCCAGCCATCTGCATTAATGTCTGCAAATACCACACCGGTACTCCATTGCTGCTTATTGCCGAAACCTGTTTTTTCGGAGATATCTTCAAACTGCATATTCCCTTTGTTGAGGTACAGTTTGTTGGCGCCCTGGTTGGCAGTGAAGAACACTTCTGGCAATCCGTCGTTGTTCAGATCACCGGTGGCCACCCCTCCGCCATTGTAAAAATTCCTGTACTTAAATACATTGAAGGATTTGGTTTCGGTAATGGTATTGGTAAAATGAATATTGCTGTTTGGGGTAAGTGTAAACAGCGGCTCCTGTTTGTTTTGTTTACAGGAGTTCAGCAGCAATAATACAGTTCCGGCAAGTAAGGTTGTACGAAGCATCATGTTCTAAAAATAAGTAATTACAGCGTGCTGTTTGGATATTTTACACAGATCATATGCTGGCTTTTTCGGTAAGCGGAATAAAAAAGGCCCCGGTAACCCGGGGCCTTTCTGAACTTTATACGATTGAAATTAATAACCGAAGTTTTGTTTCAGGTTAGGGTTAGATGCCACTGCAGTAGCAGGGATCGGGAACACTACCCTGTAAGCGGCAGAAGCGGCTGATCTTTCCTGTACGGGATCATTGAACACTCCGTAACGGATCATATCATTTCTTCTCCAGCCTTCCAGCCATAATTCCTTACCTCTTTCTTTCAGCAGATCAGTTAAACTGAGGGCGCTTAAAGCGGCAACACTTCTATTGGCGCGGATACCGTTTACGATAGCCAAAGCAGTTTCTCCGCCACCGGTACCGCCTCTTAAGATGGCTTCGGCCTTCATCAGGCGAACATCTGAGAAACGGAAGAAAGGAAATTCGTTCTGGCTACCCCAACCTCCATCATTGATGGTACTTGGATCCAGCGGGAACTTGTTGGGACGGATACCGTTTGCTTCGTTGTTGAAGAACATAGATACGTTCCTGGTGAATACCAGGTCGTTCTTACTTCTGTCTTTCAATACAACGATCGGGTTACCGATTCTTCCGTCTTTAGGTCCTCTTACAGTACCCACCAGGAAACCGGCAACCACACCTGTTTGTGCAGTGTAGCCTGCCAGCGTATCGGATCTTCTTTTATCGGTAGCTTCAAAGCTGTCGTAGAAATCGGAGAGCGTAGCAAATCCGTTCCAGCCGCTGGGCGCCTGGCCGTAGTGGAAGCCCATGGCGGTTTGCCATACCAGTGCAGAACCGTTACCAGCTCTTGTATCAGAACCATTTTTACGAACAAAAATGTTCTCTGTAGACAGGGTACCGTTGTCCCACTTAAAGTTATCCCAGTAATAGGAGTTCACTGCCAGTAAAGGGTTTGCAGCGATATTGTTACAGTATTCGATTACTTTGTTCATGTCGGCTGAAGCAAAGGTATAAGGACCTGCAGGTTTGGTAGGATCCTGCTTGAACACCGCTTTGTTCAGGTAACATTTAGCCAGCAAAGCCCATGCGGCTTCTTTGGTAGCCTGAGTTCTGTTGGTACGGGAGAATGCCGGCAGATTGGGTACTGCTGATTCCAGTTCTGCAATGATTGCATCAATGGCTGCAGACCTGGTTAATACATCAGGAATAGCGCTTGCTGCTGCGGTTGCAGGTCTTGTTTGAACCTGCCCGTACAGATCACAAGTCAGGTAGCGGAAATACGCACGAAGGAACTGTCCTTCTGCTTTTTCCAATCCTGTTTTGGTTTCCGCAATCAGGGTGGTCTGGAACAACGCTCCGTTCAACTGGTTCCATGCATTGGTGATCTGGTTATGATCAGGTCCCCAGGTGTGCAGGTGCAAACGACGCCAGGTACCAAAGTCGTCCCAGTCTGTACCGCGGGTTGGTCCGAGCAGTTCATCGGTGGTATGCTCCTGCATACCATGCCAACCTTCCTGGCCGCCTACCAGGTTGTTTAACTGCTCGTATACAGCAGAAATGGAAGGAGCAGATGGTGCACCACCGCTTGTGGTAGGTGCAATTGAATTGGGCGCATCCAATTTAGGCTCCAGTTTGGTACAAGCCGACATCGTAAGCATGCTTACGGCCGTTACTACCGGTATAAAATAATTAGTTATATTCTTTTTCATATTATTCAAGGTTATAAAGTTCAAAATTAAAAGCCAATATTAGCACCGATTGTGATCACGATTGGTTTTGGATACTGCGTGTAATCAAATCCGCGTGATGGAATACCACTCATGCTCTTATCAACGTTCACCTCAGGATCTATACCAGAGTATTTGGTGATAAGCGCCAGGTTTTGTCCGGATGCAAATACAGATAAAGTCTTGATAACTTTGCTCTTCATTTGGAATGCATAACTCAGGTTTACGTTGGCCAGGCGAAGGAAATCCGCTTTCTCCAGGAATCTTGTAGACACAGATCCGGGGTTGAATGGATTTTCAGGGCCTTTACCCACTTCATTGGTTACGTTACGGCCGTTACGTAAGCTTCCTTTCAGGAACAACGCATTGGCTGTATTGTTGTAAACATAGTGACCGGTCACCGCATTTAAGAATACGCTCAGGCTCCACCTGTTGTAAGAGAAGTTGTTGGTTAAACCGCCAAAGAACTTAGGCAGTGCAGATCCAACCAGTTGGTTGGAAGCGCCGGCTGCATAACGTGCGTTACCGTTACCATCAAATCCCTGGAACTGAAGCATAGACCATGTGAAGATCGGAGAGTTGTTGGTGAGCACCTGTGCAAATGCACCTGTTAAACCCTGACCGCTTACGCTACCGGTATTGATGGTAGAAGGCAAGCCGGTGATATTGTTGTTAACAGTGGTCATGTTGAAGTTGGCATCCCAGTTGAACTTGGCTCCCTGGATAATTTTATAATTGATACCTAACTCCCATCCTTTGTTCACTACGCTACCATCCAGGTTGATCCACCAACTGCTGGTAGGAGCAAATCCACCGGGTGTAGGCGCAAAGAAGAGCATGTTGGTTCTCTTGGAATTATAATAATCCAATGTAACGGATAAGCGCCTGTTTTTGGTAGTAAAGTCTACCCCAACACCTGTGGTGGCTACTTCCTCCCATTTCAGATCTGGATTACCCTGCTGGATAAATCTGGTAACTGGTCCGGAACCTACATCGAAGGTCTGCTGCAGGTTCAATGATGCATAAGAACCTAAGTTGTCCTGGCTACCTAGTTTACCGTAGTTGGCTCTTACATTAAACTCGCTAAACAATTTGCCCAGCGTATTCTGCGCCCAGGCTTCTTCCATTACCCTCCACTTGAAAGCGAAGGCAGGGAATGTTCCGTAACGGTTGTTGCTACCGAACTTGGAAGATCCGTCGGATCTTACCGTTGCAGTTAAGAAGTATTTGTCTTTGTAAGTGTAGTTCACACGGGCAAACACCGACTGAAGCTCGTTCCTGTTGTAATCAGGAACGAATGTAGCATAGTTTTTAAAATTGCTGTAGTTCTTGATGAAATTATCTGTAGGTGTTACTACAGGTGTATTCAGCCCCCATCCGAAAGTACCTCTGTACTTGGTTTCAAAGTTCTGATAAGAATAACCGGCAACAGCGTTCAGCGCGTGAACATCGTTGAACGTTTTATCGTAGGTAACATAATGTTCTACCAGTAAAGACTTCACATCCAGGTTTTGCCTGGTGGTACGGCCATTACCCTGAATGGGGTTACCGTAGTCCTTACCGTATACATTGATTGTACCGCCATAAGCGCCTGAGCCTAAACGGGGATCGGCAAAAGAAGTTCTTTCAGACTTAGAGTTATCAATACCAAGCACCGCCTTGTAAGTAAGGCCCTGGGCAATCTGATAGCTGGCAGAGAAATTAGTCAGGAACCTGTTGATGAAATCCTTGTCCTGGAAGTAAGCCAGCATCTGTACAGGGTTTCTGGCATCTCCCTGCTGGAAGAAGGAACCATCTGTATTGTATACAGGCATGGTTGGATTTAATTGCAAAGCAGCGCCCAGCAAACTTCCCTGGAAACCTGCATTATTGGAAAGCGGAGCATACTCATTTTTGGTATTGGAATAAGTGAGGTTTGCTTCCAGTCTTAATTTATCGTTGAATAATTTCTGAGAGATATTGGCGCGGGTAGTTAATCTTTTCAGACCACTGTTTTTGATAATACCCTGCTGGTCGTCGTAAGAACCACTTAAACGAATGGTAGTTCCTTTATTACTGTAACCCCAGCTTAAGTTGTAGTTCTGTGAAATAGCCTGTCTGAAAATCTGATCCTGCCAGTTGGTGGAAGCGCCCAGATCAAGCAGTTTAACGGCAGCTTCTGCGTCAGCAGGAGCGGCGCCGCCGTCGATATTGGCCTTCTTGGCATACAGCAGGAAATCAGTAGGGTTCATCAGGTCATATCTTTTGGCGGTATTGGCAATGCTGGTAGTTACACCAAAATTGAATACGCCTTTTTTACCACCCCGACCTTGTTTGGTAGTGATCAGGATTACACCATTTGCACCTCTTGAACCGTAGATCGCAGCAGCAGATGCATCCTTCAACACCGTCATGCTCTCGATATCGGCAGGGTTCAGGAAGATCAATGGGTTTTTGGCAGTAGTGCTTCCTTCCACACCGCTACCGTTTGTACCTAAGGTTCCACCCTGGATCAATGGTACTCCGTCAATTACATACAAGGGCTCCTGGGAACCACTGATGGAACCCGTACCCCTGATGTTGATGGTTGCAGCAGAACCTGGCTCACCGGTTGCAGGTGTAACGAGTACACCGGTTGTACGGCCTTGCAGGAGCTGATCAGGAGAAGAGATCTGACCTTTGTTAAAGTCTTTCTCGGAAATCTGTGCAACAGATCCGGTTACGTCCTTGGATTTCCTGGTACCGTAACCGATTACCACCACATCGCTTAGTGCATCAGCAGCAGAAGTCAGCTTTACTGATACGTTGGTGGATTTTGTAATGTCCACTTCTACAGAGCCGTAACCAACTGAAGAAATGACCAGTTTGGTAATGGTAGAAGAAATGGTGAATTTGAATGAACCGTCTTCACCGGTCTGGGTACCGATATTGGTTCCTTTGGCAACTACAGATACGCCAACCATGGGCGATCCGTCTTTTGAGTCCGTCACTTTACCAGTGACAGTCTTGGTTTGGGCTTGCGAAAAGATCGCAAACAGGCAAGCGAAAGCACCCAATAATATGGGCTTGGCAAGCAACTTTAGGTTCATAAAATGGCAGTTTACTGGTTATTAAGCGTGTACAAAATACACATTTTTATTTCTAAAACAAATTTTTGTTAAAATTCCAAAAAAATAATTGCCATACCAGTTCAACAAGATTTCATATCCGCGCAATCCTAAGCTAGACCACACTCTCCGCAAAAACGATGCACTTCCGCTAAAAGAATATAGCAGGCTACCCGGGGGAAAAATTCAGCTAAATCATTCTAAAATAATCGATTAAAGCTTTTTTTAAGCATGCAGCCATTGGCGGAAACCCGAAAGAAAACCTCCCATTTTTATTTATATCGCTTCCACTCTTTTTCTGAACGCTTCAAACTCAGCTTCCAGTAAGCCAATCCCTTGTTCCTGTTTGGGAGACAATGGCTCTATACCAAACACGACCTCTACATATAAGTCACTTATTTTTCTGCGGAATTTGAACTCATCGAAGAAGATTGATTTCCGGTTCAGCTCCACCATTTCTCCTTTCAATGCCTGAAGCTTGCCCAACCTGTTCTTTACAGTTGAATCGGTTGTTGCCGTTTGGGCAAGTGCAGCTATTTTTTTATCCAGCGAGTCCACCAGCAAAAATAATTTTTCGTGCAGAAGATGCAGCCTCATTCCCTGTTGATACAACCGCGCTATCGATTGTGCTGTAAATCCTTTGGCCGGATTGGGCGATACCTGGAACGACTGCTCATATTGCTTCCCATCCGCCTTCACTACTACTTTGTATTTGCCTACCGGCACGCGCGGGCTCACAAATCCGGAATACTGTACAGTAGATTGTGCAATATATCCCCCAAGGGCAACCTTGGGCGGATTCACATTCAGTGACCAGTATACCTTGTTCAGTCCTTTCACTCCTGTGCCGTTAAAATCCCTGATTTTGCGATTGGCAGCATCATAAATTTCAATCTTTACCACATCGTTGCTTCGCTGCCTGAGGTAATAATAAATAGCCGGCAGTAACACCTTATTCTCTCCCACCCATCCGGTTAGATTGGGTGCAGGTTGCGGATACTGTTGCGCAAAATCGTAGGTGAAGTTCTGTACAGGATACAGAATAGCATCTTTGTTTACATCCGATTTGATCAGCTCGCGCAATGGTTGCAGGTTATCAATGATATAGATTCCCCTTCCATGCGAAGCAATGATCAGGTCCTGTGTTGCCGGATGAATCTTGATGTCGCGCACCAGGTTGTACCAGGGCATGTTCTGGTACTTGCTCCGCATCCAACTGGCCCCTCCATCCAGCGAAATAAACAATCCCATTTCTGTTCCGAGGAACAAAAGTTTTTCATCTGCAATATCTTCCCGGATAACATGTGCAAACCCGGTAAACTCCGGTGAACTGAATCGCTTCCAGGTAGCGCCACCGTCGTTGCTCACGACCACATACGTATTGTTATCTCCATACATATGATGATCCAGTGTTACCAATACACGCTGCGGGTTCAGCGAAGACAACTCGATGCTACTGATCCATGCATGCTCCGGCACACCGGTTTTCCAGATACCGGCTGCTTTGTTTTCCCATGTTTTACCACCGTTGCGGGTTACCTGCAGATTACCGTCATCGGTACCGGCCCAGATGATTTGTTCATTTTTCGGATCCTGTGTAATGGTAAAAATGGTGCAATGATTTTCTGCACTGGTATTATCGCCTGTAATGCTTCCGCTGTTTTCAGCCTGGTTCTGCCGGGCTTTATTATTGGTGGTAAGATCCGGTGAAATCCTTTCCCAGTTCCTGCCATTGTCCCTGGAACGGAACAGGTACTGCGCTCCCATATACAGGTTACTCACCGCTTTCCCATCCACCCCTTTTACGGAAGACTTTCCCGTTACGATGGGGCTGTTCCAGTTCCAGCGATGATCTTCATCACCGGATAGTTTCTTAGGTTTAATTCCAAAGGACAATCCTGTTCTGCGGTCGATGCGATAGGCATCTCCTCCCTGCGATTCCGCGTAAACAATTTCCGGTATCACCGGATCCGGTTGTACCCAAAAACCATCTCCTCCCCCCAGTCCTCTCCAATCCACCGAGCTTACACCACCGGGCGATGAGCTGGGCGCTATCCAGTTATTATTATCCTGCAACCCGCCATATATATTGTATGGTGTTTGCTGGTCTACGCTTACATGATAAAACTGACCCACCGGCAGATTGTTGAGGAACTGCCAGGTGCTTCCCTTATTCATACTGAAATACACACCTCCATCCGTTCCCAGGTACAACATATCTGTATGATTGGGGTTCACCCACAATGCATGATGATCGGCATGTGGCGCTACTCCGCCAATGATGGTATTGTTCCAGGAATATCCGCCATCGTTGGAGTAGGCAAAATCAAAGGCAGGGCGATACACCCGCTTGGGATCTTTGGGGTCATATACCAATGTGCTGAAATAAAAAGGCCGTGCCGTAATGTTTTCTGTTGAAGCCAGCTTTTTCCAACTCTCTCCCTCATCGGTTGAAATATACAAGCCCGGATCTTTTGCTTCTACGATGGCAAGTATTTCAGCAGGTTTGGATGGATTAATGGTGATGACGATCCTGCCAAGATCTCCCTCCGGCAACCCTTTGGTAATTTTATTCCAGGACTTTCCACCATCCGTGGTTTTATACAAACCACTTCCGCTTCCACCCGATACAAAGGCGTAGGGTTTTCTTCTGAACTGCCAGACAGATGCAAACAGGGTTTCTGTTTTTTGCGGATGCATGGCAATATCAGCACATCCGGATTCTTCGTTCACATACAATATTTTATTCCACGACTTTCCGCCATCCGTGGTTTTATACAACCCCCTGTGCGGGGAAGATTTCCATAAAGGCCCGGGAGCAGCCACATATACATTCTTTTTATTGACGGGATCTACCACAATCCTGCTGATTCTTTCCGTACTGTCCAGCCCGAGTTTCTGCCAGTTATTACCCCCGTCGGTGGTTTTGTATAAACCATCTCCGATGGACACGGAGTTACGGGTGTTACTCTCTCCCGTTCCGGCATAGACCACTTTGGCATTGCCGGGCTCAATGGCAAGCGCTCCAATGGATTGACAGTATTTATCAAATACAGCGCTGAACGACTGTCCCCCGTTCTGGCTTTTCCAGATGCCACCGCCAGCCGTACCTATATAGAGGTTGATCTGACCGTCTGTCGTAATTCCTTCGATGGCCGTAATTCTGCCGCTCATGGTAGAAGGCCCCAGCGCACGGGCGCCCATTACCTGGAAATAAGAAGAGTTCAGGTTGGTTTGTGCAGCTACGGTTGCTGCCACCAGCAGCAACAGCATGGATAATCTTATTCTTATAAGCATATGATAGATTGTGGGATAAAAAAACTGCCCTTTGTACCCGGCAAACAGACTGGTACAAAGAGCAGCTACAGTATGTTTACTTCAACTAGTTTCCTTTAAAGATAGACTCGTCGATGGTTGGATTGATGGTCACTTTTTTGTTCACCATCATCATCATGCCCTGGTCTTGCTTAAAAGCCATTTTTATTCCGAAATCGGTGGTTTGATAATCGAGGTATTTAACCGCAGTTTTAACTTCTTGCCCCTGCTGCTTCATAATTACTTCCATCTTGTATACGAGGTAGGTTTTAGGATCGAAGAAGAAAGTTTTTTCATTATTGTTTTTAGAAGTCAGCTTTACCTTGAGGTACTCATTCCCATCTTCCTCATCCTTACCCAGGAATTCAACACTGGATCCCTTGGTTTTATAATCCACAAATGCATCCTGGATATCCAGATCATCGAGCTTTACTTTCAGCTCTTCTGCTGAAATCGGGCTCAGGGTTGCTTTTCCTGCCAGCGGGTTCTGCCCCCATCCATTGGTGGGTGTAATAATATCGATGATTTTATTGCCCTGGAATTCGGCATCCACCCGAACCCCTTTGCCCTGAAGACCCTGCATGGTAAAAGGGATTGCCAGGCCCTGCACTTCCACCTGCCCTTCTACTTTGATAGACTGAACTTTTGCCCACTTGTCGGCACCGCCAATTGCAGCTACATACTTATCAATAATTTCATCTGCGGTTTGTGCAGATACGGTAGTTGCCCCGGCTATAAGCAGTGCAACAAACAGGATCCCTTTTTTCATAATAGTTGATTTAATCATTATCGTACCCATTGGTAGGGTGTTCCCACAATATATTACAGAAAGAACAGAAATATTTTAAATTCATGTGAATGGCGGGAAACATCTTGTGAAAGACCTATTTACAGGATTTTATCAGCTCAGCCGCTGCCTGTTCGCTACCCAGGTCTCTCGCTTTCAGCAGATCGGCACAGCCGCCGGCATTGTCTTTCAGGATCACTTTTATAATCCCCCTGTTCAACAGCATATCGGCATTGGCAGGATCCAGTTGAATGGCTTTGTTGAGATCGGCAAGGGCAGCAGCATACTGCTTCAGGTTTCCTTTTACCAGCGCCCGGTTAAAATAAAGATCCGGTTTCGCTTCCAGCAGTTGAACGGCTTTGTTGAAATCTGCCAGTGCGGCCGGATTTTCCTTTAGGGCTGCCCTTTCAATCCCCCTGTTGTAATAAGCCGGTCCCATGTTGGGCCTAAAGCGAATGGCGGCCGTATAATCAGCGATGGCGGCCCTGCTGTCTTTTAATTGCCCCCTGATCAGTCCTCTGTTAAAATAAACTTCTGCATAACCCGGGCTGATCAGCAGCACCTGGTTGTAATCTTCCACCGCTTCGGCATATAATTTCAGATGGCCGTATTGAATACCCCTGTTGAACCAGGCTCCGCTGTTCTTAGGATCCAGATCAATGGCTTTGCTGTAATCTTTTATGGCTCCCATGGTGTCTCCCAGCGCTGTTTTTACCAGTCCCCTGTTCACATACAGGTCGCTGTTTTTGGGTTTTAGTACAATGGCTTTATCAAAATCTTCTCCGGCAGGTTTGTATTGCTGCAGGCTTCTTTTGGCAACACCTCTATTGTAGTAGATATCTGCATTGGCCTGGCTTTCCAGCAGGGCGAGGTCCAGATCAGGAACGGCTCCCGCAAAATCATTGAGTTGCATCTTGCTCAACGCCCGGTTAAAAAAAACATTTTCAATACTGGAATCCGTCGAGATCACTTTGTTATAGTCTTGTATAGCGCCCTTATGATCTTTCAGCGCTGCTTTTACAATCCCCCTGCTATAATAGATGTCTGCCGCAGGCTCCAGTTGAATGGCTTTGTCAAAATCGGTAAGGGCGGCGCGGAGATTGTTCAGTTTGGTTTTTACATAGCCCCTGTTAAACCAGGCGCTGGCAAAACGCGGTGAAAGCCGGATGGCATTGTTGTAATCGGCCAGGGCACCGGCAAAATCCTGGAACCCGGATTTTTCGATAGCCCTGTTAAAATAAGCGCTCTCGTTTTTGGGATTGTACAGCAGGGCCTTGCTATAATCCTGCAGTGCGCCGTCCTTATCATCCAGCGCAGACCGAACCACCCCGCGGTTAAAATACACCTCTCCGTATTTGGAATTCAGCGACAGCGCTTTATTATAATCTTCCAGCGCCGCTTCCAGATCTTTCAGTCGCTCCTTTTCAATTCCCCTGTTGAAATACACATTGGCCACATTGGGGTTGAGGCGGATCGACACGGTATAATCAGTAATTGCACCCGACAAATTATTCATCAGCCCCTTCACTATACCTCTTTTAAAAAAAAGGTCGGCATTCATCGAATCTATTTCGATGGCAAAGCCAAGGTCTTCTTCAGCTCCTTCATAATTCTTCAGTTGCTGTTTGGCCAGCGCCCTGTTTACATAAAGATTCACCTCATCGGGCAGGAGTTCCAGGGCTTCCGTAAAATCCTGCACGGCGCCCCGGTAATTTTTGGCAGCCATCTTCTGCTGTCCCCGTTTAACCAGCGTGTTCACATCCTGGGCCTGTACCTGCATGGATACTGCAGCGATACAAACAAACATTCCAACCAAAGATTTTTTGAAGAAAGAGGCCATATACGTTTAGCTCAATTGGGCACAAGATAATTAAAACTCACTGCACACCGAAGCCCGCATCAGCACCACTACATGCTTAGATACCGTATTGCCGTATTTCGGCATCGCAGACATCGTTTTCCATTCCGGCGAGTTGCCAAACCGGGTCCAGTGTTCCTCCCGGTCGGCCCTGTTCCTGAACCTGGTCATATAGATCAGGTTGGGCATATGTGCTCCTGCGATTACGCGGGCATAAAAAACAGCATTGAAGTCAAGTTTTTTGAATAAGTCAATTTCTCCTCCCTGGTTGAACATATGTACTTTCCGCAGGTGCAGGTTTTCGGTACTGCTTTCATAACTCCTGAATTCATAAACCGTTTCCGAAGATGGTGTAAAGCTGGCAGCTAAATTGTATCGTTTGTGAAAAGCAAATGCTTCCGACAACATGGTTTCAATACTGTTATAAGGAGCCGGGGCATTGTTTCCATAGATCCTTAACAGACCTGTGTCCGCATAAGGATTTAAATTGCCAAACCGGTTTTCGATGCGGGCCAGTTGATCCAAACGGGTTAGCGGAATCCAGAGGTACAATTGTTTATCGGTTGCCGTATCATGATCGATTGGCAAAAATGCACCCACTTTGGCTACGCCGTTCTGATGCAGAAAAGGAATCAGTTCCTTTCCCAGGTACTGTTCTATTTGCTCAATTTGTTGCTGGTTGCTGCAGTGGTACACTTTAACCAGGTAGTAATCTCTGTCTGAAGTAGTTTGTGCGCCTGCCCCGGTAAACGAACAAAGGAAGGAAAGCAATAACAAATAGTATTTCATAATAGTCTGTATAAAATAAAAAAGGAACCAACCGTTTCCCTGGTGAAGGTACGATTAGTTCCCGCTATTCGACTGTTGCTTGTTTTGCTATTTGAATCCGGCACTATTTAATCCCGGTCGCCATGCCTGCCATGTCCCCTGCCTTCTCCGCGGTTTCCATTGCCACGGTTCCCCTTGTCATGTCCATAGGCATACCCTCTTCCGTTACCATGCCGGTCCCGGTCATCGCGGTAGTATCTGTCGTTATATCTGTCGCGGATGATGATCTGAGGCTGTGGGCTCCAGCCGCGGCCGCGATCGTAGCGTGCATAATAATCGGGATGATGCAGATATGGCCTTGGCTGATTGATCACTACCTTATAGGTATTGAACAAATCGATTCTTCCGAATCTTGTGGGAAGGGTGGCTGCAAACACCCACTGGTTTCCGCTCAGATAAATAAACTGTTGACGGGGTACATGGTAATATACCTGGTAGTCGGGGAGGTAGTAATAATCGACATAATCATACCCAACCGGTCCCCAGGAAGGCTGTTTACCAATGTTTACGTTAACGCTGATCTGTGCGCTCAACTGCGCTGAAGTAATAACGCCGAGCAGGAAAAAACCTGCGAAGATGATCTTTTTCATATCTGACCGATTTGGTTAACCTGTATAAGCCAAATATGATGCCAAAAAACAAAGGCGGAAAATTGTATCTTGGACTAATGAGGAACTTTTATTTTTTATTAACAGTTGCAACGGGCTTCCTGGCCACACAAAGCATTGCCCAGGGCAAAACAGATGCTGCGTTGCTCAGTTTGCTCGGGTCTAACAACCATCCTGCAATGAAGCAAATAGTACAGGATCCCTTAAAATACCGTTGCCAGATTATATATACCCGCATCAACAGGAACGAGAAACAGGAACCATCTTTTCAGCACTATTATTTCAATTACGATCCGAAATTGTATTTTAATCCTGCTTCTGTAGTAAAAATGCCGCTGGCTTTTTTATCGCTGGAAAAACTGAATACCCTGAAGATTCCCGGTGTAAATAAATATACCAGCCTGCTGATAGACAGCAGTTATCCCGGACAGGTGATTGCACACAGGGATTCCACCAGCGCCAATGGGCTTCCCGGCATTGCACATTATATTAAAAGAGCTTTGCTGATCAGTGAAAATGATCCTTACAACCGCATGTACCAGTTTCTGGGCCAGGAAGATATCAACCGTTCCCTGCACAAAAAGGGCTATCCGGATGCAATCATCAGCCGGCAGTTCATGGGCTATTCCGAAGAACAGAACAGGCATACCAATCCATTCCGTTTTATCAACGGAAAAGGCCAGGTTATTTATCAGCAACCTGCTGCTTATAACAGGGACTCCCTACCCTTTAGCCAGGTGATCAAAATTGGAAAAGCATACATGAACAGAAACGACAGCATCATCCCCGAACCATTTGATTTCACAAGGCATAACAATATTTCGCTGGGGGATTTTCAGCACCAACTGCAATCTGTCCTGTTCCCTGAATCCGTTCCCGCCAAACAGCGGTTCAACCTTACTGCCGACGACCGCAACTTCCTGTTGAAATATTTATCGCAGTACCCATCTGAAACCGATTATCCCAAATACAACGATTCGGTATTTTATGACAGCTATGTAAAATTCTTTTTCAGGGACAGTACCAGGCAGATGCCGGCTCATGTGCGGGTATTCAACAAAGTAGGCTGGGCTTACGGATTCCTCACCGACATTTCTTATGTGGTGGATACCCGCAACAATATTGAATACATGCTGGCGGCAACGGTTTATGTAAACAGCGATGAAGTGGTGAACGATGGCAAATACGATTATGAAACCACCGGATGGCCTTTTCTGCACGAACTGGGCCAAACCATTTACCGGCATGAGTTAACACGCAAGCGGGAATACCGGCCTAAGCTGAATGGCTTTGGCATCCGCTACGATCAACGCAATAAAAAAGATGTACGACCTGTAATCACAACGGTAGACAACTAAACGACCGCCTGGGCATCTGCCAAAAATCAGTCACTGGAAAATGGTGGAACCCACAAAACCGCCTCGCTCAAAAAAATTAGCTGTATGTTAAAATAAAGGATATTTTTGTCCTTAATTATTTTTGATTCATATGTTGCAGGACCGGGCTAAATACAGCATTGCAGGCATACTTGTGGCCACTTTTTTGGGGTATTCCTGCTTTTTGTATGCCGATTTGCCCGTTAAAGACCAGGCCGGGTTGCAGGCAGGAGATAAAGGAAAAATGATTTGGCAGCAATACAACTGCGGCGCCTGTCACCAGGTATACGGACTGGGCGGTTACCTGGGACCCGACCTGACCAACAGTTACTCCAAACGAGGCCCTGCCTATATCCAGGCTTTCCTGGCCAATGGCACCAACATCATGCCCAACTATCATCTTACGGAAACCGAGATCAAAGAACTGACCGAATACCTCAGGAACCTGGATGCCTCCGGCATTTCCGATCCACGAACTTTTACAATACAGAACAATGGATTCATCAATCAGTAAGCCTGCCCCCTACCCGGCATATTTTATCCGGTTCGGCCTTGTATTGCTTGCGTTCGGTATGGTATTTGGTATTATAGGCGGATTACAATATGTGTTGCCTGGCTTCCTGAAAGGAATCCTTTCCTTCGAGAAAACACGCCCGCTTCATGTATCGGCAGTGCTTTTCTGGATCATACTGACCGCCACCGGCGGCATTTTCACCTATGTGCAGGAACACAGTGGCCGAAAAATCCATTCCGTCTTACTGCTTAAAATACAATTCTTCCTGTTTGGTATTTCCATTGTACTGATCATGGCCTGCTATTTTGCGGGGATGTTCGGAGGACGGGAATACTGGGAGTATCCGCCCTACCTTTCCATTCCCATTGTACTGGGATGGCTCCTCTTCCTGGTTAATTTTCTGCGCACGGTCGGTTCATTAAAAAAACAACCGGTATATATATGGATGTGGTTGACGGGAATTATTTTCTTCCTGTTTACGTTTGCAGAATCCTACCTGTGGGTGCTTCCCTATTTCAGGAAGAACATCATCAACGATATGACCATTCAGTGGAAATCATACGGTAGCATGGTTGGATCCTGGAATCAACTGATCTATGGTTCCTCGGCTTACCTGATGTGTAAAATAAGCGGCGATCAACGCACAGCCTTCAGCAAAAAAGCCTTCGCGCTTTATTTCATCGGATTATTCAACCTGATGTTCAACTGGGGCCATCACATTTATACATTGCCCACCCATGTTTATGTAAGACAGATCAGCTATGCGGTAAGCATGACTGAGCTGCTGTTGCTGGGCAGGATCATCTGGGAATGGAAACAAAGCCTTACTACCGCGCAGAAATTCCTGCATCTTTCCAGCTACCGGCTGATGCTGGCAGCCGATGTATGGATTTTCCTGAATCTCCTGCTGGCCATTGGCATGTCGGTTCCGGCCATTAACGTATATACCCATGGAACACATGTAACCGTTGCGCATGCCATGGGGACCACGATTGGCATCAACACCATGTTGTTGCTGGCAATCGTATCGGACCTTCTGGCACAAAAACAATCGCAGGGCGGCCGGAACAGCAAAAACGGTTTTTGGGTGGCCAACATTTCTTTGCTGGTCTTCTGGTTATCCCTGATTATTGCCGGAATCCTGAAAGCGCGCTGGCAAATGAGCAATAACCCGCTTCCATTCAGTAGTATGATTCAGCAATTAAGGCCGTTTTTTATGGTATTTCTGGTTTCCGGAACTACCTTGGCAGCCGGAATCCTGATGATATTGTTCTCCTTATTCAAAAAAAACATCCATGTTACAAGTAACCAAGATATTCAGATTTGAAACCGCACATGCCATTCACGGATACAATGGTCATTGTAAAAACATCCACGGGCATTCCTATGTTTTGCACGTTACCGTTGGATCCGAAATTGGAAATGTGGAGTTTCTGCCTAAACCGGGATTTGTGATTGATTTTAAAGACCTGAAAAAACTGGTTCATTCCATCATTGTGAACCAGTTTGACCATCACCTGATTTTATCGGAGGATTTTCTGGCAGAACATCCTAATACGGGCAACCCGGAAAACCTGATTGTGTGGAAGATGGAACCCACTGCAGAAAACATTCTTTTATACATCAGGAATATACTGCTGAAAGAATTACCGCCGCAGATCCTGCTTCGAAAACTTAAAATCTATGAAACCAGCGACTCCTACGCCGAATGGGAGAATACGGGTATTAAATAATACAACGCCATGTTTTCAAAAGCAACAGAATATGCATTGAGGGCAACCATCTATATTGCCCGTAAAAGCAGTGAAGAAAATAAACTGGGGATTGAAGAGATTGCAAAAGCCATCAATTCGCCCAAATCCTTTACTGCCAAAATTCTGCAAAAGCTTACAGCCAATAACGGGATCATCAGTTCTGTAAGAGGCCCCGGAGGTGGCTTTTATTTGAGCAGCAAAGCACAGAAAAGGCCTGTAAGGGACATCCTGCATGTAATGGAGGAAGATGGTGTATTGGGTAAATGCGTACTGGGTTTAAAGAAATGTTCCGAAGCTATGCCCTGTCCCATGCATGCGGAATACAAAGGCATTAAGCAACAACTGATTCAATTGTTCGAACACACCACCATTCAGCAACTGGCGCATGATGCAGACAAAATCATCCCATTAAATAAGCCAGCCCGTCATTAACGGGTTCCAGTAAATCACTGACTTTTTTCTGCCGGCACATTTTCTTAAATCCATCCCGGATAATTTTATAATCATCGTGCATCGGGCAGGGATGGGTAGAGGAGCATTTGCTCAATCCCAGGCCACACTGCTGGAACACCTCGTCTCCATCAATGGCATGTATAATTTTGAGCAGGGATTGATGTTTTTGTTTTTCAGTAATAAAGAATCCGCCATTGGGGCCCTTCATACTATTGATCACTTCTTCCTTTACCAGGGTTTGCAGCATTTTTCCTACCGTATGTTCACTGGCATCGATAAACGCCGCAATCTCCCTGATACCGGCCTTTTCTCCGGTCTCCAGTTTGGAAGCAAGGTATATAACCGCTTTTACGGCTGTTTTACAGGTAAGACTCAGCATTATTTCTCATTTAAAAATTCACGCCCCGCTTCAGAGATCATTTCGTGATTCCAGGGCGGATCAAAACTTAGTTCCACAATTATTTCCTCTTCGCCAAAACAGGTTTTCAGCGCTTCCTGTGCGGCATGTGTAATGGACTCTCCCATAGGGCAGAACCTGGTGGTGAGGGTCATGGTGCAATATACTTTCCCGGTATCCCCGTCAAAATCCAACTGGTACACCAGGCCCAGGTCTACTATATTCAACCCGATTTCCGGATCCTCCACATTTTGCAATGCAGCCAGCGCAATGGTAGCTTTTAGTTGATTGTTGGTAATTACATTCATACAAGAGCCGGTTTATGCAGCAGCAGCCTGATTACATTCCAGTTGTACAACAGGGAACTAGCCAGCAATAATACGGCAGCCGCGTGTAAAACAACCTGGTTTTGCGCTAAAATTCCTATGCAGAATAATACGAATCCAACGAGATAAGCTATGCTCATCCACCCAAAGACCCTTTCGCTGAAAAGGTCTTTGGGATTGGGGGTTTTGTGCTTTCCGGCAAGCAGATGATATACTTTGTTCCAAACAATAAAAGGAAGGGTCTTAAAAGTCATTCCAAGGATAATGGCCGTAATCCACCCAAACAGAATCACAAAACCATAGGCAGTTACCAATGCAGTACTATCAACCGGTCCAAAAACGACCAGGAGCAGGATGCCGGCCAGGAATGCAAGTGGCAGGAACAGCATGAGTACCGATAACAGGGAAATCTGCATGGGTCCCTCTATTTTTTTTCGGACCCTTTGCTGGTAACTGCGGTAACAAAAAAGAACAAATGATACCAATGCTGCAGCTATTGCAAGAATGGGCAGCAGCAGCAATGCCCGGTTGGTTGAATACAGGAATAAACCAATAAAGGCCAGCAGGCCGCCATTGATCAAACCATAAACCCACCAGAGCAGGCGGGGATTGGTATACTTGGAAATCAGGAACATGGGTATCAGCCTCGATCCCACGCCAATGATCAGCAGCAGAAACCATCCTGCAATGCCTAAATGTGCATGAACAGGAAGATAATCCAGCGAGCTTTTCGATAACAGCGGATAGGTGAAATTATACACCAGCAGCAGGCCCACCACCACCGTTGCCAGCAACCACAACGCTGCGGTGAAAACAAAGAATGCATGCACATTTTCTTCTTTACTTTTTGCCATACTGATGGCAAGATTCAACAGGTATACTACAATGGAAAACAAAATCAGCCAACCGCCCCATTGTGCAGGCCTTCCCATGTCAAATACATAAAAACCGAAACATAACAAGGGAATGCCTGAACCGGCTAACAGGAAGGAGGCAAAAGCCATTCCGGAACTATAGAGTTTTCTTTCAATCAATACGGGCACCAACTGATAACTGGCACCCAGGATCATCATGGTGCCCCAGCCCAGCGCCATGATATGGGTGATCGCCAGGATATGCGGATGGAAATAGTGCCCCGTAAATGCATTGGAAGAAAATACCAGTAACAGGGTTGCCGCCAGGTAAGCCAGTGAGGCATATCCGTAAAAAGGCAATACCACCTGGTGGCTGGTTGTATTGGATGATTCTGTATCGTTCATTCCTGCCAGCATATCAATCCCTGTAAATTAATAGTTCTACCCGATCTGCATCCATTTCTTTTATCCGGTAACTCAATTTTCTTTCTTCCAGTTCCGGGAGCAGGAATACCGGAATTCTTTTATGGTGTACCAGCAGGGCTTTTTGCGGAGGCAATGTTTCCAATGCTTCCAGTATAGCATGCATCGGTTGTGGCATGGACAGTTCCCGCACATCAATAGTATTCAGCCTGTCCTGAAAACGATTCAACATCTGCTCCCAGTCTGCAGGAGCTGCATTCCTGCCCGTTGTGTCAGCAACCGATTGAAGGAACGGCGGCGTTGCGGCGTGAACAGTATCCTGCTTTTCTTTTTTGTAAAAATAAGTGTACACCAAACCCGGTTCTTTCATGCTGGCATAGGATTCAAATCCCCGTTTGCCCAGTAATTGGCGCAACGGAGTGGGTTCAAAACTATTGATGATATTCAGTACCTCGCCGGGCTGAAGATTGTTGACACTTTCTAAGATATTGTTCAGGGGGTCCTTCCCGGATTCGATGATATCGCGGACATCCAGTTCCCTCATTTGCTCCGGGGCAGCTTGCTGCAGATACTGCGGCATGGCCTCATCAATGATTTCGTTGTGGGCGGCTACTGTCCGGTCTACCTCAAAACCAAGCGGCTCCAGTGCGTTAAAAAAATCTTCCGGGCTGCAACCGCCGAGTTTTGAAGCCATGGAAATACTGGTTCTTCCGGCAATTACTTTACGAAGGATGGGATTGCGCAGTTTATTGAATTTGGGAGAGATGTGCACAATGGCTTCCAGCGCTCCGGGGTGCTGCTTCAGCAAAACGGCGATCTTTGTATTGGCGTTGATGGTCATGCTATTATTTTTTGATTTCCCAGAAATTATCCTGCCATTTTTCGTCGATATCGTGCTTACTGCCCGAAAATCGCCGGGAAATTTCCAACAGCGCTTCTACACCCAATACTTCCTGGATATGATTAAACAGATCCCTTTCCTCAAACCGGATATGCTTTTCCAGTTCAGTGGCAAACAGGTTCAGCAACACTTCATCCGATTTGTTGCTTTCAATATCCCTGATCAAGGAGTAGATCAATAAATGGTCTGTTTCGGCCCTTTGACGCAATGGGTCTTCGGAAGACAGTTTACTGAACAAAAGCTCTTCTTCTTCCCGAAAATGACTGGCAAGATCTTCCTTAAAAAAATACAGTATATAGTTACTGATTCTCTCAACGGATATTGACCTGGTAAGGCCCTGCCTGATTTTCCAGATCAGCAATAATCCAAAATGATGGTCTTTGGAAAAAGAGACGATGGCAGGATGCCTTTTAATGGGTGCAGGAGTGGTCATGGCAGCAGGTTTTAATGGTTGATTTGTTTTTCCAGTTCAATTGCCTGAGGGAAAAGGATATTATTTTCGAGGTGAACATGCAGGTGCAGATCTTCTTCAAATTCATCCAGCATACGATACAGCAAACTGTAGCTGGCGCAGGCATCATCGGGTAAAGTGAAATTATTGGTAATCTCCCTGATCTCCGCCAGGCTTTTACCTACCACTTCATGTTCCATTTCCATCATATTGATCGGGTTCTGTACCGTTCCAAAATGAGCGGCATGCATCGTTGCGGTATGGCCTTGTGCCGCCACCAGTTCCTTTACATAGGGGAACAACACTTTCTCTTCTTTTACCAAATGCGCTGTCAATTCATTGTACACTTCGTTTACCAACTGATTCACCCGAAGCAGTTCGGGGTGTGCGTTGACATGCACCCGCATTACTTTATCGGCATAAGCTTTGAGATCCGGAAGGTTTTTCTTTACATAACTGTGGTGTGTATTCACAATATACTCTGCCAGAAAGTCGAGGCTCCAGTCGGCATAAGGCAGCGGCCTGGAAGAAGGGATGCGATCGGCCTGTTGCAGTTCCTGTTCTACTTTGGTAACATCCAATCCTTTTTCGGCACAGGCCTCTTTCACGGTTTTCTTTCCACCGCAACAAAAATCCAATCCATATTTCTTAAAAACCTGGGCCTTGCGCAGATCTTTTGCAGCAATCTGTCCGAGCGTTTCATCGTTTTCACCGGTAATTCGTTTGGATATTTTTACTTTCCACCACTCTGGTCCTTCTTCGAGATACTCCCATACAAAAATATTGCCCCTTTCTCCCAGTAACTGGTAATAAAGGGGCTTGGGATCATGGTCGTTGTGAATGGTTAGGCTTTCTCCTTCATTCAGTTCATCAAAACGAACAAAAATGGTTGGGTGTTTTTGTTTGGGTTCCAGCAGGGTTACGTTGAGGATATTCTCCGTGGTAGTGGTCATAGCGTTTGTTTTAAGTTTACTCCACAAAGCTATTCCATATTTTCACATAAAAGTATTTAAATACTTTTATTATTGCAATTATTACATTCCCCTGACATTTACGGACCCGATAATTTGTGCAAATCCGGCCCCGGAAAGAATAACCGGCTTATAATCAACACCTTGCATTTTTAGTTTTCGTACAAATGCCCGCAAGTGATTTTCAGAAGCCTGCTTTAAAAAACGATACGTTTCAAGAATATCCTTTCTTTCGGTCTGCGCCATCCTTTCTTCCAGGTCCCGGATATCCAATTCTTCAATTGTAGCGCCCGCCTTTAATGCACCTGCCAGGGAAACAGTGCCTGATGCAACCAGTTCTTTGTAATAGCGCTGCAGATGGTCATTTTTAAACAGGCCCGGTTGCGCCTTATGCACATCCACACGATCCGAAAGATCATACCTGGTGATCAGCTGAAGCATACGATCCATATGGACCCGTTCGCTTTGGCGAATATTTCCAAAAGGATTACCACCCCATTTTACATACAGGGAATCATATACATCCCTTGCCAGCTTTTCTTCTTCCCACATATAAACAATCGCATTTTTTTCCGCAGCAGAGAGCAACCCTGGCTGCGGCTGCCGGGCAAAACCTTTGCTGAAAGAAAACAGCGCTACTACAACCAGTATCTTTTTCATAATTTTTTTTTAGAACCCCCTTTCCATATCACTGTTTATGATCAATTCCAGTTCAGCCTGGGTAATAAACCGGGCATTGTAAATAATTCCCAGCGTACCCAGATTTCCATAAAAAGATCTCATGTGATTGCGGCTTCCTTTACTCAAACTTTCATATACAAAGCGGATATCCTGATTATCGATACTTCCCATAGCATTACCAAGGTCGTACAAATCGAGGTCTTCTATCGTTGCTCCGACGTTATATGCCGCTGAAATACTGGCATTCCCTTCTGCCATCAATTGGTTGTACAATTCCTGCAGGTCTTTATTGGTAAATACACCAATTGCATTGCTGCCTGCAGGGTCCGGCAATCCGTATTTATTCAATAGCATTAAAATGCCATCCATATGAGTTTGCTCACTTGCGCTGATATTATTAAATATAATAGCGCCCCATTTATTGTATAGACCGGTATATACATCTCTAGCCAGTTTTTCTTCCTCCCGCATAAATAAAAGATTACCGGATTCCGTACTACTCAATGTTTCTTTAGGAAGATTGTTTACCTGCAATTGAAGATTAGTCACTGCATTTCCGTTAGCGATATTTGAAGGACCTGCATTTTTTGTACAGGAAGTCATTGAAATCATCAAGGTTAAAGCCAGGAATAAAATGCCGGCTGTTCTAATTGTAGTTTTCATAACATGTTGCTATAAGTATTTGACCTATAACACCATAAAGCTATTTATGCTTTTCCTGCGGAACTGTGTCATTTGTTACATAACTGCAAAACAAAATGTTAAAGCTGTTAAGCTCTTTCCCAAAGCAGTTTTTTTCCAAAACCGAGTGTATTATCGGTGTATTTCAGTTTTTGGAGCTTTACGGTCCATACTTCGCCGGGGACTGCTACCGCCATCGGATTCTTCAGATAGTATTCTGCAGCTGCATGCTTTGCCAACGGGTGCTCAAATGGCAGCACTTCACCTTCAAACTGTACCCCTTTTATTTGCAGCTTATTGAGTTTATCCGGTAGAATGGTTCCTGCTACAACGGGGTTCTTCAGGATATTGAAAGAATGTTGGGTATCGGTTGAGGACTTGAACAACAGCAACTGTTCTTTGCTGTTGAACGCAAAGAAACAGGTAAAACAATAGGGCGTATTGTTTTCATTGAGGGTACAGATATTGGCACAGGTTTGTTGCTGAATAAAATGGCTGATCAGTTCGTTCATTGTACTTTGATGATCCGCACCGGGCATGCTTCGGCTATCTCCTGCGATTTAGCCACCTGCCCGTTCGGTATATTTAAAATAAAAACTTCTTTCTTTCCCACACCCTTCAGCAGTGTGGCCTTCCCATCTTTCTTAGACATGCGCCAGAGTTCGGGTTGTTGTTCATAACAAACACCGCAGCCAATACATTTGTTCCGGTAATGGATGATCTTATTCATTGTCTGCTGCCACAATTTTATACAGCTTGTCACTGGCGGTTACCTTAGTGGCAAAAGGAAAGGTAAGCTTATCGCCTTTGCCCGCTTCCGTGCCCGCTTCTCCATTCACCCGGAGCCTGTCCATTTTTGCTTTGACCATTCCGCAGGCCGGTCCTGTAACCATCAGGGTATCTCCCGCTTTCAAAGTGCCGGATTCGATCAGGAACTCGCCCACCCCTATCTTGGGATAATATTTACTTCCCTTCCCGATGTAAATTTTCTTTTCTGTAGCGGATGAACCGGGCTTTGTAGTCCACTCACCCAGCTTTCTTCCCAGGTAATATCCTTCCCAGAAACCACGGTTGTACACTTTCTCCATCTCTTCTTTCCATGCGGCCACTTTTTCCGGAGTATAAGTGCCGGCATAAACCGCCTCCAGCGCTTCCTTATAACATCGCGTAACGGTCTGCACATATTCTGCGCCCTTGGTACGGCCTTCAATCTTCAGTACATCCACACCACTGGCTATTAACTGATCCAGTATATCAATGGTGCAAAGATCCTTCGGACTCATGATGTATTCATGATCAATCATCAGCTCTTCGCCACTCTCCGCATCCTTTACAATATAAGGTCTGCGGCAGTTCTGCACACAGGCGCCACGATTGGCGGAAGCATTTTGTGTGTGAAGGCTCATATAACATTTACCGGAAACAGCCATGCACAAAGCCCCGTGTACAAATAGTTCAATCTTTACCAGTTGCCCGGAAGGCCCTTTAATTTTCTTTCGTTTGATTTCTTTGGAAATATGCTCTACCTGTTTCAGGGTCAGTTCCCTGGCCAGTACCACTACATCGGCAAACCTGGCAAAAAAATGCACAGATTCAATATTACTGATATTGGCCTGCGTGGAAATATGCAGCGGTACCCCTAATTGATTACAGTATTCAATAACAGAAAAGTCTGCTGCAATCACCGCGTCAATTCCCTGCTTTTTTGCTTCTTTCAAAATGGTTTTCAGCAACTGCATATCATGCTCATACATTACTGTATTGAGTGTCAGATAGGCCCGCATATCATGCTCCCTGCAGATGTCACAAACTTTTTTGATATCCGAAATGGAAAAAGATTTGGAGGAACGGGTGCGCATATTCAACTGTTCCACACCAAAATAAACAGCATCAGCACCGGCATGAATGGCTGCCTGTAAGCTGTCGAATGAACCCGCCGGAGCCAGAATTTCCGCTTTCTGCTCTTTCTTCATTTAATTCAGGTTTAATGCATATTGATAATTTACACAATCCAGTGCAACTTCTGCATATTCCAGGTCTTTCAGGAACTGAGCTTTCTCCGTTTCCGATATCAAAGCAAGCCCCTTATAATAGTTAATTCCATCTTTGATATTCTGGTAAAAGCCGGCATAGAACTTTTTCTTTTTGGGAGTCAGTTCCTCCTGCTTTTCATTACCAAGTTCTTCAGACAGGTAGTCTATATAAAGATTCAGTTCGGCCACAAACATATGACTTCTCCTGGTATTCATGAGCAGATTGGTTCTGCCGTAAATATGATTCACCATGGCTTGCAGCGATACCACTTTGGAGAAATTCACAATATTAGGGCCGGGACAAATGGTAACAGCATCCAGGTTCTTTACAAAGGTCTGGTGATAATTGATGGCGGCGGAATTACTCAGACCCACACATAAACATTCTTTATCCAGTACCAGGTTGATTTGCCTGTTTAGTTCCTGCTCCGGTAAATCCATCGTTTTCAGTTGTTCAATTTTCAACTGCTGGTATTTGATGGATGCAGTACAGATAGGCTCTTTTGTAAATTCTGTATTGCTGGCCAGGTGTTTCTCAGTACAGGGACTGCCGGGTTTACCCTGCAATATCCGTTCTTTACGCTCCTGGTCCGAGGTAGTACCCTTGAGATAATGGAATCGTACACCAAGCGGAGAATGATGACTCAGCGCTATATCGTCTTCCCTTGCCGCGCTTAATTTTTTGAGGGTGTCCTCATCCACGGTTGTAGCTTCAGGTACCAACAGAAAGGGGGTTCCCCAACCAGTGCTTTCCATTCCGTAATACTCATGCAGCAGGTTGTCTTCGGATGCGGTGCCAATACCGCCCTGCACGGAAAAAATCATGGCAGGTGCTTGCCGGAGCCCGGCTTTCCCTTTTCTTTCCAATGCCGCATTATAGATATCGAACAATGATTGTATCAGCTCTCCCCTGTTCCGGCGAAACTCCTCCAGTATGGGTCCCAGCAAATAGCCGTCCGTTGCAAATGCATGCCCGCCGCAGTTCAGGCCAGACTCTACCCTGAACTCACTTACCCATAATCCTTTTTTTGCGAGGTATTTCCCCTGTATCAGTGCAGAACGGTAATCGCTTACCTTGATAATGATTTTCTTGGTAAAACTTCCTGCCTCATCCATATCCAGCTCCGGACAATTTTCCAGGTAATTGTACAGTCGCGGATTCATTCCTGCGGAAAAAACTACAGAAGAATCTGCCAGGTCACTTTTCACATATCCACGCAATGCGGCCACCGCTTCTGAACTATCCGGTTGGATGGTTCCGTCTTTTGCCGGGTGTTCCAGATCCAGCTTAGTCATAATATTTACATCAATGCTACCCGGCCGGATCAGCTTGCGCAACCGTTCCTGCAGTTTCTCTTTTTCTGCCTGGCAGTCCAGCTCCATCATCTGTCGGTAGAGTTTTTTGACAGTACTGTCTTCGGGCAGCATTTCAAAGTATTTCACAATTTCAGAACCTGCTTCAAATGCGGCATCTCTGAGTTTATCCACCTGCCCCTGAACAATCGTATTGACCAGGTTCAGGTAATCGGTAATTCTTTTGGCCCGGTAATCGGCCTCCTGGGTAGTGATGGGAAAGTAGGTTTTATTGATACTGGGATAATAGGTTTTCCGCATCATTTCAACCAACCGGTCTTCTACAATGGAAATCACGGAAGAAATGCCAAACCTGGCCACTTTAATAGGAGAATCAATCGTATATGCCAGCCCCATAACCGGTATATGAAACTTATGTAGCGCTAATTCCTGCATCCTGCTTGTATTGTTGATCGACAAAGATAATATTTAAGGATAATTTTGTCCTTAATTATTTACTTTTTAAGCTCATTGACGTTGTAAATACGCAGTTTTAAACTAAAATTAACGTTATACCGGCGTTGGCCTGACTTTAAAATCCATTTTAATGCAATCTTGTACCGGAGAAAACACGTAAGGCAAAAAATAGTTACTTACCTTCACTTAGCATGAAGGTTTTTATAAAAAATATGGTTTGCGACCGTTGCAAAATGGTTGTAAAGGAAACGATAGAAAAACTCGGCCTGACCGCCCTTGCTGTAGAGCTGGGCGAAGTAGAACTCAATCATCCATTGACTGATACAGAAAAGCAGGCGCTCAACCATGCCTTACAACAGCTTGGATTCGACCTGATAGACGACAAAAAAAGCAGGTTAATTGAAAAAATCAAGTTGATTATGCTTGAACTGGTCCGTCAGAAAGATGGAGAAATGACAGCAAACCTATCCGATCTGTTAAGCGCCAGGCTTCACCACGATTACAATTATCTGAGTAACCTCTTTTCGGAGGTAGAAGGAATTACCATAGAAAAATATTTCATTGCACAGAAAATTGAACGCGTGAAGGAACTGTTGGTATACGATGAGCTTTCCCTGAGTGAAATAGCCTTCCAGCTCAATTATTCCAGCGTAGCGTACCTCAGCAGCCAGTTTAAGAAAGTAACCGGTTTAACCCCCAGTCATTTCAAAAACATCAGATCGGTTAAACGTAAGTCACTCGACAAAGTGTAAATGTTATAAAATATTCGTATAATAACATAACAACAAACCAAAACGCCTGTAACAACTTTGTATCATAATAAACCATTTATTATGGATACGCAAAAAAAGAAAACCGCTATTCTTCCTGTATTGCACATGACCTGCGCCTCCTGTGCGGTAAGCGTGGAAAGTATGCTGAAAGCACAGCCCGGTATTTCCAGCGCTGCAGTCAACTACGCCAACGCTACGGCTGTAATTGAATACAATCCTGCTATAGTTTCACTGGAGGATTTCCGTAAAACCGTACAACAAATCGGATATGACCTGCTGATTGATACAGGGAACACTATAGAAAACCTGGAACATATTCAACAGGATCAAACCCGGCAGTTGAAGCATAGAACCATTTGGTCTATCCTATTATCCATACCGGTGGCCATTATCGGCATGTTCTACATGAACATGCCTTATGCGAACTATGTGATGTGGGCATTATCTACCCCTGTGATACTCTGGTTTGGAAAACAGTTTTTCGTGAATGCGTATAAGCAGGCGCTACATGGAAAAGCCAATATGGACACCCTCGTTGCGTTGAGTACCGCTGTAGCATATCTCTTCAGTGTATTCAATACATTGAACCCCGGCTACTGGCACAGCAAAGGAATACATGCCCATGTGTATTTTGAAGCGGCCTCCGTTGTAATAGCGTTTATCTTACTGGGCAAGCTCCTGGAAGAAAAAGCCAAGGGCAATGCTTCATCGGCCATCAAAAAACTGATGGGTTTACAACCCGGAACGGTTACCCTGATTCATGAAGGCGGACATACCATGAGCATCCCCCTGGAACAGGTAAACAAAGGCGATCTCCTCCTCGTAAAACCGGGCGAAAAAATTGCGGTAGACGGTATAGTTGTTTCCGGAACCTCCTATGTAGATGAAAGCATGCTAAGCGGAGAGCCGGTAGCCGTACCTAAAAAAGTGCAGGACAGCGTATTTGCCGGAACAATCAACCAAAAAGGAAGCTTTCAGTTCAAGGCCCTGAAAGTGGGTGCGGAAACCATGTTATCCCAGATCATCCGGACAGTGCAGGAAGCTCAGGGAAGCAAAGCGCCTGTTCAAAAACTCGTGGATCGCATTGCCGGCATTTTTGTTCCGGCTGTAATTGCAATTGCATTGCTTTCATTCATTCTATGGTATTGGCTCGGAGGTGAAAACGGATTTACGCATGGATTACTGGCCATGGTAACGGTACTCGTTATTGCCTGCCCCTGCACATTAGGACTGGCAACTCCAACAGCCATCATGGTAGGGGTTGGCAAAGGGGCAGAGCAGGGCATTCTCATCAAAGATGCCGAGAGCCTGGAACTGGCCGAAAAAATCAATGCCGTTGTGCTGGATAAAACAGGAACCATTACAGCCGGAAAGCCGGTGGTAACCGATCTGCAATGGCGGGATCAAAAGGATACTCCCTCCGATGTGCTGGCCGCCATGGAGAAACTATCAGAGCATCCCCTGGCCAATGCCGTAGTCAATTATTTTACGACCAGCTCCGCAAAAAATGTAACGGAGTTCCGCAGCATTACAGGCAGGGGAGCCAGCGCGATGGTGGATGGAAAAAAATATTATGTGGGCAACCGGCATTTACTGGAAGATCAGCAGATCACTTCAGATGAGTTGCTGATCCATAGCGCCGAACAATGGGCCTCACAATCCAAAACAGTCATTTGGTTTGCGGATGAAGCAAAAGCGCTGGCCGTGCTGGCTATTGCCGATCAGGTAAAGCCCTCTTCCAGGGCTGCTGTACAGCAATTACAGGAGGAAGGTATAGAAGTCTATATGCTTACCGGCGACAATGAAAACACCGCCCGGGCCATTGCTACTGAAACCGGGATCCTTCATTACAAAGCAGAAGTTTTGCCGCAGGAAAAAGCGGCGTTTATAAAAGCTTTGCAGGAACAGGGAAAAACGGTGGCCATGGTGGGTGATGGCATCAACGATAGTACGGCGCTTGCCCAGGCCAATGTGAGTATTGCCATGGGAAAGGGTAGTGATATTGCCATGGATGTTGCTAAAATGACAATTCTATCTTCGGATCTTACTAAAATACCGCTGGCAATTACGCTTTCCCGAAAAACAGTCCGGACCATCCGGCAGAACCTGTTCTGGGCCTTTATTTACAACATCATCGGTATCCCTTTAGCCGCAGGGATCCTGTATCCGGTTAACGGGTTCCTGCTGAACCCGATGATTGCAGGGGCTGCGATGGCCCTGAGTAGCATCAGTGTAGTGAGCAATAGCCTCCGGTTAAAATGGATTGGGAGTAAATAACATAAAATATACAAGAAATAGCATAACAACGGTGCTGAAAATGCTGCCGAGCTTTGTATTATTGAATAAACCAATTAAAAACAGTATTATGAAAACGAATAACAAGCCAAAGATCTTAACTTTCAAAACAAATATTAACTGCAGTGGATGTGTGGCAAAAGTTTCTCCCGCACTGAATAGTGAACCAGGCATCAGTAGCTGGAATGTAAACAGTTCTGTTGCGGATAAAATATTGACAGTAGTTTCAGATGGCGCAACAGAAGCGGCAATTATTAAATCGGTGAAAGCCTCCGGCTTCAATATTGAACCTATTCAAGCCTAAACGATGAATAAACTATTATGGTTTCTGCTGATTGCATGTTTCCCGGGCAGTAATGTATTGGCTCAGAAAACAGTGCGTTATGAATTGCACATAAAAGACAGCCTGGTCAATTTTACCGGTGTTTTCAAAAGAGCAATTGCTGTGAATGGACAAATCCCTATGCCGGAACTGCATTTTACCCAGGGAGACACCGCAGAAATTCATGTATACAATGATATGGACGAAGCAACCTCCCTGCACTGGCATGGCTTGTTTTTACCCAACAGGGAAGATGGCGTGCCCTACCTTACACAAATGCCCATTCCTCCCCATTCAAAACATGTTTATCGGTTTCCGGTTATACAGCATGGTACGCACTGGTACCATAGTCATAGCGGAATGCAGGAGCAGATCGGCATGTATGGTTCCATGATTTTACATAAACGGGATAATGACACAACATTCAGAAAAGGAATTGATGACCTGCCAACAATACCCCTGATACTGAGCGAATGGACCAATCTGAACCCCAACAATGTACATCGCATGCTGCATAACGCTTCAGACTGGTTTGCCATTAAAAAAGGAACTACGCAGAGTTATGCAGAAGCCATAAGAGCCGGTCACCTGAAAACAAAGCTCACCAACGAATGGAAAAGAATGCTGGCGATGGATGTAAGCGATGTGTATTACGACCGTTTTCTGATCAATGGGAAAAGCGAATCTAACCCGGGCAATTTCAAAGCAGGGGATAAAGTACGTCTGAGAATTTCCAACGGAGGGGCGTCCACTTATTTCTGGCTGAACTATGCCGGAGGTAAAATTACTGTAGTAGCCAACGATGGGAACGATGTTGAGCCGGTAGAGGTGGACCGGTTAATAATTGCTGTTTCCGAAACATACGATATTGTGGTAACCATACCCGATAATAATGCCTATCAACTACTGGCAACTTCTGAGGACAGAACCGGGTCTGCCGCTGTTTACCTCGGAAATGGGCCCAGGAAAACGGCTAGCCCCTTACCACGTTTGAATTATTTTGAAGGAATGAAGATGATGAACGATATGATGCAGATGAACGGAGAATTGAATGATATGGGAATGCAGATGAGCCTGAATACAATGGATATGAATGCAGTAATGTATGATGAGATTAATGATACTCCCGAGCTGGTTACACTGAATTATAATATGCTCAGATCGACGCATTCAACCAGGCTCCGGGTCAATACACCAGTGAAAGAATTAAAATTTGAACTAACCGGAAACATGAACCGATATGTATGGAGCCTGAATAACAAAGTGGTTTCCGAATCTGATAAAATCCTGATCAAAAAAGGAGAAACCGTTCGGATAATCTTACACAACGCGTCCATGATGCGGCATCCAATGCATTTGCATGGGCATGATTTCAGGGTGTTGAATGACCATGGAGACTATGCCCCTTTGAAAAACGTAATTGATATTATGCCCATGGAAACCGACACCCTCGAATTCAGGGCCAATGCCGAGGGAGACTGGTTCTTTCATTGCCATATCCTCTATCATATGATGAGCGGAATGGGAAGGGTCTTTACTTATGAAAATCAAGCTGCAAACCCGTTGATACCAGATCCCCGCCTGGCTCAGAGAAAATTGTTTTCCGATGACAGAAAGCTACGTGTAATGGCCAGGAATGATTTTGCAAGCAATGGCAATGATGGAATGCTGATGGTACACAACACCCGCTGGAGCCTTGGAACTGAGTGGCGGCTTGGCTACAACGATATGCATGGGTATGAAACAGAAACGCATCTGGGGCGGTACCTGGGTAAAATGCAATGGATCATGCCATTTATCGGTTTTGACTGGAGATACAGAAGTATGGAACACAATGAAGAAAAAAATTTATTCGGTCAGCGAAGTTCTAAAAATAACCGGGCGCAATTGAGTGCGGGTATACAATATACTTTGCCGATGCTATTCCAGTTTAAAACGGAAGTATATGCCAATGGGAACCTGCGCTTACAACTGATGCGGGAAGATATTCCCGTTTCAAAAAGGCTCCGGATGAGCATGATGGTCAATTCCGATAAAGAATATATGGGCGGACTCCGTTACATCGCAGGTAAGAACATCGGTATATCTGCGCACTACGACAGTGATATGGGTTTTGGTGCAGGGTTAACCGTTTCATATTAAAAAAGGGTACTCCCTGCATCAATGAATGATATTTTCCAGATACTTGTAGCCTGTGCCTGTATTTAAAAGCAGTACTTTTTGCCCTTCAGTTATTTTACCGGATCCCAGCAATTGCTGAAATGCAATATAGGTAGCAGCCCCTTCGGGTGAAACCAGGATGCCTTCTTTCCTGGTGAATTCGAGAATGCCTTTCATGATTTCATCTTCATTTACAAGCACCGTTTCACCATTGGACGCGCTCAAAACATCCAACATCAGATCCATCCCAAAAGGGTAGGGTACTGCCAGTCCATTGGCGATTGTTGCTTCCGGTGTAAAATTTTCTTTCCAGTGAATGGGGTCTTTAACGGCTTCACTGATGGGGGCGCATTTTGCTGACTGAACAGCCACCATTTTGGGGAAAGGCCCCTTGATCCATCCCAGCGCTTTCATTTCGTTAAAAGCCTTCCATATTCCGATTAACCCGGTACCACCACCGGCAGGGTAAATGATCACATCCGGCAGTTCCCAATCAAACTGCTCCGCTATTTCATAGCCCATGGTCTTCTTCCCTTCTAAACGATAAGGTTCTTTTAAAGTAGACATGTCGAAGTATGCTCCTTCTTTATTCATTTCCTGCGCTTTCTTTCCGCAATCACTGATTAGTCCATCAATCAGTACAAGCTCCGCACCATATAAAAAACATTCGTCTTTAAAAACCCTGGGAGTGTGTGCAGGCATGATCACCGTAGCGGCTATGTTGGCCTTTGCACAATAGGCGGCCAGCGCTCCGCCGGCATTACCGGCAGTTGGAATAATGCATTTACGGATCCCCAATTCCTTTGCTTTGGAAATAGCGACACTCAGGCCTCTTGCCTTGAATGATCCGGTCGGGTTATTGGTTTCATCTTTCAAAAACAACTGGTCAAACCCATTCCTGGCCGCTAATTTCTCCAATTGAATGACGGGCGTCATTCCTTCATTCAGCGATACGATATTGGCTTCATCCAATACAGGAAGCAGTTCAAAATATCGCCAGATTGTGTTCGGCCTGTCTTTTATTCTGCTAATGGGAAAATCCGTATCCAGGTCGTAGGAGATCAAAAGCGGCTTGCCACAACAAGTGGCAAAAGTTTGGGCGGTCCGGTAATCGTAAGCTGTATTACACTGTGAACAGTAAAGCCTGTTGATGCGCGAAGGATTCAAATGATTCTTTTCCATCCGGCAAAAATAGACGGGCAATTATAACTTAATGGCAATAATTAATTATAGCCTATAACAAAATATTATAATGAGCCTGTGCAAACCTTTATGAACAGTTTATTCAACTCATTGTTTTCTGTGCCATGCCTTTGAATAAAATAGAAGTTCCTGACTATTTTAAAATCTTCAATTTTAACAATAACCAGCTCGCCGCTTTCAACCTCCTTAACAATGGAACCCATCGGCAAAAACCCAAGGGAATCGTCTGCTTTGATGAAATTTTTTAATGCTTCCGTTCCACTCAGAATAACGTTGACTTTGAGGTTGGATAACTTAATTCCTTTTTTCCCCAGGCTATCCTTTAGCGCAGACAAGGTACCCGAGCCCTGTTCTCTTAATACAACCGGGTAATTGAGAATATCCCGGATCTGGATGGCCCGCTTTTTGGCAATAAAACTGTCCTTGCTACATACGGCTACCACTTCATCGGTAATAAATGGCTTATATACCAGCGAGGTGCTTTTCCTTTTTCCTTCAACGATCCCTATATCAATATCTTCATTTAAAAGCGCCTCAATGATCGTATCTGTATTTCTGTTCAGCAAACTGATTTTAACGTTTGCATACCTTTTATGAAAAGAAGAAAGA
Organism: Sphingobacteriia bacterium; assembly: GCA_015999745.1. Taxonomy (GTDB): domain Bacteria; phylum Bacteroidota; class Bacteroidia; order Chitinophagales; family Chitinophagaceae; genus Sediminibacterium. The sequence continues at coordinate 1,730 of JAECQP010000007.1, read as the reverse complement.
ATTTTTGGCAGGATATACAAGGCAACCGTGGTGCTGGCGCCTAAGCGCAATTGGCCCTTTGCGTTCACTTTTTGCTGAAGCGTACTGATCTCAAGCTCAGCATTGTTCTGGATTTTCCTTGCCTCCTTTACTTTTTGGAATAAGATTTCGCCCGCATCGGTTAACACAATACTATTACCCTTTCTTTCAAAAAGGGCCGTTTTATAATACGCTTCGAGCGACTTAATGTGCTTACTGATGGCTGGCTGACTAATGAACAATACCTTACTTGCTTCAGAAAAGCTAAGCCTTGATGCAACTTCCAGGAAAATAATATGTCTTGTAGCCAGCATCATTAAGCTGATGATATACCTGGTTTACCTTTTCAGCCAGGCGCCGTTAAATATACAAAATCAGGATCTTCTTTTAAGAAAAGAAACCGAAAAGGTTATGCACAACAAGATGTATTCACTTGTATTGGCGGACATTTTACTGTACCGTAACTACAAAACACACAACAATCCCCTTGCTTTGGTTTTAGTATTGTATTGCAGTTTGTACACTTATAGAAGTATTGACAAGCATCAACAGGCATAGTTTCTTCTTTCTGAAAACCGCATTCGGGGCAAGTAATAGCAGATTGTAGTGTTGGTGTATTCCCATATAATCACTTGTTTTGATTTTAGCGTTTCATTTCAGCTGCTTTCACTCCCTTAAATATCAGCCAAAAGCTCATTGAAACTTCTCCAACAAAGGCCGGAAGTAAAACATAAGGAAAAAGATATGCAGCCAAGTGCGGAAAAAGAAACCACGAAAGGCTATTGGTTAAATAACCTACCCCTGCCAGGGTGTAAATAACACCCAGGATCCGGGGAAGAAAATTTGATTTATAAACAAGGTACCCGATAATTGGAAAATAAAAGGCGAATAATAAAAGGCTGATGTTATAGCCTTGTGATTGCAAATTGAGAAAAAATAATGACTGTGTTTGTAACTGCTCAATTGTAAATGCTTTTAGGTAACTGCTGTTATGCAAGAGTAACAATGGCGCTTGTTGATTGAGCAGGTTCACAGCCATAACTGCTGTAGCAACAATGGAAAATATTAAAGCAAGCAAAGAAAGATTTCTATTTACGGGCTTAAACAGGATATAGAAAATCAGAGACAAAAAAGTGCCACAGATCAGGCACACAAGGTCAGCGACAAAACCAAACCGATACAGCTGTTCAGAAGCCAGAATATTGCGAGCGGTTGCAACCGGGTCACCATGTACGGTTAGTGCTCCTCTTACGAATACTTCAGCAAAACCACCTGCAATTATTGTAACCAGGTAAAGAAACCCTGCAGCAAGCGCTAATTTGTTATTGGTGTTCATTTTGTCACCTTTATTAATAAATGAAATATTTCCTGATATATATTTCCAAGCGCCGGAACATTGGGCGTTGGCACTTGCAACTCGCAGCATTTCATTATAGCCCATAGCCAGCTAAAGACCCTTTTCCAGAGCAATTCTTTCCTGAAAAACAGTTACAAGCTGTGAAAAGCTATTACCTGACATTATTTTACACGAAATTGAATTATTGTGAATAGATGAATGTAAACTAATAAATATTAAACCAGACTTAAAAATTGAAGTATTCATGAAAACCAACCAGATCGATCTGCTAAAGCCAAAAAACAAGTGTCTAACTAATACTTGGTAGTATTTAGATCTTTGTGTAAATAGAAAGAAGTAATTGTATTAGGGAGAT
>JAECQP010000070.1 GCA_015999745.1 Sphingobacteriia bacterium | reverse complement strand
ATAGCAACTATTAAAAGAGAAACTTAAATCCAAATGCAAGTGGAGTAGTCAGTGATGGATTACTTCCACCCAGTGCAGTGTTGTAAGCAGATTCTACATTAGCAACATGTGCCAGTGAGAAATCTGTAACAGTTGTTTTTGTACCCGTTTTAGGAGTTAATGTAGTTACAGAGAAGTTCGCCAGGTTATAAGAGAACTCCACACTGAAATTTTTAGTGAGGATCACATCAAAACCGCCCGATGCAGACAATCCAAACTGGCTTACTTTTAGCTCACTTTGTTTTTCCTTTCCGGTAATGATTGGAGCAGCCAGTTGCCCGAAGAAGTACAGTTTACCTGCAACATTCCAGTATTTTCTTACCAACGGCTGAATAACCAGCAGGTTGGTATTAGCCGCAGTAGTTGTTGCATTCTTAGACTTTACATTAATATAACCAACTGCGCCACCCACCGCTACTGAAGGAGAAACAAATGTTCCTACAATTGGCAAGATGGTCAGATTGGTACTTTTCTGATCTCCTGTTTTTGTTTGCTGATAACCAAACTGAGAAGTTGCAAACCATACACCTTCTAAACCTTTCTTTTGTGCATTAGCAGTGGTTACTAACCCTGCCATAAATGCCAGTACAATGATTTTTTTCATGGTAAACATAAATTTTGGCGAAGGTATTTTTGGGAGCCTGTCTTAAACATGAATTACGGCATGTTTCCAACTGATTCTTCTCATTAAATTTGCATTAAAAAATGCTATAACTTTACCGGTTGGTTCCTGTCTGCAGGAAAATTGTCGGCAAGAAATACTTACCGCGAAATTGACGGATAATCCATTCAACTCCCCGGGCGGAAATTTAAATTCCGCATTTATCCAACGAATTTGCTTAAGGTTAGTATTTATTGCTCTCGAACTCTTCTCTGAGCTCGGCCAGATTCTCCACGCTAAGAGGCTTGCTAACAAATCTTGCCACCACTTCGTATTTTTTGGCGCGTGAAAAGTCTTCGGGGTCGATGGTAGAGGATAAAATCACCACTTTGGTCTTGGGGAGTTTTTCCGCAAATTGGGAAACATAGGCTTCCAGGAACTCCCAACCATTCATAACCGGCATATTAATATCCAGGATGATCAGTTCCGGGGCATCTTCCTGCGGATTAGTGCTGCTGTTGAACAATTCTCCGAAATATTCGATGGCATCGCTTCCGTCAACGGCGGTATCCACTGATTCAGCAAAACCGGTTCTTTTCAGCAACAGTTTTGAAATCGTGAGCGAAATACTGTCATCATCAACGCAAAGTACCTTCTTCATCATTTCAGTAAGAATTGGATCAACGGATTTTTAAATATCCAGATAAAGTTATTAATAATCATTGAGACTGCGCACAATATTCAGTACAAATTACCAGCCCTCCCAATTCCGTTGTCCGATTATTTTCGTCTGGCTTTTTCCCACAACACACTCTGTTCGGTAAACAGATACCGGTTAAGTCCCGCTATGACGGCATAATTCATCAAACAGAAATAATAAGGGATAAAGAACACTTTCACTTTCAGTTGCCTTTTTTCCAGCACCCAGCCCAGCAGGGCAGCCCCGTAAAATGCCAGTTGCCCCAGTAGCATCAGTCCGTAAATGATGCTGTTTTCGCCGGCTGCCACCAGCCATATATTCAACAGCAATGCCAGCAGCATCAGGTAAGGCGTTACCACCCAGCGCAGGATCCGGTGGCTGATGTATTCAAAACTAAGCAATGGGCGTTTAAATGGCAGCAACAGCTCTTTTAAACGGATGGTGGATTGTATGCCTCCGGCCGCTATCCGGATCTTCCTTTTCAGCTCCTCTCCCGTATCTGCGGATGCTTTCTCAGATGCATAGGCTTCCGGTTCGTATACAATTCTATATCCCTTTAAGGCAATATGCATGGAAATCATAAAGTCGTCCAGGATGGTATCCGGCTCCACCGGCTGGTACAATGCTGCGCGGATACTGAATAATTCTCCCGCGGCGCCTACCACCGAATACAACTCGGAATCCCACTGTTTCAGTTTGGATTCATATTTCCAGTAAAAACCTTCGCCTGCGGTTGCATCGGAGGAAGCCTCGATTTGCACCCGCTTTTCCCCGGCTACGGCGCCCACATCCGGGCTACTGTAATGCCTGCAGATTTTCAATAGAGCCTCCTTATTCAGCATGGTATTGGCATCGGTAAACACCACTATTTCCGATTGAACCTCCTGCATGGCGCGATGCACCGCTGCAATCTTTCCGCTGCGGCCATCCCGGTGCATTCCCTTAATCCGGGGATACCTGGCCACAATGGCAGCGGTATCGTCGGTAGACCCGTCGGTTACAAAAATATAATTGATCTTACCGGCCGGGTATTCCAGTTCCAGTGTGTTGAGGATTTTATCTTCTATACAGTATGCCTCGTTATAAGCAGCCACAATCACCGTGAGTTCCGGCGTATATTCCGGGTACAGTTCCTGTTTTTTACCTTCCAGCAACCGCTTGACCTTGAGGATCAGCCACAGCAATAAGCCATACCCGATATAGGTATAGAGTATGATCAGTATACAAATCCAAAATAATATTTCCATACAATCTATTTAAGCCCTGAACCCCAGATCAGGGCTGTTGACGCCATTGGTTAAGTTCCACCAGATTGCCCTTCGCAATTGCCGGATAAAGTCGTTGTTCCCGCTTCTCAGATATGCTGCCAGGTTTCTGGGGGTTACGATCAGCAGGAAATAACCATAAAACACCAGTGCCTTCCACCACGGTGCATTTCTCCGGATAAACAGTATCCGGTTCCGGTTCATGAAATATTCTTTCAATGCGCTTTGTTTCCCTACAGAAATGGATTCCTTGTGGTAGATGCAGGCCTTCATGTTCACCCATATTTCAAAGCCCGCCCTTTTGATCCGGTCGCACCAGTCCAGCTCTTCATAGTACAGAAAAAAGTTTTCCGCCATCATACCCGCTTTGCTGATCGCTTCCCGTTTTACCATCATGGCGGCTCCATGCGCAAACCCGGTTTTACCTACCAACTGATCGTACTGCCCCTGATCGGTTTCAAACTGCCCGATGCAGGCATTCCTGGCCGTAAAATAGTTCATATCGGTATACCCCGCATACTGCAGCATATCCGGCTGATCATAATACAATAATTTGGGAGACACCATGCCCACCTGCGGATGTTGTTCAAGCGTTTGGACCAGTGTAGACACCAGGTTGTCTGTAAATACCGTGTCGTTGTTCACAAAGAACAGGTAATCGCCTTTTGCAGCTTTTACACCCAGGTTATTCCCCCCGGCAAAGCCAAGGTTTTTTTCCGAACGAATGAACGTAATTCCGGGATATTTTTCTTGCCAGCCGGGTATAGGATTAACAGTGCTTGCATTGTCTACCACAATGATTTCGCAGTTGGGATAACTGTTTTTCTGCAGAATGGAATGGAGCAGATCATCTGTAAGGTAGCTGTGATTGAAATTGACTGTAATAATAGAGACCACCTTCATCTGCTGTTTTGCTTAATTCTTATGTAATTTATTTAAATTAGCGGAGAATGTAAAAAATCCATTGAATATGAGCCTGGACCAAGAGGATAATTCGGAGCTGGAAGCCAGTTTCAACCAGTTTATAACCGAGCTGAACAAGTCACCCGTAAGCAAGGCCGGGGCGCTGGAGATGGAGCAGCTTTTTTTTAGCGCCATGCGGGTTAAACCTGAACACACCGACCAACCAAACAATACCTCTTCTGCACATTCCAATGATGCGGAAATTCTGCACGGTATGCAGAAACTGCTCAATGCAAAACAAGGTTTCATTTTAAAGGAAGTACCTGAAAAAGCTGCAAGATGGGCTTCTTTTATGGCTTTATCCGCAGCAGGTATTCTCTTTATTACGGTAGGGTTTGTATTGATCACCACTCCTGCCTCACCTGAATTTGAAATCGCCACCATTTTCTATTTCAATGAATTTGACGGCTTCACGGTGATGGATATGTTTGCACTGGTGATCATTTTTGTAGGAATCTTCTTCTTTATCAGAGCCTTTACACAGCGAAAGAAATAAAATCATTTATTGCTGTTGATCCAACAAATCCAGTATAGCGGCATCTTTTGCTGCACTGAATTTCCGGGCGAAGAACTTTCCCGAACGAAGCATTGACTCCAGGTCTTCGCAGGTCAGTACTTTCGGATTTTTATTCCCCTCCGACCAGTCTATATAACGCAGGTTGTCGTTAACCATATCTTTCCGGTAGTCCGAATTGTACAATATGGTCTGAAACAACATTTCATCCGGGGCCCACGATAGTTTAAAGAATCGTACAACTGCCTTGTTGCGTTCCAGCTCCTGCAGAATATAGTTCACATGTTTACCGGTAATGGTAAACCACTGAGACCTTCCCACCGGAATCATATTACCCGGCATTTTACGCGCTGGCAGAATGCGGTTCATCCACCCCTGAATGGCATACTTTCCGGGAATATTAAAACTATTGAGGTGATATTGGGTAACACGCGAAATGGCTTCAGTCCATTCGGTTCTTACATCCAGCGTATGCATGAAAGCCTTACCAGGATGCTGTTCCAGAAAATGATGCAACTGTTCAACAGGGCGAAGAGGGTAATCCTGCCCGCTCAGCAGATTGAGGTAATCCAGTTTAGGAAATGCCTGCATGATTTCGCGAAAGCTGTTAACAGTTGCTTCGATCATGCTGTAAGTGGCCCAGCCTACTTTTACCCTGTTCTGAATAAAAAAAACGTCGGGGGAATCTGCAAAAAAGGCCTGAACTGGCGCTATATCGAACTTGAGATCATAATGAATATAGACCACTGCATCCGGATGACGCAATCTGCGGATTAACCTTGCCAGCTCCGCTACGGGAGGCTGATTATGTGCCATGATCAGGTGTACCAGTTTCACGTTTATGATTTTTTCAGGATATATTTTCTGTACAGATTTCTATTTTGAATATAGCCAAAAACGAAGACTCCCGACAATTTAAACGGAACAAATTTGTTTATCCTGTAATATCCGTAAAATATGCCTACACACAAAGGCAGCAATGTGCCCAATGCCACTCCGTAGATATTGCCCAGCAGAGAGATCCCTGCAAAGTCTCCCACAATATTGGCTATCACCATCATGATCACTTTTACCAGGTTGGCCTGGGGCTGGTGAATGATATCAAGGCTTACACCAATAAAGCGGTCAATCGGATAAAATATTGCCAGGAACATCATGATCCTATATACATTCGCAGCTTCCGTGTTTACATATTTTCCCCCGCCCAGTATCCCTACGCCAATATCTGCCAGCAAAATAGCGCCAATAGCAACCGGTATAAACGCCACAGTAAGGGTACCCGCATATTTCTGCAGGATATAACCCACTTCCTTCAGGTTGTTTTTATTGAAGGCCCTGGCAAGGGAAGACATGCCGGTTGCTACGGTACTGCGGATCGGGATTTCTATCAGTTCCATTAAACGCACCGGGATATTGTAAACGGCCACTGCTGCAGGTCCCAGTAAAAAAGTGATGATGAATATGTCTGAACTGCGAAGCAGGTTGGCGCTAATAGTGGTGCCCACACTGAATTTTCCAAAGTGATATACTTCTTTGATGCAGGCGCGGGTCCTGGAGAAGAATGTCCTGAACCTGG
>JAECQP010000045.1 GCA_015999745.1 Sphingobacteriia bacterium | reverse complement strand
GTCCAGTATATAATATGTTTCGTCCTGTGTAAAAGATTCTCCGAATTTTTCCCGGATATAGGCCGGCCTTGGATGGCATTGAATGGAAAGGTTTCCTCCGTTGTAGGTGTCCAGAAAATCAAATCGAATCGGGAATTCCCTGTTAAAGCGCCGGGCGGCATTTCCAAGGAGTTTGTAGTGGTTGGTGTACAACAGAAAGTCGAATGAAACCTCCAGTAAGAAAGAATCCCCTTCCAGTACAATTCCGTTTTCGGGTGTGATCAGTTCAAAAGACCAGGCGTAATTGATTTCATCCTTGTTTAATCCGGTGATCCTGTTTTTCATCCAATCTCCGCCCCATATGCCTGCTTCAAACCAGGGCCTGGCTCTTATAGCATGGTTCAGCATTTCGTTCAAAGCGTCCCGGAAGTTTTGTCCGGACATCCAGGTAATGGTATGTATGCGCTGTTCGTCTGCAATACAATCCAGTACAGGAAGCAGGCGTTCTTTATGCCTGTTGAGTACAGGCCAGTCTACAAAATAGCATCGTTTGTATTGTTGTGCGTTGGACCTGTGTTTTGTTGTGCCGATATTGCCGAAACTTCCGGCCCTCATGCGGTACTGGATTTCATTCTTGGGTACGTCCAGGTAAACAAGCAGGCCTTTCCAGTTACTGAGTGCGGCTCCGGTTCCATATACAATGCAGATATCTGCAAATGGATCCGGTTGTAAAAGAGCACACTTCTCCGGGTCAAAAAAGTCGGCGAGCTCGCCTGTATACCGTTTACCAAATATCGGATCATTGCCATTTAGATTGTTCCGGATCATATCATCTATCCTGTCCGGGCAATGCAGGCAGGCATCTATATGATACCAAAATACTGTTTTATTTTTTTTCTGCAAGGCTTTCTGCAACTGTTCCCTGAATGGTTCCCATAGCACGCCGCCAAACCCATCTATCACCACCCGCTGCTCGCGGCAAATTCTTTCAGCCAGACTGTCGAACCCTTCATAAACGGTATATGCAGATTCCCGGCAGGGATAAACTGCATACCCCGGCTGCTTATTTTTATCGCTCCTTACCGGTAATAGCGGTTGTGTTGTTTTTCTGAGTGGTGGTGCAAGGTCCGGCAGATCCTTGCCTGCTGCCATGAGTGCCGCCCCGGTGAGGATACAGGCTTCCGTGTCGTTGCAATAACTGATTTTGATCCCGGGCATAGCTTCCCTGAGTTCTGCCGCCACCGAAGGGCCGAAAAGATCGGCAGCACCTGTAATATTTCCCCCGATAAAAAGTTCTTCGCAATTAAATTGCTTTAGCCAGGGCAGCAGAAACCGGCCAAGGTTGGTTCCAAACTGTTGGAAAATGGCCTGTGAAACAGGGGAGCTGATCCCTGCCAACTCTTTTACCGATGAAACGGTTTCTCCTGTGCGGGTATGGTATTCCTGCAGGAACCATCGGGTGGAAATATAATCCTCGGCCTTGCCAGACAAGTAATCCTGGTCATAAAAGCAACCTGAAGCGGGAATGGATTCATCCCGGTCCAGCAGTATGCCGTCTTTTATAAAAGCAGCGCCCAATCCTGTTCCCAATGTAAGCAATACCGTCCGCTTACTTTGTAACCCGTGACGGTTGTATGCGCCGGTAGCAAAACAATGCGCATCGTTGAAGAAACTAAATGGCAGTTGATGCTGGCCGGTCAGGTCTTTTAATGCCTGCTTTACATGAATGCCGAATGTGGCGCTGAATTTTCCGCCTACACCGGTAACAGCGCTAATCCCTTCTGTATAGTTGAATGGCCCGGGGAAAGCTATTCCCACCGCGCTGATCTCCGGATTATCATTGAATACTTCACGCATGCCGGCTGAAATGGATTTTAATATTTCAGCGGCACTTGCAAAGCTGTTGATCTCTATTCTTCTTACGGCCAATGGCGCTGTATCTTTCTGGTTGATGTTTACCACACTAAAGGATGCATGGCTTCCCCCAATGTCTACTCCAAGCCTTTTGTTTTCACGAAACATTTGATGTTATTTTTAGATTTACTATATATGTATTTTGTACACGATCAGGTGCTGATGCGATAATCAATGTTCTGCAAATAGCGCTGAAATAAGTGTGGTCCAATGGCCGGCATCCTCCTGTTTAAAAGGGATAAGGCGAGGTCTGTTTTGCCGGTAATGCTTGTTGTGATTGCATTTTCTACACACAATACTAATTAAGAAAAACAATACGGGCAAGTTTAATCACCGTTTGTTTCTGAATTATTTCCAATTAAAAAAGGAGGCAAATATTTTACTTCATTTAGCAAATTTTGGCGTTGATCTGCGTTGGAGCAGTATCTATTTTTGGTAGCGTAATCATTTAATCATTGTCTGTTATGCCTGAATGATTGCTGCTGAAACGATTGTGATCTGACTATTAAGAACAAAGGGTGTATTGTGATTGCACCATAGAAATTGCCATAGCCAAACATTCTCTCAAACATATAAAACCATAAAAAAGGCCATGATTCAAAATCAATTATTTAAAAAACTACTGCTGCTGTTTTGCGGGGTATGCCTTTTCGGCATTACCTATGCGCAATCGATCAGCGGAAAAGTAACAGATGAAAATGATCGTCCTCTGGCTGGGGTATCTGTACTTGTTACCGGTACTGCTAAAGGAACCAGCACCAACACAAACGGAGAATATTCGCTACAGGCGCAACAAGGCGCTACAATTGAATTTTCTTTTATCGGCTATATTACCGTTACCAGGAAAGTAAGCGGTGAGTACCTGTCGGTTAAAATGGAGAAAAGCGCAGACAATGTATTGTCTGATATAGTTGTTGTGGGATACGCTACCCAGAAAAAAGTGAATCTGTCCGGGTCTGTATCTGTTATTGGTAAGAAAGCGCTCGAAAACAGGCCGGTAACCAATGCTGTGCAGGCATTGCAGGGTCTTTCACCCGGCCTGGTTGTAACGCGTTCCAGCGGACAGCCCGGTTATGAAGGGTGGAATATCAATGTAAGAGGGATCTCTTCCTTAAACGGAACCAATAACCCCCTGCTGATTGTGGATGGGGTAGAGTATGCCAATCTTACTTTGCTGAACCCCGATGATATTGAATCTATTTCCGTCTTAAAAGATGCTTCTGCCTCTGCTATTTATGGCGCCAAAGCGTCTAACGGCGTTTTACTGGTGACTACCAAAAGCGGTAAGGCGGGTAAAGTAACGGTTAACTACACGGGCATGTACCAGGTAAAGCAACCATTGAGTCTTCCCAAAACTGTTCCGTATCACATCAGCGCAGCATTGCAGAACCTGGCCAATAAGAACAACGGTGGTGCGCCGTCTTATACCGATGCGCAAATCGAAATGTTCAGAGACCCTTCTGTTACGTTTGTTCCCAACGATCCTACCAATGTGTTCTTTTATGGTGAAATGGATTATGTTAAAATGACGGTGAAAGATCATTTCAGTACGGGTGCCCATAACCTCAATATCAACGGAGGAAATGAAAATACAAAGTACTTTATAGGTCTGGGTTACAACGACAATAATGGTATGTTCAAGGTAGGTCCGGATGGCAATAAGCGTTACAACGCCAGGTTCAATGTGTCTACCAGATTTAACAGGGTGCTGAGCCTGGATACCAGGTTGTCTTTCACGCAGAATAAAGTAGAAGCTGCTGCAGGAACGCTCACCGGCGACTATGGTTTATTGTACAATATTTTCAACCTGAGACCTATTACACCAATTTTCGTTCCGGGCAGCAACGAAACGCAATATTTGTCCGGGGTTAATACCTATGCCACTTTAAAAGACGGCGGGTATAACAATACCAACCAAAATGTACTGGATGCCGTGTTTACCTTGAAAGCGGCCGATCTGGTGAAAGGATTGGTGCTTTCAGCGAATTATAGCCCTCATTTTGAGCAGCATAACCAGGATATGTTTTTCAAAACCGTTCCCCTGTATTCGTATTCAAAAGCTACCAGTTCTTTCCTGCAGAATTCCTGGGTGAACAAATCCAATTCTATCAATAAGTACCGCACAACTCAGACCTCTTATACCACCAATTTCCTGGCGGATTACGGGATGTCTGTAAAGGAGCACAATTTTCATGTATTGGGTGGTTATCAGTACCAATATTATAACTATAACAGAACGAACAGCACGCTTACCAACCTGGTCAATAATAACCTGCCCACTACCAATTATACTACCAATGCCACATTGCCGGTGACTGCGTTGTCGGATAATCTCCAGGCAAATGCATGGGAGTCTTATTTCGGAAGGGTGAATTATGATTTTAAGAATAAATACTTCCTGGAGTTTACTGTGCGTAACGATGCAAGTTCACGCCTGGCTCCGGGACACCGCAGCCAGACCTTCCCTGCGTTCTCTGCTGCATGGCGTATTTCTCAGGAAAAATGGTTTGAAAAAATAAAGTTTGTCAACGAATTAAAACTGAGGGCATCATGGGGTAAACTGGGCAATGCCCAATTGGGTGAACTGTACCAGAACAACTACCTCTCCACAGCTACACTTGTTAACGGGGTATATCCTTTCAATAATGCGGCTACCACTTATATCTACCAGAGAGGATTACCCTCTGAAGGACTTGGATGGGAAACCGTAACCACCAAAAACATCGGTTTGGATTTCAGCCTGCTCAGGAGCAAATTGACCGGTAGCATTGATTTTTATGAAAGGGTGAATGATAATATGCTGATTCCGGTAAATCTGCCGGCTGTTCTGGGTGTTGTTCCAAGCACCGCCAATGCGGCTGCAATGCAAACAACGGGTTGGGACCTGGACCTGAATTGGAGAGACCAGATCGGTAAAGTGACCTATACGATCGGATTTAACCTGAGCGATAATCAGAATAAAATCACCAGGTACCTCGGTAATGTGGTATACTCAGAAGGCCTGAACCAGGCGCTGCCGGGTATGCCGATCAATTCCATTTATGGTTACAGGGCGTTGGGCTATTTCCAATCCGCAGCCGAAGTAACTTCCAGTCCCAAGCAGTTTGGTGCCACCAATCAGGGACCTGGTGATATCAAATATGAAGATGTGAATGGGGATGGAGTGATCAATGGAGGCACAGGTACACCGGGCAATCATGGGGACCTTGTTTACCTGGGCAATGCTTCTCCGCGATATAACTTCGGGATTAATCTTGGCGCTCAATGGAAAGGATTTGATATTTCCGTTTTCTTACAGGGAACCGGTAAAAGGAATATCATCATCTATCCTACACAGGCGCTGCCATATGTACAAAGCTGGCGTTATCCGCTGGATAACTATATCGGTAACTACTGGACAGAAGATAACAGGAATGCACTCTTTCCAAGGCCGATTGCCGGAGGGGGAACCAATACCCGCATCAACAGCGCTTTTGTACAGAACGGAGCCTATATCCGCCTGAAAAATCTTCAGGTAGGGTATACCATACCTGCCCAATTACTGAGCAAGGCTAAAATACAGAAGCTAAGGGTGTTCTTTACCGCACAGGATATTTTTACATCTACCAAAATGTGGTATAAATATTTCGACCCCGAAAGTCCCAATAATGCCGCTTATACCTACCCCTATTTCAGCACATATGCATTTGGGGTGAATGTTACCTTTTAATTCAAGCACATTAACAATAAATACCAGACCATGATACGAAAATATTTTTTCAAAGGGTTACTTTGCTTCCTGCCGGCTCTAATGCTTGGGTTGCCGGGATGTAAGAAAGACCTGAATCTCTCACCTGAGTCTCAGCTCGCTGATGATAATTTCTGGAAAACAACTTCAGATCTGAGTCAGGCCTGCAATTACCTCTATACTTTCCTGGGCGGACTTGGGGGCGATGACCCTACCGGTTATCCTACACCGTTACAGGACAACTATTCCGATAAAACCTTTGGCTCCCGCTCAGTAGGTTTTGGAGATGGATCCAGTATTGCTCCGGCCACATCCAATGAATGGAATAATTATTACAAGCTCATCCGGGCTGCTAATAATATCCTGGAGAAATCCAAAGGAGTTACAGGAGATGCTGCCACCATTAACCGGTATATGGGTGAGGCCCGTTTTTTCAGAGGCATGGCTTATTTTGAACTGGTGAAAAGATTTGGAGATGTGCCATACATCAACCGAACACTTACCTTAACTGATTCCCTGCTTTATACAACACGTGCGCCAAGACAAACTGTTATTGACAGTGTTTATGCAGACTTAGACTTCGCGGCTGCCAATTGCCCGCAGCCGGATGCACTGGCCGCGGCAGATTATGGCCGCATTACCCGTTCTGCAGCTTTGTCGTTCAAAGCGAGGGTTGCCTTGTTTGAAGGTACCTGGGATAAGTTTCGTAACCTGGCTACTGCCAACACCAATTTACAGGCTGCCGTTGCTGCAAGCAATACCGTGATGACAGAAGCAAGGCACAGATTGTATACAACCCAGGGTGCGGACAGTTACTATTATGCATTTCAGTACGATGGTGGTGCAAATGGTAACCCGATACAATCGGTCAACGGGCCACAGGTGAATTATACTTTTGCAACCAACAAGGAAAATATCCTGGTAAAACTATACGGCCAGAATCAAACCAATAATATTGCCTCTCACAATTTTGGAAGACAATATCTCGATCAGGCCAATATCGCCCCCACAAGGGCCATGATCGACAGCTACCTTTATAAAGACGGATTGCCCCAGGGTAAATCTGCCTTCGATTCATCCAATAATCAAACCAGTTCGCTGACTGAATTTGAGAACAGGGATCCCCGGTTGAGCATGTCTGTGCATAACAGAACATTGATTACGCCTTCCATCGGAGGTTTGATCCCTTATGTTGCAGGGATCAGCTACCGGTACCGGAAATATTGGGTTGTAAGCGACTGGACGGCAAATATCAGTTTTATCAATTTTAATATTTTAAGATATGCGGAAGTGCTGCTGATCAATGCCGAAGCTAAGTATGAGCTGAACGGAAATATCAGTGATGCTGATCTGAATCTCACCATTAACCTCCTTCGAAACCGTGCAACCGGAAGTGATATCAATAAGCTGCCGCTGTTAACCAATGGATTTGTAAGCGCAAACGGGCTGGATATGCGCGCTGAGATCAGGAGGGAAAGAACTGTTGAGCTGGCATTTGAAGGACATGCGTATTGGGATCTGCTGCGTTGGAAAACAGCCGAAACGGTATTGCCAAACGCCATTTTAGGACGGAAATATTTTGCGGCAGAGAATCCTTCCGGCGCTTCTCCGAACCTGTTGAACGGCTATGTACTGCTGGAAGCCGCTTCTTTCCGTAAGTTCAATCCTTCAAGGGATTATCTGTGGGCCCTGCCTACACAGGAAATTGCGCTCAACGGGAAACTGGCCCAGAATCCAAACTGGTAACCTTTGACAGATGCGGCTGAATTAAGTATCTTACCGGAAGATTGGAAATATTTTAAAACATGGGAAAGTGTTATCGTTTTGCTGTTGGGTTCTTTACTGTGTTTTTATGTGCGGTTTTGTTTTGCAGCAACAGCTTCTGTCAGCAGCATGTGCAGCATAGAAACTACCTGTCTGATGCATTGACCGCTTCGGGGTTTCGATTCACCGGCAGGCAGTTGGTAAACTGGCAGGCGCAGGAGAAGGAGCACTATACGAACAAAATTCATCAACTCCCTGATTCAATAAAAGCAGTCTTTATCGGTAAAGCCGATAAGGCGCTTTTATTTGGATGGCCTGCGCTGCCTGCTTCCGGCTTCCTGGAGTTTAAGCAAAATGGTGAAAGGGTCAGGTTTGAGCAGAAGCTGAATGAAAGACGGGAATACCTTAATAACCTCGCTATCGGGGCGCTTATATCCGGAGATGAGAAATATCTGCCACAACTGGTAAATGGGTTGTGGGCAACGCTTGAAGAAAGCACCTGGGAAATACCGGCGATCGTAGCCATACAGAAAGCCGGGCCGGATTTGCCGGATCCGGAAGAACAGGTGATCGGGCTGGTCAGCGCAGAAACCGGTGTAATGCTGGCGGTAATCAGGCATATGCTGAACGATCAGCTACAGGCCTATTCGCCCATGATCAATAAGCGGATAGTATTCGAGTTGCGCAAAAGAATTCTTGAACCGTATTTGCAACGCGATGATTACTGGTGGATGGGGTTCAGCGGAAAACCGGTCAATAACTGGAATGCGTGGATCAATACCAATGTATTGCATATCGCATTGCTGACCGAAACCGACCCGGAAACGGGCATGGCGTTCATGCGAAAACTGTTCCGCAGTGCGGATTATTTTGTGAATCAGTACCCGGAAGACGGAGGTTGTGATGAAGGCCCTTCTTACTGGAACATTGCTGGAGGGAAGCTGATCCGGCTGCTGCAACTGGCTACCTCCGTTTCCGAAGGCAGATTAACCTGGTCGTCTAATCAATTATTACATCGCATTGGCAGCTATATTTATAAAATGCATATAGCCGGAGACTATTTTGTGAACTTTGCAGACGCAACGCCACAAACAATCCCCAGCCCGGAGAGTATATACCGGTTTGGTGCAATGTTCGGAGATGATTTACTGAAGCAGTTTGCCGCTTATCTTTTTGCGCTGAATCAAAAAACATTGCCCGCAAACAGTGTTGTTGAATTTCTTTCCTCAGCCGATGTGTACAAGCCGTTAAGTGCAATCGCTCCCCGGGCGGTTCTTCCTGCTGTTTCCTACCTGCCCGATTTGCAGGTAATGACGGCGAGGTCCGATTCCGGATCAACCTCCGGGTTGTTCCTGGCAGTGCAGGGCGGCCATAACGGGGAAAGTCACAACCACAATGATGTAGGAAACTTCATCATCTATGCAAACGGGTTGCCCGTCATTATTGACGCAGGAGTGGGTACTTACACTGCTCAAACATTCAGCGACCGACGTTACGAATTATGGAATATGCAGTCTCAATGGCACAACTGCCCGGTCATCAACGGCGTTGCACAGCAGAATGGCCCGGCGTTTGGGGCAACGGCATTCCACTTGCAGGAAGGTCGGGAAGGTGTACAACTCCGTTTGGATATGGCAGCAGCTTATCCTCCGTCGGCAACGGTAACGGGTTGGGAAAGAACTTTCCAGTTTGATCAGTACAAACAAAAAATACGGCTTTCAGACAAGTATCAGCTTGAAAAAAGAAACGGGGAGTTAAAAATGAATTTCCTGAGTATTTGCAAAATAGTGCAGCACAAGGCCGGCGAAATTGGTTTTTATCATACAGACGGCCGCCAATTGCTGCTGTTGAAATATGCACCCGGAAAAATGTTTGCCCGGGTGGAAGAGAAGCTAATGGGTGATGATAAGCTGATCAGATCATGGGGCAAAAAACTGTATCAATTGTCCCTGACGGTGATTGATCAGAAAGAATTGAAAGGAGCGCAGGTGTTCGAATTTTTTACTCCGTTGAAGGAACGGGGTCTTTAGAAGAATCATAAATACTTTATTTCCACATATGAAAAAATATTGCCTCTGCCTGTTTTGGATTTTATTTACACTTCCGCTCCTGGTTGCGGGCCAGGCCCGTATTCAATTAGATAACCCGGCTGCGATACAAAGGTCGGAAGAGGTGATTTCAATACCATGGAAAACCATCTTGTCGGCATATCCGGATATTGATACTGCGTATTTTGCGGTTATCCATACGGCTTCAAAAAAACAGGTTCCTTATCAGTTGGAATACAATGGTCATCCAACGGTTCAAAACCTGCTGTTACAGGTAAGTATGGAGGCGAAGTCCCGTCTTGAACTTCAGATCAAAAAAGCAAAACCGCTGTCTTTCCCCGTTAAAACCTATTGCAGGTATGTGCCTGAACGAAAAGATGATTTTGCCTGGGAGAATGACCGGATCGCTTTCCGGGCCTATGGCAAGGCGCTTGAAAATACAGTGGAAGATGCGTATGGATTGGATGTTTGGGTAAAAAGGACCCGGGAGCTGGTATTAGACAATCGCTATCAAAAAGGAGATTATCACAATGATCACGGAGACGGGATGGATTATTATCACGTTGGTTTTTCATTAGGGGCGGGGAATATTGCACCATACCTGGAAGATTCTATCTGGTATTCACACAATTACCGCAATTGGAAGATACTGGACAACGGGCCACTGCGGTCTACTTTTCAACTGGAATTCGATACTTGGAACGTGGGTTCTAAAAAAGTGAAAGCAGTCAAAACCTTTTCCATAGATGCCGGCGCCCAGTTGCATAAAGTGGAATCGGCCTACTTCTTCGATGAGCATCAGGCTTTGCCGGTAGTGGTTGGAATTGTTAAGAGAGCGCAGCCGGGTGTGAGCTGGCTCAACGAGCAGGAAGGGCTGGCGGGTTATTGGGAACCCAAAGACTCCCTGAACGGAACCACCGGGGTTGGCTGCGTGTTTCTGCAACCTGTAAAAAATATGATGAGCCGCAACGGCCAGTTGCTCACCATGCTGGAAGCGAAATCCGGGGTGCCGGTTGTGTATTATCGCGGAGCAGCCTGGGATAAGGCCGGTCGTTTTACATCCGCCGACGAATGGTTCAAACATTTACGGCAATATCAGCAGCAATTAAAATATCCGATACGGGTAACCGTACACTAATCAACTCAGTTAATCATGTTTTCAAGAAGAAATTTTCTAAAATCAGCAGCCCTTACCTCCGTAATGGTTGGCGCAGGCAAGCGGCTTGGCGCAAGAGACAGAACACCTGTTCCTGCAAAGAACAATCCTATTGTGGTATCTACCTGGGATTTTGGGAAAGTGGCGAATGCAGGCGCGTGGAATGTGCTGGGCAATGGTGGCAGGGCGCTGGATGCAGTAGAAGCCGGCGTAAAAATCGCGGAGGCGGATCCTTCTGTTCAAACAGTTGGCTATGGCGGATTACCCGACAGGGATGGTTTTGTTACGCTGGATGCAAGTATCATGGATGAAAACCATAATTGCGGTTCTGTTATGTGCCTGGAACATATCATGCATCCGATTTCCGTTGCAAGAATGATCATGGAAAAGACGCCGCATATTGCACTGGCAGGAGAAGGTGCATTGCAATTTGCGTTGGCCAATGGGTTTACAAAAATGAACCTGCTTACTCCGGCCAGTGAAAATGACTGGAAGGAGTGGATGAAGAAAGCCCGTTACATCCCTGAAAAAAATATTGAAAACAGGTTGTATTCCAGGGAAGATGACCCCATGCCCGGAGGTCCCGAAAATCACGATACAATCGGAATGCTGGCATTGGATGCCGCAGGTAACCTGAGTGGAGCTTGCACTACCAGTGGGCTTGCGTATAAAATTCATGGAAGGGTGGGCGATTCTCCGATCATTGGCGCCGGTTTGTATGTAGATAATGAAGCGGGTGCGGCAACTTCTTCCGGAGTGGGAGAAGAAGTGATGCGGATTGTGGGGTCTCACCTGGTGGTGGAATATATGCGTTCGGGCCTTGCGCCGGATATGGCCTGTAAAAAAACGGTGGAGCGCCTGATCAAAATTAATCCGGAAAAGTGCAAGACCATTCAGGTTGGCTTTCTGGCTTTGTCCAGGAACGGAGCATACGGGGGTTACAGCATACAACCTGGCTTTACCTATGCCGTTAAGAGCGATCGTACCGAACAGATATTTAAAGCGAATAGTTATTATCAATAAATCAATCAATTCAGGGAAAATGAACAATCAGGCAAAACTGGAAGTGTGTGCATTTCATATAGACTCCTGCATCATAGCAGAAAGAGAGGGGGCTTACAGGGCAGAATTATGTGACAACCCGATAGAAGGGGGTACCACTCCCAGTTATGGAACCATTAAGCGGGTTAGGGAAAAGGTCGCCATAAAGTTATATCCCATCATCAGGCCAAGATCCGGCAACTATTTTTATACGGAAGAAGAATTTGAAATTCTTAAACAGGATGTGTTGATCTGCCGGGAGCTGGGTTGCGACGGTATTTCTGTTGGTGTGCAATTGATGGATGCAACCATCGACAAAGAACGGTTCAAGCGTATTGTTGAGTGGGCCGGGCCAATGGGGGTAACCTGTAACAGGGTATTTGATTGCGCCCCGGATCCTTATAAAGCGCTTGAAGATATTATTGAATGTGGCTGCGAACGCGTGCTGACTTCCGGTTTGAAAACGGCTGCGCCCGACGCCGCTGAATTACTGGGAGAACTGGTACGTGTGGCAGGCAGCAGGATTTCTATTATGCCGGGAGCAGGTGTAAAATCGGTAAACCTGGCAAAACTGAAAGCCACCTGTGGCGCGAGCGAATATCATTCTTCCGCCAGGGTGATGGCGCCTAACCCGGTCACTTATGTGAACCCGGAAGTAAATGATTATGGTAACGTATACATTGCGGATGCGGGGGAAGTGCGGGCAATGGTAAACATCCTGCAAGCGTAGGCCTGCTAAGCGATCAACCGATCATTTAACTCATTCAAATCAATACAATGCGTAAAACTTTTTTTTATTGGTTACTCCTGGTTTTGTTGCACCAGGAAGCAACTGCCCAACAAAAGAAGCCGGCTCAAATGGATATCCGGAAGGAGGAAATATTGCCCTTCATGAAAAAAGTGGCGGACTGGCAACTGGCCAATCCCACCGGTAAAGAATTGAACTCATGGGAATACGGCCCCTTTTATATCGGATTGATGGCTTTGTATAACACTTCTTCCGATAGAAAATACCTGCAGGCCGTTGAAGAAATGGGGAAGAAGGTAAACTGGGAGCCCATCGCCAGACCGTACGATGCGAATGTATTGGCCATTTCCCAGGCTTTTCTTGAACTCTATGAGATCAACAGGAATCAATCTGTTACAGATAAGTCGAGGTTTGTAATGGATGCGCCGATGCGAAGGGAGTTAGCGCCCGATATTACATTCGATAAGAACAAATATTGGTGGGAGTGGTGGTCCTGGTGTGATGCTTTGTTTATGGCTCCGCCTGCCTATGCCCGGATGGCAGCCATCTTCAATGAACCCAGGTATAAAAATTTTATGGTTCAGGAGTGGAAGCGCACTTCGGGTTATCTCTATTCTCCCGGTGATAGCCTTTTCTTCAGAGACGACCGTTTTTTTTCCATGCAATCGGCCAATGGTCAGAAAATATTCTGGTCCAGAGGTAATGGCTGGGTGTTGGCGGGATTGGCGCGGGTCATGCAATACCTGCCTAAGAATGATGCTGACCGCTCTTTTTTTGAACAGCAGTTTAAAGAAATGAGTTACAAGCTCAAACGGATTCAGCGGGAAAATGGTTTCTGGAGTCAAAGCCTGCTTGATGCAGAGAATTACCCGCAGAAAGAATCCAGTGGTACCGGCTTTTATGTATATGCCCTTGCCTGGGGCGTGAACAATGGCCTGTTGCCACGCAGTGAATTTATGCCGGTGATCAGGCGGGGTTGGGCGGCGCTGAAAGAATCCGTTCATGCGAGTGGAAAACTGGGTTATGTACAGGAAGTAGGGGATTCTCCCACCAATGTAAAATTTGACGATTCAGAAACCTATGGTACCGGCGCATTCCTGCTGGCGGGCAGTGAGTTGTACAAAACGTTCCGCTAGTTTCCCAGTTTGATGATCTTCGTTTTGTAGTCGCGGGGGCTTGTTCCTGTTACCTTCTTGAATGTTTTGGTGAAGTTGGAGAAGGTGTTGAACCCGCTCTGGTAACATATTTCCGTAATGTTGGTATTGTCGTTCATTAATTCCCTGCAGGCGTAACTGATCCGGATTTCATTGACCACCTGGATGAATGTTTTATTGTATCTTTTTTTGAAGTATTTACAAAATGCAGCCTCATTCATACAGGCCACAGATGCAGCTTCGGTGAGGCTGATGTTTCCCAGGTAGTTGGCGGTAATGTATTCATAAACCCTGTTCATGCGGTCGTTTTCATGGTCTTTGTTTTTGGGAACATAGCCATCGTTGGATAATACCTCGGTGTGCTCGGAAACGGCAATTTCCTGAAGAATATTCAGCAGTAAGGAGATCCTTTCGGGACCATTTGCTTTTAACAGGTTTTCCATCATCTTAACCAGCTTGCCGAAAGTGTCTCCGAAAATTCTCAATCCATTGGCTGCCTTGTCCAGTATTTTTTGGATCTGATAATTTTCAGGCAGATCAAATAAACGGACGCCGTTGAAGTCGGAATCGAATTTCAGGATGATTGCTTTTACGGCATCTTCGGGTTGTGGTGTGTCTTTATCGTTGTGCCAGTGGTGCGGAAGGTTTTTCCCAATCAGTACCATGTCGGTGTTTTCGAAGCTGCTGATATTATTGCCGACAAATCTTGAACCGCAGCCCTTTAGTATTGCAGTTAGTTCGTATTCCTTATGGAAATGATAAGGCATGCTGAAATACGGGCTGATTCGCTCTTCAATGGTAAATGAGTGGTTGGGCGAAGAACTATTTCTAATGAGTATAGGCTTCATAATAATGCAGCAGTCGTTGGTGGCATCTCAATGTAATATTTTTTTCAGAGAAAAATCAAATCAAAAAAAGGGGAGATTCCCTAAGGCAAATATTGTATTCATTTTTGCAAATAATGAAGCGGCTGTTTAAGGCAAGTATAAGTTTATTTGCTAATTGATATTCAGTTGCAGGAGTATGGTTTTGGGGATGATGTTCTGCTCCAGTTATTACGAATCGGTTGATTACATAAAACTTCTTCATACAAACTTTGTCACAAACATGAATGGCATAAAAAAAAGATTGCAAAAAGGTGAAATATTGATCGGGACTTTCCTGAGTTTGGGCAATGCGGTTGCAGCCGAAATTATTTCGGGTGCCGGTTTCGACTGGGTCATTATAGATCTCGAGCATGGATTGGGTACGGAAGGGGATGTTGCCAATCAGTTGATGGGTTTAAAGGGGAGCGGCGTTTCTGCCATTGTTCGTGTGGAAAGTTATCAGCGGCAACGAATTCATAAAGTACTGGATATGGGCGCAGACGGGATTATGTGCCCGAGGATCGACAATGCAGAAGAAGCGGCCCTTGTTGTTAAGGCCATGCAATATTCCCCGGCCGGAATACGTGGTGTGGCAAAAATGATCCGGGCCGCCAATTATGGTGAAACCTTTGATCAATACAGAACAAATGCTCCTGATGAATTACTCGGGGTCATCCAGATTGAAACCATCGAGTCGTTGAACCACCTGGATGAGATTGCCGGCATTGAGGGAGTGGATGTTTTGTTCATCGGGCCATCGGACCTTTCCATGGCATTGGGCATCTTTGGCCAGACGGGCCACCCGGATTTTATAGCAGCAGTAAGCAGGATTACTAACGCAGCTGTTAAAGCAGGAAAACATGTTGGTATACTGTTGTCCGACCCGGCAGACCTTGCCAGGTATTATGCAATGGGTATACAGTTTTTTGCCTGTGGTACGGATGCGGGTTTCCTGAGCAAGGGGGCCAGCCAGACCGCTGCAGCAATGATCAAGACAAAAGCGCAGTTATAAATCACCGGATTGTTAAGCGAAAAAATGAAATGTTGTGACAAAGAAAATAGGATTGGTTGGATTGGGTATTATGGGAAAGCCGATGGCGATGAACCTGCTGAAAGCCGGGTATGCGCTATATGTTTTTGATGTTAATGAGAATGCCCTGGAGGCAGTAAAAGCGCAGGGCGCCATTGTTTGCGGGTCTCCCAAAGAACTGGCCGGCCAAACTGAAATCATCATTACTATCCTTCCGGATTCGCCGCAGGTAAAAGAAGTAGCCCTTGGACATAACGGTCTGCTGGAGGGAATCTCTGCCGGTAAATTACTGATTGATATGTCTACAATTGATGCCGCTACGGAAGCAGCTATTCATGAACAGTTCAGGGCAATCGGCGCGGATACGCTGGATGCACCGGTTTCGGGAGGACAGGTTGGCGCTGAGCAGGGTTCTCTCTCCATTATGGTTGGCGGGGAGCGGGAATCATTTGAACTTGCTTTGCCTGTTTTCCAGGCAATCGGGAAAAAGATCAGTTACATGGGAAAAATTGGTGCAGGGCAGATTACCAAGTCTTGCAGCCAGATTGCCACAGCATTAACCACACAGGGGGTGATAGAAGCGTTTGCCCTTGCTGAAAGCGCCGGCATCGATATGGCCAAAGTGCGGGATGCTTTGTCCGGAGGTTTTGCTGAGAGCAGGGTGCTGTTGATAACAGGCGATAAAATCGTCCGCAAAGACTTTGCCCCGGGATTTAAATTAAAACTCTACAGCAAGGATTTGCGTATTGCAAAAAGCGCTGCTGCAGAACGGTCCCTTTCCCTGCCCGGTACACAACTGCTCTCCGCCGAGATGGACGCCCTGGTTGCGGCAGGTAAGGGCGAACTGGATTTTAGTGCATTATTTGGTGCATTGAACCATTCACTAAAAGATTAAATATTCACTATGAAGGAATTGCCAAAAGTTTTCATTTCGGAACCGATTAATCCAAAGGGAATGGAAATGCTGGAGGGGAAAGTGCGGGTTGTTATTGCCCCTGATACCCGGAAAGAAACAGCCCGGGCTTTAATAAAAGATGCCGATGCCGCTATATTAAGAGCAACGACCATTTTTGACAGTGACGTAATCAGGGATGGAGCCCGTTTAAAAGCTATCGTAAGGACCGGGATCGGAGTGGACAATGTAGATCTGCAATGCGCCGGAGAACGGGGGATCTATGTTTGCAATACGCCCGGCACCAACGACGAAACAGTTGCCGAACACGCTGTAGCCATGATCCTGGCTTTTGCCAAGCAGATCATGATCATGGATCATGCTGTAAGAACCCAAAACTGGAAAGAGCGTTTTTCTGCCAGCCAGGTAGATATTAAAAACAAAAAAATCGGCATTATCGGGTATGGAAATATTGGCTTTGCAACAGCCCGGTTCTGTGTATCGCTGGGAATGCGGGTTACGGCATATGATCCCTTTGTTATCAAGGCTGGTGAGGGCGTGGAAATGACGGATGACCTGGAAGCGCTTTTTAAAGAATCAGACTTTGTGAGTTTGCATTGCCCGTCTACACCGCTTACCCAAAAACTCATCAACCGTAAATATTTACAACTGATGAAGCCCGGCGCATACCTCATCAATACCTCCAGGGGAGATCTGATTGATGAAGATGACCTGGTACATGCGTTGAAGGAAAAGAGGATTGCAGGCGCCGCGCTGGATGTATTCAGTGAAGAACCGTTACCGGCAGGCAGCCCCCTGCTTGAATTTTCGAATATTATTCTTTCCCCGCATGTTGCGGGCTCAACCAAAGAGTCCAATGAACGGATTGCTGTTGCTGCCGCACAGGCGGTACTGGATACGCTTGCAGGAAAAACACCCCGGCATATCTGTAATATGGAATATTTATCACTGGTTCCCAAAAGCGCTTTCTTTGCATGACACCCTTGCTGCAGATAGGCGCTTATGAAGTACCTGTACGGTACCGGCCGGATGTATGCATCATTGGCGCGGGTCCATCAGGAGTGGCTGCCTCGATCGCTGCAGCCCGGTTGGGGCTTTCTGTTTTGCTGGTAGAAAAATATGGTTTTAGCGGAGGTGCTACCGTTGCCGGGCTTAGCGGAACCATCTGCGGATTGTTCAGCAGTGGCAAGAACCCGGAGCAAATTGTTTTTGGCTTTGCAGATGAGTTTTACCAATTGCTACAGGCAAGAGGCGGTGTTTCAAAACCGGTTAAATTCGGCAATACTGCGCTGGTTCCTCATGATAGCCTGAAATGGAAAGAAACGGCAGATGACCTGCTCGTTGCCAATCGATGTACGATTCTTTATCATACACATTTTTTAAAAGCCTTTACTGATCCCGCGGGAAGCATTACTTCTCTTTTATTAAAGGGGCAGGAAGGGCAGTTTGCGGTGGAGCCCGGATTCGTTGTGGATGCTTCCGGTGATGCGGAAGTGGTACACAGCGTTTCCGGCACCACTTATTTAGGCAACAACGGGTTGGTGCAATCGCCCACCATGATTTTCAAAATGGGGAATGTGGATCTTTCTGCATTTATGGCATTGGATCCTTCGGAACTGAATAGCATGATTGCGGAGGCGGATCGTTCCGGAAAGTATCGTTTGCCAAGGCATCATGTTTACATATTTCCTTTGCCCAATTCCGGAGAAGTGCTTTGCAACATGACCAGGATAACCTACGATAACGGAAACATTCCATTGGGTACCGTTTCTGCTGAAATGACTTTTGCAGAAATCGCCGGAAGGAAGCAGGCGCGCGAATACGCAAGGTTTCTGACGGAACAGGTAAGCGCTTTTCGCCATGCATATATGTGTGATACCGGTGTACAGGTAGGGATCCGGCAAACCCGTTCAATTGTAGGAAAAGCCCGGCTGATGAATGAAGATGTGGTGAATGCGGGGAAGAGCAGACATGCGGTTACTTTTTCTGCATGGCCCATAGAATTGCACAGTGCGGGAGAGGTTAAAATTCATTGTTTGGATAATGACTACTACGATATTCCTTTTGAAACACTGATTCCCCAAAATGCCATCAACCTGTTGGTGGCAGGCAGGTGTATGTCTGCCGAACATGAAGCGCTGGCTTCTGCCAGGGTTACTGCACAGTGCTTTGGAATGGGCTATGCCGTTGGTGCAGCCTGCGGGCTGATGCTGCATGAAAATATTACGGCAAACGACCTGAACGGGATGATGGTAAAGGAATGGATGAAACAGCATCATTTAAAAAATACGTATGAACAGTAAACTGAGAAGCAATTTTGAAGAAGGGAGCACGCGCTGGGCCGTCAGAAGAGCGCAATGGATTGCGATGGGAATCAACGAACAGGATTTTGACAAACCCAAGATTGCTGTTGTCAATTCATCTTCGGGCTTATCCATTTGTTACCAGCACCTGGATGAATTTTCAAAACTGGCACAGGACGCCATAAAAGCGGCTGGCGGACTGGCTTTTGAAGTAAATACCATTGCGCCTTCAGATTTTGTGACTTCTGCCGGCAAGAAAGCCCGCTACCTGATGCCCACGCGCGATCTGATGGTGAACGACATTGAAGTGATGATAGAAGGAGCGGTGCTGGATGGCATGATCCTGCTTTCTTCCTGTGATAAAACAACCCCGGCCCACCTGATGGCGGCAGCCCGGTTAAACATACCTGCGATCGTTGTGCCCTGCGGGTACCAGTTGGGGGGTAACTGCAATGGAAGAAGCGTGGACATTGAAGAAGTATACAAGGGTATCGGTACCCTGTTAACCGGAAAGATGTCGCTGGATGATATGAAAAACTGGACCCGTTGCGCCATACAGGGGCCGGGTGTATGTGCCGGACTTGCAACAGCCAATTCCATGCATTGCATGGCAGAAGCATTGGGAATGGCGCTTCCCAAAACAACTCCGGTGAGAGCGGGGAGTGAAAGGTTGAAGGAAATTGTAAACGCGGCGGGGCATCAAATACTGGAACTGGTAGAAAAAAATATCCGCCCAAGGGATATTCTCACCGAAGCGGCTTTTCAGAATGCCGTTAGGGTGGCCATATCCATCGGCTGTTCCGTAAACACTGTAAGGCATTTGTCTGCGATTGCCGTGGAAGCGGACCTGGACCTTGATATGGTGAAAATGTTTGAAACCGAATCCAATCATTTTCCCCTGATTACGCAAATCAGGCCCAATGGCCCTGACAGAATTGAAGACCTGGACCAGGCCGGAGGAACCCATGCGGTGTTGCACCGGTTAAAGGAGCACTTGAATACCGGCGTGCAAACTGTTCAGGGAGTTACCCTTGCTGCTGTACTAAAGGAAGAAGTTGCCATCAATGAAGCAATTATCCGTACCATCGAAAATCCGTTCCGTAAGGAACCGGGGCTAACCATTATCAGGGGCAATGTGGCGCCCTCCGGAGCGATCGTTAAACTTTCCGGAATTGATGGCACAAACCGTATTTTTAAGGGACCTGCCAGGGTATATGAAGAGGAAGACCTGGCAATGCAGGAACTGGCAAAAGGAAATATTGTAAAGGGAGATATTGTGGTGCTGCGCATGATGGGACCCGTTGGCGGTCCGGGTACTGTATTTGCCTGCAGTTTTATGGCTGCATTGAGCGGGGCCGGACTTGCAGATACCGTAGCGGTTGTTACGGATGGGGAGTTATCCGGATTAAATAAAGGAATTACCATCGGACAGGTGATGCCCGAAGCAGCCTGTGGGGGGCCGCTGGCTATTATTGAAGAGGGAGATATGATATTGATCGATCTGGATCAGCGAAGGATCGATCTGTTGATTCCGGAAGCATCCTATCAGGAAAAATTAAGTGGCTGGAAGATGAAGGACAGGGTATTGGAAAACAACTGGTTAAAATTTTATGCCGACAACGTAATGCCCATTGAGAAGGGCGCCGTTTTTGGAAAGCGTAAATAGAACATATGCAAACAGGATTACACAAGCGACCGGAAAGGGTGATCGTATTCATCATCGACGGCCTTCACTGGAAGGCCCCGGAGAAATTGAATATGCCGGTCTTCAATATGCTTGCAGCGCAGGGCACTTATATTGCTCAATCGCATATGATTGTGCCGCACCATCCAACGGTGGGGGAATACGGGCAACTGCACAGTTCTTCTTTTCCCAATCCGGTACTCCAGGAGGGAACATTATTTCTGCAACGTGGTCATAAAATGTTGCAGGATATGTTTGCCGCTCATGGTACAACAGCTTTTGTAACCAACACAAAAGCCTATGCATCGGTCAGCAGTGGATTTGAGATCAATATACAGGAACCCGATATATCTGATGAAGCGGTAGTGGATCAGGGTATTGCGTTACTGCATCAATATCATATTCCTTACTGCAGAATACACTTGCAAACGCCCGGCAATGAAGGGCGCTTTTTATCCTATACTTCCCGGGAGTTTCCCTATTACAGGAATATCTGGGGAGCAGGGTCGCCTTATGTACAGGCTGTTGAAAATGCGGACCGGCTATTGGGCAAACTGGTAAGCGATCTGAAGCAAACAGGCAAATGGGAATCCACCCTGCTGGTGGTTACATCGGATCATGGTCAAAGTGAACAGGGATGGCATCCGGTGATCGATAAAGACAGTACCATGACGCCCCTGTTCTTAGTGGGTCCCTCTATTGCAGTCAACAGGCAGTTGCCTTATTTTGAACATACAGATCTGAGTCCTACCATAGCAGGGTTGATGGGCGTAGAACCACCCAACACCGACGGAGGGGCAGGCCATTTTATCAAAGCCGTATTGGATACAGTGCCGGGTTCCGCGATGGACCATCCGCGCTATATCCAAACCATCAACAGGCAGTTGAACGAATACAATGCGCTGCGGGCAAGGATAATGATTGCCGGGGAAACAGATACCTATTATTCAAGCCTGATCAGTTACCTGGAAAATGAGTTGCTGACCCCGGAACCATTTTATCACCAGGACAGGTTCCTGGAATGGTACAAGTCGGGCAATACGGCCCATTTAATTGCGGCGAATCAACTTATCCTGGAGCAAATGCGCAATGAACTCTCCAAACACTCATCAACCTGATTATTATGAACCCAACCGGTTTAACAGAAAGCAAGACAGGAAATTATCGTTGGGTTGTGGTGGCGTTATTGTTTTTTGCCACTACCATTAATTATATAGACCGGCAGGTGATTGGTTTATTGAAGCCAACCCTGGAAGCGGAATTCCAATGGACCGAAACGGATTACAGCAGAATCGTTATGGCTTTTTCGCTTACCTATGCCGTGGGGCTCCTGTTCTTTGGTCGTATTATTGACAGGATCGGAACCAGGATGGGGTATTCCATATCCATTATATGCTGGAGTATTGCAGCCATGCTGCATGCTTTGGTTAAAACAACAACCGGTTTTGTTCTGGTAAGAGCCGGATTGGGAATTGGAGAATCCGGAAACTTTCCGGCAGCCATTAAGGCAATTGCAGAGTGGTTCCCCAAAAAAGAGCGGGCGCTGGCTACCGGTATTTTTAATTCAGGCGCCAGTATAGGTGCAGTGGTTTCTCCCATTATGGTGCCTTTGATTTTAAGCGCTTATGGATGGAAGGAGGCATTTGTGATCACCGGCGCCCTCGGTTTTATCTGGTTAGTTTTCTGGTTGCTTTTTTATGAGATACCTTCCAGGAGAAAGGGAATCTCCCAGGCCGAATTGAACTATATCAACAGCGATCGGGAAGAAGAAGCCGACCAGGGGGGAGGCATTCAATGGATTCAACTATTGGGGCTCCGTCAAACCTGGACCTTTATTGTTGGTA
Source organism: Sphingobacteriia bacterium (assembly GCA_015999745.1). Taxonomy (GTDB): domain Bacteria; phylum Bacteroidota; class Bacteroidia; order Chitinophagales; family Chitinophagaceae; genus Sediminibacterium. Next base: position 2,822 of record JAECQP010000045.1, on the reverse strand, counting down.
AATTCCTCACCGATCCGGTATGGTGGTTTTTCCTGTTTTGGTTGCCCTCTTATTTTTCTTCCACATTTGCCCTGGATCTTACCAAACCCAGTTTACAGCTTGGCGCAGTATATCTGGCTACTACGATCGGCAGTATTGGCGGGGGCTATCTTTCATCGTGGTTAATTAAAAGAGGATGGCCTGTATTTAAAGCCAGAAAAGCAACCTTGTTTTTAGCTGCAGTTTGTGTGCTTCCGATTATATGTGCAAAGTATGCAACCAATATATGGGCAGCCGTTGGGTTGATCAGCCTGGCTGCTGCTGCACACAATGCCTGGGCAGCCAATATCTTCACTGTTGCTTCGGATATGCTTCCTAAAAAAGCCCTGAGTTCTGTTATTGGAATTGGAGGGATGGCCGGTTCCATGGGAGGGATTCTTTTCCCCATGCTGGTGGGCTACCTGCTCGACCTGTATAGGCTCAAGGGTAATATTGTTGCCGGATACAATATCCTTTTTGTGATCTGTGGATTTGCTTACTTGCTGGCCTGGGTGATCATTCACTTCCTTACGCCCCGGATGGAAAGGGTGAAATTGTAAAGACAGAAGCGCTTAACCACCTTAAAGCATCAAATTCTTCAATGAATTCTCTAAGTTATTCTTGAATTCTTTTTGAAAGAGTTTGGTTTGACTTAAATAAAAATAGAAGGTGCTTTCTCTCTGCTTTTAAACTTTTATCTACAAAGTAGATTATAAGAGTTATAACGACTGGAATAAAAAAATACCAAAACTCTCTGGCTTTTATAATTTCCATATTATTCTATTTGCCGACTGAAAGTCAATTGTTGCTAACGATGTTGTGTGTTCGTGCCTTTTTCGCTGTCTATCTCCATATTGGAATTTTTACAAAACTGTCGTTAAACCATTTTACTATTAAAGGTTCTTTGGCATCATTAATTGTTTCTGTACTAACTTCCTTTCCTGTTCCATAATTTAACTGAGAAAATGGGTTTTTATTAATGTTTATGGCTACCAATAATCTGCTTCCTTTGCTTAATTTTTTGCTTACTAGATGTGTATTAGAAAATGGTATTGTTTCAATTGCATTTGGGGTTAGTAATTTTCTTTTTGTAATGTCTGTTGCATAACTGGCACGTCCAATAAAATAGGACAAATGAAAATATTCACCATTCGGCATTACTTCGTATAAAGTAACACCGAAGTCCATATCTTTTTTATTGATACTTGCTTTTATTTGTCCTATAAAAGAGCCATTAATTATAGTAGGTTCTGTAATTGGGTTGCTAATAAATAGGAAGCCATTGCTTGTATCTACTTCTTTGCGTATAATGGGTTCTGGATAATAATCGTTATTACTATTTTGTCTGTCTGCAAAATCTACTTCTTGTGGAAGATAATTTTTCTTGCTTGGCTTTTTAGCACTTGCAGAATAAAAATTTCCCAATTTGTTATTTGTCAAATATAATGTTAGAAAACTATTACTCATTTTGTCAAGTGAGGATGCGCTTCTCCACTCATTTGCACCCATTACTTCATAATTGATTTTATCTTTTAGCATTTCGGGTTTAGTTCCATTTTTTAAGATATAGTCAAACCATTGGTAAGTGATTTTAGTTATATTAAATAGTGCAACCGAGTCCACTTTGTAACCATACAAAATAGGTTCACCACCCCTTTGAGTGCCAAAGTGTCCATAAGGTCCAATAATAAGATAGGCAGGTGTTTCAGGGCTATATTTTTGCAGTTCTCTTAAATAATACAAGCCCGAACTTTGTCCATCGTTGTAATAACCATCGAATGCCAATACAGGTATTTTTATTTGCGCAAAGTCTTCTTTATACGGCGTCATGCTTTGCCAGTACTTGTCAAAAGAAGGATGGCTTATCCATCGCTGAAACCACTTGTTAGGAGTGCCATCAATACTATCCAACTTATTGTAGGCAGTTCCTGTTTCCCACCATCTAAACTGCATCTTTCTGAAACGCTGTCTGTCGTTTCCAGCTATGGTGTCCAAATATTTATTATTTCCAACGTAAAATGCCCATTCGTAATTTGGATTTACAAAAATATTATTTTCCATCGGCAATCCCTGCCCTGGCCGGGCTGCTACATAAGGTACAATTGTTTTAAGTGCTGGGTGAAGCGTTTTGCAAGCGGCCCATTGTGTAAATCCATTGTAACTACCGCCATACATACCGACACTTCCATTGCACCATTTTTGTTTGCTAATCCAATCTATTACGTCATACGCATCATTGCCATCATTTTCATAGGGAAATATTTCATCCGCACTAAAACGTTTACCCCTTGTGTAAGCAATTACACCGACATAACCATTGTCTGCAGATTCTTTCGTTGTTCTAATATCTCTGCTTTTGTCCCTAACATAAATGGTAAATTGAAGTATTACAGGTTTAGGATTTGTATCTCCTTTTTTACGAACTACCATTGCAGATATTGTTGCACCGTCCCTTGTCTTTATCAAAACGCTGTCCTGAATGTCGTAAACACTTGTCGCATCTTCAAGTTTAGTAGCCGTTGTTTGCTGTGCAAATGTGTTTGCATTTATTAGGAATATGAAAAATAGTTTTATGATTTGTCGCATTATTAAGTTTACAATTTTAAAATAAGTTGAAGTTTGTCTGTTACAAAACGAAACTTACGACAGTTTTCGTATCTCAGTCTTTTATCAGGTGTTAAAAGTTGCAGAGAGTGTCCGTTGGCATGACACACAACACTTAAAAGTAAGCCCCCTCACTTAAAAAAACTGTTAATCATTTGGTTGCGTCCGCACAATTTCGGGTAGAGGAGGTATAACTACCC
>JAECQP010000044.1 GCA_015999745.1 Sphingobacteriia bacterium | reverse complement strand
CTTGTAAGGTCTGCCTCATTGGATGAGCTTTTACAGCTAGTGAATGTGTTAAAAGGAGATATGAGTTTAGTAGGCCCCAGACCACTATTAATGCAATATCTTCCAAGATATAGCCCGGAACAAGCTAGGCGACACAATGTGAAACCTGGCATTACAGGGTGGGCCCAAGTTAATGGCCGGAATGCAATTAGGTGGGATCAAAAATTTAAATATGATGTTGACTATGTCGAAAGGCAGTCTTTTACACTTGATGTCAAAATTCTTTGGCTGACGTTTGTTAATGTGATACAAAGAAAGGGCGTTAACGCGGATGGGCATGTTTCCATGGAAGAATTTCAGGGGCAAAGCACCCAAAAAACTCTAACTTGTAATGATATTGACTACTAACTGATTTACTATGCTGAAACGATACAGATTAAAAAGAATCAGGAACCTCTCCATATTACCTCGATGGGTAATTTTTTTATTGGACATTTCCATAAGTGCCATCTGTTTTCTGCTGGCTTATTTGATCAAAGCGGAATTTGATTTTAATATATTTAGTCAGTCACAAATCCTCACCAATCTATTAATCCTGATGGGGTTTAATGTTTCTTTATTTTCCCTCTTTCGGGTATATGCGGGCATCATCCGCTTTACGGGTTTGCAGGATACTTTCCGGATCTTCTCGGTGGTTTTCTTTGCAAATGCCGGCTATTTTTTACTGGATCTGTTTATTCAGAAATGGTATGATTATCATATTATTCCTGTTTCGATCTTGATTATTAATACACTGCTTTGCTTTGTAGCCTTGAGTACTTACAGGGTATTAATTAAATATTTTTTCTCTTATGTTACAACGTTGAATGTGAGTAAAAAAAGAGTGGCCATTTATGGCGCGGGGGATGTGGGAATCTCTACCAAACGTGCATTAGAACATGATATGACTGCGAATATTCAGATGGTGCTGTTCCTGGAAGATGACCAGCGTAAAGTGGGGAAAAATATAGATGGGATAAAAATTTTTGCGACGGACCAGTTGGAAGGATTGTTGAAACAATACATGGTGGATGAATTGATTATTGCCAGTACCAAACTTCCCTCGAGGCGTAAAAATGAGATCGTGGATTTTTGCCTGGACCACAAAATTACCGTGTACACCGTACCACCCTTAAAAAACTGGATCAACGGCCAGTTAAGCACCAGGCAGTTGCAGAATGTAAAAATTGAGGACCTGCTGGAACGCGAGCAGATTAAAATTTACAATACAATCCTCTTTGAACAGATTCACAACAAGACCATTTTAGTGACTGGGGCCGCCGGCTCTATTGGCAGTGAAATAGTGCGGCAGTTGATTCAGTACAAACCCAAATCTATTGTGTTGAATGACAATGCCGAAACCCCGCTCCACGATTTACAGTTGGAACTGGTGGAGATAGGATTCGATAATTTCAAACTGGCATTGGGAGACATCCGCAACGAATTGATTGTGGAACGAATATTTGAAAATTACCAGCCCAACTTTGTGTACCATGCGGCGGCCTACAAGCACGTGCCCATGATGGAGCATTCCCCATTGGAAGCCATCTGTACCAATGTGGCCGGCACTAAGCTCTTGGCGGATATGGCGGTAAAATACGGGGTGGAGCGCTTTGTGATGATCTCTACGGATAAAGCGGTGAACCCCACCAATGTAATGGGTGCTTCCAAACGGATTGCGGAAATGTACGTGCAGTCGCTGTGTCAGTACCATGATGCATTGACGAAATTGGATCCATCCAAAAAGCAAACCAAATTTATCACCACCCGTTTTGGGAATGTATTGGGATCCAATGGGTCGGTGATTCCCCGCTTTAAAAAACAAATACAGGCAGGCGGACCGGTAACGGTGACCCACCCGGATATCACCCGCTTTTTCATGACCATTCCCGAAGCCTGCCAGTTGGTACTGGAAGCGGGTTCCATGGGCAATGGGGGGGAGATCTTTGTATTCGACATGGGCTCGGCGGTTAAAATTGCCGACCTGGCCCGTAAAATGATCAAGCTCTCGGGCCTGGAACCGGACGATGATATCAAAATTGAATACAGTGGCTTGAGGCCCGGTGAAAAACTATATGAAGAGCTGTTGAACAATGCGGAGAATACCCTGCCTACCTATCACGAGAAGATCCTGATTGCCAAAACCCGCACCCTGGAATACGCTACACTATCTGTACAAATTGATGCCCTCATTGGCCCTGCCCAACGGCAGGAATCCGTGACCCTGGTGGTGAAAGCCATGAAGGAACTGGTGCCGGAATTTGTGAGCAACAATTCTGAATTTGAGAAACTGGATAAGCAAACGCCGGTGGTGAATATGCAGAAGACGGCCAACTAAATCCTTTGAATGAGAACTAATTTTTTATGCGCCTTGCTGTTCCTTACTACAATCAGTCGTGCACAAACCGTGCCGATAGGGCAGTGGGGAACGGATGACCTGTTGCGGGTACAACAGCTTACCGGTAAAATAGATGCCGCCCAGTCTCTCACTGCGCGGCCTTTTTTTAATAGTGTATTATCCGATACCCTGGCGGTACTGCCTGTTTCCTTTTCCCTGAAATTCAACAGTCACCATCCTTACGGTTGGAACGATGCCGGTATGATCATGGCCAAAGGACTCCAAACGGCGGTTTCTGCCGGAGTGTATGCCAAAGTCGGACCACTGAGCATCCAGTTGATGCCCGAATTCTATTATGCGGCCAACCCGGCCTATGCTACCACCGCCGGTTATGGTTCCAATGCCGGTAAAAGCTTCCAGAAACTTTATCCCGGTCAGTCTTCCATTCGCCTGCACCTGGGGCCGGTTTCCATCGGCGCTTCTACGGAAAACCTTTGGTGGGGACCGGGACAATTCAGCTCCCTGATGATGAGCAACAATGCCCCCGGCTTCCAGCACCTGACCTTCAATACCACCCGGCCTTTGAAAACCCCCATCGGTTCCTTTGAATGGCAGTTGATTGTTGGAAAACTGAACGAAGACACCAGTGCAGCCTTTGAAAATGCCTACCTGAAGCCCTCCCATCCCCGGAATGACTGGCGATACCTGAACGGGATTGTACTCACCTACCAGCCTAAATTTTTGCCGAATTTCTTTTTTGGGGTTACCAGGTCCGAACACCTGTACCAGTCCGACCTGGACCGTAAATCCGGCTTCATTAAAAAATATCTTCCTGTGTTTGTGGGTTCCAGTCCTTCGGCCAATGCGGACGCCAGCTCCATACCCAGCGACGGGGCCTTCAGCTTCTTCGGCCGCTGGATCCTGCCCCAACACCGCGCGGAATTTTACCTGGAATATGGCTACAACGATTTCAAGCAGAATATGCGGGATTTCTCGGTCAATGCCAATCATTCTTCGGCCTATATTGCCGGCTTCAAAAAGATCATTGCCTTAAAGAACAACCAATTGCTGGACCTCTCGGGTGAAATCACCCAGATGGCCCAGACCACCGGTTATGTAGTGCGCAATGCGGGTAACTGGTACGAACATGCTGGTGTGAACCAGGGTTTCACCCACCAAAATCAAATCCTGGGCGCCGGCAGCGGCTTGGGCAATAATGTACAGACCCTCCAGGTAAAAAAGATCAACGGCCTTCAGCAATTGGGGATTAAACTGCAGCGGATCCAGCAGGATCCAAAAGGATTTGGGGGCAATACTAATAGTTTAGGAATGCGAGACTTGCAGTGGAACGATCTATCCATTGGTTTTTTAGGACAGCAAAAATTCAACCGCCTCCTGCTCAGCGGGGAATTGCAGTTGGTTCATTCAAAAAATTACGGTTGGGAAAAAGGGAACAAGATGAACCTCTATTCCTATATCCGTTGCAGTTATTTTTTTTAATCAGTGATTTTGAAAAACAGACTCTTCTATACCATCGCTTGTTTATGGGCATTCAATGGCCTGCAGGCCCAAACCCCGCAGTCAGAGATTGCCCTCATGGATCTTCAACGGATCCAACAGTTAAAGGATTCCCTCAACCCCCCGGCCCGTTCCTTTGCCCTTCGTTCCTCCTCCCAGCTTTGGGACGAAGTACTGAACAGGCCCTATACAGAAAAATCGAAACCAACGGCCCGCCTCTACCAGGCCGGCTATACCCTGCAGTCCAATTCCGATCTGGCCATGGGCTACAACGATGGCTCGCTCTATCCTGCTGTAGGATTGCAACAAAGATTTACCCTGGGCGCCTTTCTGCAATGGAAGGGTTTCAGCCTGCAGTTGCAACCTGAATTGGTTGTTGCCGCCAACGGCGATCCCGCCGGCTTCCAGGCCGATCCTGCCGACGCCAACTACTGGGCCAGGTACTATCTCTACACCGCTAATAAGATTGACGATTTTGACCGCTTTGGTAAAGGACCCATCAGCAAGGTCTTTGCCGGCCAGTCCAGCTTCCGCTTTAATACCAAAAACATCTCCATCGGTCTTTCCACCGAAAACCTTTGGTGGGGGCCGGGGATCCGCAACAGCCTGGTCCTGACCAACAATGCGCCGGGCTTTTTGCATTTGACCCTGAACTCACGTAAGCCCATCCATACCGGCTGGGGCAACATCGAGTTCCAGGCCATCCTGGGCAAATTGGACAGTGCCGGGGTGGATGCTCCTTACAACGAAACCATGCGAACCGTTTGGGCGGATGGCATTGCCAAAAAGCCCAATGCCAACAGGAGTTTACTGGGGTATGTTTTTAGTTGGAACCCCAAATGGACCCCCAATCTCCACATTGGCTTAACCGGCGCCCATTATTTTTACAGCACGGTGGTGCAACCACAGCCTTCCAATCTCCTGACCAGTTGGGAGAACAAATCCGGTGGCGCTTCCCTCGGATCTTTGTTTTTCCGCTATGCCATGCCCAAGGAACAGGCGGAGGTTTACCTGGAATACGGCAGGGCCAACCGGTTGGCTACCCCATTCAATATTTTCGGGGATACCATCCCCACCGGTTTCACGGCCGGGTTCCGTAAGATCTTCTTACAAAAAAATGGGGCGGGTATTGTACTGGGCGCGGAAATCACCCAGCTCCAACTGCCTGATGCCCGTTTGATCTTTAATAAAGATGCGATATTTGGCATACCCAAAACCAATAGCTGGTACACCCATCCCTTTGTGTCGCAGGGTTATACCAACCGGGGCCAGGTATTGGGCGCTTCTATTGGCCCGGGCGGCAACAGCCAGACCATCCACCTTAGTTGGGTAAAGGGTATGAAGCGGATTGGCCTGCAGGCGGAACGGGTTTCGCACAACAATGATTTCTATACCTATAATTATTTTTCAGGAGTAGTCGGAACGGGTTCTGCTAACAAATACTGGGTCGACCTCAGCCTCGGGCTCAACCTTCAATGGGATTATAAAAACCTACTCCTGTCCGGCTTCTACAATTATACCAGCGCGCTCAACTACCACTGGGTGAAACTGGATGGTGGTTTTGCCGGCCCTTCCGCGCTGTCCGACCGGAGGAATACGCAATTCTCGCTCTCCCTGACTTACTTCTTTAAAAAGCCTAATTTTACGCCCTAACTGTATATATGACGTGTTTTTGTAAAATACTCCTCCTGGCATTGGTATTGGGGATCTCTTCCGCCCCCGTTGCGGCGCAGGCCCCCCTGGGGAACATTGAAAACCTGACCGACCAGCAACTGATCATTTTAATGAGCCAGTACCAGCTCTATGGTTTGTCTGAACTGGAAATGGAAATGAAAGCCCGCGAAAAAGGCCTGAGCTCCGACCAGATCACCCTCCTGAAAAAAAGAATGGCCCTGCTGGATCCTTCCATCCTGAAGGAAATCAATAGCCCGGTGAAGAATGTGTCCGATCCCTACGAGCCGCGCACCAAGCCGGTGATCAAAACTGCTGCGGCCCAGCGTTATGCGGATACCTCCACTGCCGTTTTACGTCCTTATGGTTCGGCCATCTTCGAAAACGAAAACCTCAGCTTCGACCCCGACATCAATATCCCCACGCCGCAGAACTATGTGATCGGCGTGAACGACCAGATCACCGTGGATGTATTTGGTGTTTCTGATATTACCAAGAAACTGAAAGTGACCCCCGATGGGTTCATCCGTTTCCCCAACCTGGGCCCGGTGAAAGTGGCAGGCTTAACCATTGAAGATGCCCGCATCAAAATGCGCAATGCCCTCTCCAGAATTTATCCGGGCATGGCCAATGGCTCAGTATCGGTGCAGCTCTCCGTTACGCAGATCAGGTCCATCCGCGTGACCGTAATCGGTGAAATCACCCGCCCCGGCAACTACGATATTTCCTCGCTCTCCACGCTCATGAACGCCCTCTTTGTGTCCGGCGGCCCCAATGCCATCGGTTCCTTCCGCAACATTGAGCTGGTGCGCAACGGTAAAACCATTTCATTCTTCGACCTCTATGATTTTCTCTTAAAAGCGGACCTGACGAAGAACTTATTATTGCAGGACGGGGATGTGATCCGCGTGAACCCTTACTCCTCCCGCGTGGCCGTAAAGGGTGCCGTGAAAAAGCCCGCCCTCTTTGATGTGAAACCCAATGAATCCGCTGCCGATATCATCCGCTTTGCCGGTGGCTTTGCCGACCTGGGCTACAAGGAATTGATCCGCGTGTTCCGCATGGGCGCCCGCAACAAAGAAGTGATTTCCGTGAAAGCGGCTGCTCTGCCTTCCTTCAAACTGGTGTCCGGCGATACCCTGGTGATTGACCAACTGGCCAATATGTTTACCAACCGCGTTACCATCAATGGGGCCGTGTATTATTCCGGCGCTTATGGCATCAACGAAATGCCTTCGCTCAAAGACCTCCTGCTGGCGGCCAAACCCCGTGAAGACGCTTATACTGCCCGAGCCCTGCTCCGCAGGCTGAAGCCCGATTTCAACCCCGAGTTCATCAACTTTGATCTCAATGAAGTGCTCTCCGGCAAAATCAATATTCCTTTGGTGCGCGAAGACTCCATCCAGGTTTACCAGATCAGCGAACTGCGTGAGAAATACAGTGTGGTGGTGGATGGGGAAGTGAACCGCCCCGGCACCTATCTTTTTTCCGAGAACATGACCGTGCAGGACCTGGTGCTGATGGCCGGTGGCTACCGCGATGGCGCCGCCTTGCAAAAAATTGAAGTGTCCCGCAGGCTTCGTGCAGGCGGTAATACGCAGAAAGATTCTGCGGTGTATTCGCTGATTAAGGAAATCAACTTATTAGCCGAGGACGGCAATGCCGGGGAACTGAATTTCAAACTCAATCCCTTTGATGTGGTGGCGGTGCGCAAATCGCCCGTGTACAAGGAACAGATTGGTGTAACCATCGAAGGCGAAGTGATCTACCCCGGTAAATACACCCTGGCCGGGAACGCCGAGCGGATCTCCGACCTGGTGAAACGCGCTGGTGGCCTGAAACAGAAAGGCTTTGCCGGTGGTGCGGTTTTAATTCGTAAAACCTATCGCGATATTTCGGAGAACGATGCGGCATTGGTCAATACCAAGGCCAACCTGATCAATACCCAAAGCGGTAAAGCGGCGGTTACCACTTCCTCTTCCGATACCAGCATCATCAACGATCTGTACAAAGAGCAAAAACCGGTGGGTATCCGGCTGGATAAAATCCTGTCTGCTCCGGGTTCCGCGGAAGATCTCTTTTTAGTGGAGGGGGATGTGCTGAAAGTGCCGAAAGAATTACAGACCATTCAAACCTTTGGTGCGGTGAATGTGCCCAAGCAGATCGTGTACTACGAAGGCATCAGCTTCAAAGACGCCCTTCGCGAAAGCGGCCGCTACAGCATGAATGCTTCCCGCAAAAATGCCTACGTCATTTATCCGAACGGGCAAGTGCGCAAGACCCGCAATTTTCTGTTCATGCGCTTTCATCCTGCCATCCGCCCGGGTACGGAAATTTATGTGCCTGCCAAAAGACCTAAAGCCAAACTCAGCACCGGTGAAGTGGTAGGCATCTTCTCCAGTTTAACCTCGCTGGTTAGTATTTTGATCGTGTTAATCAATACGAATAAGTAAATGGAAAATCAACATACGGTGCCTACGCTCAGGATGAACGACCTGATGAATGAGATCGGGGCCTTCCTGCGTTACCTGTTGGGCAAAACAAAATTGTTTGGGATCTGCATCTTTGCGGGCCTGCTATTGGCGGCCGCTTATGCGTTCATGCAGGGTCCGAAATTTGAAGGCAAAGCCTCCTTCATCCTGGAAGAAAAAAGCAGCATGGGGGGCGGGCTCTCCGGCCTGGCTTCGCAGTTTGGTTTTGATATTGGCGGGCTTACGGGCAGCGCCGGTTTATTTGCCGGTGACAACATCCTCGATATCCTGAAATCCCGCACCATTGTTGAAAAAGTGTTGCTCTCCAAAACCGACAGCAGCCTGGGCGCCAACAGCGCTACCCTGGCCGACGAGTTCCTGGTCTGGAGCAAACTCAAAAAGAAATGGGCCGGCAAAGAAAACCTGGCTGCAATGTCATTTGCCGGGTACTCTCCGGGCAAACCCCTGCTGCGCCTGCAGGACAGCGTGCTGCTGGTGATTCACCAGCGCCTGATCAAAAAGCACCTCACCGTGGAACGCCTCAATAAAAAAGGTTCCATCATTGAAGTGACCACACAAACCCCCAGTGAAACCTTCTCTACCTTATTTACCGAACGCCTGGTGCTGGAAACCATGCGCATGTACGTTGATCTCAAAACCAGCGTGGCCACCCGCAATATTGCCCGGATGGAACAACGTTCCGATTCGCTGATGCAACTGCTCAACGCCAAATCGTATAAGTCTGCCTCCCTCCAGGTCCTGGATGCCAATGCCGCTTACAAAGCCGCGGCGGTTCCGGTGGAAGTGACCCAGCGCGACAAAACGGTTACCTACGCTTTATATACGGAAGTAATGAAGAACCTCGAAGCCAGCAGGATGGCTTTGGCGGGTCAAACCCCGGTGATCAATTTGCTCGATCATGCAAAATCGCCATTGCAGGATCAGCAAAAAGCTTGGTGGTTGCTGCTCCTGGCGGGCGCCGCTGCCGGGTTCGGCATTGCTTTACTGACGGCTTTTTACACCTACCGTTGAAACGCATCTTCCTTTTCAGGGCCTATGGCGATTGTATAGTGGCCCTTCAGTCGATCATCAACAGCCCGCTTCGGGCGCAGTGCGAAATCATTGCTTCTTTGCACCATCAGCCTCTTTTTGATGCGTTGCCCGCAGAGATGATCCCTGCCGATCTTAATATTCAATTTGTGGATTGGGGGATTCGTACCCCGCTGTTGCGTGCTTTCAGCAACCGTTACCTGCTGCATGCCGGTACCCGCAGGGAACTGGCGGCCATCCGTTCTTTCCTGCGCAACCATCCTGCTCCTTCGGGTGGCGACTGGGTGGAACAACCGCACCGGAAACAGTTGCTGGAGTTGGGCACGAAGCACCGCTTTCATTCCATTGCCGATGATGGTCCGGTGTACACGGCCTTCCATCGTTTTTTTCATACGGTGGACCCGGAGATTTGCTTTGCCGATGATGGCCTGCACGTTGCCGGCCCGCAAAATATTTTGGTATTGCCCTCGGCCCGGATTCCCCGAAGGGATTTGCCCGAACCTGTTTTGAACTGCTTAAAGCGGATGCATACCATGAAGGGAGACCGCGTGCAACTGGCGTACTTTAATAAACAGCGCAACAAACAGATCAATAAACAGCAGCCCGGCGCGATTGGGTACAACAGTTTTTCGGAACTGGTGCAACTGGTGCAGGAGGCCGATTTTGTGTACGGCGCTGACAGTCTTCCGGTGCACCTTGCCCAGTTGCTGTTGAAACCACATTGCATCGTGTATCCCGAGGGGGGCTCGCACCGGTTCTTTACGCCCTTCACCCTGCAACATGCTTTGTACAAAACCTTTAACGAATTTCATTGAAAGCCTTTATCATCACTTCTTCCATAGAACAGGAACGCAGGGCCAATGTTGAACGGCTCCTGGCGCAATTGCCCGATGCGTGCATTGTGGAAGCCGTGTATCCTTCGCGCGTCCATGTTCCTTTTTTGGAACCCTTGATGCAGTTGTCGGAACAGCGCACCGGCAAAAGACTGGTGCCCGGTGAAATCGGTTGCCTCCTGAGCCACCGCAAAGTCTGGAGATCCATTCTTGCGGCGGATGCGGATGAGTCCGCTCATTTCCTGGTACTGGAATCCGATTCGGTGATCAATGAAAATGACCTGCTCCTGAACCATCGGCCCGATGCCGACCTGTTTTTCTGGGGCGCCTGGCTGGGGCATATGCGGCTTCACAGAAGCAGCCGTAAGCCGCTCAACAACCGGTTTTCCATTGGCGTTCCCTTCATTAAAACCGTGTACTGTACCTATGGTTATTCGCTCAATCAAAAGGCCGCGGCCCACCTGTTGAAACAAACGGCCTGCATTGCTTACCCGGTTGACCAGTTTAAATACATCGTGGATACGCATGCCCTGCGCATCGGCGGCATTGTTCCCGAAGTGATCAGCGGTGGTAAAATGGGCAGCTATATCAACCAACCCGGTTTTCATCACTGGCAGCAACAGGTGTTCCTGAAACTGCTGGATCTTAAAAACAACCTGATCTGTTTTTTTAAATGAGCGCGCTCCGTAAACTATACCTCGATTTTTATATGCTGGTGTTTGCGCTCTATGCATTCTTCAACAAAGGCATTGCCTACAGCTACCTGGCGGAGATCTTATTGGTGATTGGCGTACTGATCCTGCTCAAAGATTTTCGCAAACTGGAAATCATCTGGGACCGGTCCATGAAACTGCTGGTGCTGTTCCTGGTGGTTACCCTGGTGTACATTGCCCGTGGCGTTGGCAAATACCCGCTCATGGAAATCATCCGCGATTCCTTCATGCTCAACTATGCCATCTTTGCCCTGATCCTGCTCTTCTTCAAAGACCAGGTGGATTACCTGAAAGAAAAACTCTTCCTGGTGTACAAATGGTATCCGCTGGTGGCTTGTTGCTCTTTCCTTTGCTTATCCTATATCCCTTTCTTTGAAACCTTCAAAGTATTTGGCAACGTAATTTTGTTGCTGTATAAGTTTGGCGATATGGGTGTGCACCTGCTCATTTCCACGCTCTTCATGCTCAACGGGTATATCCGCATGAGCAAACGTTTTGCCGTAATCAATACCATTCTCACCATTTATATTTTCCTGGTCATTGCCGCTTACAGCCGGTCGGGCATGCTGGCCTACCTGCTGGGCCTGGGTGTTTTCTTTGTGTATACCAAGAGCCGGGAACTCAAAATTTTTATGCAGGAATACCTGCGGTACATACCGCTGCTGCTGATCCTGGCGCTGGGCCTCTATGGAGCCACCAAACTGGAAGAGAATTTCCAGGGCCGTAAAGTTGGTCTGAGCCAGTTGAAAGAAAATGTGGTAAGCATTGTGAGCGCTGATGCCGAAGGCAGTTTGAACGACAACAAAGTCTGGCGCCTGGCCTGGTGGGGTAAGATCATCCAGGATTCTTTCTCGGGATCTAATTTTTTTGTGGGCAGGGGCCTGGGCATGAGCATGGCCGCGGTAGACGATATTGAACAGGACGAAGATGGCCTTCGTTCCCCGCATAATTTTCACCTGAACATCATGGCCCGCTATGGGGTACCCTTCTTCCTGCTCTGGATGTACTGGATGTACCTGATCATGATCCGCATAAAACGAAAGGATATTTCGCAGTATAGCTTTACCTTGCTGACGATCCTGTTTGTGTTCATTGTGAATGCCTCCTTTGATGTGTACCTGGAAGGCCCGATGGGAGCTTTTCCTTTCTGGACTTTTATTGGACTGTATTACATTGAAACCATGAAACTTCCTGAAAAACCGGTAACTGCTGTTTAGTTTGAAAAGAATCATTTATTCGGTCAAAGACAATGCCCGCTACCTGCTCAATCTCTGCGCCACTTTTATGTCGCAGTTTGTGAGCGCTTTGTCTGTACTGATCCTGACGCCCTTACTGCTGGAACGCCTGGGTACCGTGCATTTCGGCACTTATGGCGTGATCCTGAATGTGGTGCTTTTTTCTTCGATCTTCGACTTTGGTTTGAATGTGGGCTTTTTAAAAAGACTGATCGAAAAAAAAGAAGATAGCCTTGTATTGCTCAACACGGTCTTCTTCTTTTTCCTGGGCATGTTCCTGCTCTATATTCCGCTTTTCTTTTTTTTATTTTCGGCCGGGCTGGTAAAAATGGATGATGGCATTCCTTTTTTTGCCCTCATGACCTCCGTACTGATTGTACAGAATATCCTGGCTGCTTTCTTTGATGTGATCATTCAGTCGGTCAACAAGATTTTTTTAGGGAGATCCATCCGGGTGGTGAAACTGCTGCTGGAATTCTTCGGGCTGCTGTTGCTGTCTGTTAAGGGGTCTGTTCCTGTTTTGCTGATTGCCAGCGCCACCGTAAATACTTTGTACATTATTGCATTGGTGTATTTTTCCCGAAGGGAACTGGTGTACTGCATTTCCCTTAAATACATTCAATGGAACGCGCTGGTAAAACACCTGGGATATAGTTTCTGGTACTTCCTGAACACCGTGGCCGTTTCCCTGGTATTCAATTCTCAGGTGATCATGATGAACATGATTGCAGGCTCTACCGGTGTGGCCAAGTACCTGATGATTACCCGTTTTTACGATATGATGCGGATCGGCCTCTCCAATTTTACGGCCGTCCTTTTTCCGGTGCTGGCTTCCATTCAGGAGGAAGGGCGCTGGGATCAGATCCGCAGTTATTTTTTCCGTTCCCTGTTGCGCGTTTCCATCATGGGAGGCATCATTTTTGTATTGGTATGGTGGATCGGCAAGCCCTTGTTCCTGCAATGGAGTAAGTTCAATGATCCGGAAATGAGCCGGCTCTTTATGGTGTTCTCTGTATTTATTTTATTCATTGTGATCGATAATGTATCAGCCACTTTCCTGGGGGCCTTTCGCGAAAACAAAGCGTCTACCCTTATGGCGCTGGTACAGGGCGCCTTAGGCCTGGGCCTGGGATACCTGCTGCTGTTGAAGATGGGCGTAACCGGCATGGCGCTGGCTTCGCTGATTGCCTTACTGCTGACCAATTTCTGGTTCAATCCCTGGTACCTGGTGAAACTGATTAAAAAGCACATGGCATGATTCCTGTTTTAGGCATTCCTTTTTTTGACCGTGATATCCCTGCTGCCGCGGAACTGGTGCTGAACGAAATTGCATCGGGCGCTGCCAGAGGGCAGAACCGTTGCATCAGCGCCTCGGGCGCACATGGCCTGGTGGAAGCCCATAAAGACCCGGCCTTCAAAGCCCTGCTGCAATCCTTTTACCTGAACCTCCCAGATGGCATGCCCGTGGTATGGGTCGGCAGGTGGAAAGGCGCTAAGCAAATGAAAAGAGGATATGGCCCCGATTTTTTTAAAGAACTGATGATCCGTTCTGCGGACCTTCCGGTGAAACATTTTTTTTGCGGCGGCAAAGAAGGGGTGGCCGGTGAATTGAAACAAAAAGTGGCGGACCGTTTTGGCAACCACCGGGTGGTGGGTACTTTCTGCCCGCCCTTCCGGGAGATCTCCGATGCCGAACTGGCCGAACTGGGCCAAACCATCAACCGCTCCGGCGCGGACATGGTATGGATCGGGTTGAGTTGCCCGAAACAGGAAAAACTGGCTAAAAGGCTGGCCGCTTTTACCCATACCGGCTTCCTGGTAGCCGTGGGAGCGGCCTTCGATTTTCATACCGGCCGGGTGAAACAGGCGCCCCGCTGGATGCAGCAATCGGGGCTGGAATGGCTTTTCCGCCTGTTGATGGAACCCCAAAGGCTGTATAAACGGTACTTTGAAATTGTTCCCGGATTCATTTGGCTAAATGTCAAAGAATTTCTGGATTTTTACAGGGCTAAAAAGGATATTCTATGAAGAAAGTGTTAGTATGTGGTGCGGGTGGTTTTATTGGCGGGCATTTGGTGAAAAAACTGAAAAAAGAGGGACATTGGGTTCGGGGGGTGGATTTGAAAAAGCATGAATACAGCCTGTCTCCGGCAGATGAATTTATAGTGGGCGATTTAACCGAACAGGACCTGGTGAAGCAGGTGCTGGATCAACCCTTCGATGAAATTTACCAGTTGGCGGCCGATATGGGCGGCGCAGGCTACCTGTTTACCGGTGAGAACGATGCCAATGTGATGCACAATTCTGCCACCATTAACCTGAACATCATTCACCGGTCCCACCAGGTTGGCGCCAAAAAAATATTCTATTCTTCCTCGGCCTGCATTTACCCGGCCTATAACCAGGAGGATCCTGCCAACCCTAAATGCTCGGAAGAATCTGCCTATCCGGCGCTGCCCGACAGTGAGTATGGCTGGGAAAAATTATTCAGTGAACGCCTCTACCTGGCTTTCCACCGCAACTACGGGTTGGATGTACGCATCGCCCGTTTCCACAATGTATTTGGGCCGGAAGGCACCTGGACCGGGGGCAAGGAAAAAGCGCCTGCCGCCCTCTGTAGAAAAGTGGCCGAAGCCGATGAAAACGGTTCCATTGAAGTATGGGGGGATGGTTTGCAAACCCGTTCCTTCCTGTACATAGATGAGTGCCTCGAAGCCGTGGATCGCCTGATGAAATCCGATTTCATTGGCCCGGTAAATATTGGTTCCGAGGAAATGGTTTCCCTGAACCAGTTGGCTGAAATCGTAATGGACATTGCCCGAAAGCCTTTATCCATCAACAATATTCCTGTTTCCTTTACCGGTGTGCGCGGTAGAAATTCCGACAACCACCTGATCAAAGAAAAACTGAACTGGGCTCCCAGCAAACCGCTGGAAGAAGGCCTTATCAAAACCTACGAATGGATCCGGGAACAGGTGAATGCCGCTGTGCTTACCGCCTAGACGCTTAAACAGCCCATGATTAAAACAATTGTTGTCTTTGCCTGGAACGGTAAAGAAGAAGCTTTTAAACACCTTCAGTGGGATGCAAGGCCCGGATTTGATGTGTTGCTGTTCAACTACTCCGGCAATGGCGCTGTACCTGTAATGCAGGAGCATGCGTACTTTGATCAGTTGCTGAATATCTCCACCGAATTCAAGGGTCGCTTAATGGCGGAAGTTTACAATCACCTGGAGGCGCAACAGCAGTACACCTATATTGGTTTTTTCGACGACGACCTGGAGATCTCCGTTTCCGGCATCAACCGGTTGTTGCAAATTGCTGCCCAGGAAAAGCTGGATGCCTTTCAGCCCGCTACCACCCCCGACAGTTTTACCAGTCATGCTTTCACTACCCGGTTGCCCGATACGGATTTTGTGCTGGTGGATTGGGTGGAGATCATGTGCCCCTTTTACCGCAAAGCGGTATTTGATGCGGCCGCTGAATACTATGCATGGAATATTTCTTCTTATGGCCTCGATAACTATGCCATTCCTTTCTTCCAGAAAACCCTTGGGATGGATCGCACGGCCGTGATTCATTCGGTTTCGGTGAGGCACCTGAAGCCGGTGACCACGGGTGATAAAATTTTTTCCAATGGGCTCAGCGCAAGGCAGGAGGGCGAGATCATTCGTTCCGAATTGCTCCGCAGGATCAAAACCATCAACAGGGAATCGGGCCATGTATTTCCCAAAGACTTTCTGAAACGGGTGTACGAATACAGGACCTTCCGCTACAACAAATGGAAAAGGGACCTGAAAAGATGGTTGGGCTTCAAAACCACTTAAATTCGCAGCATGAACTGGACGAGACTTCGCAATTTTCTCTGGATGGATACCCGCTTTCATTTTTTATCGAAGATTCCCCGTGGCGGTAGTCTCTTAGACATTGGTACCTCCGATGGTCAGACCCTGAATCATTTCCGCGAAGCGCGTCCGGACCTGCAGTTGCATGCCACCGATATTGAAGGCAAACCCGACAGCTATCCTTCCGGCACGCAATTTTTTAGGGGCGATATCATTTCCGATTCCCTTCCCTGGATGGACGCTTCCATGGATGCCATCTCCTGCATGCACCTGGTGGAACATATCACCGATTTCAACAACCTCTTTACTGAATGCAACCGGCTCCTGAAAAAAGGCGGCTCGCTGTACATCGAAACCCCGCATCCCAAAACACTTTATCTCTCCATGCCCTATGCGGCGCAGGCGGGTAAGTTTACCTATAATTTCTACGACGACCTGACCCATCAGCAGATCATGCCGTTGGGTAAAATTGCGGCGCTCGCCGTGCCCTTTGGTTTCACGCCTGTTCGCGTAGGTACCTCGCGCAACTGGCTCTTCGCCCTGCTCTTTCCCTTTTCTTTTTTATTGCCTGTGCGGCAGCGGATCATTTCGCGCGTGCACTTCATTGGCTGGTCTGCCTTTATCGTGCTGCGGAAAAATGAAACCCCGGCTTCCTGAGTTGTGTTGATGGCCGGTGCGCTTAGCGCAGTCGCTTAACGCAAACCGAACGTAATGCCCATCTGTATGGTAGACTGGCTGGCTTTAGCGCCCGATGCCAGTTCCTGTTTCAGGTACTGGTAACTGCCGGTGATGTAAAAATTATTGATCAGCTCGTAAGATGCCTGGATAAATACATCATCCCGTTTCTTCTGAAAATCGAACAGGAAGGGCGGTTGCGGCTCGGCCATGTATTGCTGCACCAGTGTGCCCGGGCCGCCCTTGCGGATATGCTGGTATCGCAGATAGGTTTTTAATCGCGGCAATGGTGTGTAACGCGCAAACAACGTGGCCTGGTCAAAATTATTTCCCATCCAGTGGCCCAGGCTATGATCGTACTGCGTATAGTTTTGTGCGGGCAGCAGGTTGCTGTACACAAAGGGATTGACTCGGGTATATTCTGCGCCCAGCGTTAAATAGGGGAGCAGCACATCGGTGACGGAACCTCCGATGGTATAACCCAGTTGGTTCCTGCTTTTTGCTTTATTGAATATTTGCGATACCCTGATTTCATCTACAAACAGGCTTCCGTATAAATGTGTTTTCCGGAGATGGTTCCTGGAACTCACCTGCAAAAAGAACTGCCCGTTGGAGCCCGCATTCAATACATAGTTGCTGCGGTTGTTGTCGTAGATCTTGAAAAAATTAAGGGGTATCAGGAACCCGATATCCATCCGGTCGCTGTACACGATCGATTCTCCCACTGCTATATCTAATCCCTTCACCGGCTTGAACAACAAAGTATGCGTGGCCATATACTTGGGAATATAACGGATGCGGATATCTCCGCTTACGCCGCCGGAATTGGTTCTGTAAGTGGCCGCTGAATCTACAATATTGGAGTTGAGCCAGGCATGCGTATAATTGAACTGCAACCATGTAAAGGGCCGGTAATCCAGCCGGATATACGGATAGCTCGGCGCTTTCTGCGACAGCACGATTCTTCCGTTCTCTCCATATCCCCACTGCAAATGATCTTTTCCTATACTGATGGATCCATTGTTCCAGCTATAACTCAAATGCGCCCGCACTTCACTGTAGTTCTGGCTGGTGGCGCTGGGATTGTACAATTTGATGATGCCGGTTTCGGGACTTTCTTTTCTGAAAGTATCGATGCCGCTGCCGGATGCTGAATAATCCCGGTAATAAAACTGGAAGGCAAATTGTTTGGCCTGCCCGCGGAACTCCAGGCCATTGCTCATTTGCGTAAAGCCCTTGCCCCCGCCGGATACATGCATCAACCCGCCGATCGGATCTGCACTCAACTGAAAATCCTTCGTATGAATGAATAGCCCGCGGAGCCGCTTGTTGCTGTCTTTGCGGATCAGCCTTAGTTTGGCGGAATCCGTTCCTGCCACCGGCCTGTATTCCTGCTGGTAAAAGGCCAGTTCCTTTTTTTCGATGTCGCTCAGCGCTGCGGATTTATTTTCCAGCTCCTGCAGCAATGCCGCTATCTGCTTACGACTCACGGGTTGTATGATGTCCTGGAAATCGATCAGCCCTTTTTGGGATAGCCGGTACAGGTATGGATACACTTCACTGTTGGCATTCTCCCATACGGTTTGTGCCGCCAGGGTAAAGGGTATCAATACAATGAGTAGGAATAGTTTAATACGCATTCTGGTCGCCTCTTATGATGTTGATGACTGTTTGTAATATGATCTGGCAGTCTAGCCAGAATGTCCAGCGATGGATATAATAAAGATCAAAGTCTACTCTCCGCTGCATGTCTCCGGGGTTTCGGGTTTCTCCCCTGCAGCCGTTCACCTGCGCCCACCCGCTGATGCCGGGTAATACAATATGTCGCAACATATAGTTGTCTACCGTATGCATGGAGGCGATATTCAATGGGGTGGGATGCGGCCTTGGCCCCACCACACTCATATTGCCCAGCAATACGTTCAGGAACTGCGGCAGTTCGTCGAGATTGGTTTTTCGCAGGAACTTTCCGATCAGGGTTACCCTCGGATCATTCTTCCGGGCCTGCAGGTATTGTCCGTCCTTGTCTACATCATTGCTCTCCTGTACCATGGTGCGGAATTTGTAACAGGTAATCCGCTGGTTGTTCAATCCCCATCGTTCCTGTTTAAAAAATACGCTTCCCCTGGATGTGAGCTTGATGAACAACGCGATGATCGGGAACAGCACCACGCCCACGGTGGCAAATACCAGCAGGGCGAACGTGATATCAAATCCCCGCTTCAGTAATTTATTCTGCCAGCGGTCCAGCGGCAATTCCCTTACGCTGATCGTAGGCATCATACCAATATTGTCTACCGATATGGAAGAAGAGGCATACTGCTGCAGATCGGGCAGCAGGCGTACTTTCGTGCGATTGTAATCGCAGATCTCCATGCATAGCTGAATATTGGTATAGTCGCTGTTGGGCAGCGCAATCACCACTTCGTCGATAAATTCTGTTTGGAGTACATGGCCCAGCGTACTGATATTGCCATAATATTTGCATCCGTTGATTTTAGCCGGTTGCTCATCGATCAATCCCACACACTGATACCCGTAGTAATAATATTTGTTGATGGTTTCGTAGTAGTTAACGGCGGAAGGTGTGGAGCCCACCAGTAAGATCTTATCGTACAGCTTTCCCTGGTTCAGGGCCGCGTGCACGCTCTTGCGCAGCAGGTATTTGATGGCGGCCACCGCCACAAAGATATTGCCGAGGAAGGCCCAGAAAAACCGGGGGGTATAGATGGTGGTCAGATCCAGGAAGAACAAAGCGGAACTCAGCAGGATGGCCAGCAGGAGGGTATTATAGGTAATGAATACAATCTCCTCCGAAAACTTATTCGACCGCCGGTCGGCATACAACTTGGATACCTGCGATAACACATACCAGAATACTATCGAAAGGGCCAGGAATGCCCCGTTAAACCCTGTACCGAAATTTCCGAAATGGATCAGCAGGGTTACCATATAGGCTACCAGGATTGCCAATGCATCTGCCAGATATCGGGTTATATTATAGATTCGGAGGTTTTTCTTCATAACATTGGCTTCGCCACTTGCGCGGGGCAGCTTAGTTGGGTTGGTGAAGGTAAATAAATATCCCGATTCGATCCCTGGATACAGGGAAAATCACGATTCCTTCACGTAGATTGATTTTCAGCGGTATACGCTGTATAGGACTTGGTGAAAAATCCAAATTTTTCCGCATACAGGACCGACTGCGGAAATAACTGCCGCAGCTCCCTGCGGGTGAGCAGGCGGATCTCTTCTACCTGCCGCTGCGCGGTTGCCCGGTCCTTTGCCCTGACAATATGTCCCAGCGAAAATCGTTGGGTGAGCCAGCGCCGGAGGGCCTTGGGGAAATACTGGAAAAAAGGAAATACCCAGTGCGGCTCTACCGGGAACCAGTAATTGGGGGTCTGTATATAATGATACCGGCCCACCCGCTGCACTTCGGCGGCCATTTTCTGCTGGTTCCCCCAGGTACACAGGTGTTCGATCACCGAATTGGAAAAGACGATATCGTACTGCTGATCGGCGATGCCTTCCAGCCGGGTGGCATCGCCCTTTAGGGTAATAAAGGGTAATTGCGCCGGTGGGGCTTCCGCCAGGTTCAGCAGGGTGATGGTGACGTCCGGTTCATTGAACCCCATCCCTTTCCAGAAGACTTCCGTTCCGCCTATATCCAGTATGGTTACCGGCCTGGGCAGTTGGTTCAGCAGGGCTTTGAACTGCTCAAAGCGCTTACGCCTGTATTGATGTGAGAGGGATTGTTGATTGGTATTATCGGAAATTTTTTTAACGAATTCTTGCAGCATCACTAAGCTTATAATTTTCCATAGTTGGATGAACCCGGCCAAAAATAAGACTTCTGGCATTACCTTTGCACCCATGCAGCAAAACCTGGTGAAAATCATCAATACCTCCAATAATCCCCTGCCCGGATACGCCACGCCCGGTTCTTCCGGCATGGACCTGCGGGCCTTTCTTCCGGAACCGGTGGTATTGGCCCCCCTGGAAAGGGCGTTGATCCCTACCGGGCTCTTTATTGAACTGCCCGGTAATATGGAAGTCCAGGTGCGCCCCAGAAGCGGCCTCGCCATTAAACAGGGCATCACCTGCCTGAACTCGCCCGGCACCGTTGACGCCGATTACCGGGGTGAACTGAAAGTGATTTTGATTAATTTGTCCGGCGAACCGCAAACCATTCATTCCGGCGACCGGATTGCCCAGATGGTGATGCAACAGGTGGAGAAAATTTCCTGGCTGCCCGTGGATGGCCTGGAGGATACCGTTAGGGGTGCGGGTGGATTTGGCAGTACCGGAAAACAATGAGGTACCGGAACCTTATAATGAAATTTGAAATGAGAAATTTATTCATATTGGCCATTTTGATCCTTGCGCTTGCTTCCTGTAAAACGGTGAAGAAAGTGACTACGATCCAGGAGGCCATCAACAAAAAAGACACCACGCAAACGGTGATCATTACGGAAACCCCCAAAGTGGATTCTGCCATGATTGTGCGGGGTATTATGGAGAAAGTGGGTAAAACCAGGATCGATTTCAACACCTTCAACGCCAAAATTAAGGTTGACTACGAAAGCGCTTCGGGCAGCGATAACTACACGGCCTACCTGAGCATGGTGAAGGATAGCATTATTTATGTGCGCATCAAGGGTTCCTTCCTGGGTATCTCCGCGGTGGGCCTGGAAGTGAAGATCAATAAAGACAGCGTGGTGCTGGTTCGGAAAGTGGGCGACAAATATGTACAGAACAGGGCCATCGGCTACCTGCAGGAGTCTACCGAAATCCCCTTCGACTTTTTTACCTTACAGGATATGCTGATCGGCAACCCCATTTTCCTCGATAACAATATTGTTTCGTACAAAGACGGCAATGAAAACCTGCTGGTGCTGATGGTGGGTAATATCTTTAAACACCTGATTACCCTTACGCACAATGATTTTATGATCACCCACAGCAAGTTGGATGATGTGGATATGCAGCGCAACAGGACCTGCGATATCAGCTTCAGCAATTACCAGCCCCTGGGGCCTTATCAGTTTGCAGCGTACCGCAAAATTGTGGTGGCGGAAAAGTCTAAGCTCGACATCAACCTCGATTTCAAGGAATTCTCCCTAAACGAACCGTTAAAATATACCTTCGAAGTGCCAAGAAATTACAAGCGTAAGTAATTTAGTTGGGTTTCTATCGTTTTAGTATTCATTCACTTTTAGCTCAATCCTATGTTTAAGAAGTTTTTCCTGCTGTTGTTTGTTTTTTTCCTGGGTGGGATGGCTTTGCATGCCCAGACCAGGGATGAACTGCAGAAACGCAAGCAGGAGATCATGAAAGAGCTGGAGGAACTGAACCGGGAATACAGTAAAACACAGAACAGCAAGAAAACCTCCCTGAAACAACTGGCCCTGATCAAGAAAAAAATCAATGCCCGCCAGGACCTCGTGAACGATATCAATAAAGAGGTGAAACAACTGGATGAAACCATCTACCTCAATGAGCGCGATATCTATCGCCTGAAAAAGGAACTGGATACCCTGAAAATAAAATATGCCAAGAGCATTGTGTTTGCCTACAAGAACAGGAGCAGCTACGAATACCTCAACTTCCTGTTTTCCGCCGGCAGTTTCAACGATGCCATCAAAAGGGTGGAATACCTGAAGAGCTACCGCCGCAACCGCGAAACCCAGGCCAATACCATTGTCAAGTCCGAAGCTTTGCTGAAAGATAAAATCGGCATGCTGAGCAATAATAAAAAAGAACGCCTGAGCACCCTGCAGGTGCAGCACAAACAATTGCTGGTTTTGCAGGAAGATAAAAAAGAACAGGACCAGGTGGTGGCGCAGTTGAAGGGCAAGGAAAAAGAACTGAATGCGCAAATTAAAGAACGCGAAAAGCAAAGACAGAAAGTACAACTGGCCATCAACGCCGTGATCCGCCGGGAAATTGAAGAAGCCCGGAAACGCGATGAAGCCAAACGCCAGAAAGCGCTGGAAGACCAGCGCAGGCTACAGGCCGCGGCCAAACCTTCCGATGCCGCACCGAAATCCAATGGTACTACGCCTAAAGTGGCAAAGCGCCCTGCAGACTATGAGCCCGCTACTGCCATGAGCTCCGCGCCCAAAGACAGAACTTATTCTCCACTGGAATCCACCCCCGAAGGAATGGAAATGTCTTTGAACTTCGAAAACAACAGGGGCCGTTTACCCTGGCCGGTATCGAATGGTGTGGTGACCATCGATTTTGGCATCACCCAGATGGAAGGCACCAAACTGAACCAGAAATCCGATGGTATTGAAATTGCCGTTCCGGTGGGTTCCGCCGTTCGTTGCGTAGCCGATGGGGAAGTGGTATCCACCACCGAAATTGCCGGTGAAATGGTGGTTTTGGTGAAACACGGTAAATATTTCACCGGGTATAAAAACCTTTCTTCCGTAAACGTTTCCAGGGGCCAGGATGTAAAAGCCGGTTCCGTTTTGGGCAAATCCGGCACCTCCATTGATGGGGAGGGCGCCATCCTTTTTATGATCATGAACGACCGGGCTGTGTTCCAAAATCCGAAGCCCTGGCTGAAATCCCGTTAAAAAACATTATTTTGTAGTGCTTTCCTGAATAGGCGCCGGTGAAAAAAACGGTGTCTGCTGCAAAACATGGAACTAATCAAATTATAATGTTTATGAAATTGTTGTTTGTATTGATCGGTACGGTTTGCCTTAACCTGACCGCCAGTGCACAGGAACGGAAAAGAAAATGGGGTTTCGGCACCCAGTTAACGGATCGCCTTTACGGCATCAGTATTAAGTATGCTGTATCGCCGGCTGCCAGTGTACAGGCGGTCGCCAGCCCCTTCAACACCAAAACGGCTGATGGCTTGGGCTCCCTCCGTTATTACGGGCTCCGGTATTTGTATAAGCTTCCTGCTGACGAAGATTATTTTATCCGGATAGAACCCTTTGTGGTACTGGGTGGCGGGTTGCTGGATTATCTGCCTGGTACCGATAATAATATGTTCCTGCGCACGAGCAATGCTGCCGCTACCGGCGCCACGGACCGGCAACGCCTGATGGGTTACAGCGCCGGCGCGGGCCTGGAATGCTGGCTGAGCAATAGTGTCAGCATTTCCGCTGAAATTGATTATGGCCGCATGCGCTTTAACAATGGTGTGGCGGATCGCGCGTTCCTGGGTGGTGCAGGTCTCCATGTTTTCCTGAAATAAGCTGCGGCAAATTTGCGTATCTTGTTGCAAAGTCATTTATGCAACAGTATATACTTGCCTTTGATCAGGGCACTACGAGCAGCCGTGCCATTGTATTTGATAAGAAGGGAACGATCATCTCCGCCGCTCAAAAAGAATTTACCCAGTTTTTCCCGCAGCCCGGTTGGGTGGAACACGATGCCAATGAGATCTGGAGTACCCAGATCGGCGTTGCTGCGGAAGCTGTTTCCAAAGCCGGACTGAGCATTAAAAATATGGCTGCCATCGGCATCACCAACCAGCGCGAAACAACGGTGGTTTGGGATAAGGCCAGCGGCCAGCCCGTGTACCATGCCATTGTCTGGCAGGACAGGAGAACGGCCGGTTACTGCGATACCTTAAAAGCCAATGGCAAAGCCGCTGAAATTCAGCAGAAGACCGGTTTGATCATTGACGCTTATTTCTCCGCTACCAAAGTAAAATGGATCCTGGATCATGTGGACGGCGCACGGGATCGTGCGGAGAATGGAGAACTGCTTTTTGGCACCATCGACAGTTGGCTGGTTTGGAAACTCACCAACGGTAAAGTGCATGTAACGGATGTATCCAATGCTTCCCGGACCATGCTCTTCAATATTCATGCACTCGACTGG
This sequence comes from Sphingobacteriia bacterium, assembly GCA_015999745.1. Taxonomy (GTDB): domain Bacteria; phylum Bacteroidota; class Bacteroidia; order Chitinophagales; family Chitinophagaceae; genus Sediminibacterium. The sequence continues at coordinate 1,560 of JAECQP010000044.1, read as the reverse complement.
GATTTTGAATTGCTGCAGCTCTTCAACATTCCTGCCTCCATGTTACCCGCTGTTAAAAGCAGCAGTGAAATTTACGGCAACACCGAAACCGCGCTGGCTGCACATTCGGTGCCGATTGCCGGCATTGCCGGCGACCAGCAGGCTGCTTTATTCGGGCAGCAGTGCACCAGCCCGGGTATGGTGAAGAACACCTATGGCACCGGTTGCTTCATGCTGATGAACACCGGCGACAGGCCGGTCACTTCCACCAATAATTTACTCACAACGGTTGCCTGGCAGATCAATGGCGAAACCCGGTATGCGCTGGAAGGCAGTGTGTTCATTGCCGGCGCTGTGGTGCAATGGTTAAGGGATGGGCTGAAAATCATCCGCAGCGCCGCTGAAGTGGAAAGCCTTGCGCTGGAAGTAAAGAGCACCGATGGCGTTTACATTGTTCCTGCCTTTGCCGGCCTGGGCGCTCCTTACTGGAACCAGCATGCAAAAGGAACCATCGTGGGTATTACGCGTGGTACCACCGGCGGCCATATTGCCCGCGCTGCACTGGAAAGCATCGCTTATCAGACCATGGATCTCCTGAAAGCCATGGAAGCCGATTCGGGCATCTCTATTAAAGAACTGCGGGTAGACGGCGGCGCTACGGCCAACAACCTCCTGATGCAGTTTCAGAGCGACCTGCTGCAGACCGCGGTGATTCGCCCTACCACTACCGAAACCACGGCGCTGGGTGCGGCCTACCTGGCCGGCCTCGCAGTAGGCTACTGGTCCGGTGTGGAAGAGATTCAGGCGCTTTGGCAAAAGGATAGCGTGTTTACCCCGCAAATGTCTGCGGCGGAGCGAAATATACTGGCGGCGGGTTGGAGTAAAGCAGTGAGTGCTGCAATGAGTTTTTAATTGATGAAGGGCAATCATGAACAGAAATACTATGCTGGCTGCACTTGCGCAGCAGCAACAATTTGATATCGTAGTGATCGGCGGCGGCGCTACAGGTTTAGGGGCTGCGGTAGATGCCGCTGCCCGCGGTTGTTCCACCTTGCTGGTAGAGCAATTTGATTTTGGGAAAGGCACTTCCAGCAGATCCACCAAACTGGTGCATGGCGGTGTGCGTTACCTGGCGCAGGGGAATATTAAGCTGGTGAAAGAGGCGTTACGGGAACGGGGCTACCTGCTGAAGAACGCTCCCTCGCTCACTTCCACACAACCCTTTGTGGTACCTGTTTTTAGCTGGTGGGAAAAAATTTATTACACAATGGGGCTGATGTTCTACGATCTGATGTCGGGAAAATTATCGTTGGGCAAAACAAAGTACCTCAATAAAAAACAAACCATTCAACATCTTCCTTCCATCAACCCGCACAAACTCAAAGGGGGGATCTTATACTACGATGGCCAGTTCAACGACAGCGCACTCTGCGCGGCGCTGGCGGTTACTGCCGCTGCAAAAGGCGCCGTGTTACTGAACTATACAAAAGCAACCGGTTTGGTGAAAGAGAAGGGAATCATCGCCGGCGTTGAATTGCATGATCAGTTGAATGATGTGCAGTATACGGTCCGGGCCAAAGC
>JAECQP010000043.1 GCA_015999745.1 Sphingobacteriia bacterium | reverse complement strand
ACATGCTGTGGCTGCTTTTAAAACAATTGAAGATGCTGCCCCTGCAATGGTTGCCGGCCATTCACTGGGTGAATTTTCTGCACTGGTAGCCAATGGCGCCCTGCTGTTTGAAGACGCATTGAGGCTGGTAAGCATTCGTGCAAAAGCCATGCAGAAAGCCTGCGAACTGAATCCTTCTACCATGGCTGCCGTACTGAACCTGGCTGATGATAAAGTGGAAGAAATCTGTGCTGCCATTCAGGCCGAAACCGGAGAAGTGGTTGTTGCAGCCAATTACAATTGCCCCGGTCAGCTTGTCATCAGCGGATCTGTGAAAGGCATTGACCTGGCTTGTATCAGGATGAAAGAAGCGGGCGCAAAACGTGCACTGGTATTACCTGTTGGCGGCGCTTTCCATTCTCCGCTGATGGCCCCTGCCAAAGAAGAACTGGCTGCTGCTATTGAAGCGGTGGCTATTCAATCTCCTTCCTGTCCTGTATACCAGAATGTGGTAGCGCAGGCGGTGACCGATCCTGCTGCCATTAAAAAGAACCTGATTGATCAGCTAACCGGCGCGGTTAAATGGACGCAATGTGTTCAGGCGATGGTGGCCGATGGCGCTACCCGGTTTACAGAATGCGGTCCCGGTAAAGTGTTGCAGGGTTTGATCGGTAAAATTGCGGGAACGGCCGTAACCACAGCCGGCGTCAGCTAAAATTTTCCGGTAAATATTTATTGAAGTCCGAGTGCCGTGAGCACTCCGGCATCCCATTCGGGTACGCCTGTGCGGATAGCTGTGGGGTAACTGGCCATTCCAAATCCTTCGTCGTAATCCCATACGGCCCATCCAATCTTGTATTGGTTGACGGTGGTGCGGAACTCCTGCAGGTAACGCAGGCGGCTTTCTGCCGGGGCATAAGGTTTATAAATCCCAAACTCATTACAGATGACGGGCACCCGATGGGCATTGCTCCAGTTGTATACCTGTTTAACGGCGTTATTCACTGAATCTGCATTGTATCGCTGCGTGCCATACCATTGCAGGAAAAATTTCAGATCCTGTGTTGGGGCGGCAGCAACCAGTGGCGCCATATTTTCGGGCGTTCCGGGATAAGGGATCTGACTGATCTGGTCATACGGAGATCCCGACCAGTCTGCCCCCTGGTGTGTAAACGTAAAAGGATCATAAAAATGAAAAGTGTATATGATATTCTTTGCCGTGTATGGTGTGAGCTGTGTAAGATCATACCAGTTGTTCCAGTTCTCCGCACCCGCAATGATGTAATGATCCGGCGCCGCCTCGCGGATGGATTGTATGATCTGCTCCTGAAATGGCGCCCACCAGTTTCTGTCTATGCCCGCAGCCCCCTGGGTTGCCCCGATATGCGGTTCATTGAAAATCTCAAAAACCACCTGCGTGGTATCGTATTGTTTAAAATGTGCGGCCAGGTTCTTCCAGAATTGCCGGAAAGCCAGCCTGCTCAAAGGGTCTGTTGCCAGTTTTGTTTCGAGCGGTACTGAATTGGAATGAAGCACGATGGATACGGAGAGCCCTGCTGCGATAATATTCTTTACCGCCTGGTCTATATGTCCGAGGTTGGTAGCATTTAATACAGACAGGTTGTTGGGGTCGCTAATGACGGAGGCCCCTACCGGTAACCGTACATACGTGAATCCGGCATTTTTGATCTGGGTAAAATGATTGTTGTTGTACCTGCCTGCAAACTGCGCCTGATCGGAATAATCATTGAACCAGTTGCTCAGGTTGATTCCCACGGCCAGTTTGCTCAATACTTTCTCCCCGTTGTCGGGAACAACCGCTGCATCTTTTTTACAGGAAGTAAAAAAAATACTTGTCATGATTACCAGGAACAAGAGTTTACGCATCTGCTGTGTTTTTCGTAAAGGTTTAGTTTAACAATTGATGCCGCAGTTGATCCAGCCTGCATCAAAAGTTGCATTGTTTTTCTTGTAAAAACCAATGGCCGGTTCATTCCAGTCGAGTACCTGCCATATGATTCCATTCAACTTTCTTTCCTTTGCCTCAACAACCAGGCGGTCAAATAACTGCTGGCCGATATTTTTACCACGCATTTTTTCGGTTACAAGAATGTCTTCCAGGTACATACGCTGTCCCTTCCAGGTACTGTACCTGATATAGTACAGGGCAAAGGCCTGGATTACGGCGCCGCCGGCGGCCGGATCGGTTTCCTCCGCTACAAATGCCCACCACACCGGGTTTGGGCCAAATCCGCTTTCTTCAAAATGTTCCAGCGATACGGTTACTTCGTCGGGCGCTTTTTCATAGGTGGCCAGCTCCTGAATCAGTTCCAGTATCCTGGCGCAGTCTTTTTGTTCCGCTCTTCTTATATTAATTTGCATAAGGATGAATTAGCTTAATGCCTGGTTCAGATCGTTGATGATGTCTTCTATATTTTCTATGCCAACACTCATGCGGATCAACCCGTCTGAAATGCCCGACTTCAGTCTTTCTTCTCTCGGGATGCCCATATGGCTCATGCTGGCCGGATGAGACAATAAAGTGTCGGGTGTTCCGAACGAAATGGCCCGTACGCACATCTGCAACCGGTTGATAAAACGGCTGCCCGCTTCCAGTCCGCCTTTCAGTTCAAAACTCATCAGGGCGCCCGCATGCCGCATCTGCTTCATGGCAATGGCATGATCGGGATGGGAGGGAAGCCCGCTGTAATTTACTTTGGCTACTGCAGGATGCTGTTCCAGGAATCCCGCCACTTCCATGGCATTGGCACAATGCCGTTCCATACGAAGTTCCAGTGTTTTCATTCCCTGCGTTAACAGGAATGCATCAAAGGGATTGCTGTTGCCGCCCAGTAATACATGCCATTTCCAAATGGGACCGTTCATACGTTCCAGGTCCTTTCCCAGTAATACGCCGCCTATAGCAGTGCCATGCCCGTTCAGGAATTTGGTGGTGGAATGCATTACAAAATCTGCCCCGTATTTAAACGGTTGTTGCAGGTAGGGGGTTGCCGCCGTATTATCTACGGAAACCAGTACACTGTATTTCCCGGCAATTCTGCTCACCATGTCAATATCCACGCAGCGTAAGGTGGGATTGCCCGGCGTTTCAATATGGATCAGTTTGATATGGCCATTCGCTTTTAAAACCGTTTCAATTTTTTCCGGATTATCCAGGTCCATCAGTATGGTTTCCACATCTGCTCCGGCCAGTACTTTGAGCAAGAGCTCATGTGAACCGCCATAGAGTGCATGGTGGGTGAGTACGGCATCTCCCGCGCGGAGCGTTCCGAGAAACAGCGTGCTGAGCGCCGCCTGCCCACTGGCATGTAACAGGGCTCTTACCTGCAATGGATTGCCGGCATCATCTTTCAATCCGAATGTTTCCAACGCCGCAATGGTTTCTTCGGCAGTGGTAAAACCGGGGTTGCCCCACCGGCTGTATATCCTCGTTTTGTCTTTCCCGGCAAAACGTTCGCTGCCCTCTTCTGCCGTATCAAACGTAAAAGTGGAGCTGGCATATACAGGTGTAAGATGCGCGTGGTCCGCATTGTTATGACCCGATGCATGTATCGCAACTGATCCAATGCCGGTTAATTTATTTTTCATGTTGCCGTTTTTAATAAGCCCATTTCACCCAGGTGGCTCCCCAGGTAAATCCGCCCCCAAATGCAGAGAGTACAATATTGTCTCCCTTGTTCAGTTGTTTTTCCCATTCCCACAAACAAAGCGGAATAGTCGCCGCTGTTGTGTTCCCGTATTTCTGTATGTTGATCATTACCTTTTCTTTCGGCAGCCCCATCCGGCTGGCGGTGGCATCAATGATGCGCAGATTGGCCTGGTGCGGCACCAGCCAGGCGATGTCTTCTCCTGTCAGGTTGTTTCGCTCCAGCAGTTCTGCACTCACATCCGCCATTCCTTTTACGGCAAATTTGAACACGGCCTGGCCTTCCTGGTAGGCATAATGTTCCTTGGCCAGTACGGTTTCTACCGTTGCGGGTTTTACAGAACCCCCTGCCTTCATGTGCAGGTATTGCCTTCCGCTTCCGTCTGTTTTGAGAATGCTGTCTTTAATGCCCGCATCTTCGGTGGTTGGCTGAAGCAGTACGGCTCCGGCCCCGTCTCCAAATATGATGCAGGTGGCCCGATCGGTATAGTCGATGATGGAACTCATTTTATCCACCCCTACTACCACCACATTTTTGTAGCGCCCGCTTTCGATGTACATGGCGCCTGTTGTTAATGCAAACAGGAACCCGCTGCAGGCCGCACCCATATCGTAGCCCCAGGCATTGGTGGCTCCGATCTTATCGCAGATAATATTGGCTGTTGCCGGGAACACCATATCGGGGGTTACCGTAGCACAGATCAAACAATCGATCTCTTTGGGATCCATATTTTTCTTGCGGAGCATTTCCAGCACGGCCGGCACAGCCATATCGCTGCTTCCCAGCCCGGGCTCCTTTAAAATCCTTCTCTCTTCCACACCTGTTCTTGTACGAATCCATTCGTCGTTCGTATCCACCATCTTCTCCAGATCAAAATTGGTCAGTTTTGTTTCCGGAACATAACCGCCTACCGCGGTGATTGCTGCTGATAATTTACTCATGAAACAATTGCTTAAATAAGGTTTTTACTTTTTTTCCTGTCCTTACATAAAACTTTAAAGGTACAGCTAATTGCTTTCTTTTTTGTAATTTCACCACCATTTATGATAGCTTTTGTAAAAGGTCATTTCGCCGTTAAGACGCCCGCCCGCATTGTTGTAGATGTAAATGGTGTTGGTTATGAGCTGAATATCAGTCTCAATACCTATTCTGCCATCAGTCAAAAAGACAGTGGGCAGTTGTTCACTTATTTGCATATTACCGAAAACGCCCACAGTTTGTTTGGTTTTGCAGATATGGCCGAAAAAGAACTTTTCATGCAGTTGATCAGTGTATCGGGCGTGGGTGCTTCCACTGCCAGGATGATGCTTTCCGGCATGAAACCCGAAGAAATTACCCGGGCCATTGTACAGGGCAACACCCGGCAACTGGAAAGTATCAAAGGGATAGGCCGTAAATCTGCTGAAAGGCTGATTGTGGAATTGCGGGATAAACTGGGCAAACAAAGCCTGGAAGAAAATCACCTGCCCGGATTTAGTGTGCTGCAAAATGATACCGATGCCGTTAATGCCTTAATTTCATTGGGTATCGGCAGGGTGATGGCCGAGCAGGCGGTTAAGAAAGTGTTGAAGACCGAACCTGAAATCAGTTCACTGGAGGATATCATTAAACAAGCACTTAAAAATTTATAAGCGATCGGATAGAGCTCTACTTAACCAAGCGGATTTTTTTGAAGACTTCCCGTATTTTACTCACTGCTTATGCATGGCTGCTCTGTACCGCTGTGTCGGCGCAACGGACGGATTCCCTGCAGAAGGACTCCCTGCGCTTTCCCATCAGCGACAGGAGGGGAGATCCGTTTTCGGTTAAAAGCAATAATCCTTTCGACCTGCAGGACACCGGCCTCATTAAAAGATCCGTTGAATACGATCCCAAAACCAAATCCTATTTCATCCGCGAAAAGATTGGTTCGCTGAATTACAGAAAGCCGACAATTCTTTCCTTCGAAGAATTCGGGAAGATCCGGAACAAGAATGCCGAAACGGATTATTTCAAAAAAAGAGCAGACGCACTTACGCTGCTGAATCAAAAAACAACCCGTCCGCCCATGCGGGTGTACGACAAATTGTTCGACCGCATTTTCGGGCTGAGCGGCAATAACCTGAAAGTGGATATCCGCCCGAGCGGTGAAGTGAATATCATGGCCGGTTACCAGGGACAGAATATTAAAAACCCTACCCTGCCGGAGCGCGCTAGGAAGAACGGCGGTTTTGATTTTGACATGAACGCCAACCTGAACCTGAATGCCAATATCGGCGACAAACTCAAATTCCCCATCAGCTACAATACCCTGTCTAACCTGGGGTTCGATAACCAGTTGAAATTGGACTACAGGGGAATGGACGATGAAATCATTAAGCGCATTGAAGCGGGTAATATTTCCTTTCAGTCTAAAGGGACCCTGATTGCCAGCGCTCAAAACCTGTTCGGGGTTAAAACGGAACTGCAGTTCGGTAAGCTATTTGTTACTGCCGCCATTGCCAACCAGCGTTCTTCCCGACAGAGTGTAAACCTGCAGGGCGGAGCCGCTTCCCAGACTTTTTCCAAAAAAACGGACGATTACGAAGAGAACCGTCACTTTTTACTGGGTAATTATTTCAGGGCCAATTTTAATAAAACCATGCGCAACCTTCCTGTGGTGAACTCGCAGGTACAGGTGCAGCGGGTGGAGGTTTGGGTAACCAACAGAACCGGTGCCACCACGGATGCACGTGATGTAGTGGGTTTCATGGACCTGGGCGAATCGCAGCCTTATAATCCGGCCATTCAGTCGCTGAGCTCTAATCCCCTGCCTGCCAACGGCGCCAACAATTTATTCAACTCGCTCGTGAGCGATCCCAATGCCCGAAACCCGGCATTGGTCAACACTGTGCTCCTGAACAAAGGCCTTCGCCCGGTGGATGATTATGAAAAAACCTTTGCGCGTAAACTCAGCGCCAACGAATATTATTTTAACCCGCAGGCGGGATTTATTTCCGTGAACACGCAACTGCAATCCGATGAAGTGCTGGCCATTGCTTACCAGTACACGTATAACGGCCGGGTATTCCAGGTGGGTGAATTTTCGCAGGATATAGCATTGGATTCTGCCAGGGGCGTGCAAAAAGTATTGTTCCTCAAATTGCTGAAAGCCACTTCGCAGCGAACGGAACTGCCGCTCTGGGGACTGATGATGAAGAACGTGTATTCGCTCGATCTCTTCGGCGGCATTCAGCGGGAAGATTTTCAATTGAATGTTTTATACGAAGAGCCGGGTGGCGGATTAAAACGTTTCCTGCCCGAATCTTCTCCTGCGGTAGACGGGCAACCCCTGCTGCGCATACTGAACCTGGACCGGCTGAATAACCGGAACGACCCGCAGCCCGATGGCGTATTTGATTACGTGGATGGCTTTACCATTTTGCCGCAGATGGGCCGTGTGGTTTTTCCGGTACTGGAGCCTTTTGGCCGCGACCTGGATACGCTGGCATTTGCCGGGCAGCCCGCTGCCACGAAGCGAAAATATGTGTACTATCAATTGTATGATTCCATCAAGGCCATTGCTCAAACCTATGCCAACCTGAACCGGTTTGTACTGCAGGGGCAGGTGAAGGGCAGCAGCGGCGGTTCTGAAATTTACCTCAATACATTTAATATTCCGCAGGGCTCCGTTTCGGTGACCGCAGGCGGCCAGGTGCTGCGCGAGGGAAGCGATTATATCGTTGATTATAATTTGGGCACGGTCAGGATCATTAACCAGGGGATTCTCAGTTCCAATGTGCCCGTGAAAGTTTCCTTCGAAAACAATATTGGGTTTGGCATGCAGCAGCGGGGCTTCACCGGTTTGCGCGCCGATTACCTGGCCGGTAAAAAACTGAGCCTGGGCGCTACCATGGTAAGACTGGGCGAGCGGCCCTTTTTTACTAAAATGAGTTATGGAGATGATCCGATCCGCAATACCATGTACGGATTTGATTTCAGTTATAAATCCGAATTGCCGGGGCTCACGCGCCTGCTGAATAAACTGCCTTTCTATGATACAAAGGCAAAGTCTTTTATCAATGCTTATGGGGAAGCCGCCATCCTTAAACCGGGCCACCCCTCGCAGATCGGCAAGGGCGATCAGGGCCTGATCTTTATTGATGATTTTGAAGGCACGAGGGCAACCATTGATCTTCGTTTTCCTTTTGTTGCCTGGACCATGGCATCCACACCGCAGGGGAATCCGCGTTTTCCGGAAGCCGGTTTAACCGATAGCATCGACTACAATATGAACAGGGCCAAGCTGGCCTGGTACAATATTGAACCGAATCTGCAGGATAAAAACAGCGCCGGTAACCCGTTACGCAGAAACCTTGCAGAACTCAGCGACCCGCGGGTACGCCAGGTATTTACCAATGAACTGTTTCCGCAGCGCACCACCAATATTACCGATGTACAAACAGCCACATTCGACCTGGCCTATTATCCCACCGAAAAAGGGCCTTATAATTTTGAAACGGCTGCCGGCCAGGTAACTGCTGCGGGCAAACTCACCAATCCCGCCTCCCGATGGGGCGGTATCATGCGTTCGATTGACCAGACTGATTTTGAAACCAACAATATTGAGTTCGTTGAATTCTGGGTGCAGAACCCGTTCATCAATAACCCCAACAGCAAGGGCGGTAAACTCTACCTGAACTTTGGTAATATCAGCGAAGATGTTTTGAAAGACGGTAAACGGTTTTATGAAAATGGTATGAACACGCCTACGGTTCCCGCTGCAGTTGACAGCAGCAATACCTGGGGCAAAACACCGGTGAACCCGATCCAGATTACCCAGGCATTCAGCAATGATCCCAATGACCGGCCTTACCAGGATGTGGGTTTTGATGGGATCGACGATGATGCGGAACGCAGAAAGAAAGCCTATGTGCTGCAAAGACTGGCCAATAATTTTGGAACCGGTTCCGCCATTTACCAGAAGGCATTGACGGATCCTTCAAACGATAACTATCAATGGTTCCGCGACGGTTCCTTTGATCCTTTGGGTACCGGCATCCTGGGCCGCTACAAAAATTTTAACAACCCGCAGGGTAACTCGCCCATTGCCACCACCGGCGGACAATTTACTTCTGCCGCCACCCTCTACCCGGATAATGAAGACCTGAACAGGGACAATACCCTCAACGAAACGGAAGCTTACTATGAATATGAAGTAGCGCTCCGCCCGGGAATGGATGTAGGCGTAACGCCGTATATCACCGATAAGCGAAGAGTGACAGTGAATTCTGCTGATGGCGTTACACGAACAGAAGACTGGTACCTGTTTCGGGTGCCGATTAAAAACTATTCCAGGAAAGTGGGGAATATCCCCGACTTTAAATCCATTCGTTTTGCGCGGATGTATTTAACCGACTTTGAAGATTCAGTGGTGCTTCGTTTGGCGCGGTTAGACCTGGTGAGGAACCAATGGAGACAATTTACTTACAACCTCGATACCACCGGTTCCTATACACCCATTAACAATGCTGGCGGTGTAAGCTTTAATACACTGGCGGTGAACCTGGAAGAAAACAGCAGCAGGCAACCGGTCAACTATATCATGCCGCCCGATGTGGAACGTGTGCAGATCCTGAGTAATAACGGGGTGAACCTGCAACAGAATGAGCAGGCCATCAGCCTCCGGGTGAATAACCTGCCGAGCGGAGAAGCCAGGGGCATTTTCAAAACACTGAACCTGGATATGCGCCGTTATGCAAAACTGGCGATGTACCTGCACGCAGAATCCGTAACCGGCCAACGCCCGGTAGCGGACAATAAAATTCAGGCGGTGATCCGGATCGGGCAGGATTTCCTGAACAACTATTATGAAATTAAAATTCCACTGAAGATTACACCGCCCGGCAGCTATCCACGCGGACAGGAAGCCAGGGTATGGCCGGTGGAAAACAATGTTGATTTCAGCCTGCGGGAATTGATTGATCTGAAATTACTGCGGAACAATGCCGGTGTAAATGTTACCACCATCTTCCGCCGGCAGATCGATGATAAAACATTTTCCATCATGGGTAATCCCAACCTGGGCGAAGTGCGGGGTATCTTGGTGGCAGTGGAAAACCCCATTCAGAATGATTATACCATCAGTACCGAAGTGTGGCTAAATGAATTGCGTTTGTCGGGCATCGACGAAAAAGGCGGCTGGGCTGCATTGGGAAGAGTGGATATGGTACTGGCCGACCTGGGTACTTTAACGGTATCTGCCAATAAATACACGCAGGGCTTTGGTACCATTGAACAAAGAGCCAATGAACGCGCCAAAGACAACCTGATGCAGTTTGATATTGCCGCCAATATTGATGCGGGTAAACTGGCTCCGAAAAAAGCCAGGCTTTCTGTACCCATTTATGCCAGCATCAACAGAAGTGTTCGCACCCCTGAGTTTGATCCGTACGATAAGGATGTGCTGTACGCTGAAAAAATCAGCAAGAGCCCGGAAGCGGTGCGTGATTCCATCAGGAAGGCCGCCGTGGATCAGACCACCATCAAAACAATCAACTTTACCAATGTTCGGGTGATGCCTGGTTCGGGGAAACCCGGCCTGCTTCGCTTAAGCAATTTTGATTTCAGTTATGCCTTTTCTCAAACGGAACAATCCAGCCCGGTTGTTCTGCAGAATAGGGTAGTAAGACACAGGGGGGGCCTGGGGTATACCTTTGTTGGGCAGAACCATTTTATTGAGCCGTTTAAAAAAATCATCAAAGGGAAATCACCGTGGCTGTCCTTTATCCGGGATGCCAATATCAACCTGCGTCCTTCCTTCCTGAGTTTCAGGGCCGATATCAACCGCCAGTTCGCCGAGTTCATTCCAAGGATTGTAAGTTCCTATAGCAATAAGGTTGATCGCGTGGATACCACCTACGATAAATATTTTACGTTCGACCGTTACTACAATATGCGCTGGGACCTTACCCGTTCGCTGAATGCCGACTTCAACGCCACCAACAACGCCCGGGTAGACGAGCCCTTCGGAAGAATTGATACCAAAGAAAAAAAGGAGCTTGTTCGAAGCAATTTCCTGAAAGGCGGACGCAATACCCTGTATCAACAGAAGGCCTTGCTGAATTACAATCTTCCGCTGAATAAATTCCCCTTTGCCGACTGGATCACCGCCAGGTATAGTTATGGTACTTCCTACAACTGGATCGGCGCAAGCCGGATAGCGGTGAACCTGGGTAATACCATTGAGAATTCGCAGGAAAATACTTTTACGGCACAGTTCAGTTTTGCCAACCTCTATGCCAAATCCAAATGGCTGCGGGCTTTGGATAATATCCCGGCTCCCCGCCCTAAAAATGCACCGGCCAACCCGCAGGCTACTTTAAGTTCCTCGCTTCCTTCCAAAGAAGAAGTGCTGCGGGATCTTAGCGGCACAGCCCGTGTTGATGCCCTGAAAAAATGGCGCCAGCAGCGGAGGGATTTCCGGATTGCCGATAAACTGAGCCGGGCTAACCTGATGCCAGAACTAAATGGTATTGAGCGTTCTGCCGGTAAGCTCCTGACCATGATCCGGAATGTATCGCTCAATTACAGCGAGAATTTCCGCAGCAGGCTACCCGGTTATATGGACAGTACGCAGTTCATTGGCCAGAACTTTAAAACCATGGCTCCGGGCCTGGATTATGTATTTGGCAGGCAACCCGATAAAAACTGGATTGACCGGAAAATTGCCAAAGGGCTCCTGACCAAAGACAGCACATTCAATTTTTTATTCAGGCAGAGTTTTGAACAAAGACTGAATATTACCGCGCAACTGGAACCCGTCCGCGAACTGATTATTGACCTGAATCTTGATAAGTCTTTTACCAAAGATTATACTGCGCTGATCAAAGACACCACCGGTACCGGAAATCATTTCGGCCAGTTGAATCCTCTGTTCAACGGGGGATTCAGCGTTTCCTATATTGCTTTCAATACGCTTTTCGGCAAGCAGAATCCGAATGAGATCTCTGCCACTTTCCGGAAATTTCAGGATAACAGGATCATTGTTTCGCAGCGGGTGGCTGCCGCCAATCCTTACTGGCAGGCCTTACCGGATAACCAGAAGTTCACCCCCGACGGGTTTGCCAAAGGCTATGGGCGCTATGCTCAGGATGTGCTGGTGCCTGCATTCATTGCTGCCTACACCGGCAAGGACCCGAATAATGTAAGCCTCATTAAAGAAGCAGGCAGTAATATCAGCGCCAATCCTTTCCGTGGCATCATTCCAAGACCCAACTGGAAACTGACCTATACGGGCCTGAGTAAGATCCCGGCCCTCTCTTCGCTGTTTACCAATATCACCATTTCCCATGGTTACAATGGCCAGTTGAGTATGAACAGTTTCAACAGTGCATTGCTGTACCAGGATCCGTTCCGCCTCAGCGCTCCCGGATTCATAGACAGTACCAGCGGTAACTTTATTCCTTTCTTCTTAATTCCGAATGTAAGTATTGCAGAACGGTTTGAGCCGCTGATTAAAGTGGACCTGACCACCACTACTCAGTTCAATTTCAATTTTGAATACAGGAAGAGCAGGCAACTGAGTATGAGCCTGATTGATTATCAGCTCAGTGAAAGCAGAAGCACAGAATGGATTGTAGGTGTGAACTGGAGAAAGCGGGGCTTTAACCTGCCCTTCCGGCTGCCCGGCGGAAAAGGTAAGAAACTGGAGAACGACCTGAACCTGAAACTGGATATTTCTGTAAGAGATGTTTCTATCAGCAACAGCAGGCTGGACCAGAGCAATGCCTATGGTACCGGCGGCCAGAAAGAAATCACCCTTCAACCCGCGATTGATTATGTACTCAATAACCGGATCAACATCAAGTTCTTCTTCGACCAGCGAAGGGTTACGCCGTATATCTCCACTTCTGCCCCAATCACCAATACCAGGGCCGGAATCAATGTGCGGATTTCACTGGCGCAATAAAAAAGCCCCGCTGTTTGCGGAGCTTTCAGCGATAGGGTGTATGCTGTTTAATTTTTTCGGAAAGCCCATTTGCCCATTTCTTTCCAGCTTACTTTCTTGCCGTACATCAGGATACCGGTGCGGTATATTTTGGCGCTGAGCCAGGTGGTCAGTAAAAATCCGCCTACCAGGCTGAGCATACTAACAATCAGTTCCCAGTATGCAACGGTTCCGGGTACGCCATAGGCAATCCGCGCCATCATCACCATGGGTGAACTGAACGGTATGATACTTGCCCAGGTGGCAATCGGTGTTCCGGGATTCTGTACCGCATTGGTCATGATGATGAAAGAGAAAATGATGGGCATGGTAATCGGCATCATCAGGCTCTGCGCATCCTGCGGATCTTCGTTCACTACACTGCCCACGGCCGCAAACAAAGAAGCATAGAACAAGTATCCTCCCAAAAAGTAGAAGATAAAACATCCGATGATCAATGGCCAGTTGGCGGTGCTCATGGTATGCTGGATCTTATAAATGTTCTGCGCGGTATCCCCGGCCTGCATCATTCCTCCTGCAGGAATCTGCCCGTTGTATTGGTTTAAGGTGTTTACCTGGTCCAGCACATCGTGCGGAATCAGGAACTGTGCGGCTGCCATCAATCCAACCACCAGTACAATCCACATCAGGAACTGGGTAAGGCCTACTGCGCCGATGCCGATGATTTTTCCCAGCATTAACTGGAATGGCTTTACACTGCTCACCATCACTTCCGCAATGCGGTTAGTCTTTTCTTCCATTACACCCCGCATTACCATGGCGCCGTATATAAACATGGTGATGTAAATCAGCATACCGCTGCCGAAACCGATTCCATAGGAGAGGGCGGCATTGCTTTCCTTTGCCGTATTACCCTGTTCTTCCATCGATTTTAATTCGGCAAACTGAGATTTTTCGCGGATGGAATCCAGTTGCGAACGCTGAATGCCCGCATCCTGCAACATATTGTCTTCGATGGCCTCATTAATTTTACTGCTGATGGCTTCTTCGGTGGTTAACCCGATCCGCTTTTTGGAACGGATGATATAGTTCACTTTTTCGGTGCCTTCAAATTTTGGGATGAGCAGGATATCGGTGTATCCTTTTTTGATGTAGTTGGAAGTATCCACGCCTTCGGGAAACTCAAAATGGATATGCTTGGAATTGCCCAGGTTCCCTTTAAAAAATCCATTGTGGTCAATGACGGCAATCTTATGATCTTCCTTACCCTGTATGGCAAAATAGGTGGCGCCTACAAAAAAAAGCACTATGAGTAAGGGGGTGAGTATGGTAGTGAGCAGAAAACGCCTGTTCTTTACCCTGCTGAGGTATTCGCGTTGTATGATAATGAGAATTTTGTTCATCTGGTTGATTGATTATGATGTTTTCTGAAATGCCCTGGTGGTTGCGGAAGTGCCTTCTACCAGGCTGATGAAGATTTCATTGAGGGATGGCAATATTTCATGAAAGGATTCAATGGTGCATTGCTGTTGCAGGAAATGCTGCAGTACATCGTTGCTCCTGTGGTTATTGCTGATTTTTACAATCAGCTCATTTGCTTTCTGATCTACCACGGTAAATGCCTCAGACTGAATGGCCGCGGGCAGTTCAGCCAGTTTGATGCTGAACTTGTTTTCCTTAAACTGCTGTTTGATATGGTCTACCGTTCCATCCAGGATTTTTTTGCCCAGGTTTACCAGTACAATATGATCACAGATTTCTTCTACCTGTTCCATTCTGTGTGTACTGAAAATAACGGTGCTGCCTCTTTGCGCCAGTCCGTATATTTCATCTTTGATGAGGTTGGCGTTCACCGGATCGAGGCCGCTGAATGGTTCATCCAGAATGATCAGTTTGGGTTCGTGCAACACGGTGGTAACAAACTGAAGCTTCTGGCTCATCCCTTTACTGAGGTCCTCTACTTTTTTGTTCCACCAGGTTTCCATTTCGAGGCGCTTGAACCAGAAACGGATTTTCTCCATGGCATCAGCCTTGCTCAGCCCTTTTAACTGCGCCAGGTATAAGGCCTGCTCTCCGATTTTCATTTTCTTGTAAAGGCCCCGCTCTTCGGGCATATAGCCGATCCGGACGATATCTTCCTCCGGATTAAAAGTTCTTCCATCAAACCGGATACTGCCGCTGTCGGGATAAAAGATGCCGGTGATCATCCTGAGAAGGGTGGTCTTACCGGCTCCGTTGGGCCCCAGCAAACCGAATATGCTGCCTTTCTCTATGGAAAAACTGATATCGTCTACCGCCTTCTGCGTAGCATAGTGTTTTTTGAGGTGTTCAAGCTCCAGGATTGCACTCATATTATTTAGTGGTTATGTGATTAGCGTTTAAAACCATTAGTTGATCCGTTTGCCAAAATATTACAGCAACCGTATTCTTTGTAGTAAATTCGCACGAAATTTAATTAAAAAGAGATAATAATGACCAACGGTTTCAGGAAGGCGGCTTTTTTTGTTGTAATGCTTGTAATGGTAACCGGGTTAAGCAGCTGGGGGTTCCTGGTACATAAAACAGTGCAGCAACTGGCTATTTATCAATTACCGGCGCCTATGACCCCCTTTTTCTACGGACATGCCGATCAATTGATTTATGATGCAGTAAGACCGGATATCAGGAGAAACACTGACAGCACAGAAGCGCCTAAACATTTTATAGACCTGGAAGACTTTGGAAATGAAGCTGCTCACCGGATGCCGCTGAAATGGGATGCGGCCCTGAAGCAATACGGAAAGGACAGCCTGTTGAAGTATGGCTATGTGCCTTACCAGGTGGTTTTTCTCCAACAAAAACTGGCGGAGGCCTTCCGCCGGAAAAACAGGGACAGTATTCTTTTTTACGCTGCTGATATTGGTCATTATATTGCGGATGCACATGTGCCGCTTCATACCACCCATAATTTTGACGGACAATTAACCGGGCAAAACGGGTTGCATAGTTTATGGGAAACCGTGGTTCCCGAGGTGGAAATTGAAAGCTATAAGCTGTATACAAATCACCATGCGCAATACCTGAAGGAACCTGAACAGGCTATCTGGAAAGCCGTAAGGCAGGCCCATGCCTTATTGCCCGCTGTGCTTGCAAAAGAAAAAGAAGTGTCCCAAAATTTTACCGATGCGGAAAAATACCGGATCCAGGTAAGAAAAGGTAAAGAATACAAATATTACACATCGGCTTTTGCCAAAGCATACGGTGCGGCTCTGAAACCGACGGTGAACAATCAATTGCTTGCTTCAGCAGAACTTATTGCCGATTTCTGGTACACCAGTTGGGTGGATGCAGGCCAGCCGGATCTGTCTGCTATTGCAAACTGGTCGGACGCAAAGCAGGCAGCCTATCAACAGGAATACCTGTTGTTTCAGAAAAATGAATTATTGCAGCATAATAAACTGCAGGCTAAAAAAAAGGAATCCGGGAATCGATAAGGCGTTTTTCTGTTTATTTCAGTTTTTCATAAATCATTGAGGCCAGTTTCTGCCCGTCCATGGCAGCGCTGACAATACCGCCCGCATAACCGGCTCCTTCCCCGCAGGGGTAGAGATTACTCAATTGCGGATGCGCCAGTGTATCGGGCAACCGGGGTATTCTTACCGGAGAAGAGGTTCTGCTTTCCGTTGCAACCACCACCGCTTCATTGGTGAAATAGCCCCTCATTTTTTTTCCGAAACTGCTGAACCCGCCTTGTAAACTGGTGTACACAAAACCCGGCAGCACCTGGTTTAGCGAACTGGATGCCAGCCCCGGTAAATAGCTGCAATCGGGCAGCGAGGAGGAAAACCTGTTGTTGCAGAAATCGGCCATGCGCTGTGCCGGCGCTACAAATTTTCCGCCGCCTGCCTGGAACGCTTTTTGTTCGATGGCCTGCTGAAAATGCATCAGCAACAACGGACCCGCTTCAACCGGCTGCTTTTGCTGTTTGAAATAGTTGAATGCATCTTCTTCGGAAATCTGCACTACCATACCACTGTTGGCGTAGGGGTTGTTTCTTTTACTCGGACTCCATCCGTTCACCACCAGCTCTCCCGGATCGGTTGCTGCAGGCGCAATAATGCCGCCGGGACACATGCAGAAACTGAATACACCCCTGCCATTCACCTGTTCAACCAAACTGTAGGATGCCGGTGGCAACTGTTCTTCCCTGATGCTGCAATGATATTGTGCCGCATCCACAATCTGTTGCGGATGTTCAATCCGCACGCCTAATGCAAATGGTTTGGATGCTATCAGAATCTCCTTTTTCCGGAACAACACAAAAATATCCCTTGCGGAGTGGCCGGTTGCCAGTATATAGGCATCGGCCTTTAAATGATCCCCGTCTGCGGTAGTGATGGATTCAATTTTTCCATCGTTACAATGAATATCGGTGAGCTTTTTATTGAAATGCAGTTCACCGCCACAATCCAGGATCTGTTGCCGCATGGCGGTAATGATCTGCGGTAATTTATTGGTACCGATATGGGGATGAGACTGGTATAAGATGGACTCCTCTGCGCCGAACTGGTAAAACAACTGCAGCACTTTGTCGATATCTCCCCGCTTACTGCTTCGGGTATACAATTTACCATCGCTGTAAGTGCCTGCTCCGCCTTCGCCAAAACAGTAATTACTTTCCGGATTTACAATGCCTTCCTTGTTCAAACGGGCCAGGTCTCTTCTCCTGGACTTAACGTCTTTTCCTCTTTCAATCACAACCGGTTGAATGCCCAGCTCCAGCAGTTGCAACGCTGCAAACAAACCTGCAGGCCCTGCGCCGATGATGATCACCCTTTTGGGCGAGTGCGTTACTTGTTTGAACAAATAGGTTGTTCTGTTGCGGGGAACTGCAGGCTCGTTGATGAAGGCCTTAACGCCAAGATTGATCCAAACCTGTTTGCCGCGGGCATCAATGGATTGCTTCGTGATCAGGAATCCGTTCACTTCTTTGAGCGCAAGGCCGGCTGTGCGGGCTATATGGGTTTGTATGGTTTCAGTCGAAGCAGCTTCCTGCGGCTTCAGCCTGAGCGTGAATTCTTTTTGCATACTGTCAGGTGTTTATCCTAAAAAGCTGATGATATTATGACGCGGAACGGATGGACTAGAACGGCAAATCATCCACAACATCTGAAACCGGCGGAATATCATTGTAGTTGCCTGCCGGAGGCATATCCGCTCCTTCGCCCGATAACTTCATGGTTTCCATTCTCCAGGCATCCAGGTTAGTGATGTAGTTCTCTCTGCCATCCTTCATCCATTTGGTTCCCTTGATATTGAACATTACTTTCACCTCGTCTCCGATATTAAACCGGTCGGGCATGGCTGTTTTGTCCTGAACGCACTGAAACTTAATATAGTTGGTAATAGATCTGCCATTGATGTCCTCTGTTTTCTCTATCACGAACTCCCTGGTTTTGAAGGTTTCCGTGCGCTGAACGATATCATATCTGGCTATTAACTTACCGGTAATCTCATAACTCATTTTCAAGGGTTTTTTAAGGTTAGGTAAAAGTACTGCTAAATACAGCTACTATTAAAAAAATACCTTTGTAAATAATAATTATTGTACCTTTCTAAACGCACAAATCGCAACCATGAATCGCAATACCCTGTTGTATATTTTTCTTTTCTTCCTGGTATCCTGTACTACCACTTACCAGCCGAAATCCATGAATTACCAGGGGTACAGCGTTTCTCCCAAAATCAAATCAGATACGGCGCTCACCAATTTGCTGCAACCCTATTCCGGTGAAGTGCAGCGCATGATGCAAAAAGTGATCGGGTTTACCAATAGTAATATGTACCGCAGGCAACCGGAGAGTATCCTGGGAAACTTTATGGCGGATTGCATGCAACAAATGGCTGCTGTAAAATTTGGCAAACCCGTGGATGTGGGTTTCATGAATAACGGCGGCATCCGCGCAGAACTGCAGAAAGGAAATATCACCCTGGGTAATATATATGAACTCATGCCTTTCGACAACATGGTTGTGATTCAGGAATTGAAAGGGGATGTGCTGGAACAGTTTATTCATCATATTGCCGCAGACAGGGGCTGGCCTATTTCGAAAGGCTCTTCCTATGTGATCCGTTCCGGTAAAGCGGAACAGATCATCATCAACGGCAAGCCGCTCAACAGGGATGCAACCTATGTAGTGGCCAATTCGGATTATATAGCTGCTGGCGGAAGCAATGCCTCCATGCTGAAGGCCATTCCGGCGGAGAACAAGGGCTACCTGATGAGAGATGCCCTGGTGGAATATATCGGGTTAATGACCAGGCAGGGGAAACCGGTGGACGGTCAATTAGAAAACAGAGCAAGTATTGCGAATGAATAGAAGAAAATTTATCAGGGAAACCGCTTTAACAGCCGGTGCGCTGATGGCGTCGTCGGTGGCAGGTGCAGTGCCTGCGGAATATCCGCTGACCATATTGCATACCAATGATGTGCATAGCCACCTGGACCCTTTCCCGATGGACGGAAGCAGGAACCAGGGGTTGGGTGGTGTAGCAACCAGGTCGTCTCTTATTAAAGATATCCGGGAGGAAGCAGACCAGGTTTTGCTCCTGGATGCAGGGGATATATTTCAGGGCACGCCTTATTTCAACCTGTACAAAGGAGAGCCGGAAATCAGGGCCATGAGCAAAATGGGCTACGACGCGGCTACGATGGGTAATCACGACTTTGATGCAGGTATTGAGAATTTCGCCAACCAGTTGCAACATGCCAGTTTTCCGATTGTGATTTGCAACTACGATTTCACCGGTACCCCCATGGAAAATAATTACCGGCCGTACACCATTATTCAAAAGGGAAAACAGAAGGTTGGCATACTGGGCGTGGGGATAGAACTGGATGGGCTGGTGCCTGCAAATTTATACGGCAATACCGTGTATAAAAACCCGGTTGAATCGGCCAATGCAACCGTTGAATTGCTGCGTCAGCAGCAATGTGATTTTATCATTTGTTTGTCTCACCTGGGAGACAAATACGAGGAAGATAAAGTGAGCGATGAAATACTGGCGAAAGAGAGTTACGACATCGATTTAATTATCGGAGGTCATACACACAGGTTCTTTAGCCAGCCCAGAAAGTACAGGAACCGGAAAGGAGGCGATGTTTTGGTGAACCAGGTAGGTTGGGGCGGGCTCCAGTTGGGTCGTCTTGATTATATTTTTTCGTCAAATAAGCGGAAAAATCTGTCAAAAGCCCATACTGTCATTGTGACGAGAAAAACAAACGAATAAAAAAGTTTTTTTTTCAACATAAAGTCTACATATTCGCAGCCCCAATTTATTTTCCTAACATATTAACATATGGGGAAAATTCGATAACTTGAAGGCAAGTGAGTGTGGATAGAAATTGCAAGAGAAAATAGTAACTGATTATATAAAATTGTTCATTTTTTTGTATGGCTAAGACCGCTGAATCCGTTTGGACTAATTGTTTGAAGATCATCAAGGACATTGTAGAATGGCAACATTTTAAGACGTGGTTTGAGCCAATTACTCCTGTAGAACTGAAGGAAAATGTACTGATGATCCAGGTACCCAGCCAGTTCTTTTATGAATACCTCGAAGAGCATTATGTTACCCTTTTGGCCAAAACACTGAAAAGAGAATTAAGCAAGGACGCAAGACTGGAATACCGCATCATGGTAGACAGCGGCAATTCCAATGGCAGAAACGGCTCAATGGATCTTCCCGCACGCGGTCCAAAGTCCATCAACAATAATGAAATGAATTTTCCGCTGGTGATCGATAACCCCGTAAAGAATCCTTTCGTGATTCCCGGCCTGAAGAAAATGCAGATTGATCCCCAGCTGAACCATATGTATACTTTCGATTCCTTTATTGAGGGCGATTGTAACAGGGTGGCCAGAAGAGCAGGTAAAACGGTTGCTGAAAAGCCCGGAGCCAACTCTTTTAATCCGCTGGTAATATATGGAGGGGTAGGTTTAGGTAAGACCCACCTGGGACAGGCTATTGGTAACGATGTGAAGCGCCTGCATCCCTCCAAAGTGGTACTGTATGTGAGCAGTGAAAAATTCATCAACCAGTTTCAGGACCATAGCCGCAATAACGCTATTAACGATTTCATCCATTTTTACCAGTTGATTGATGTACTGATCATTGATGATGTTCAGTTCTTCAGCAGGGCGGAAAAAAGCCAGGATGCATTCTTTGCCATTTTCAATCACCTCCACCAGAGCGGTAAACAACTGGTGCTTACTTCCGACAAACCACCCAAAGACCTGGATGGTATGCAGGAAAGACTGCTGAGCCGTTTCCGCTGGGGACTGAGTGCAGATTTGCAGGTACCCGATTACGAAACCCGTATCGAGATCCTGGAAAAGAAAATGAAGAACGATGGTTTGGATATGCCGAAGGAAGTAGTGAAGTATGTGGCATATAATATCAATACCAATGTGCGTGAACTGGAAGGCGCTTTGATTTCCCTGCTGGCACAGTCTTCGCTCAACAAGAAGGAAATTGATGTGGAACTGGCCAAGAAAGTATTGAGGAATTTTGTAAAAACCAGCAGCAAGGAAATTACCATTGATGCCATCCAGAAAATGGTTTGTGAATACTTTGATGTTCCTTACGAAAAACTGCTGCATAAGACCCGTAAACGCGAGATTGTGCAGGCAAGACAGATTACCATGTACCTGGCCAAAGCCTTCACCAAAAACTCTCTGAAGACCATTGGCGAGCATTTTGGCGGAAGGGACCATACCACGGTTATTCACTCTTGCCAAACGGTAAAGGATTTAATGGATACCGATTCCATTTTCCGTGAAAATGTGATGGAACTGACGCAGAAAGTGCAGCTGGCCGCTATGTAACGGATTTTTTGTAATCGCCTGAAAATATGGTGCATCCTGTCTCTCCACGGACAGGATGTTTTATTTTATGGATTTTTGAATCAATTTTTGGCAGTTACCCATATGAAACTTATTTTTGCACCCCTCTCTGAAAAGAGCAAGGACGGTGAGGTGGATGAGTGGCTGAAATCAGTAGTTTGCTAAACTGCCGTACGGGTTAAACTGTACCGCGGGTTCGAATCCCGCCCTCACCGCAGTGAGGCCACAAAAAATAAAAAGATTTCCTCCGGCGGGAAATCTGAGGTTGAACAATAGTTTCGGGAAGTAGCGCAGGCCGGTAGCGCACCTGGTTTGGGACCAGGGGGTCGCAGGTTCGAATCCTGTCTTCCCGACCAAAAAGAAGATCAATCGAAAGATTGGTCTTTTTTTATTTTATGAAGTCAACGATTCATGCACGTGCTGAAACCCTTATCCAGTGCGTGTTTCAGTCAATTCGTCCTGTTTTTTCCTTACGACAAATTGGCTTTTCCCACTTACAAAATGTTAATATCAACTAGATTTTTCTGCATAAGAATAGCAGAAAATATCAAAAAATATCAGGCTTGATTTGAGGAAATCCTTGAGCCGTTTCGGGCATACAACTTGAACTCAAGGATTTTAGATAACAAATTGGTTTGCAATTGATTAAGTAATTTTTTTTGACTTGATTAGTCGTAATCCGACTTGCATTCGAACCTGCGGGACACGTAGAAAATGTGCAGAAAGCATCAAATCATTTCAAAACGAAACTCTAAAAAGCCTGTCATGACAACAACACACACTTTTGCGGTTGATATTATCATCCGCCGCAACAAATCTGACAAAGAAAAAGCCCTGATCTATGCGAGGATCACAGTTGATGGAGAAGCCAAAGAAATTTCATTAAAAGAAAGCATTGCTGTGGCCGAATGGGACAGCAAAACGGAAACCGTTATTGGTAAGTCCCTCCGCGTAAAATCGATCAATAATGCCATCTCTGAAACCCGGGATGGCATCAAGCAAAAATACCGGTGGATGCGTGCGGAAGAAATCGAGATCACCGCAGAATCTATTAAACAATATTACCTAGGTGAAGCCATCCCCCAGAAAGGCAAACAATTGTTCGACCTCTTGGATTACTTCTCGAAAATCTTTGGAGACAAATTAAAACATGGCGGGTTCAAAAACTATAAAACTACCATCGCTTATATCAAAGCCTTTGCTAACCAACAATTCAATAATCAAACCGTTTACTTAAAACAGGTGGATATGCAATTTGCAACGGATCTCGAATTTTATATCCGTAACCAACCTTTAAAAGAGTTTGATCCCTGCCTCGGAAATGGTGTTGCCAAACATATCCAGCGTTTCAAAAGAATCATGAATTGGGCTGCAGAAATCAAATGGGTCAAGATCAATGAAATTGATCATTATAAATGCCCGGTTAAAAAAACGCATCGCAAAAAGCTAACCATGCAGGAAGTGCTACAACTGGAAAGCAAACATTTCCAGGACGAGAACCTCAACTATGTGCGTGATCTTTTTATTTTCTCCTGCTATACAAGCTTCGCTTATATCGATGTAATGACGTTGACAGAGGAAGATTTTGAATTTACCATGGATGGCAAAATATGGTGCCTGAAATACCGAGTAAAGTCGGACGAATTGCAACGGGTTTTGATGCTGAAAACCGCTACCAGGATTCTGAATAAATACCGTAACAAGGAAACCTTCCAGGAAAGGAATACCATCTTCCCTTTCCTTTCCAATCAATATGTCAACAGGTGCCTGCATATTATTCAAAACGCCTGCGAGATCACTACGCCCATGACCTTCCATGTGGCGCGCCACACCTTTGCTAAAACGGTAGCATTGAAAAACGGTGTTCCGATGGAAACCATCCAGAAGATCATGGGTCATACAAAAATCACCACCACTCAGATCTATGCAGATGTGGATGAAGAAAAGATCATTGATGATTTTGGAAAGCTGGAAGACCGCCTGGACCAGAAACGGGAACAATTCCGTGCAACACAGTTAAGGGCAATTTAAAAAATGGAGTTATGGCGGATTATGATTTTTTATAATCCGCCATAAGTGCAAAATTGTAGGTTTTTTAAGCCGCCTATATTTCGCCAAATCCACCATTTCTTACCACTTTTGGCGAAATATAAAATTTTATATCTCGCCAGATTCTTTTCATTTTTCGCCAGTTAGTACGATTTGAATGGAAGAAAAGGTGTTTAAAAAGGTGACCAATTTGCCTGCGACAGATAGCATTGAAATGTAGTTATGGCGGATTATACTTTTTTATATTCCGCCATAAGTATGTAATTTTATGCAACTTGTGGCGGATTATACTTTTTTATATTCCGCCATAGGTCCTAAAATAAAGAATTCTATGGAACCACTTACTGGCAGGTCAGAGGAAAAAAAGGTATTACTTGATGCATTGGGCAGCTCAAGTGCGGAACTGGTGGCTATAACCGGTAGACGCCGGGTTGGCAAAACCTTCCTGGTGCGATCAATCTATGAAAAGCACCTTGTTTTTGAATTTTCAGCGGTACACAATGCTAACATGAAAGAACAGCTGACAGGGTTTATGAAGGCTTACCAACAGGCCACAGGAAGTCCGGCGAGTTATCAACTTCCCGATAGCTGGCTGGCTGCATTCGGGTTACTTGAATCTTATCTTACATCCATCATTCAAAAAAAGAAAGCCGTTGTATTTTTCGATGAATTTCCCTGGATGCACACCCCCCGATCCAATTTCCTGAAAGCTTTTGAACATTTCTGGAACACCTATGCATCAAGGTATGCAAACCTCACGGTAGTGATCTGCGGTTCTGCAGCTTCCTGGATGATCCGCAATGTTGTCAATAACCGCGGCGGTTTACACAACAGGTTAACCAGGCGCATACAGCTTATGCCCTTTACACTTAAGGAAACGGAGCAATACCTACGCACAAGGTCCGTCGTTCTGGACAGGTACCAGCTACTGCAATTATACATGGCCATGGGTGGCATACCTGAATACCTGAAACACATCGCTCCCGGCAAAAGCGCTACACAAACTATTGACCATTTATTCTTCAGTAAGCAGGCTGCATTGAGAACGGAATTTGAAAACCTGTACCCGGCGCTTTTTGAAAACCCGGGAAATCATATTATCGTAATACGTGCCCTTGCAGGAGTTAGCAAGGGACTTACCAGAAAAGAAATCATAGAAGCGTGTGGGCTAAATTCAGGCGGTTGGATAAGCCAGATACTGGAAGAACTGCAAGCATCAGGATTTATCCAATCCTATATTCCTTATAACAGGCAATCCCGTGACACAGTTATACGGCTGAGCGATGAATATTCCTTGTTTTACCTGAAGTATATTGAAAAAAGCAGATCGACTGGGACAGGAACATGGTTGAGGCTGAGCGAAAGTGCTTCTTGGAAAAGCTGGAGCGGTTACGCATTTGAAAGCGTGTGCTTAAAGCATGTCAACCAAATACGCGACGCGTTGGGCATTAGTGCCATCTACACGGAAGAATCTGTGTGGCGATACGTGCCTGGCAAAGGTCAGCCCGGCGCGCAAATCGACTTATTACTGGATCGTAAGGATCATGTAATCTCAATCTGCGAAATGAAATTTTCCGGCGAGGTTTACAGCATTACAAAAAAATACGCAGAAGAACTGCAACAAAAATTAACTGTGTTCCACCAGGTGGAGAAACCAAATAAAACCCTGTTCCTCACGATGGTCACAACTTATGGGCTTGCAAAAAATGCTTATTCGAAAGGTCTTGTAAAGGGAGAGATTACAATGGATGAACTTTTTGATTAATCAATATGGGACTGTGCATACATTATACAGGAAAGATTCGGCAACTATCAGCAATAGAGGATATGATGAAAGAGGTTGAAGAAATTGTCAACACTTACGGGTGGAAATATAGCGTGTACCACAATTTTGAAAAACACGGATACGGAATCAATAACAAGATCACAGGTATCAGGTTCAGCCCTCCTGCATGTGAAACAGTATCGTTGTGTTTTTTCAAAGACTGTACACTCTGTGATCCACATTACCTTCAATACGGATCTTCCCTGCAACCGGGGGAAATCTACACCCATTCAGTTAAAACGCAATTCACCGGCCTTGCCAATCATATCATAGTAGTTTCGTTGTTAAAATACCTGGCCAGAAAATACTTCGAATCGTTTGTACTGGAAGATGACAGCAAGTATTTTGAAACAGAAAATCCTGCTATTGCCCAACAAAAATTTGAAACCTATGACGAATTCCTGCGGACAACTTCCACAGCCATCCAGATCCTGGCCATGCGAGCGGATGAAGGCATAGGAGATTATGCCAAAAGGTTAGCAAAATACCTTGAACAAAATTCTAAAAAGAAGTAACAGATAATCGAGTTTACCAGTGCTTTACAAATCGGGAACTGCGCACTCTGAGGCCGCAACCTGGGCAAGATGCTTCACTACAACGTCCCTTAATGCGATCCTACCCCCTTGTTTTTTCCTTGGCAACCACCCGTAAAAACCCCTAGGGTGTTTGACAAGGAAAAATACATCCTACGTATTTTACTACATCACTCATTGTGCATCTTCCTTACTAATTTTCCTTGCCATTA
>JAECQP010000006.1 GCA_015999745.1 Sphingobacteriia bacterium | reverse complement strand
ATTCTAAATTCGAATCTGACAGGCCGTACTGTTGTTATTTAAGGCAATCAATAGCAACAATTACGCGCCTGTCTTTTATATCTAAGTCAATTAAAACAGGCATATGGAAAAACAGGTTTATATTTTCGATACCACCCTCCGGGATGGTGAGCAGGTACCGGGCTGTAAATTAAATAGCAAAGAAAAACTGGAGCTGGCCTTACGTCTGGAGGAACTGGGTGTTGATATTATTGAAGCGGGTTTCCCGGTATCCAGCCCCGGCGACTTTGAATCTGTTTCCCAGATTGCACGTGTTATCAAACATGCAACGGTCTGCGGGCTAACCAGGGCCGTGGAAAAAGACATTGAAGTGGCGGCCCAGGCATTAAAATATGCCGTAAGACCCCGCATTCATACGGGTATCGGCACTTCCGATTACCATATCAAATCCAAATTCAATACCACCCGCGAAGAAATTCTGTCAAGGGCCATCCAGGCGGTAAAATGGGCCAGAAATTTTACGGATGATGTAGAATTTTATGCGGAAGATGCGGGCCGTACCGATAATGAGTACCTGGCCCGTGTAGTGGAAGCGGTGATCGCAGCCGGCGCTACAGTGGTCAATATCCCGGACACAACAGGCTACTGCCTGCCCGATCAGTATGGCGCCAAAATGGCCTACCTGATGAACCATGTGCCCAATATTGATAAAGCTATTCTTTCCTGTCATTGCCACAATGATCTCGGGCTGGCTACCGCCAATTCTATCAGCGGGGTGATCAACGGGGCCCGCCAGATAGAATGCACCATCAATGGATTGGGAGAGAGAGCGGGTAATACCTCTTTGGAAGAAGTAGTAATGATTATTGAGCAACACAAACACCTGGGGTTGTATACCAATATCAAAACGCAGATGCTCAACCCGTTAAGCCGCGAAGTGTCTGAAACCATGCGCATGCCTGTTCAACCCAATAAAGCCATTGTAGGTTCCAATGCATTCTCTCATTCCTCCGGTATTCACCAGGATGGATTCCTGAAAGATGCACAGACCTATGAAATCATCAATCCCGAGCAGGTTGGTGCGGAAGGCAGCAAAATAGTACTGACTGCAAGAAGCGGGAGAAGCGCACTGGCTTACCGCTTGCAGAAACTGGGTTACGCGTTCACCAGGAATGATATTGATGCATTGTATCAGCGATTCCTGGAAATTGCCGACGGTAAAAAAGAAGTGGAAGAAAACGATTTAAGACAGATGGCCGAAGCACATGTTGCAGAAAACGCCATGGCATAAATAAATAGTAAATGGGAAAAACATTATTCGATAAGATTTGGGACAAGCATGTTGTGGAGAAGATTCCTGACGGACCTTCTGTACTGTATATCGATAAACATTTTATACACGAAGTAACCAGCCCCCAGGCATTTAAAGGGATAGAACAGCGCGGCGTTGAATTGTTTCGCCCAAAGCAGACTGTTGCAACAGCCGATCACAATGTGCCTACCATCAACCAGCACCTGCCCATCAGGGATGAACTTTCCAGGATTCAGGTAGAGCAACTCATCAATAATTGCAGCAGGCATGGTGTTGAATTGTACGGGCTGGGACATCCTTACCAGGGAATCGTTCACGTGATAGGACCCGAGCTGGGAATTACACAACCCGGCATGACGATTGTTTGCGGAGACAGTCATACCTCCACGCACGGAGCTTTCGGCGCCATTGCATTCGGCATCGGGACCAGTGAGGTGGAAATGGTGTTTGCATCACAATGTGTGCTGCAGACAAAGCCCAAAACGATGCGCATCAATATAGAAGGTGCATTGCAGAAGGGGGTCGTTTCGAAAGATATCATCCTGTACATCATTGCAAAAATTTCAGCAAGCGGCGCCACAGGATTTTTTGTTGAATATGCCGGAAGTACCATTCGATCCCTGTCTATGGAAGCCAGGATGACCATCTGTAATATGAGTATTGAAATGGGTGCAAGGGGCGGGATGATTGCGCCCGATGAAACCACGTTTCAATATGTAAAAGGCAGGGCATTTGCGCCAAAAGGAGCGGCATGGGATAAGAAACTGGCCGAATGGCAGGAGCTTTATTCCGATGCAGATGCGGTATTTGATGCAGAAATCAATATTGATGCAGCAGCCATTCATCCGATGATCACTTACGGAACCAACCCGGGTTTAGGGATTGCCGTAAATGGCCATATTCCTGTGCTGGATGATATTTACGATGAAGGGGAGAAGAAAAATATTGAAAAAGCCCTGCAGTATATGGGACTGAAGAGCGGAGCGTCCCTGATTGGTATGCCCGTGCAGCATGTTTTCATCGGCAGCTGTACCAATTCCCGCATTGAAGACCTGCGTGAAATAGCGGAACTGGTGAAGGGGCGTAAAAAGAGCGATACAGTGAAAGTGATGATTGTTCCGGGCTCTCAGCAGGTGGCTAAGCAGGTACATGCTGAAGGACTGGATCGCATTTTTGCAGAAGCAGGATTCCAGATCAGGCAGGCCGGATGCAGCGCCTGCCTTGGAATGAATGAAGATAAAATTCCCGCGGGAGAATACTGCATCAGTACCAGTAACCGGAATTTTGAAGGACGGCAGGGTGCAGGCGCAAGAACATTACTGGCAAGCCCGCTGACTGCTGCCGCTGCAGCAATTACAGGAGTGGTAACGGATATAAGAGAACTTATTTAAAATATTCAACAGTGAAGGCATTACAGAAAATACAGAGCTGCTTTGTTCCATTACCCATGGAAAATATAGATACGGATCAGATCATACCTGCCCGTTTTTTAAAAGCGACCACGCGCGATGGATTTGGCAAGAACCTTTTCCGCGACTGGCGTTATGAAAACAACGACGAGGCAAAACCAAAAGCGGATTTTGCCCTGAACAATTCGATATACGGCGGAGAAATACTGGTTGCCGGAAAAAATTTTGGTTGCGGATCTTCCAGGGAGCACGCCGCATGGGCGCTCCAGGACTACGGATTCAATGCGGTGATCAGCAGTTTTTTTGCAGACATCTTTAAAAACAATGCATTGAATAATGGTGTGTTGCCTGTAACGGTTTCAGAGCCCTTTCTGCAAAAAATATTTGAACAGGGCAACGAAGCTACACTGAGCATAGATGTGGAAAAACAAACCATCACCATTGATGCAACCGGAGAACAGGAGCCTTTTGAACTGAATCCGTATAAGAAAACCTGCCTGCTGAACGGATATGATGATATCGATTTTCTGTTGAGCAGAAGAGCAGCTATTACAACATTTGAAAAAGAAAGCGCATAGTATATGGAAAAGAAAATTGCAGTAATCAACGGAGATGGTATCGGACCTGAAGTGACGGCACAGTCGATTAAGGTATTGAATGCTATTGCACATGAGTTTAATCACCAGTTCCATTTTGCCTATGGCCTGATGGGGGCTGATGCAATTGACAAAACCGGGAACCCGTTGCCCGATGAAACACTGGAAATGTGTAAGCAGAGCGATGCTATTTTGTTTGGCGCCATCGGGCATCCCAGATACGACAATGATCCCACTGCCACCGTAAGACCGGAGCAGGGATTGCTGAAACTTCGCAAAGAACTACAGTTGTTTGCGAATATCCGCCCTATATCTACCTATCACTCACTGCACCATCTTTCTCCGCTGAGAAACAAACAGCTGGAAGGCGTGGATTGCGTGATCTTCAGGGAGCTGACCGGGGGTATCTATTTTGGTAAGAAAACGGTGAATGAAGACAAAACCTATGCTACTGATGAATGCGCTTACAGCCGCGCAGAAATAGAAAGGGTGGCGATTCCCGCTTTTCAATATGCACAGAAGCGCAAAAAGAAACTGACCCTGGTAGACAAGGCCAATGTATTGGAAACCTCCCGCCTCTGGCGCAAAGTGGTACGTGAACTTGCGTTGCAGTTTCCGGATGTAACGGTAGACTATATGTATGTAGACAATGCTTCCATGCAGATTATCCTGAATCCCGCACAGTTCGATATTATATTAACCGAAAACATGTTCGGCGATATCATCAGTGATGAAGCCAGTGTATTAACCGGTTCTATGGGAATGATGCCTTCCGCATCCGTAGGAAACGGTTCCGCCCTTTTCGAGCCTATTCACGGATCGTATCCGCAGGCAGCAGGTAAAGACATTGCCAATCCGTTGGGATCCGTGCTGTCTGCAGCCATGATGCTGGATCATTTTGGTATGACCGAAGAGGCGGAAGCTGTTCGGGAGGCCGTAAACTGGACGCTCACACACAGTTTTGTGTCTAAAGATATTGATCCGATCAATAATTACGGAACCAATGCCATTGGAGACCTGATTGCTGATTATATCAAAAGAAATGCGAAGACCGCAGCCGCGCACAATGCAGTTTTAAACGCATCCACCATTATCTGAAACAAACGCTTGTTTGCTTTGGATAAAATAAATTTTAAAAAGTTCTTTGTTTTAAAAACGGGTAAACATATCTTTACATAGAACTCAACCCTCTATGTTTAAAAAAGGAATTAATACGATCACATCTGTCACAACAGTCATTATTGTGATTGTCATTATTATTCCCGTACTGCATGGAGGTGGACTTTTGTAAATAATTAAAAACTTTAAATACAAGCCCCGCCTCATCCGCGGGGCTTTTTTGTTGTGCATAAACCAATGAAGATGAAATATTATAACAGTGACACCATCATTTACCATAATGGTGAATTTGTAAAAGCGGCGGCGGAGAAAATAGATCTCTATAGCCAGTCGCTGCACTATGGTTATTCGGTGTTTGAAGGAATCCGTTCGTACAAAACCGCTTCCGGTGAAACAAAAATCTTTAAACCGGTTGAGCACTACGAACGGTTTAAAGTTTCTGCGCAAACCGTGAACCTTCCGTATAACTATGATACAAACGAGCTGATTGCTGCAACCTATGAAGTGCTGAAACGCAATAACCAGCAGGACGCTTATATCCGCCCCGTAGTATATGCACCGGCCAATATGAGTTTTGCGCCGAATACAGAATCTTTTCTGTTCATTGAAACCTGGGAAATGGCGCCGTTCCTTGGTGAGAAACTGCTGCGTGTGGCCACCTCTTCTTTTCAGCGGCCTAATCCAAAAGCATTTAAGATGCACGCAAAAGTAGCCGGGCATTATGTTAACTCGATACTGGCCAGCCAGGAAGCAAAAGCGAAGGGATTTGATGAAGCGCTGCTGCTTGATATCAACGATGATATTGCAGAAGGCCCCGGCTCGAATATCTTTTTTGAAAAAGACGGTGTATTGTACACTCCTCAGTTGGGATATATTCTGCCGGGCATTACGAGAGCTACCGTATTTGAAATCTGCAAAAGACTGAATATACCCATACAGGAAGGCCGTTACAGCCTGGAGGCCCTGAAACAGGCAGACTCCGCATTTTTCTGCGGAACGGCTGCGGAAGTGATTGGCTGGGAATCGATCGATGAAACGGTATTTCCGAAAGCATGGAAGGATTCACTGGGTGCACGCATTCAAAAAGCCTACCAGCACCTGATACACGAACAATAATACTTAACAAAGAAGCCTCCTTATATGGAACTGAACAAATACAGCAAAACAATTACACAGGATCCTACACAGCCCGCAGCACAGGCCATGTTATACGGAATTGGTTTAACGGATGAAGACCTGAAGAAAGCGCAGGTGGGCGTGGTGAGCATGGGCTATGATGGTAATACCTGTAATATGCACCTGAACGACCTGGCCAAACTGGTAAAGAAAGGCGTGTGGGAATCTGGCCAGGTAGGCCTGATCTTCAATACCATTGGTGTGAGTGATGGTATCAGCAACGGTACCGATGGCATGCGCTACTCATTGGTAAGCCGTGACATCATTGCCGATTCAATTGAGGCTGTTTGCGGAGCACAGTACTACGATGCAGTTATTGCCCTGCCCGGCTGTGACAAGAATATGCCGGGTTCCATCATTGCCATGGGAAGGCTTAACCGTCCGGCGATTATGGTGTACGGCGGAACCATTGCTGCGGGGCATTACAAAGGTCAGGACCTGAATATTGTTTCTGCTTTTGAAGCATTGGGTCAGAAAATGGCCGGGAAACTGGATGAAGGTGATTTCAAGGGAATCATACAGCATGCCTGCCCCGGTGCGGGCGCCTGTGGCGGAATGTACACGGCCAATACCATGGCTTCTGCCATTGAAGCATTGGGCATGAGCCTGCCTTACTCTTCTTCCAATCCTGCTTTAAGTGAGGAAAAACACAACGAATGTCTTGCTGCAGGCAAAGCCATCAAATTACTGATGGAGAAAAATATTCTGCCCAAAGACATCATGACCCGTAAAGCATTTGAAAATGCGATGACCATCATCATGATCCTGGGCGGAAGTACCAATGCCGTAATGCACCTGATTGCGATGGCCAAGAGTGTAGATGTTGAACTTACGCAAGACGATTTTCAGCAGATCAGCGATAAAACGCCTGTACTCGCAGATTTCAAGCCAAGTGGAAAATACCTGATGCAGGATTTGCACCAGTATGGCGGCATACCGGCAGTGATGAAATATTTATGGAAGAAAGGACTGTTGCACGGCGATTGCTTAACGGTTACCGGGAAAACAGTTGCTGAGAACCTGGCGGATGCGCCTGATCTGGACTTTGAACAGCAGCAGATTATTCGCCCCCTGGAAAATCCGTTGAAAGCAACCGGTCACCTGCAGATCTTGTATGGCAATCTTGCAGAAGGCGGAAGCGTGGCAAAAATCAGCGGGAAAGAAGGTGAATTATTCGAAGGCCCTGCCAGGGTTTTTGACGGAGAACATGAACTGATCGAAGGCATCAACAGCGGGAAAATAAAGGCCGGAGACGTAGTGGTGATCCGTTATGTTGGCCCGAGGGGCGGCCCCGGTATGCCTGAAATGCTGAAACCGACTTCTGCCATCATTGGTGCGGGGTTGGGTAAATCCGTTGCCCTGATTACAGACGGCAGATTCAGTGGTGGCACCCATGGTTTTGTTGTGGGTCATATTACTCCCGAAGCTTATAATGGCGGACTGATAGCGTTGGTGGAAGACAATGACCTGATTGAACTGAATGTGTCTACCAAAAAAATGACCCTGAAAGTAGCGGCAGAGGTATTGGTATCCAGAAAGGCAAAATGGGTAAGACCTGCATTGAGAGCCGGCAAGGGCCTGTTGTTTAAGTACGCCCAATCTGTAAAGGATGCATCACAGGGATGTGTAACGGATGAAGCTTAATTAAGAATATAAAATCACCTGTATGAGTACAGTACCAGAAATAAAACAAACAGCTCCTTTGGAGTTAACACTGAAAGGAACTGAAACCGTTGAACTGACCGGTTCGCAGGCCGTGCTGGAAGCATTTATTGCCGAAGGGGTGGATACCGTTTTTGGATATCCCGGTGGCGCCATTATGCCCATCTATGATGCCCTGTACGATTATAATGACCGCCTGAAACATATCCTGGTCCGTCACGAACAGGGAGGTATACATGCGGGTCAGGGTTATGCAAGAAGCAGCGGTAAGGTAGGCGTGGTTTTTGCTACCAGCGGCCCCGGCGCTACCAACCTGGTGACTGGCCTTGCAGACGCCATGATCGACAGTACACCATTGGTTTGTGTTACAGGACAGGTATTTGCCCACTTACTGGGAACAGATGCATTCCAGGAAACAGATGTGGTGAACATTACAACACCTGTAACCAAATGGAATTACCAGATTACAGATGCAACAGAAATTCCGCATGTGCTGGCAAAGGCATTTTATATTGCCCGCACCGGCCGCCCTGGTCCTGTGTTGATAGACATTACCAAGAATGCACAATTGCAGAAAATAGCATATAAAGGATATGAAAAATGTGAACATATCCGTAGTTACCGGCCCAAACCCATTGTCCGCAAGGCCTATGTGGAAGAAGCGGCCAAACTGATCAACGAAGCCAAAAAGCCTTTCGTTTTATTTGGCCAGGGAGTAATACTCGGAAAAGCCGAAACGGAATTCAGGGCCTTTATCGAAAAAGGCGGGCTGCCTGCAGCCTGGACCTTGCTGGGATTAAGCGCACTGCCTACAGATCACCCCCTGAATGTGGGGATGCTGGGCATGCACGGAAACTATGGCCCGAATGTACTCACCAACGAGTGCGATGTACTGATTGCAGTAGGGATGCGTTTTGACGACCGGGTTACGGGAAGGCTCGACAAATATGCCAGGCAGGCTAAAATTATTCACCTGGATATAGATCCTGCAGAGATTGACAAGAATGTAAAAGCCGATGTGCCTGTATGGGGAGATTGTAAGGAAACACTACCCCTGCTGACCAAACTGATCCGGGAACAGCAACGCAGTGAATGGCTGGATCAATTCAGTGCGCATACCCGCCAGGAGAATGAGGTCGTGATTACGGATGAGTTGCATCCGAAAACCGAAGTGCTCAGCATGGGCGAAGTCATTAACCTGCTGAATGAGATCACGGGAGGAGAGGCAGTGATTGTTACAGATGTGGGCCAGCACCAGATGGTAGCCTGCCGGTACGCCCGGTTTAACCAGTCCAGAAGCAATATCACTTCCGGAGGGTTGGGAACCATGGGCTTTGCGTTACCCGCATCCATTGGCGCCAAGTTTGGTGCGCCGGACAGAACCGTGGTGGCAGTGATCGGCGATGGTGGATTTCAAATGACCTTGCAGGAATTGGGAACCATTATGCAAACAGGGGTGGAGGTAAAAATATTGATCCTGAATAATCAGTTCCTGGGAATGGTCCGTCAGTGGCAGGAACTCTTCAACGACAAGCGGTATTCATTTGTGGATATACAAAGCCCGGATTTTGTACAGCTGGCCAAAGCCTATGATATTTCAGGCAACAGTGTAAAACAACGTGCAGACCTGAAACCGGCGCTCCGGGCAATGCTGGATCACAAAGGCGCTTACCTGCTGGAAGTGTTTGTTGGAAAAGAAAATAATGTATTTCCGATGGTACCGCAAGGTTGCAGTGTATCTGAAATCAGATTAAAATAAAGCACATGAAAACAGAATATACCATAACGGTTTATACAGAAAACCAGGTTGGTTTACTGAACCGGATCGCTATTATATTTTCCCGTAGAAAAATCAACGTGGAAAGCCTGAAT
The DNA here is from genome assembly GCA_015999745.1 of Sphingobacteriia bacterium. Classification (GTDB taxonomy): domain Bacteria; phylum Bacteroidota; class Bacteroidia; order Chitinophagales; family Chitinophagaceae; genus Sediminibacterium. Next base: position 85,720 of record JAECQP010000006.1, on the reverse strand, counting down.
GTTTCTCCTTCAGAAGTTTCGGGCATTCACCGTTTTACCATTGTTATTAATGAAACGGAAGAAGTGGTAAGTAAGCTTTGCCGCCAGATTGAACGGCAGGTAGAAGTGTTGAAGGCTTATTACAATACCAACGATCAGATTATCTGGCAGGAAATGGCATTGTACAAAGTGCCCACCGATGCCGTGGCAGAAAAAATGAAGGTAGAGCGTCTGCTGCGCGAATGTGGTGCAAGGGCCGTGGTGATCCGTAAAGACTATACGATTTTTGAAACAACCGGGCAACGTGCGGAAACAGACAAGCTGGTGCGTGTACTGGAACCATATGGGCTGATTGAATTTGTCAGGAGTGCCAGGGTGGCGATTATCAAAGCGAGCAGCGGCTTCCACGAAAAACTGAAAGAGTTTGAAGCTGTTGAACCTTCGGAGGAACTGGTGGAGAACGAATACCTGGACCAGCCAAGAGATATATTCACGATGTAATCATTATAAAACCTAAACAATCATTCAACAATTTAAAAAATAAAAAATGGCAAACTATTTCAACTCATTACCACTGCGCGAGCAACTCAATCAGTTAGGTGTATGTGAATTCATGGACAAAACTGCATTTGCAGATGGAGTAAATGCTTTGAAAGGAAAAAAGCTGGTTATTGTAGGTTGCGGCGCCCAGGGGTTGAACCAGGGATTGAATCTCCGCGATTCTGGTTTGGACGTGTCTTATGCATTGCGTAAAGAAGCCATTGATCAAAAACGCGCTTCCTGGAAAAATGCAACAGACAATCATTTTAACGTAGGTACATATGAAGAACTGATCCCTGCTGCCGATGTAGTGATCAACCTTACGCCCGATAAGCAACATACAGCGGTGGTGAATGCAATCATGCCACTGATGAAAAAAGGAGCTACACTGTCTTACTCTCACGGATTTAATATTGTGGAGGAAGGCATGCAGATCAGAAAGGATATTACGGTGATTATGGTAGCGCCTAAATGCCCGGGAACAGAAGTGCGGGAAGAATATAAAAGAGGTTTCGGTGTACCTACGCTGATTGCCGTTCACCCGGAAAATGATCCGGAAGGAAAGGGATGGGATTATGCAAAAGCCTATTGTGTGGGAACCGGTGGCCACAGAGCGGGTGTATTGAAGTCCTCTTTTGTGGCAGAAGTGAAATCCGATCTGATGGGAGAACAAACCATTCTCTGTGGGTTATTACAAACGGGTTCTATTCTTTGTTTTGATAAAATGGTGGAGAAGGCAATTGATCCTTCTTATGCTGCCAAACTGATTCAGTACGGATGGGAAACCATTACCGAAGCGTTGAAACAGGGTGGTATTACTGCAATGATGGATCGGTTGTCTAACCCCGCCAAACTGAAGGCATTTGAACTGTCAGAAGAACTGAAAAACATCATGCGTCCGTTGTTCCAGAAGCACCAGGACGATATCATGAGTGGTGTTTTCTCTTCTACCATGATGGAAGACTGGGCCAACGATGATAAGAATCTGCTGAAATGGAGAGAAGCAACCGGGCAAACTGCATTTGAAAAAACAGCGCCGGGCGCTATGAAAATTTCCGAGCAGGAATTCTTCGACAATGGGCTGCTGATGGTGGCTTTTGTAAGGTCCGGTGTTGAACTTGCATTTGAGACTATGGTAGAAGCAGGAATCAGGGAAGAGTCTGCTTACTATGAGTCATTACACGAAACACCGTTGATTGCCAACACCATCGCCCGTAAGAAACTCTACGAAATGAACCGTGTAATTTCCGATACGGCAGAATATGGCTGTTACCTGTTTGATCATGCCTGCAAACCGTTACTGGCAGATTTCATGAAGAAAATAGATACGGATCTAATCGGCACCAATTACAATAAAGGAAAAGATGGTGGTGTAGATAATAAAACACTGATTGCAGTGAATGCAGTGATCCGTTATCATCCGGTAGAATTGATTGGTGAAGAGCTGAGACAGGCAATGACCGATATGAAAACAATCCATTCAAACGCCTGATAAAAAGATTATGGAAAATGTAGCAGCAAATGAAACGGTGGGTTATGGCCTGAAAGTAAAAGAGGCAGAAGAAAGACTGCGGCATGTGGTGAATCATACACCACTCACCTATAATAACAATCTTTCCAGGAAATATCATTGTCGTGTGTTTCTGAAGCGGGAAGACCTGCAAATAGTGCGTTCCTATAAATTGAGGGGCGCTTATAATATGATCAGCAACCTGCCTGCGGAGCAGTTGGAAAAGGGCGTGGTTTGCGCCAGTGCCGGAAACCACGCTCAGGGTTTTGCATACAGTTGCCGCAAGCTCAATATCAGCGGCGTGGTTTTTATGCCGATCATTACCCCCAATCAGAAAGTGAGCCAGACCAAAATGTTTGGAGACAGTAATGTAGAAATTAAACTGGTGGGGGATACATTCGACGACTGTGCCGTTGCAGCCAGGGAATACACCGAAGCAAAAGGGATGACTTTTATTCCCCCTTTTGACCATGCCAGGATCATAGAAGGGCAGGCAACTGTTGCGCAGGAAATTCTGGAAGACCTGTCGGACATCGATTATGTATTTGCCCCCGTGGGAGGCGGAGGACTGGCCGCAGGGGTTGGTGCATATTTCAAGGCGAACGCTCCACATACCAAAGTGATTGGCGTGGAGCCCGAAGGCGCTCCTTCCATGACAGCGGCGCTGAAGGCGGGGCATCCCGTGAAACTGGAAAACATTGAAAGCTTTGTAGACGGAGCCGCCGTAAAGCGGGTAGGAGACCTTCCTTTTGAAATTTGCCGGGAGGTACTGCATGAAGTACACCTGGTAAATGAGGGAAAAGTATGTTCCACCATCCTGCAATTGTATAATGAAGATGCCATTGTGGTGGAACCGGCAGGTGCGCTTTCCATAGCGGTGCTGGACGATTATGCCGACCTGATTAAAGGCAAAACCATTGTATGTATTGTAAGCGGCAGCAATAATGATATAGACAGGATGCAGGAAATCAAGGAACGTTCCCTGCAGTATGAGGGGTTGAAACATTATTTTCTGATTCGTTTTGCCCAGCGTCCCGGCGCCCTGAAGGAGTTTGTAAACCATGTATTGGGGCCAACAGACGATATCACCCGGTTCGAATACATGCAGAAACACAACAAGGAAACCGCTCCGGCGCTGGTTGGGATTGAGTTGCAGCATAATAAAGATTATGCAGTGCTGATTGCCAATATGGAGAAGTTTCACATTAATTATACACCACTGGATAAAAATGACAATGTATTCGGATACCTTGTTTAAACTTAAGAATGATATATGCAGGTTTTAAAATTTGGAGGAAGTTCCGTAGCAAATGCGGAGAACATCAATAGGGTTGTAGCAATTGTACTGAGGGCGATAGAGAAGAGCCCGGTTGTTTTAGTGGTTTCTGCACTGGGTGGTGTAACGGATCAGTTGATCCTGACCGGTGCGCTTGCGGCCAATGGCAATGAAGATTATAAGCAACAGATTAGAGTGCTGGAAACAAAACACCTCGATGCAGTGCGCAGTTTGCTGCCGATCCAGGAACAGAGCGCAACGCTCAGCTGGGTAAAACAGCAGCTGAATGAACTGGAAAGCCTTTGCGATGGCATCTTTTTGCTGGGTGAACTTTCGCCCCGTATCAAAGACCGCCTGGTGAGTTACGGAGAATTATTGTCTTCCTATATTATTTCTGCCAGGTTGCAATCCATGCAGGTGAAGCAACAGTGGGTGGATTCCCGCCGGTTGATTACTACCAACGATCAATACGGGAATGCGGCGGTGAATTTTACTAAAACAGAAGCTGCTATCCGTGATTATTTTCGGAAAAACGTTTGCCAGCTATATGTTGCTCCGGGCTTTATTGCTGCTAACGAACAAAAGCATACCACTACACTGGGGCGCGGAGGTTCGGATTACACAGGAGCTATCTATGCGGCAGCGCTTGGAACGGAAACCCTTGAAATATGGACTGATGTAAGCGGTATGATGACCGCCGATCCAAGACTGGTGCAGCATCCCAAGCATATTGAGCGCATCTCCTACCAGGAAGCAATGGAGCTCTCTCATTTTGGGGCTAAGATTATTTACCCCCCTACCATTCAGCCGGTGATGAAGAAGAATATCCCGGTATGGATTAAAAACACTTTTGATCCTGCCGCTGCAGGAACCATCATAGAACAGAAAGTGATTTCTGATAATGAAATCATCCGGGGTATCTCCAGCATCAATTCCATCAGCCTGTTAAGCCTGGAAGGAAGCGGTATGATAGGGATCCCGGGCTTTTCCAAGCGGCTTTTTGAAACACTTGCAGCAAGAAATATTAATGTAATCCTGATCACCCAGAGTTCTTCCGAACATTCTATTTGTGTGGGGATCAGTGAATCAGATTGTGCTGTGGCTCAGCAATCGATCGACCAGGCTTTTGCCTACGAAATTGAAACCGGTAAAGTAGAACCGGTGAAAGTGGAAAACGAGCTGAGCATCGTTGCGCTGGTAGGGGAACAAATGAAAAGCCACCCCGGCATCAGTGGCAAGATGTTTGGTGTGTTGGGTAAGAACGGTATCAATGTCAGGGCCATTGCGCAGGGTTCTTCAGAGAAAAATATTTCCGCCGTACTCTCCGCGAATGATGTAAAGAAAGCCATCAACGTATTGCATGAGATCTTCTTTGAGACCACTTATAAGCAACTGAATGTATTTATTGCGGGCGCTGGTAATGTGGGTGGAAAACTGATCGGTCAGATTGCCCAGCAGGTGAATTACCTGAAAGAACATCTGCGTTTGCAGATCCAGGTGGTGGGTATTGCCAACAGTAAAAAAATGTTGCTGAATGATGCAGGTATAGATCTGCTCAACTGGAAAGAGCAGTTGCTGCAGGGCGAAGATGCTAATATTCATTCCTTTGTACAAGTCATTGCGGAAAGAAATCTGCGGAACAGTGTATTTGTAGATGTTACGGCAAATGCAGAAGTAGCGGGTGTATACAATGAGTTGCTGCAGAAAAGCATTTCGGTGGTTGCCTGCAACAAAATTGCCTGTTCTTCTTCCTATGCCAACTATAAGCACCTGAAATCGCTGGCAAGGGAATACAATGCCTCTTTCCTCTTTGAAACCAATGTAGGCGCAGGGTTGCCTGTAATCGGAACATTGAACGACCTGCTTCGCAGCGGCGATAAGGTAAATAAGATACAGGCTGTGCTTTCCGGAACACTGAACTATGTGTTTAACTACTATGATGGCACCGTACCTTTTGCGCAGATTGTAAGAAGGGCGCAGGATGAAGGATATACAGAGCCCGATCCGCGCCTGGACCTGGGAGGTACAGATGTGATGCGGAAGATCATGATTCTTGCCCGCGAAGCAGGCGAGAAAATCGAAATGGAAGATATTACCAATGAATATTTCCTGCCGGCTTCCTGCTTTGAGGGCTCAGTAGCGGATTTTTACGCCGAGATGGAAAAACAGGAGCCTCATTTTAAACAGCTTTACAATGCTGCAAAAGAAAAACAGTGTAAGCTGAAATTTGTGGCCGTCTACGATGAGGGGAAAGCAAAAGTGGGATTACAGCATATCCCTGCCGATTCCGATTTTTACCACCTGTACGGAAAGGATAACCTGGTATTGTTTTATACCGACCGTTATCCGGAGCAGCCGCTGGTAATTAAAGGAGCCGGGGCCGGGGCGGATGTTACCGCTTCCGGTGTATTTGCAGATATTATCCGGGTGGCAGGCGTTTAATAAATCATTATACACAATTAATCAATGAGCCAGCACAGATCAATCACTATACATGCTCCTGCAACTGTAGCCAATATGGTCTGCGGGTTTGATGTATTGGGTTTTGCGGTGAACGATCCTTATGACATCATGAAGATTCGTTTTTCCGATCGCCCGGGAATTACCATTCTTAATGAGGATGAGTACAACCTGCCTACAGAGCCGGAGAAAAATGTAGCCGGCGCTGCATTGCTTGCATTGCTGGAAGAAGCTCCGGACGTACAGGGGCTGGAGATAACGATTAATAAGCAGATTAAGCCGGGTAGTGGCGTGGGCTCCAGCGCCGCCAGCGCTGCGGGAGCTGTGATGGCGGCTAATATTTTACTCGACCACCGGTTCAGCAAACAGGACCTGGTGCGCTTTGCCATGAATGGCGAAAAAGTAGCTTCCGGGGTAAAGCATGCCGATAATATCGCCCCCTGTATCTACGGAGGAGTAACACTGATCCGTTCCATCTTTCCATTGGATATCATACAACTGAATGCACCGCCTTTATTTGTAACGATCGTACATCCGCAGATAGAGGTTCGCACAGCCGATGCCAGAAGTATTTTGAAACAACAGATCCTGCTGAAAGATGCCATCAAACAATGGGGCAATATTGCCGGGCTGGTTGCCGGCCTGCAGCAAGAGGACTATGAACTGATCGGACGTTCACTTGAAGATGTACTGATTGAGCCTGTCAGGAGTATTCTGATACCGGGGTTCGACCAGGTGAAAAAGAGAAGCCGGGAAGCCGGTGCATTGGGCGGAGGTATTTCAGGATCCGGCCCTTCCGTTTTTATGCTGAGCAGGGATGAAGAAACTGCTAAAAAAGTAGAACAGGGAATGCATGCAGTATACGAATCCATAAAACTGGACCACCATACATATGTAACCAACATCAATTCAAAGGGAATTACCATTATAGAACAATAAACAGCAACGCTAATGCAGGTTGCTGAACAGTATTATGCAGTATTATAGTTTAAATCAACAGGCTCCCAACGTAAGTTTCAGGGAGGCAACCATACTCGGACAGGCACCCGACAAGGGACTCTATTTTCCTGAATATATTCCCAAAGCGGACCCTTCATTGATTGCTCATATTGAACAGTATTCAAAAGAAGAGCTGGCTTTCAGGATCATGCTGCCTTATGTGGGTGATACCATTACGGAAGAGGCATTGTACCAGATTGTTTCCGAAACCGTGAACTTCGATTTCCCATTGGTGCCTGTTAATGAATTTATTGCTTCACTGGAATTGTTTCATGGTCCAACACTTGCGTTCAAGGATGTTGGCGCCAGGTTCATGAGCAGGTGCCTGGGATACTTCTCCCGGAGGCAGTCTGCTAAAGTAACGGTGCTGGTTGCAACTTCCGGAGATACAGGGGGTGCCGTAGCCAACGGATTTTTAGGGGTGGAAGGCGTTGATGTGGTGATTCTTTATCCATCTGGTAAAGTGAGTCCTGTACAGGAATTACAACTAACAACCTGCGGACAGAATATCACCGCACTTGAAGTGGACGGAACATTCGACGATTGCCAGGCCATGGTGAAATCTGCATTCATGGATCTGGATTTGAATCTGCAGCTCAAACTTACCTCTGCTAATTCCATCAATGTGGCACGATGGCTCCCGCAGCAGTTGTATTATTTCTTTGCATACCGGGAATGGAAGGATAAGGAACATCCGCCCGTTATTGCTGTACCCAGTGGCAATTTCGGAAATATCTGTGCGGGCTTACTGGCGTATACCAGCGGATTACCGGTAGCTCATTTTATTGCCGCATGCAACGTGAACGACGCCGTTCCGGATTATTTACGTACGGGCCATTATCAGCCTAAGGAAGCTGTGGCAACCATTTCCAATGCCATGGATGTAGGCAGTCCGAGCAATTTTATACGGGTGCTGGAATTATTTCAAAAGGATCACGAAGCAATCACCCGGATGATCAGCGGATATACGGTTACGGATGAAGTAACCAGGGCCACGATTCAACAGGTGTACGAGTCCTTTCATTATATCCTGGATCCGCACGGAGCAGTTGCTTATCATGCTTTGGAGCAATACCTGCAGGGCCATCCGGAACAGAAGGGAATGATCCTTGAAACAGCGCATCCGGTGAAGTTTCCCGAAACAGTAGAGGCGGCTATCGGAAAGAAACTGGAAATGCCTGCTGCTGCACAATCACTTTTAGGAAAGCAAAAACACAGCATCAGGCTAGGGGCAGATTTTGAGCAGTTGAAAGCGTATTTAATGAGCAGGGCTTAAATTACCAGTTCATCGTTTTCCTGATAAATGCACTTAGCTCTCCGGCCATCTCCCTGTGTTCATCCAGGTTGGGATGAGCGTCGCATCCTTTGTGATAGCGCTTGCTGAAAAAGTAGCTGCTTACTTTCCGTTCATTCCGGCGCTGAAGCGCAATCCTGACGGCGCTGATGTATTTTCTCAGTACGCTGTCGAGGTTTTTATCTGCCATGGGGCTCGACAATAAAACAAACCTTGCCCTGGGATAGTATGACCTGAGTTTTTCCAGAAACCCGATATAGGTTTTACAAAAAATGGCTGAATCCTGGATTCCGTCGTTCTGCCCAAGGCATACGGTTACAAGGTCTGCCTGGTAATTACGGAAGTTCCATGGAATGGTGTCGCCGCTCATATTGACTTTGTCAAAAACCTGCGGCATGACCTTCTCTTTATTGCAGCAACTGTGCATCAGACCAATCCCCGATACAGAAGAAAGTTGCCATTGCGCATTCAGTGTTCTGGCAGTAAGTGGCCCATAAGCCATATAGGCATTGTGCTGATCGTACCATTCCCTGGTGTTGCAGGCAATAACGGATTCATCGTTGCCTGACCCGCAAGTGATGGAGTTGCCGATGAACTCTATTTTTCTTTTCGGTTTTTTGGGCGGACTTAAAAGTTGTTTGCAGATAACGCCATTCAATTGCAGATATCCTATATCAGCCTCCGTGTTTTTACAGATGGTGATGTGGTGGACACCTTCCTGTAAGTTTTCGGCAAGCAGGATCCTGTTGGTACTGTTGTTGAGCCGGATTCTGTAAGGGGCATTGTTGTCTACCTTTACTTCAATGTAATTGTGGTTTGTACCCCATCGAACCTCATCTGAGATATCCAATATGCAATAAGTGCCCTTGAAGCGAATGTTGATATAAACGCCCGGGGCCCAGAACCTGGGCTGATCCTGCCTGGAAAAATCCACTCTGCCGATCATCTGGATGGCGGAATTACCGGCGGGGTAAAAGGTACTGTCGGTATGGTTGATGCCGGCAAGGCTTTCTTTGCTGAACAGGATAACAATGAATAGAGCAAACAGGAATCTCATCTGTGGGTTGTTTTAAAACAGGGTATCGTTTATTTTAACAGGTATGGCTGAATGATCGGTTGCCATATTTCGTAGCCTTTCTTGTTCATGTGGAGCTTGTCTGAGAGAAAAATATCCGGCATGATTGCGCCGTCTTTTGTAAACATGGCGGAGAATACATCCACATAGGCCGATTTACGCTGTTTCTTTATGTATTTCCTGATAAGCCTGTTTCCTTCTGTCATCACAGGAAGGTATTTTTCCCTGCTGGGACTGGGTTTCATGGATATATATACGATGGGAACTTTCGGTAACCTGCTTCGGATCAACTGATGGAGTTCGATATATTTCTTTGCAATGGATTCGCCGGTAACATCCGGTCCGGCGCTTAGGTTGTTCTCTCCGCAATAAATAACAATTTGCCTGGGCCGATACCTGAAAATAATATCATCGGCGTACAGTACCTGGTGTTCCAGTGAAGATCCTCCGAAAGCACGGTTCAGGATGTTGTACGCCGGAAAATAACTCCTCACATCTTTCCAGTTGGTAAATGAAGAACTGCCAATGAATAAAATCGGATTTTCCGGCGGAACGTTCAGCGAGTCGAGCTTTTTAAAGTAATTGATCTCTTTAATGAATGGCTGTGCAAAAGCAAATGAAGGGATGCTGATCGTAATGATCAGAACAATCGATAGTTTGAAAAATAATTTCATTGCGTAGTAGAAGTTAAGCGGTAAAATAAATCAGATGAATACCCGGTTTTCGGAAGTATAATCTTCCCGGAATTTTTTAGGTGTGCACTCTTTTTTCTTTTTAAAGATCCTGTTGAAGTTAGAAATATTGTTAAACCCACAGTTATAAGCTACTTCGGAAACGGGCTGATTGGTGTCGATTAGTAACCTCGAGGCATGGCCAAGTCTTATATCCAGTAAACTATCCATAAAACTCAACCCTGTATGGAATTTAAAGAACCGGCTGAATGAAACCTCTGTCATGTTGGCTATTTTAGCCGCATCTGACAAACGGATTGCTTTGTCGAAATTTTTATTCATGTATTCCATTACTTTTTCTATTCTCCGGCTATTGTAATTGAGTTGCAGGTTGCTGAATGTTGCATCGGAGAGAATGCGCATGTTTCTTGATATGGAGAGATCGTGCAGGATAGATAAAAGTTCCAGTACAGAATCAAAACCCTGTTTGGATCTCAACTGCTTTAGCCGTTGTCCCAACTGCTGTGTAGTTGCTTTTGAAAACAAAATGCCCCTTTTTGAATTCTCAAACATTTCCCTGATGAAGCGCAATTGGTTTCTGCCCAACATTTTTTCATCAAATAGCTCTTTGTGAAACTGAATGGTGATTTCATGGATTTCTTTGCTTTTGCAATGGTGGGTTTTCCAGGCATGGGGAAGATTGGATCCTACCAGTACGAGCTCCGTTTCTTCTATTTCGGCCATATGATCTCCTACAAATCTTTTTGCCCCTTTTGCATTTATGATAAAATTCAGCTCCATCTCTTCATGGTAGTGCAGCGGAAAGTCGAACTCTTTTTTGGTCCGTTCAAATATGGTAAAACAGTCGCTTGCCGTTAATGGCGTGATCTCTTTCAGTAAGTTTCTGTTCATGATTTAAGTTAAAATCATATCAATATTATTGTGCCGGTAACGATTCCTAAAAGTTTCTAAATATCCGTATTTATTAAGTTCTATGCTATTGTTATCTTAAAAAAAATATTTGTTTGAGTTTATAGTACAATAAATAGATAAAATAGTATTATTCTAAAGGGAGATAAAGAACATATTTTTGATCAAACATTGCTGCTATTATGAGACAAATTTATTTTTGTTGCCTGCTGATCTTTTGCCTGGCAGGCATTAAAAGCCTTGCGCAGGCAAGAAAAATCACCGGAATTGTAACCGACGAAAAAAAGAATGTTTTAGCAGGAGCTACGGTTGCTGTTAAGAATGCTCCAGGTTCCGCGCTTACAGACCAGGCCGGAAAATTTTCATTAAACCTTCCTGCGGGATCTAAATCCATCACCGTTTCGTACATGGGTATGGAAAGTGTGGATATCGCTGTTGGAGCAAAAACTGATTTTCAGGTAGTATTAAAGCCCCAGGTAACCGACCTGGGTGATGTAGTGGTTATCGGATATGGTACTGTGAGAAAAACAGATCTTACAGGAGCAGTTCAGCGAATCACCAGGGAGGACCTGATCAAAGAGAATCCGGTCAACGTAATGCAGGCCATGCAGGGGAAACTCGCAGGGGTGAATGTAACGCAAAACGATGGTGCCCCGGGTGTAGGCTTAAGCATCCGCATCAGAGGCTCCAATTCATTCCTTGGGGGAACAGAACCCTTATATGTAATTGACGGAGTCCCTTTTAACAACAGCAACTCGGAGTCAAATCCGGCTGCCATCGGCGACGATGAAAAACAGACCCTAAACGCCCTTTCGTTTATCAACCCAAACGATATTGAGTCAATAGATATTTTGAAAGATGCATCCGCTACAGCCATCTATGGCTCCAGGGGCGCCAACGGCGTAGTGTTAATTACTACCAGGAAGGGACGTGTTGGGAAAGATAAAGTGGAATTATCCGTTAACCTTGGCCTTTCTGAGGTTTCCAGGAAATTGAAGATGCTTACTCCCTACGATTATGCCGCTTATCAAAACCTTTCTTACCTGAATTCGAATAAATATGATGCCACGAGCTACACACTCCCGTATCCGGATCTTTCTAAATACATCGGTAACAATCATAACTGGCAGGACGCCATTTTCCGTAAAGGGCTTTCACAGCAATACTCCGTGAATGTATCCGGTGGGTCTGAAGCCGGAAGCCATAGTCTTTCCATGAATTATATAGGACAGGACGGCATCATTAACAACTCCGGGTACCAGAAACTGGGCCTGAGTTTTGGCCTGACGAGGAATATCGGCAGGAGAATCAGGATCGGTACCAATACGGCCTTATCCAATTCCGTAACCAATGGTGTGAAAACCGGTACTGATAAATCCGATGCTGCCAGCGCCGGTGTCATTCGTTCTGCACTTACCTACCCGGCTACAATAGATACCGTATCTGAATATGATGATGCGGGGGAAGGCTTCTTTATCACCAATCCGAAAATCTATACAAGTGATGTTCTAAATAAGGTAACCGGGCTGAATATTTTTTCTTCCAACTACCTGGAAGCAACCATTTTGAATGGCCTTAAATTCAGGCAGAATCTTGGATTTAATTATAGTTCCAATACCCGCGATCAGTATTATCCCCGCACCGTGTATGAAGGATTCAGCGTAAAAGGCTGGGGATTGAAATCAGATAACCTCCGGACAAGTATTGTTTCCGAAAGTATGCTGACCTACAGTAAAAAAATTAATTTGCACAGCATTAATGCAATTGGTGCATCCACTTTTGAACGCACCAACGGGCAATCAACAAGAGTTGAAGGAAAGACATTTCCGAACGACCTGTTACAGAATGAGAACCTTCAATCTGCAGAACAGGTACTGCCGGTTGTCACCAACCGCTTTCAGTCTACACTGATTTCCTTTTTAGGAAGGGTGAATTATGGTTATAATGATAAATACCTGCTAACGCTTTCTTATCGCAGAGACGGATCGAGCAAATTCGGCGCCAACAATAAATGGTCCGGCTTCCCTTCCGCAGCCATTGCATGGAAGGCGCATAAAGAGTCCTTTGTTCAAAAACTGCCTGTTGTCAGCAATCTGACCTTTCGCCTGAGTTATGGCCAGACCGGTAATCAGGGTATAGGTTCATATGCTTCTCTTTCCAAGTTGTCTGTATACAATTATCCGTTTAACGGGTCTTTGCAGACGGGTTTGGCCGATGATATTTCCTCAGGACCAAGCAATGATGCGCTGAAATGGGAAACCACCACAGCCTACAACGCAGGTATGGATCTTGGCTTATTGAACGGCAGATGGAATCTGCATGTAGACTATTATTTGAAGAGAACGGAGAACCTGCTTCAATATGTAACTACACCTGCTTCTACCGGGTTTCAAAGGCAATTGCGCAATTCGGGAACAGTACAGAACAGGGGAGTAGAAATCTCCCTGGATGGAACCATCCTGCGTTCCAAAGATTTTCAGTGGAAGACCAATTTCAATATTGCCTTTAACAGGAATAAAATCCTGAGTTTAGGAGATGGAATCAAAGAACAGTATGCAAGCAATATTTCAACAGGCGATGCTCCGTTTATTCAGCTGGAAGGGCAGCCGATCGGGGCTTTGTATGGTTACGTTGAGGATGGATACTACGATAATGAAGCAGAGGTGCGGAATTCTCAAATGTATACTACACAGCCCGATGCCATTATCAGAAGAATGGTTGGTGAAATTAAATATCGCAACCTGGACGGAGATCCGACCGCCATATCTATCAGCGACAGAGCGCTGATCGGAAATGTAAATCCGGATTATACATTCGGCTTCACCAATAACTTTCAATATAGAAAGTTTGACCTGAGTATTTTTATTAACGGAGTACAGGGGAACGATATTATCAATATGAATACAAGATTCAATGGAAATATCGGTACTTCTAAAAATATCAGTGAGGGTATGCTTGCTGGAGCCTGGGCTGAGGGAAAGGATAACGCACTGGCCACTGGTCCGAAAGCTATCCGCCAGTTCTGGAGAACATTATTGTTCAGCAGAAGATTTATTGAAGACGGCAGCTTTGTACGTATTAAGAATATTACGCTGGGATACACCATTAATGAAAAGATCATCAAAGGAATCTCTGCAATCCGCTTATCACTTGGCGTGAATAACCTTTATACGTTTACCAATTATTCTGGTTTTGATCCGGAGATGAACAGCTATGGAGATAATCCTGCTTTGTTTGGTGTTGATTTAGGCGGGTATCCTAATTCGCGAACCTACAATTTTACGCTTCGCTGTACTTTCTAATCATTTTTAAAAAATAGTTATATGAGGTCTATCAAAATATTTTCCTGCAGCCTGCTTTTGCCATTACTGCTGTTACTGGCTTCTTCCTGCAAAAAAGCACTGGAAGAAACTCCTTATTCTTTTATTTCTCCCAACAACTTTTATACCAATGAAAGTGATGCCAAAACAGCTATCAATGGTGTTTACAATGAGTTGTATTCCTATGATCTTTACCTGCAGCCTATGTGGAACCTTACGATCCTGGACGATGATCATGTGTCTGGTGTAGACTGGTTCATGGGAACTTCCGGGGCCGGTAACCCGCAGGGCTATTGGGGTGTGAATGGCCCCTGGGTGGGTTGTTATATGATTATTGCAAGAGCCACTACCGTATTGGAGAATGTAGCAAAAATCAACCAGAACATAGATCCTGTGATTAAGAAGAGAATCCTTGGGGAAGCTCATTTCTTAAGAGGATGGGCTTATTTTCAACTGGTTCAGTTGTACGGAGCTATTCCGCTCAGACTGAAATCCTTGTCTACTGATCCCAATGCCAACGTACCAAGATCACCGGTAAAAGATGTGTATGCTGCGATCATAGATGAATTGCAGCAGGCGGAAACCATGTTGCTTCCTGCAGCGGATACAAAAGCAGGTGAACCCGGACGGGCAACCAGGGGTCTTGCAAAAGGAATGTTGGCCAAAGTGTACCTGACCATGGCATCCGGCTCCCTGGCAACTGGCAATGTGGTGGTTCGTGGTGGAACGGATAACGGATATTATACGCATGCAAAAAATGTGGTATCGGGCTTAGAAGGCTTGGACAGCAAAGCATATTTTACCCTGGCAAAAAACAAGGCGCTGGAAGTAATAGAAGGCGGTGAATACTCCTTGTTTACCAACTGGAAAGATTTATGGAGTGTATCGGGCAGAAACAAGCAGGAACATATGTGGGAACTGCAATCCCTGGCGGGAAGCGCGTTTGTAAATAATCTGAGTATCTACTTTTCTGCATATTCAACATTTGGGAGAGGGGCTGTATGGGCAACCAACAACCATTACCAGGATTACGAAGAGGCAGACAAACGGGTACTGGACGGTGTTGCCCACAATTATGAAACCAGTACCGGGGTAAAGTATTTTTATCCTTCCTGGCAGGCGGCTAAATATAAGGTAGTGGGTGGAGTAACTTATGCCAATAACGGCACTACCGACGACAGGTCGTACATAATAAAATACGCAGATGTGAATGATCGGACAGTTGCCAACAGTGATGCCTATTTTCCGTTGATGCGCTATGCTGAAATACTGCTGATCTATGCGGAAGCGGCCAATGAGGCCAATGGCAGCCCTACTCCTGAGGCATACACACAACTAAATGCCGTTCGAAGCAGGGCGGGAGCAACAGCTGCAACAACGGGAATGAGCGTGGAACAATTCAGAAGTTTTGTGTTGGCAGAAAGAGCCCGGGAGTTTTCCTTAGAAGGGATCCGCCGCTTTGACCTGATCAGGTGGGGGATCTATCTGCAGGTGATGAACAGGATCTCTTCCGGACAAAATAACATTTCCAAAGTCAGAAGCTTGCGCAATCTGCTGCTCCCGATTCCTTTGAGCGAGATGAATTCAAATCAGGCTATTACAATCAATAACCCAGGCTGGTAAATCCATTCATTCAATTATATACTTCAATTTATGAGAAAGATATTTCAGTTTTCTATAGGATGCATACTGCTTTTAGCGGCTTCCTGCAAAAAAGACGGAGGTGGTAATAATACAAATCTTCAGCTGCCGCCGGTGATCAGTTCAGTTACAGATCTTGAGAACCGTAGCCTTGCTTTATCTGCTGTTAATTATGGCGACTGGATTATTATAAAAGGTAAATACCTGGCTACCTCCTATAAAGTTGACTTCAACGGGGTGGTGGCTGCCGATTCGCTATTATATGCGGATGACACTTCCGTTACCGTCAAGATACCTTCTGTGTTGCCTGATCCTGCCGATAACCCGATCACTGTAACTACCCAATACGGAACAGCTACCTATAATTTCAAAATTCTGCAACCGGCGCCGATCATTACTTCATTTGATCCAATGACGGGAAGTGCCGGCGATACAGTAACCATTACAGGAAATCATTTTGGGGGTGTTCAGTCCGTAAAATTTGAAACGGTAAATGCCATTATTGTTTCAAGCACTAAAACGGAGATTAAAGTGAAAGTGCCGGCCGGAGTAAGTTCTGCATATATATATGTGACAACAGGAAGCGGTACAGTGAAATCGGGCCTTGCTTACGGATATAAATATCTGATTTTTGCAGACGCACTCACTGCAACCTGGAGTAATACTTCATTCAGTGCAGCCACAACCCTTACGAATACAGACCCGGTTAGGCGCGGTTCCTATTCAAGCAAAACCAAATTTAATGTTGGCTTTGGTGCATTCAGGGTAACAAAATCCACACCGGCCCTGAGTATGACCGGAAATACAAAACTTAAATTTTCCCTGTACGCAGGCGCCAATTCTCTGAATAAGAAAATAAAAATCTATTTTAATGGTGCAAGCGCATCCGGTTATACTTATACGATTACACAGGTGGGTAAATGGATTGACCTTGAAATACCATTGACGAACATGGGGAATCCTGCTACTATTACATCTTTGACGATACAGGAGTTTAGCGGTGTGCTCCAGGAAATCTATTTAGACGATATTGGATTGATATAAAGGAAAGAACAATATAAGAGGGAATTATTTTTATAGTATGAAGCTTCAACTGCCGGATTTCTTAATAATAGTAGCATACCTGGTTACGATGGTATTCATCGGATTCTACATGCGCAAAAGGGCAAAGCAAAACAAGGAAAGCTATATGATGGGCGGGAAGAAACTACCCTGGTATATGCTGGGGTTGAGCGACGCCAGTGATATGTTTGATATCAGCGGAACAATGTGGATGGTAGCTTTGTGTTTTGTGTACGGCATGAAAAGTATATGGATACCCTGGCTTTGGCCTGTATTTAACCAGGTGTTCATGATGATGTTCCTTTCAAAATGGCTTAGAAGATCCAATGCCAATACCGGTGCAGAATGGCTGGTTACCCGTTTTGGTACGGCAGGAGCAGGTGTAAAAGGGTCACACAATATAGTGGTGGTATTTGCCATTATCTGCTGTTTCGGATTCCTGGCTTATGGATTTATCGGGCTGGGTAAGTTTATCGAAATGTTCATTCCATGGGAATTGGCAAAAACCTATATCCCATTCAATCTCCCTCAACAATATGCCGCGCATTTCTATGGTATCTTGTTTACCCTCTTTGCCATGTTCTATTCCATCCTTGGCGGGTTGCACAGTATTGTACTGGGAGATTTTATCAAGTACATGATTATGACGGTTGCCTGTATATCCATTGCGGTAATTGCTATGATACATTTAAACAGCAACGGAAACCAGTTGCATGTTCCGGATGGCTGGATGAACCCATTTTTTGGGTGGAATCTGAGCCTCGACTGGAGTGCCATATTACCGGATGCAAACAGGAAGATAGCTGAGGATGGCTTTGGCCTTTTTGGTATTTTCTTCATGATGATGTTATTCAAAGGTGTATTTGCGAGTCTTGCAGGACCCGCGCCTAACTATGACATGCAGAAAGTATTGTCGACCAGGTCTCCGAAAGAAGCCAGCAAAATGACAGGCTTTGTTTCAATTGTATTATTACCGATCCGGTATTCCATGGTAATTGGTATTACGGTGCTGGCGCTTTTGTATTACAACCGGCTGAACTTGTCCGGGCCGGATGGCGGTACGGATTTTGAAAAAATTTTGCCAGCTGCTATTAATCATTTTTTGCCTGTCGGTGTTTTGGGACTGGTGTTAACAGGGCTGCTTGGTGCATTCATGGGAACCTTTTCGGGAACACTGAATGCCGCCCAGGCCTATATTGTTAATGATGTGTATCTCAAATACATCAATCCTCAGGCAAGCACAAAAAAAATCATGCGTGCCAATTATATAGTTGGGGTATTGGTTGTAACAATCGGCGTGATACTGGGTTTCTTTGCAAAAGATGTAAACAGCGTTTTGCAGTGGATTGTAGGGGGACTATACGGGGGCTATATTGCTGCTAATCTTTTGAAGTGGTACTGGTGGAGGTTTAATGCCAATGGGTTTTTCTGGGGAATGACCAGTGGTATTGTTGCAGCACTGATTTTTTTGAAGATGTACGATGGCCTTTTCCTGTATATCTGGCCTGTTTTGTTCCTGATTTCAATTGCAGGATGTATTGCCGGTACGTATACCGCAGTTCCAACGGAAGAAGCTACCCTGAAATCTTTTTACAAAACGGTAAAACCCTGGGGCTTCTGGCAACCCATACACAAACTGGTTGTACAGGATGATCCCGGATTTGAGCCCAATAAAAGGTTTGGGCTGGATATGTTTAACGTGTCTCTGGGAATTATAGCGCAATGCTGTTTAACCATTCTGCCGATGTATGTGGTATTGTGGATGAAACTCCCGCTGTTGATCACCGTAATTATTTTGTTGGTCATCATTGGTATTCTTAAAAGAACATGGTGGAATAAACTGGAGGACTAGTTTTAAATTTTTAATAAGAAGTATGAATAAAGCGTTTGACCAACAATTGTCAAAAATGAGGCAGGAGCAGGAGATGCTCATTGAGAGATCCAATAACCGGCTTGAAAGTAATAATGGAATTTATCATCGCTATCAGCATCCGGTACTAACCGCAGAACATGTTCCCCTGGATTGGCGATATGATTTTGATTGTACGGATAATCCCTTTTTAATGCAACGTTTTGGGATTAATGCAGTGCTGAATGCCGGGGCAATTAAATGGAAAGGGAAGTACCTGTTGATGGCAAGAGTTGAGGGATCAGACCGGAAATCTTTTTTTGCCATTGCAGAAAGTGAGAGCGGAACCGATCGGTTCCGGTTTCGTTCTGCCCCTGTACAAATGCCGGAAACCGATGAGCCGGATACCAATATATATGATATACGGCTGGTACATCACGAAGACGGCTGGGTTTATGGCTTATTTTGTACGGAAAGAAAAGCGCCTGGTATGCCTGCATCTGATCAGTCTTCGGCGATTGCGCAATGCGGTATTGCAAGAACCAAAGACCTGGAATCCTGGGAGCGATTGCCCGACCTGAAAACACCTTCTGCCCAGCAACGGAATGTGGTATTGCATCCGGAATTTGTGCAAGGGAAATACGCTTTCTATACGAGGCCGCAGGACGGCTTTATAGATGCCGGCGGGGGAATCGGACTGGGATTGGCAGACGACATCGCGAAGGCGGTTATCTCTGAGGAAGTATTGATCGATAAAAAAATATACCATACCGTTTATGAATTGAAAAACGGCCTCGGCCCTGCACCGATCAAAACGAAAGCCGGCTGGTTGCATCTTGCTCATGGTGTGCGAAACACCGCTGCAGGATTGCGCTATGTATTGTACCTGTTTATGACCGACCTTAAGGATATCACCAGGATAATTTACAAACCTGCAGGTTATTTTATGGCTCCGGAGGGAGAAGAACGGGTGGGTGATGTATCTAATGTATTGTTCTCCAATGGATGGACTGTTGATCCGGATGGAACGGTTTACATTTATTACGCCTCTTCAGATACCAGGATGCATGTTGCCAAAACAACACTGGATCGGTTATTGGATTATGTGATGAATACGCCCGAAGATGGCTTTAGATCTGCTACATCTGTACAGCGGATCAATCAACTCATTGAAAAAAACCGGAAGTGGAAAAGCTGAAGCAGTACCAGGCAGAAACAGAAAAGGAGCTACAATCAATTCTTGCCTGGTGGATGAAAAATATGCCGGATAAGGATTCGGCCGGGTTTTATGGAGAGATAGATGCTTTCGGCGCCGCTCATCCTGAAGCAACCAGGGGACTGGTTTTATACAGCAGGATACTCTGGACTTTTTCTGCCGCATATCTGCACACCGGCAGTGCGGAATTACTGACTATGTCGGAGAACGCCTACAGGTATCTGATGAACCATTTCAGGGATCCTGTTCACGGAGGTATGTTCTGGTCGGTGAACTTCAATGGGAAGGCGGAACAGGATAAAAAGCAGGTATACGGGCTCGCTTTTTGTATATACGGCCTGGCGGAATATTACCGGGCAGGGAAGGATGAACAGGCATTACAGACTGCAATTGAATTGTTTCAATTGTTGGAAGCGCACTGCAGGGATTGTGTTCACGACGGATATTTTGAAGCAGTATCCAGAGACTGGAGCCCTGTTGCAGATTGCCGTTTAAGCGAAAAAGACCTGAATGAGAAAAAAAGCATGAATACGCACCTGCATATACTGGAAGCCTATTCAGGTTTATATAAGAGTTGGAAAGATGTAAAACTCGCTTCCGCTATTTTTTCTTTACTCAATATGTTTCGCCTGCATATAATCGATTCCCGAACCCATCAGCAGCATTTGTTTTTTTCGGAGTCCTGGGAGATTCGTTCAGGTATTGTTTCCTTTGGACATGATGTGGAAGCGGCCTGGTTATTATACGAAGCGGCAGCATCAATCAGGAATACCGGGATGCTTGCTGATTTTAAAGAGAATGCGATTGAAATGGTCAATGCTTCTCTTCAGGGCGTTGATACGGACGGGGGAATGTGGTATGAATATAACAAGGCCGATCTTCATTTTAATAGAGAAAAACATTGGTGGCCGCAAGCGGAAGCCATGGTTGGTTTCCTGAATGCCTATCAATTAACAGGGAATGAGCAATACCTCCGGCATTCAATCAATAGCTGGGATTTTATCAAAGATCATATCCGCGATTCCCGGAACGGGGAGTGGTTCTGGGGCATCCACGAAGATGGTTCCCGGATGATCAGGGAAAAAGCCGGCTTTTGGAAATGCCCTTATCATAATAGCCGGGCCTGTATGGAAGTGAGCACCAGAATTACCGGCATGCTAAATCGCTTTCCTGGTCTTTAAGTCTTCAACCGGTATACTGAGTATCCGTCCTGCCTGTTTCCCGTTACGGTAGGTTACCACCCTCATGAGTTTTGCATCTTTTGGTATCACTAATGGAGCTGAATACTGAGGATAATACTGATCGGGGAATGAATTGTCGAAACTGTAATGAATCGTTAACCCGTCTATCTCAGCAGCCAGCGTAACAAGCCATTCGTTGTTGGTGTTTTTAGCTGCAGAAAAAGAAGGATCATATATGCTGGGCGCATATTTAATACCTGCTGCATCCAATCTTTTAAAGTGAGTTTCTACTTTTGGTACAAAAAGCTTCCATTCTTTCTTTTCTTTAGGGCTCCATACAGACTCCGCAATGGCAAAACCTCTTGGCCAGAGCATGTATTGCAGGTGGCGTGTATTGTAAATTTGTTCGGTCCACACATTTGCCTGACCTCCCTTGATCAGTTTGGGATCAACACCTTCAGGCAATGGATCAAACTGATAGGTTTTGTTCAGTCGTAGGGAGGCATAGACAGGTGGCTCTGCAATTTTATCGCCCTGCATATAATCCAGGTAAGCAAAGGTAGATGGGCTCATGATAACTTCATGGCCTGCTTTAGCAGCCTCTATACCGCCTTTCATGCCACGCCAGCTCATGACGGCCGCATCAGGTGCAAGACCCCCCTCCAGTATTTCATCCCACCCAATCAGTTTTTTCCCTTTAGATTTCAGTATTTTGCCTACTCTTTTTACAAAATAGCTCTGTACCTCATCCAGGTTGCTGAGTTGCTCGTTTTTCATTAACTCTTTAATAGCGGGCGTTTTTTCCCAGAAATTCCGCGCAGTTTCATCGCCACCCATGTGGATGTATTCAAAGGGAAACAATTGCGCCACTTCAGTAAAAACTTTATCGAGAAACTCGTAAACCTTTTCATTTGCCGGGCAGAGTGTATTATCGAGCAGGCCATAAAAATGGCCTTTCGGAGGCCATTCCATGATTTTTTCTCCTGAACGAACCCTGTAATTTTCTGCTCCGGGGGTACAGGATAATTCGGGATAAGATGCAATGGCTGCAAGACTATGACCGGGGACATCAATTTCCGGCAGAATATTTACATAGCGCTCTTTTGCATACTGCACAAGTTCCCTGATATCATCCTGGGTATAAAAACCACCATAATCTTTTGGTTCCTTTTCGTCGGGAACGGAGAATGTACCAAAGCTGCCGGTTTTATTTACGCGCCATGCACCAACGGAAGTGAGCTTAGGCAGGCTTTTAATTTCCAGGCGCCATCCTTCGTCGTCCGTTAAATGCAGGTGAAGCAGGTTGTATTTGTATTTGACCATCTGATCAATAAAATCCTTCACTTCCTGTTTGGTAAAGAAATGACGTGACACATCGAACATCAATCCTCTCCAGCTAAACCGGGGGTAGTCTGTAATCTCAACCGCGGGAATGGAAACAGGTTGATTCTTTAAACCATCTTTAGTTTCTACTTGTTCCGGCAATAATTGGAGAAGGGTTTGTATGCCATAAAATAACCCTGCCGCTTCGTTTGCCGAAATACTGATGCCCTGTAAAGGGATTACTTTTAACTGGTAGCCCTCTTTGCCAAGATTTTTATCGGGTGCTGAATGAAGGATCAGATTGATTGTTGCTGTGTGGGCATTGGAAGATACGGAACTGTTCAAGCCTGCATGTGCCAGTTTATTGCTTAACAGCCTGGCTATATGTTGAACCTCCGCCCTCTCCGTATTTGCAGAGATGCTGATTTGTTTGCCGGGCTTAAAATGCCCTGTTTTATTAACGATGGAAACAGGCTCCGGGATGATGGCTAGCTGCGCAACTGCAGTCTGCGCAAACAATAAAAATGCAAGGCAAGGGAGGAATTTTAAGATCATATCCGTTAAAATTTGAATAAATATAAATGATACCGGGAGTTTATGTAGAAAAAAGATAGTGTGCCTGTTTATTCCTTATATATAATGTTTTTATTTTTATTATATTTATTCAAATCATCAGGGTAGTGAACATGGGATCGCATAACGAGGATATATTTATCAATAATCTACAGGTTTTTTATGACATGCTGAATAATAACCTGGGGCAACTGGGTTTTTACCAGGTGATCTCAACACAGGAAGGGGGTCAGAAACTCCTCTTCATCAGCAGCACCTGTACCGGACAAATTGGGTATTCCCATGCAGAAGTGATGGCCAATCCGGATATCATTACCAATATCATCACGGTAGAATTCAGGGAAAAGTACCTGAACGCAAGGAATAATTGTTTCAAGACCCTGTCTAACCTAGACATGGAATTGAAATGTATTGTGGCAGATGGTTCTGTAAAATGGTTTCATCTCTATGGCGCCACAAAAGTGCTGGCCGATGGAAATGTGGTCTTCAATGCTATTCAGACAGATATTACCAAAAGCAAGCAGAACGAAGAAAACCTGCTTAAATACAACCGGGAACTGACGCTCCGGAATCAGATCAGCGACAGGATAGCCAAGCAGGTGAACCTCCAGGAACTGTTTAACTCGGTTTGTCATTGCCTGGTTAGCGAGGGTGGTTATTTACTGGCGGTAGTTTCGCTGAACCCGGATGAACATAATCCCGACCAACAAGTATACCCGTTGGCTAAATATGGACTTACAGAGTATATTGATGAAATTAAAATTGACCTGTCTGATGAAAGTTTACGCAAAGGCCCGACAGGCACAGCATTGCTGGAGCACAAGACCGTAATAACTAACGACTTTCATCATTCAGCTATTACCAGCCCCTGGTGGAATATTGCCAGAAAATACAATATTTCATCCTCCATTGTGATTCCGCTGCAACTGGCCAACGATAAAATGGGCGCGCTTACGGTTTATTCGGAAAGGCTGGATGCATATGATGAGCATGAAGTGGAAACACTGGAAATGATTGCACATAGTGTAAGTATTGCAGCCAACAATATTCAGCACAAGCTGGAAAAAGAACATTCCCGCCATCTGCTGCAGGAAAGGATGAAAGAGCTGAGAACGATGTACAATTCCACCCAGATTCTTCAAAGCGAGCACCTTCATTTTGATGAAAAAATGACGCAGATTGTCCGGATACTTCCTCTTGACTGGCAATTTATAGAGGATTGTGTAGCCAAAATAAATGTGAATAATAAAGAGTATGTTTCAAAGAACTATAAGAAAAGCCTGTTTTCAATTACCTGTCCTATTTTTTCAATGGGGAAGCAGATCGGTTTTGTTGAAATAGACTATTCATCCGTGCATAAAACAGATTTGGACGGACCCTTTCTGAATGAGGAGAAAAAACTGCTGGAAGCGCTTGCCAAAATGATTGGGGAATATTGCGATAAAACAGCAGCCAGCAAGGAATTGCTGCAGTCCAAGGCCAACCTGTCTACCATATTCAAGAATACGGAAGTGGGGTATATTTTACTGGATAATGCATTTAATATTATTTCCTTCAATGAGTCCATACAAAATGGTTATGCCAATCAGCTCGGCGTTACATTAAACGCCGGGGAGAACCTGTTGCGATTGATTCCGGAAGACAGGGTAAATAACCTGAAGAAAACATTATTCAGGGCCATTGCACAAAAGCGATCAGTGGAGTATGAGGTTTCCTACACAAAAAACCATGAAGTAAAGTATTACAGCATTAATGTAAACCCGGTGGTGGATGGTGGACTGGTACTGGGGATCTCCTTTTCCGCCTACGATATCACCAGGAGGAAACAAGAAGAGATGGAACAGCAGAAAATTACCCACGACCTTTTGCAACGAAACCGCGACCTGGAACAATTCTCCTATATCGTATCGCATAATATACGGGCGCCTTTATCTAATATACTCGGGCTCAATGCAGCATTGAAAATTGCAGGAACAAAGGCGGAGGAGCAGTTTTTACTGGAAGGTATTTACCAGTCAGCTGAAATACTGGATAATGTAATCAAGGATATCAATTATATTCTTCAGATAAACAGAACCGTGTTTGAAGAAAAAGAACAATTAGACCTGAACACCGTATATGATGATGTGGAAGCGGGGATAGAGGATCTGATTAAACAGAAAGGCGCAATCATTCAAAAAGATTTCTCTCTCATCCATAAATTTTTTACAGTAAAAGCATACCTGCTGAATATTTTTCATAACCTCATTGTCAATTCACTGAAATTTTCCCGGCCAGGTGCTGTTCCTGAAATCCGGATCTGGTCGGAGATCAGCAACAACATGCTGGTACTTCATTTCAGGGATAATGGAATGGGAGTGGATCTGGAAAAATACGCGGCATATATGTTTGGGCTCTACAAACGTTTTCATCCTCATATACAAGGAAAAGGTATGGGCCTCTATATTGTGAGATCTCAGGTACAATTTTTAGGAGGCGATATTACCGTAAGCAGTGTGGTAGGGGTAGGTACAGAATTCATTATTTATCTGCCATTTGATTCGTAAACCCCTTATGTTTCCTTTTGGTTAACTTTTCATGTGCGGAATAGTTTTATTCTGCCATACTATACTTTTATGGGATTCATTTAAACACAATCTGAATTTCATGATTCCATATTCTCTTTTCCGGAGGAAATCTGTCAGACGTTATTTCAGCATCCTTGGCGCGTCAGTTATTTCATTAAATGCAGCTGCGCAGCCTAAACAGGTAAATATTCTGCAGGTGCCGGGTAAAAATCTATATTCAGTAGTGAATGAAAAAGGAACTTCTGTTTTACCAAGCGGCCGTTTTGTAACTCCTGCAGGTGAAATGATCCGTATCAGCCACGATCCATTTGGAATGAGCGTATCCCCGGATGGGGAAAAGGCGGTGACCATTCATAATGGTGTGTTTACCATCATTGATCTTGTTTCCATGAAAAGTACCCGCGTGCCGGATTACAAAAAGACTATTTCCAATCCGCTTCCCCAGGGGTCATTTTTAGGCGTGGCGTTTGCAAAAGATTCCAAAACGGTATACCTGAGTGGGGGAGACAATGGCGCAGTAATTGTTTATGATATTGAGCGCCTCGTCAAACTCGATTCTATTTCGTTGAATACCTCTGTGGGCGGTGTTCAGTACAACGACAGTTTTACATCAGACCTTTTACTTAATGAGGAACCCAATGAGTTGCTGGTACTTGACAGGGCCAATTTTCGCCTGGTAAGAATTGATCTGAATGCCCGGAAAATCACCGCATCTGTAAATGTGGGACGTCAACCATTTGGACTGGCGCTCAGCCCCGACCATCAAACCGCGTTTGTAGCGAATGTGGGTATGTACAGCTATCCGCTGATCAAAGGCGCCACTCAGGCTAATTATGATTCAATGATGATATCCTGGCATCCGTATGGAAATGGCACCAAAGAATCTATTGAAGGAACTACGATCGATGGTAAGCAAATTCCGGGGTTAGGAGACCCGAATTCACCGGAAGCAATGAGTGTATTCACCATTGATCTTTCTACCAACAAAGTAACGAACAAGTTCAAAACCGGGCACCTGATAGGAGAAATGATCGAAGATGCAGAAGTGGTAGGCGGTGCAAGCCCCAATTCCATTGCAGTTGGTAAGCGATATGCATACATTACCAATGCCACAAACGATAATATTTCAGTGATTGACTATGTTAATCACAAAATAGTTGATCATATTCAACTGAAAACAGACGGCCGGCTCGATAAATTCCGCGGACTGTTGCCATTTGGCATTACACTCAGTAAGGATGAAAAAACGCTGTATGTTGCCTTGCTCGGATTTAATGCAGTGGCAATAGTGGATATTGCCACTAAAACAACTAAAGGATTGATCCCTACAGGCTGGGGGCCCACAAGGGTAAAGCTTTCTGCGGATGAGAAAGATCTTTATGTAATTACCTGTCGCGGTCTTGGTGCAGGACCAAATGGCGGCGCAGGTTTTATACGCCCGGAGCAGGGAACTTATATTGGTGATATACAACTGGGAAGTTTTCAGAAAGTCCACATGCCCACAGCGGATGAGCTGAAACAGTATACTGCGCAAACCATCAAAAATACATTCAGTTCGGAAATCATCAGGGATGATCTCAAAAATCCCTTACCTCCATTACCGGGTTTAAGAGAAAGCCCGATCAAATATGTGGTTTACATCACCAAGGAGAACAGGACTTATGATGAAATATTCGGTCAATTGAAAGAAGGGAAAGGAGACAGCACACTGGCCAGGTACGGAGTAAACTGTGAATATACACTGGCCAATGACGCCCTTCGGAAAGCGTTCCCCGGGCTTAAAATATCGCCAAATCATATAAAAGCTGCAAAGCAGTTTGCGTTCAGTGATAATTTTTACTGTGATAGTGATGCATCCATCCATGGGCATCACTGGATGATGGGTGTGATTCCCAACGAATGGGTAGAGGCCAATTCAGATGTCAGCAAAACAACCAGATTGTTCTCAAAGGCTCCGGGAAGAAGGCATCCCGGATCTACAGGAAGCATGGATCCTGAAGATTTTGCAGAGATCGGAGGTTTGTGGGAGGCATTGGAAAGAAGCAAAAACAGGTTTTATAATTTTGGACAGGGAAATGAAACGGCGCATGTTCGGGAAGCCTGGAGCGATACGCTAACGGGCGCCGCTCACGGAGTAATGGTTCCGATGCAAAAAGCATTACATCCGCATACCAGCCACAATTTTGCCGGATTCAATATGAATATTCCTGATCAGTTCAGGATGGACCAGTTTGAATCTGAATTCACTAAAAAGTGGATCACCGGAAAGGAGAAAATGCCCTCATTGGTTGCTGTAATGCTACCCAATGATCATGGTACAAAAGTGCGCCCGGAAGACGGCTACGCTTACCCTCAGTCTTATATGGCAGACAATGATCTTGCCTTGGGCAGAACGCTTCATTTTCTGTCCAGGACAAAATATTGGAAAAACATGCTGGTGATTATAACAGAAGATGACCCACAGGGTGGGGTAGATCATATCGATGCACATCGTTCTGTGCTGATGATGGCAGGTCCTTATGTAAAGAGAAACTATGTAAGCAACACGCACGCCAATTTTGGGGCAATACTGAAGACTATTTACAATATACTGAACGTGCCTTATGTGAATCAATATGATGTAACAGCTACTTTATTGCAGGACTTCTTTACCGATAAACCGGATTATACCCCATATACCCTGGAGCAATCAGATCTTCGGATTTTTGATCCGGAAAAAGCCATGAAAAAATACAATCGAACGATCGACTGGCGCAAAATCATGAAAGGGCCTGCAATGGATCGTGAGGAGGATATGCGGAAAGAGCATTACAGGCAGCAGGGAGAAAAATCCGGGAAAGAATAACGGACTGCGCTGTGTCACTACTCAAAATGAGTTAACAGATTATTTCAAATAATGCGTATGACTGCACAAAGTATTGCGGACGAAATTATCAACCTGCTGGTATCCCATGGCGGCTCTGAATACATTGGTGAGCCGGTTACCAAACTGGAGCATATGGTACAAAGCGCCATGATGGCAGAAGATCTGCAACTGGGTGATGAGATGATTATTGCGGCTCTCCTGCACGATATTGGACATGTATGTGTGGAAACATCGGAAGAAAACGATATGGATGGTTTTGGGGTGATCGATCATGAAAAAACCGGTGCGGAGTACCTGCAGTTGCGTGGGTTTTCTCAACGCATTATCGATGCAGTAGCCAATCATGTTCCTGCAAAAAGGTATTTGTGTTACAGGTTTAAAGAATACAACGATGCATTGTCTGTGGCCAGCAAAAGGACACTGGAATTTCAGGGAGGGCCCATGTCGGCCGAAGAGGCGGCGGCGTTTGAGCGGCTTGCCTGGTTTAAAGATATTATTGCGCTTCGGAAAATTGATGAAATGGCCAAAATGGAGAATGTGCCGCTTCCTGCAAATTTGGATAAATACAGAACGCTGATCATAGAACACTTAACAAATAAACCGGAATAATCATGAGTGGCAGGTATAAAATGGTTGTATTTGATATGGCCGGTACAACTGTAGACGAAGACAACCTGGTATATAAAACACTTCACCAGTCTCTTCAACAGGCAGGAGTGGATTGTTCATTGGAGGAAGTCCTTGCCTACGGAGCCGGAAAGGAAAAAAGAAAGGCCATTGAGGATGTGCTGCACCAGATGCAGGTAGCAATACCAACAACAAGCATTGATGAAATATATGCTCATTTCATGCAGAATCTCACCGGCGCTTACCATTTTGCCCCTGTAAAACCCCAGCAAGGGGCTGCCGCAATTTTTAATGCATTGAAAGCGCATGGGATACTGGTTGTGCTGAATACGGGTTATGACTCATTCACAGCAAAAAAATTACTGGAAAAACTGAACTGGGAAATTGGTGCCGATATTGATCTGCTGATTACAGCAAGTGATGTAGCCAACGGGCGCCCCGCTCCGGATATGATCCACCTAGCCATGCAGCATTTTAATTTAACAGACCCTTCGGTTGTAGTTAAAGTGGGGGATTCTTCCATTGATATAGCAGAAGGAAAAAATGCACTTTGTGGACTGGTAGCCGGTATCACCACAGGTGCACATACTGCGGAACAACTACAGCAAGCCAATCCGGATATCGTAATCGGATCACTTTCTGAACTCCTTCCACTACTTATTTGACGACATGGGCAAAAACAGGCTATTGAAGCATCATATTACAATTGGCAGAAAGTTGAATAGCTCTTCGCTGCTTTTTGTTATTTATGCTTCTTTTGCCTCTTTTGTAGCTTATTCCTGTATGTATGGTTTCCGGAAACCATTTACGGTTGGGTTGTACGATCATCTTTATGTTCTTGGTATTTCTTATAAGGTTTGCCTGGTGATTGCACAGGTGTTGGGATATATGATCAGTAAATTTTTAGGCATTCGTTTTATTTCCGGAATGAATCCCGCAAAGAGGATTTACTATATATTGCTGTTTATAGGTATTGCATGGGTTTCCCTACTGCTGTTTGCCATAATCCCTGCGCCATATAATATGATATGTCTTTTTATCAATGGGCTTCCGCTTGGGATGATATTTGGATTGATCTTTGGGTTGCTGGAAGGCAGAAGAACCACGGAAATCATGGGCGCCTTCCTGGCAACCAGTTTCATCTTTGCTTCCGGGCTGGCCAAAACCGTTGGGAAATGGCTATTGTTGAAAATGCATGTCAGCGAATGGTGGATGCCCTTTACGGCCGGAGCTTTTTTCCTCGTTCCACTGATCGCTGCAGTCTGGTTGCTGGGGCATATGCCGCCGCCTTCGGCAGAAGATATTGCCCAGAGAAATATCCGTAAACCCATGACCGGAAAAGAGCGAAATGATTTCTTAAAACAGTTTGGATTTGCGATCATCCCAATCGTAATCAGCTATGCCACATTTACCATCGTCAGGGATTTCTGTGAAGACTTTGCCAACGAACTTTGGTTGGAAACCGGGCATACTAACATTGGCATTTTTGCTCAAACAAGTACCATTATGTCGCTGGTTGTGCTGATCATTATTGCCAGCTTCTTTCTGATAAAGAGTAATTATGTTGCTTTTATCCGTACACATTACCTGATTATCGCAGGCTTGTTGCTTTCTTTTGTGGCTACGCTTTTATTCAATATGCAATTAATAAGTGCGTTTGTATGGATGCTGTCTGCAACCACAGGTTTGTATCTGGCCTATTTGCCTTTTAACTGCCTCTATTTTGAGCGCTTTCTTTCTGTGTATGAACTAAAAGCAAATGTTGGCTTTGTAATGTATATAGCAGACGCTTTTGGTTACCTAGGAACAGTGCTGGTTCTGCTGATTAAGGAATTTGTTACGATAGAATACAGCTGGACTTCTTTTTTCTCTAATCTGTTTTATACATCATCCATTGTAGGGGTGGCATTGATATTTTACACAGTTCAGATTCACCACAAACTATATAGATCATACACCGGATACATAAAAACCCAACCTTATTTATGAAACAGAAGGCAGTCGTAATCGGAGCAGGTATTGTAGGGCTGGCAACAGCCCGGGCACTGAGTTTAAAGGGATTAGACGTTACTGTGATTGAAAAAACAGATAAGGCTGTTGGTGCATCTATCAGAAATTTCGGTATGGTGTGGCCCATTGGCCAACCAGCAGGAGAACTGCATAACAGGGCGGAGAGAAGCAAAGCCATTTGGAAGGATATCGCCGATAGCACCGGGCTGGCATACAGTGAAACCGGCAGCATTCATGCCGCCTATTATGACGATGAATGGACTGTGTTGCAGGAATTATATGAAATATTTAAGGCTGAGGGCCGTGAGGTTGAATTATTAGATAAGAAAGGCGTAATCGAAAAATCAGGTTCGGTTAACCCGGACAATTTAATGGGAGGTTTATACAGTGCTTCCGAGATGATTGTAGACCCACGGATTGCAATTGGAAATATTGCAGAATACCTGGCTGAGTTTCTGGATGTTAAATTCATTTGGGGAACAGCAATAAGCGCCGTGGAAAATAATAAAGTATACACCGGATCAGCATGGATAGGGGCAGATCTCATCTTTATTTGCAGCGGTGCGGATTTTGAAACCCTTTATCCTTCTTTGTTTGCGGGTATTGAAATTACCCGGTGCAAATTGCAAATGATGCGTTTTAAGAGCAGCGTTCAGGGCTATGATCTCGGTACGTCACTTTGTGGCGGGCTCTCCCTGATACACTATCATAGTTTTAAAGCAGCGCCTTCACTTGCTGCATTGAAGCAGCGGTATGAAACAGAAATGGCGGAGTATCTCCGCTATGGTATACATGTAATGGTATCGCAGAACAATTTAGGGGAATTAACAGTGGGGGATTCTCATGAGTACGGATTAACCCATGATCCGTTCGACCGGACAGCAATCAACGAAATGATTTTGCAATACCTGCGGCAGTTTGCGCTCATCTCCGACTGGAAACTAACCCAGTCCTGGAATGGTGTTTATCCCAAAATGGTCAATGGGGCCTCCCATTTATTCCTCCACCCTTCCGATAATGTGTACATATTAAACGGACTGGGGGGTGCAGGTATGACCCTGAGTTTTGGCCTGGCTGAAGAATGTATTAACCTTCTGTAAGTCCAGGGCCAGGTCATTTTAATATCTGTATCATAATAGTCAGACCCTTTTTGTGTATTTAACAGCAAGATGCACATTCACAAGTAGTTGCGCATTCTATTGCGCCAACCCATAGCTACTATTTCGTATATACCATAAGTGTTAATGGTTCTGAATCGTTAAAATTTGATAATTATAGCGATAAAATGGGGTTTAAAATATGATTAATGTCATAATACTGTCTGATGCCCGACATTGGCCCCCCTGTTTTATTGTCACAATTTTGTCAGATAACAATGTATTAACAAAAATCAGTTATATATGAAAACCTCACTAACACTTTTTCTGTTTGTTTCCTTCAGCCTGCTTTTTGCGTATTGTACAAAGAATGCGCAGGTAGTAGCACCGGTAACTTCCGCTAATTCCAATGAACTGCTTTCTTACAAAACATCAACCGTTCCTACGATTGACGGAACTATTGATGCTATTTGGGACAATGCGACTAAAGTGAATTTAACAGCTACCGTACCAGATCCGGGAAGCAACTTATTCACTGGTTATATCGGAGAAACTTACACCGGAACGCTCCGTTCCATGTACGATGGCCAGTACATCTATTTCCTTGCTGAGATCAGGGATAACGACAAGAGCATTAAATCTGCTCCATGGTATTTCAACCCTACCACCAAACTTTGGGCAAAAGAAGGAACTTCCAAAAGCTTTGATGCCAATGGTGTAATGACCAGAATCGGTTTTGGTGAAGACAAGTTTTCCATGCTCTGGAATGTGAATAATTCCACCGCTAAGTTTGCTACCCAAACCTGCTATGCTTCCTGCCACGTATTTGGCCCTTATCTCGACTATTCAAAAACACCTGCTGCAATGAGCCCTGGTACCGGTGGTAACCACTATACCAATGGAGTAAATGAGAAAATCGATATGTGGTGGTTGCACCCTAACAGAGGATTGGCATTTGGCAACATGGATGATAACTATCAGGACTGGGCCGGCGGACCTACTTATACTGCTGTAACAGGTGGTAATGGTAACGGTCGTCACTTTGATGACCTGGTATTGGACGGAACCAAATCAGCAACATGGCCATTCCGTCCGGCTTACACTGCTGATGCAACTCAGGGATCTATTGCCAATACACAAAACCTTAAGCTGGACGGTACCGGTACTACAGTTGCTGTACCAAAATGGATTATCCCAGGTTCTACTGCTGATTTTATCAAAGCAGCTGATACACTGGCTGGCGGCACTGCTAAACTGGTTACTGCTGTAAGCTCTACTGGTGTATTAACTTATAACGGAGGTACTATTGATCCAACTGTTGGAACTGAGTATCAACGCCTGGGCACATCTGCTACTGCTGAGATTGGCGCTAAATGTTTCCCCGGGAATATTGTTGCTCCTGTACTCCGCGGCCGTGCTGATATCGGTATGTCTGCAGTGTATACAGGATCGGGCTGGATATATGAATACAAGCGTTTATTGAAAACAACAGATGTGTTGAACCAGGACGTTGATTTCTCCAGTTTAAATGATCAGCCATTTGGTGTGGCTTTCTGGAACAGGTGTAACAACCAGCATGGTATTCATCCAGGGCTGCTGTTGAGATTCCAGAAATAACAAGGTAACTGACTGTTTTACTTAAAACAAAATATCATGTTCACAAAAAAAACAGCAATATTATCCGGGTTGGTTACCATGATCATATTTGCCCTGTCTGGTTGTTATAAAACGGTTACGATCGTCGAAAATCCCGGTAGTTCCATTACCACCGAAATGAGCTTTAAAAAAGATATCATTCCCATTTTTGAAAAGAGTTGTATTGCAAGCGGATGTCATAACACAGGCGGTAAAGCACCCAACCTCATGGCAGCAAGCGCTTTTACTTCACTTTCTTCCGGGAACTACCTGAAAGCAACAGACCCGGACAACAGCTTACTAATGCTATGGTTGAATGGTAAAAAATCACCTGTAATGCCTGTAGGCGCAGGACCTGATCCGGAAATCAATGCAAAAATTTATGCATGGATTAAACAAGGTGCCAAAAACAATTAAATCAATTACAATGAAAAAAAGAAATATTCATCTGTTGTTCACTGGTTTCCGCGTATTCATGCTGCTGCTGGTTTGCACAGTAATAACCGGGAACGGACTAATGGCGCAGGATTCTACGGAGAGCGCCCGGCCGGCAGTGAAAAAAGTATCCTATACAAAGAATACATTCGGTGGTAACCTGATGATTGATAATCAAACCGTGATGGTGCCTATCAAAGGAACTTTTGAGTTTGCAATCAATCACCGTTTCGGAACGGTAGACAAAGGCTTTAAGGATCTGTTCGGCATTTTTGCAGCGGCCAATATGCGCTTAGGGTTCAGCTATGTTCCGGTGAAAGATCTGCAGATAGGTTTTGGAGCGGGCAATTACAATATGCTGGTAGACTTCAATGCAAAATATGCCATCTTAAAGCAGAAAACTGATAATAGTATGCCGGTATCGGTTACTTATTATGGAAATGCGGCAATGGATACAAGAGCAAAGAGTTTGTCATTGCCAATCATCAACACATCCGACCGGTTTAGTTTCTTCAACCAGATTATGGTAGCCCGTAAATTCTGTGATGCCTTTTCCGCACAGGCAGCTTTCAACTACATACACTTTAATAACGTGGAAGGCTATTACGATGCAAATAATGTGATCCAGCCTGCAATGAAGAATGATCATTTATCCTTTTCGCTGAGCGGCCGGTATAAAATTTCACCAAAAACTGCGATCATGTTCAATTATGATCAGCCGCTGACCCAACACCCGATGAATAACCCACGCCCGAATCTGAGTCTTGGACTGGATATGAATTCAAGTGGTCACGGCTTCCAGGTGTTTGTAGGAAATTATCGTTATTCACTTCCACAGTACAACCATATGTATAATCAGAATGATTATACCATCGGTCATTTTGTGATCGGCTTCAATATTACCAGATTGTGGAATTTCTAAAATAATATTCTCATGGAAAATAATAACCAGAAAGACAGGAGCCGCAGGGGCTTCCTGTCTTTATTGGTGCCCGGAAAAGGTGCCAACATTTCAACTGATGGTAAGGAGAATCCCGAGATGGTAAAGATGCTGACAGCAGATGGCAGGCTGGTTGAAGTTGAGAAATCGATTCTGGAGGCTGCTTCAAAGAAGATAAAATCCAGCAATCAGGAGATCTATCAGTGGATGAATAATCCTTCCAAAGAAAACAATCGTTGATCCTATTCAAATCTGCATATGAAACAACAAGAGGAAATAAATGATAACAGCAGACGGGATTTCATAAAAACGGCTGCCATTGCGGGTATTGCAACCGCAGCCTGCGGAAGCCTGGCCTGTTCCTGTTCTTCTAAAAAGCCCGTACAACCGGTTGGAGAGAAAGTAAAACTGCTTTCACCGGAAGGAGAAATTGTAGAGATTGATTCAGCTTACCTGAATCACCAGGAGCATATGGCAATCGTGTCTAAGCTGGAGGCCAGAGAAGGAATGGCGGGTAAAAAGTTTGTGATGGTAGTGGATCTCTCCAGGTGTAAGAACGCCCGTAAATGTGTATCCGCCTGTCAGAAATGGCATTACAGACCTCAGGAAACAGAGTGGCTTACCGTGAAACTGATGAAAGACAGCGATAAGGCCGCCCCTTACTGGTTCCCTAAACAATGTTTCCATTGTGATAATCCGCCCTGTGTTAAAGTTTGCCCTGTAGACGCAACCTTTAAAAGACAGGATGGACTGGTTTTAATCGATAACGAACGCTGCATCGGTTGTAAGTTCTGCATGGCTGCCTGCCCTTATTCTACCAGGGTATTCAACTGGACAGATCCGGTTATGCCCGAGGCCATCGCTAATCAGCAGTACTCTCCGGAAACAGGAATTCCTGCGCGGGTAGGCACCGTAGAAAAATGCGATTTCTGTCCCGACAGATCCAGGGAAGGATTACTCCCCCCATGTGTGGAAGCCTGCCCTAATGGTGTGTTTTATTTTGGCGATGAAAATGAAGATACCGTGTCTAATGGTGATGAAACGGTAAGCTTTACCCAGCTGATCAAAGACAGGGCTGCCTATCGGTTCCAGGAAGAACTGGGTACCAAGCCACGTGTTTATTACCTGCCTCCTAAAGATCGTCAGTTTCCGGTTGAGAGGGGATATGAAAATCTCCCCGATCAGCTCAAAGCGAGGTTCAGGGATGTAATGGAAGGCGGCGCTGAATAAACAGCTGTTGCCGGGTTTAGTTTAAACAACGAACATCAATTATTATGGAACTCAATCAATATCAAAAAGACATTTTTGAAAAACAGAAACCGGTTATTGAAACCTACGGAAAGAAAACCTGGGGATGGACTATTTTCTTTCTCCTGTGGATTCTTGTAGGTGGATATGCTTTATACCTGCAGGTAGCCGACGGGCATATTGTTACAGGGATGAGGGATAATGTGGTGTGGGGATTATATATTGCCAACTTTATTTTCTTTATCGGTATCAGTTATGCAGGCGCAGTAATCTCCGGCCTGCTCCATATACTTCATGTTGAATGGAGAAAACCGATTATCCGTATTGCAGAAATAATTACAGTTATAGCCACAATGATCGGACCTGTGTTTATCCTGTTGTGTGTGGGAAGGCTGGACCGGCTGCATCACCTTTTCCTTTATCCAAGACTTCAATCGCCTATTACCTGGGATGTATTGGCGATCACCACTTATTTCACCGGTAGTGTAATATTTCTCTACCTGGCTTTAATTAAGGACTTCGCCATATACAGGGATGCCAAACTGAATATTCCCAAATGGAAACAAAAATTATATAGCATACTGGCTATCGGTTACAGGGGAACACCCAGTCAGAAAAGACATATCAAAATCTCTACCGATCTGATGGCCATTATGATTATTCCACTCGCCATCATTGTACACTCTGTTCTTTCCTGGATTTTCGGTATGACACTGCGGCCGGGATGGCACAGTTCAATCTTCGGCCCTTACTTTGTGCTCGCAGCTATTTACTCCGGTACCGGAGTATTGATCATGGCCATGTGGGTGTACCGGAAAATGTATAAACTCAACAGCCTGCTCACAGATCAGCATTTTGTATACCTGGGGTATATTATGATGGTACTGGGAGCTGCATACGGGTATTTTACTTTTTCAGAATACCTGACTGCCTGGTTTGGTTCCGCAAAATGGGATAATGAAGTGATTGAGAAATTATTTACCCTGGAATATTATGGCGGATGGTTCCTGTTTACAAACATCGCGGGTATACTGCTGCCGATTTTGGTTGTAGCCATACCGTTTACCAGGAAGCCGGGCCTAATCACGATTGCCTCTTTCTTCATGGTTATTGCACTTTGGGTGAAACGATACCTGATTATTGTCCCCACACTGGAATCAACACTGCTTCCAATGCAGGATACAAGACCGGAGTATATAAAGTACTCTGCAACCTGGGTTGAGTGGGCGCTGACATTTGCCGGTATAGCCACTTTCTTTTTACTATTCACCCTGTTATCAAAGTTTGTTACCATTATTCCGATATCAGAATTCGGTGATAAGGAAAAAACAGCCGCTGGTACCACAGCGTCCGTAAAAGAAAATTAATGCTCCCGGAAAAAATATTGTTTATGAAAAATATTCTAACATATACTTTGAATAAGGTAAAAGCCGGTAACCTGCTAACGTACAGCCTGGTTGTTCCCCTGGTATTGCTTTTTGCAACAGGTGTACAGGCACAGGCAGACAGTACTTCCCCTGCAGCAACTGAAATGGTTGCCGCAGCTACATCCGAGCTGATCGCCCCTTCCCTGGAACTGATTCCTGTTCAGAAAGCAGACCGTACCATTGATTGCAAGGTAAAGATGCAGGCCAAAGTGAAAGGCGTATTTTATAAACTGCCATTGCTCAAAGTAAACATAGTACATGTAACTCCTGCAGGTGAAATGAACCTCGGACATGCCATTACCGACAGAAATGGCAGGGCGGTGATCAATGTAAAAGGAGATCCCCTGGTTGCAGATGCCGAAGGGAAAGTTTTGCTGAAAGCAATTTATGCCGGCAATAAGCAAATGGAACCTGCCGATGCAGAGGTAGCGGTAAAGAGGGCATTGCTGACAGTCAATCCTGTTGTTGTCGATTCGGTTTACACCATTCAGGCCCGGTTGGTAGATATCAGTACAGGACTTGAAACGCCCATACCGGAAGCCGCATTGGGTTTATTTGTGAAACGTAGTTTCTTCCCGTTGAAAATAGGGGAAGGTACCACTGACGCAGCGGGTGAAGCGTCAATAGAGGTTCCTGCACATTTACCAGGGGATGCCAAACATAATATTACATTGATTGCACGCCTGGATGAAAATGAGTTGTACGGTAATCTGGAAGCTGCTGTTGAACAACCCTGGGGAACTACTGTATCGGACGCCAATATAATTGCCCCAAGAGCTTTATGGAGTACCCGCCCGCCACTTTGGATGGTGATTACATTCTCTATATTGGTAACTATCGTTTGGGGGCACTATATCGTCATTATTTATGAACTGATCAGGCTCAGGAAAGAGGAGCCGCATAATACCCCGGAAATTTCGTAACTTATAAAACCAATTCAATAATTAAAAAATTCAGACAATGAAAATGAATCTAATGATGCTGGGTGCAGCACTTTTTGTAGTAACCTCATTTGCTTTTACTTCTCTTAACCAGGCAAAACCATGGCCTGTTCCGGATGCGCAGAAAAACAAGGTAAATCCTTTAAAAGGTAATGCAGCATCACTGGCAGAAGGTAAAACACTTTATAACCAGCATTGTAAATCCTGCCATGGTACCAAAGGAAAAGGAGATGGCCCCAAAGCTGCTCAACTGGATACAGAATGCGGCGATTTCACCACTTCTGCACTCCAGTCTCAAACAGACGGTGCGCTGTTTTATAAAACTGTAGAAGGAAGAAAAGATATGCCTTCTTTCAAGAAAAAAATCCCTGATGCTGATGAAATTTGGTCTATCATCAATTATATGAGAACCCTTAAATAAGCTCGGGTAAGACCTTATGAATTCCCTGTTTTTAACGAATGCCAACCCATCTTGAAAACACCGGCCCCCTTATTAAAGGGGGTCTTTTGTTATGACAAGGGAACCCGCAATATACCCTAGTGATGCAATCGAAGTTTCAGCGCTCCTCCTGATTACGCAGCGGGCACGGCAGGAAACCCTGAAAATTGATTTAAATCAATGATTTTTCTTGTTTTCACGCAATGCGCCCCCGGCCCATATTGCGTAACTTTGCATATTCAGCAATAGCCCATTAATGCAGCGGAAAACATTTATTCAACTAATTACGGGAGCAACGATTATGACAGGTATACATACATTAAGCAGTTTTAAAAAATTTACCGACAGCCTGGAACCGGGGGAAGGTTTGATGCCGGTATTGTTTATAGGCCATGGGTCTCCCATGAACGGCATTGAGGACAATGACTTCAGCAGAAGATGGGCGGAGATGGCCAAAGAAATCCCACTGCCCAAGGCCGTGCTGGTTGTATCCGCACACTGGTTTACCAAAGGAACTCAGATTACCTCCATGGACTTTCCCCCAACCATACACGATTTTGGCGGCTTCCCCGATAAACTCTTTGAGGTGCAGTATCCTGCTCCGGGAAATCCCGCTCTTGCAAAAGAAACCGCTTCGATGATTCATACAGCCAATGTAGCATTGTCTCACGACTGGGGATTGGATCATGGCACCTGGACCGTAGTACGACATATGTATCCTGAGGCAACCATTCCTGTTTTGCAGTTGAGTATAGATTACACCAAAGATGCACAATATCACTATGACCTGGCTAAGGAAATCTATGCGCTTCGTAAGAAAGGCGTATTGATTATCGGCAGTGGTAATATGGTACACAACCTGCGCATGGTTGCATGGAACAGGCTGAATGATCCGGAATATGGATATGATTGGGCATTGCAAATGAACAGACGGTTCAAAGAGTTGATTTCAGCGGGAAGCCACGATCAGCTTATACAATATCAGCAACTGGGGAAGGAGGCGTTACTGGCAATCCCCACCCCCGAACATTACTTACCCCTGCTGTATACATTGGGTCTGAAGGGTAAACAGGATCAGGTATCTTTCTTCAACGATAAAGCGGTAGGGGGATCTTTGACAATGACCTCGGTCAAAATCGGGTAAGGATTTTATCAGAACATATGGTTTTAAAATGCGTAGTTGCCACCGCGCAACCCGTATTGCCGATACTG
The DNA here is from genome assembly GCA_015999745.1 of Sphingobacteriia bacterium. Classification (GTDB taxonomy): domain Bacteria; phylum Bacteroidota; class Bacteroidia; order Chitinophagales; family Chitinophagaceae; genus Sediminibacterium. The sequence goes on along the minus strand of JAECQP010000006.1, from coordinate 45,377 downwards.
TTTAATCAATTGTTTGTCCAAAGGTCAGTAAATTACTGTCGGGGTCCAGTAGTGAAAATTCCCTTTGCCCCCAGGGCTTATTTGTTAAATACCCGTTAGGATGAATTTCCGTTTTATTACCGATCAATGTCTGGAAGAAGTTGTCTATATCATCTGTTCTGATATATACTTGCCCGTAATTTAAAGTTGGGTCAAGTTCTTTAAATTTGAAGAAATGAATTTGTATACTGTCTTTTTGAAGCATTAAATAGTCATCTGTTTCAAAGTTCCCAATTTCCCGGAAACCTAATTTATTGGTATAAAAGTTCTTTGTGACGGATTTATCACGCATTGGCATTTTGGGGTTGATTTCTGTAAGCATCTTGGTTTGTTTAGTTTATTTCTTTTATATGGGCCATAAAGAACCGGTCTCCTGTATAGCTGGTACCGGACAATTAAAAATAATCATTTAGTCCTGTTCGGAATTAATTACTAAACCCGAATTTTATTTTGTATCTACGTCTGTCGGGGCCCAATTCCTGTTCTAATTTGAGGACCTCTCTTGTCTTTTTGCTGATCCAGAATGTTTCTTTATTACCGGTGGATTCATGAACCAGTATCCAGCATTTGATCTTCTGCTGATCATATCCCTCTAATTCTGCCTCACCTTTTACGGTATATGCTACTGTTTGAAAGTCGGAAGCAGTGCCGGGGTCATAAAATGGAATAATGAATGTAACACCATTTCTATAGGGCAATAAAGGAAATGTTTCCAAATCCAGGTGCCAGTTTAAAAAATATTTATCAATGGATGTTTTATAAGAGTCCCATATTTTCTTTGTTCGTCTTGTAGTGTCAGCTTCACCCAGGAACACGCCATTGTATTGTACGGTTTTGTTTAAAACATCAACAATTGTGGAAGTAGTGGTTTTGGTTGGTGAATTTCTTGATACAGGGATTTTCCACCAGGTATTGTGGTAGAGGGGTTGCATTGTTTTTGCATCGGAGTATGACTTCACAATATGCACTATGCTATCCTTATCTTCCCATTCCTGGGTGATTTGAATGGCGGGTGTTTTGTTGTATTCTGTACGCCTGATAGTTCTTGTCCAAAATTGGGTCAGCGTTCGGATAGAATCCTTTTTCATTTTAAAATAAACAATATAGCGGTGGGTGCCTTCCCGTAAAAAGCCGGTATTAATGTCTTTGGCCGATATGCGAATGGTGTCATTTTTCTGACCGGTAAGTAATGCCGAATTTAGCAGTAAAACAAAAACTGCGAAGATTGTTTTCTTTATCATATTTTTTTTATTTGCCTGATTTTGGGCGAAAGTTGCTTTAACTTCCCCGGAAAGCCTCCCTGCTTTTTATGGTGTAAATGGTGGTCGGGTAAATTGGTAGATCTAAAACCCCTTTTCATAGACCTGATCACCTGATAATAGACAATTTTTCAGTGTTCGTCCGAAAATCCATTAATTTACCGGCGGCAATTTTTAAGCATGAAAGGTTTAATTAAAAACGAGTTTGTAGTCAGTCTTTTAATTGGCACATCCTATTTCCTGCTCTGGGCAGCAGCCTTGTTTATTTCGGTGAATTACAGTGTTCCGGAATTCCTGATGGCTTATAAATACACCTGCTGGCAAAACAGTTATGTTTTATTTGTCACTTTGCTGCTGTTTCATGTTTTTTTGAAATTCATCAACAGAAGGAAAAATAAAGTTATCTGGAGTATTCTGGCAGCATTGATTGTATCTGCATTCCTGGTGGTGGGATACCCGCAATGGATAAAACTGGGGATGCGTACAGGGAATTACCCCCCGGTTGAAAAAGAAATGATGACCCGCGGATACCTGGTCAGGGGTATCATTTACCAGTTGTATGGAATTGCTTACTTCACTACCATTAAATTATTACTGCATATTGTTTATCTGAATAACAGGAATAACCGGCTTAAGCTGGAAAAGAAGACGGCTGAACTGAATTATTTAAAATCCCAGACCAATCCGCATTTTCTCTTTAACACGCTCAATAATCTTTATGCATTGGCGGAAGAAAAGTCGCCGCTTACGGCCGGAGCGATCCTTCGTTTATCCGAAATCCTTCGTTATATGCTGTATGAATCAGAATCGGCATTGGTTTCCATCGAAAAAGAAATCAGGGTAATTAAAGAATATATTGAATTGGAGAAAATGCGTTATGACGATTCCCTGGTTATTCAGATTTCAGAAGATATTGATGACTACAACCAGTTGGTTCCCCCTTTACTGCTGATTCCCCTGGTGGAGAACGCTTTTAAACATGGCGTATCCGATACGATTAATAAGCCCTTCATCTTTATTAACTTATCTGTCAGGGAGAAGCATTTATTTTTTGTTGTGGAGAATTCAAAAAACAGCAACGTGAATGGAGGTCAGGTTAAGGAGCATATCGGGCTGGGAAATCTGAGGAGACAGATGGATCTTTTGTTTACAAATTATAAGCTTGAAATTGAGAACGATGTTGCCTGTTTCCGCTTAAACTTATCTATTAATCTTGACAGTTATGCAAAGGTATAAATGTATCATCGTTGAGGATGAGCCGCTGGCCAGCGGCATATTGAAGAATTATATCAGCCGCATACCCTATCTTGAACTGCAGGGAGAATTCCGGGAGGCCATCAGCGCCGGAAGGCAACTGCAGCAGGAAGAAACCGACCTGATTTTTTTAGATATTCACCTGCCAGAATTGAAAGGGCTCGATTTTTTAAGAACACTTACTAAGATGCCTGTAGTTATTGTAACTACTGCGTATCACCAATATGCTCTTGATGGTTTTGAATTAAGTGTCACCGACTACCTGCTCAAACCCTTTTCATTCAACCGTTTCCTGGCAGCAGTAAACAAAGCTGTTAAGCAGGTAAATGCAAGCTATGTTATGGCTAACCGGCCGGTAATACCGGAGAGGTACCTTTTTTTAACTATTGACCGCAGGAAAGTGAAAATATTATTTGACGAGATTGACTATATTGAAAGTAGCAGGGAATACGTTAAGGTATTTACAGAGAAAACAATGTATGTTTCCAAGATCAGTACCGGTGAACTGGAGAAAATACTTCCTGCGGAAAAATTCAGGCGCATTCATCGATCCTTTATAGTTGCTGTAGATAAAATTGATGCCTATAATAAAGAGTATGTAGAAATTAAAGGCGAAAAAATACCGATCGGCGGTGGGTTTAAAAAAGACAATACTTTTTTTTGATCAGGACTGCCAGCCTTCGCTGCGCTTGGCTGTCTTCTGCCGCATTGAACTTACTCAAACCCTTCGCATGCCAACCTTCGGTTGCCCTGCTGGTTTTTAGCCTGCTCACTTATACGAGTAAACTCGTAACGTTCGCAATCTAAAAATCCCCGCAGCTGTCGCTGCGAGGGTTTGTGGTCCCGCCAAGAATCGAACTTGGATCTAAAGTTTAGGAAACTTCTATTCTATCCATTGAACTACGGGACCGACCGGTTTTTATCCGATTGGCGCAAAAATAATAGATTTGGTAACTTCAACGTCAACTAATCTTTATGAGACTACCAATATTTTTCTTTTGCCTGCTGTTCGGGTTTGCTGCAAAAGCCCAAAAAGCCCCCCGGGCATCCATCAATCATATAGCCCTTTCCGTAGTGGATATGAAGAAATCCAATTTCTTTTACATGGATATTATTGGGTTAGATACCATCCCCGAGCCCTTCCATGATGGAATCCACACCTGGTACTCCATTGGTCCCAAAACTGCTTTGCATATCATAGAGGGGGCCAAACAGGTAAAAACTTATTACAAGGGAAGTCATCTTTGTTTTACGGTTGCTTCTGTAGACCGGCAGCTCGAGACGCTGAAAAGACACAAAATCCATTGGGAAGACTGGTTAGGGAATCCTTTTGGCGTTACCCTACGGGTGGATGGCGTGAAGCAGATCTGGCTGCAGGACCCCGACGGATACTGGGTGGAAATCAATGATGCAAAGGAATAATCCGGACTGGGAACTATAAAGGAATCCCGTTATCTTTGCAGCCCAAATTTGAACCATGAAGTTTTATAATATTATCATTAAATACCGTTTCTGGCTGAGCTTACTGGCCATTGTACTGGCGATTGCCGTAAATATCAGCAGCGGATTCTGGCCCTCTTTTGTACTGTACTTCATTGGTGTGATCGGATTGGCCAGTCATTTCTTTATAGGACCCCTGCGCCTGATTCAGGAGCCAATGGAAAAAGGCGACATGGAAGAAGTGGAAAGGATCCTGAATACAGTATGGTTTCCAAACCTGCTTTACAAGCCGGTACGGTCTACTTTTTACACGATCAAGGGGAATATGGCTATGATGAAGCAGGATTTTGATGCTGCAGAAAAACACCTGAAGAAGAGTTCCGATCTGGGAGCGCCCATGCCGGAGGCAGAAGGGGCTAATAAATTACAGTTGGGGATGATGGCCATGCAGAAAGGCGACCTGAAACAGGGTGAAGCCTATATTCGGGCAGCGATCCGTGCCGGCATTGCCGACAAGGAAAGTGAAGCGGTTGCCTATATCAGCATGTGCCAGATCTTTATGAACAAAAGAGAGTTCCGGGCTGCCAAAGATTTCTTCAGAAAAGCCAAGGCTTGCAAGCCTACTACCAAGCAGGTTGTAGATCAGATCAAAGAGGTGGAAAAATATATTTCACGCATGCCAGGTTAAACGATGTTGGAATTAAAACATATAACAGAAGAAGGTGCCGGACTGGAAACAGCCCGGCATTTGTTTGCTGAATATTCAGCAGAACTGGGAGTGGATCTTTGTTTTCAAAGCTTTGAAGCGGAGCTGAAAGACCCGCTCAAAAAATATGGCCATCCGAAAGGGAGCCTGATCCTCGCTTACTGGAACGGAGAGCCGGCCGGAACCATTGCCTTGCAGGCATTGGAAGAAGGAGCCTGTGAAATGAAACGCCTCTATGTAAAACCGGCTTTTCGAAAATTTGGAATAGGAGAAGCGCTGGTGGTTGCTATTATGAAAGATGCAAAGCAACTGGGATATACAAAAATGAAACTTGATACACTCAAGCGCCTGAAATCAGCCATAGCCCTTTACCTGAAACACGGATTTATCATCACTACAGCCTATTACCATAATCCATTGCCGGAAGTGGTGTATATGGAACGGATGCTGTGAGCAAGCGGGCATCCTTTAATTCCTACCGTTAAAAGAGTTTAAAATCAGGTAGAACTACCTGTAATTTCTGTCCTTATCGTCTTTAATATTGTTCCATTGAAAGAACAGGATGCTGATGTACACAGCATTTTCTTCTTTCGGGTAGCTACTCATTCGAAGTTGATGGATGTGCTTCTCAGAAGTACATATTGCAGGTCAGCAAGTAAAAAAACCGCTGAACATCCGCGCCAGGGCGTAGACAGGCGAGGAATACAATCAACTTATATATATGAAAATGAAACTGATGTTTAGTCTGCTTGCACTGCTGGTATTTTCAGCCGGTGCAACAGCTGCCGACCAACAACGGCAATACAATACAGCCGCTTATTCAAGTACGGCGGAGTATTGCCTGACCGCTTTTACTGAGAGCAAATCCCCGGCGTATTTTTCCAGCTGTGACGTTGAGGTAACTGTTAGTATTGGCGCAGGCGCTACTTACGCAAAAGTAACTGTAACCGCAAAAGATGTGGATTGCAGTAAACTGTTCCAGATTATCAAACAGCTTAAGGCCCAGGCAAGAGCTGCTTTGGCATAACCGGCTAATAACAGCTGTTCAGGCGGGCAGGTCCTGTCTGGATGGCTGTTTTCAAAAAAACAATCTTCAATTCAATGAAACAGATTCAATCATTATTTTATTCATTACTGTTGAGCCTGTGCCAGCTGCAGGCACAACAATCGGAGGTAATGGCCGAGTATGAGATGATGTTGCAATTTTCCGGGACCGTGTTGTATACGGGCAAACTGGTGTTCAATTCAGGTCAGTCCCTGTTTTTATTCAGGCCTGTAGCAACGCAGGATCATTATACCGAGGAGGATCAGGGTAACAACAAAGCGACCATGCGCATCATCGACACCATGGATGCATACATCAGCATCAATCGATCTGGGAATATGCTGCTGGAGAAAAAAAAGTCTTTATATACGAAAGAAGTGTTCCTTGTAAAGGAAGATTTACCCCGGCAGGCATGGGTGTTGGAAGAGGGCCTTAAAATGATTGGAAGGTTCACCTGCAAGAAAGCTGTTGCAGTATTCCGGGGAAGAAGATACACGGCATGGTATTGTCCGGATCTTCCATACAGTTTTGGCCCATGGAAGTTAAACGGCCTGCCCGGATTAATTGTAGAAGCCGGGGACGATGATGGTCAGGTAAGTTTTTTATTGAAACAGATCATCTCTCCTTTTCATACTGCTTTGATACCGCAGCATCAGGGCCGGTTCAAAATAATATCCTATCCCGATTACCGGAAGAAAATCGAAAAAGAAGAGTCGGAATTTCAGCAACGAATTCTGTCCAAATTCAGCAGGACCATGAATGCATCTGTTTCTGTAAAAAGAGACGATATAGAAAGAGAGTGAGAAGAATGAAGTATAGCGTGAAGAAATTAATGATTGCTATTTCGGTACTGTTTACAGAATATGTAACGGCTCAAACCGTTCTTTCAGGAAGAATTACCGATCAATACGGGCAGCCTGTTGCGTTTGCCAATGTTATACTCCGGGTAGACAGTACTGCAAAATTGCTCGCATATTGTTTTTCGGATGGTTCCGGCTGTTTCAGCTTAAAGGCAGTTATTCCAGAAGGTTGTAGTATCTGTTTCAGCGCAATTTCTTACAGAACCAAAAAGTTAAAACTGCCTCCCGGAGAGCCGCCAGTTGCATTGCTTCAGCATATAGTGTTGGAATTTGAAACGAAGGTGTTGAACGAAGTTATTGTAACCGCCACTCCGCCAATCCTGATCAGGAATGACACCATAGTAGCGGATGCCGGCTCCTTTGCAAAGGGCAACGAGCGGGTATTGGAAGATCTGTTGAAAAAAATACCCGGTATACAGGTAATGGAAGATGGTACGGTGAAAGTGGGCAACAAAGAGGTTGAAAAAATAATGATTGAAGGAGATGATTTTTTTGAAAAGTCTTACCGGTTACTTACCCGGAATATGCCTCCTCACCCCATAGGTAAAATAGAAATATTGCAACATTATTCCGCCAACAGGCTGATGAAGGGAATTGTAAAGAGCGATAAAGTTGCGCTCAATTTGAAAATGAAACCAGGCGTCGCCAATAAATGGTTCGGCAATATTGATGCGGGGATTGACTGTGTTGCCGGTAAATACTACGACGGCAAAATAAACCTGGTTAAACTGGACAACCGCCTCCGGCAATATTGGCTGGGCAGTATGAATAACACTGGAGAGGAGCAGCCGTTGCAAACCAATGAGGCGGATAGTAAAGTTACAGAAGATATGAATGATGATCTTGCCGGAATACCTCCAAGCGCCGTGCAATTGATCAACATCAGCGCTACTGCAATGCCGGGGAATAAAAAATCTCCCGGCAATAATTCCGGGCTGTATGCTGTCCATACGATTTGGCGTCCGGCAGGCAAAATGAGCATTAAAACAAGTTTACAGCTCAACAGGGAACTTAACCGGTTTTACAGCACTGCCATCGATTCAGCCGGCATCAATCAAATCCGGTTTGTGAATATGGAAACACTGAATATGGACCGGCGCGTATTGAACGGGGCCGGGAAAATCAACCTGCTTTACGACTGGTCCGAAAACACCATCCTGGAATATGGAATGAAAGTTGGACTGGGTAATATAGTCAACCAAAATCATTTGCTGTTTAATCAGCAAACCATTCAGGATACATTAAAAACGCATACAGTAACGAATGAGCAGTTACTGCGTTTCTCCTGCAGGATTTCCGGGAAATCATTCTGGCAAATTGCTGCTCAATTCATATCCGATGAAGCGCCACAACAGTATCATGTTGATCAATTTAATTATCAGCCGCTTTTCCCGAATGCGGGAACTGCCGATGAGGTTTACCAGTCGGCCAGGCATCAAATGCGGTTTCTGTCGGTTCAGTCAAAGCTCAGTTCCAAATGCACTGCAAAATCATTGGTGGATCTACTGGCGGGTATAAACTACAGGAAAGATGTGTTAAGCACAGAACTTATACTAGCGCACCAATCATTGATGGTGGATCGCCCGGATGGTTTTCAAAATAACCTGAATGCTTCTGCCAGTGATCTGTTTTTGAAAGCAAGACACCGGTACCAACTGGGGAAAATTACCCTGATACAGCAACTGGGGATCCACGCTTTTTGCAATAGTTACCGGGATGGTATCCGGGCAGACAAACAGCAGGTACAGTTTATAAATCCTGCCTTGGGTATAGAGTGGAAATTATCGGAGAAGAATTTGTTGTTATTGAACTGTTCCCTGAACAAACGAAATAGCCAGATCAATGAAATCTTCGGGAACTATTTACTGAATGGGTACAGGTTATTTACCAGAGGTACGGCGCGGTTTGATCAGCCCGATGCTTCTGTTATGTCTCTTTCCTTTACGCATGGAAACTGGGCCGATCGTTTCTTTGCCAATGTAATACTGCTGTATAATACCGATTATACCGCTTATGGTACGCGCTCAACAATTGCGCAGTCTTATATGCAACAGGAAGCGATGCTAACCAACAATAACAGGGTAGCTACCTTAACCTCCAACCTGGATTATTATCTATCCGCGATTGACGCTAATCTCAAATTAACCCTCAACACCGTTTGTACTGGTTTTACCAACGAGGTGAATGGATCGGGGTTACGCAACATCAATCATTCCTTTTTCAATGGAGGACTGGAAGTCCGTTCCGCCTGGAAGAAATGGTTCAATGTTCATGCAGGAACCACCCGGGGGTATCATCGGGTAATGGCTACTACAGCCTCCCGTTATTCAGACTTTACGAGCTTTCTTGATCTGCATTTCAAATTCAGTAAATACTTACAGCTCAACCTGAAAACGGAATCCTTCCGTTTGGCAGGTATCGGTCAGCTGAACAGCAACTATTATTTCTGTGATGTGGATCTTCACTTTAGCCCGTTAAAGAATAAACTGGGGATTACAATTGCGGGGCGCAACCTGCTGAATACCCACCAGTTTCGCAATTACACGATTTCAGATATCGGGTATACTTCAACAACTTACCGGTTGCTTCCAGGTTACCTGCTGTTGAGCGTATCCCTGAAACTATGACCGGAGTAGGTTCTCAATCACTTCCGGAAAATGCCTGTGTTCCAGTACATGCACTTTTTGAGCAAGCATTTCGGGGGTATCTCCCGGTTCAACGGGGCATTTGGCCTGGAATATAATATCTCCCTCGTCGTAATGCTCATCCACATAATGTATGGTGATGCCGCTTTCGGTTTCCCCGGCATGGATCACCGCCTCATGTACCCGCATACCATACATGCCCCTTCCTCCGTAGTTGGGCAACAGGGCAGGATGAATATTCACGATTTTTCCGCGATAAGCATTTACCAGGGCATCCGGTATTTTCCATAAAAAACCGGCTAAAACAATGAAATCGATCTGATGATCTTTTAAGGCAGAAACACAGCTGTTGGGGCTAAAAAAATCCTCTTTTTCAATCAAAATAGACTTAATTCCATGATTTTCGGCAATTTTTAGCACTCCGGCTGTTGGCTTATTGCACAGGATCAGGGCTACCCGCACATGGCTGTTTCCCCTAAAATGTTCAATTATTTTTTCGGCGTTGGAGCCAGCCCCCGAAGCAAATATGGCCAGATTTGTCATTGAATTGCTGCTTTATGATTTTGATTTTCCGGACATCCTTTGCCAGATCCGGGAAAGATATCGTTTAAAAAAAAGAAACTGGCCAAAAGGGATACTGATCAGCAGTACACAAAAAGGCCATAAAATGGTCATTAATACTATATAAATAATGACATATCCACTGCCTCTTTCTATAGACGTGGTAGAGAGCAATTGCCTTGCCAGGTAGCCGCAGAGGCTTCCCCCTAATGCAAAAGTGGAGAAGATCAGGATAAACTGCAACCAACTCACCTGCCATTTCTCTTTCAGTCGATTAAACATGGATGCAAAAGTCATTTAAAAAATTCATTTGGTCATGACAAAAAAATATCATGTTTGCCACCTTCGGCTAAAACCCTTGTAAATAAAGGAGAAAAAAAAACATAACCGATTGAGTTTTTGTCACAATCGTATCATATTTTTGCCCCCGTTCACGGATATTTTTCCACACCAGAACCATTGATGTGCATATGATATTTTCTAGATCTATAGCCAAAACCAGCCTAACCGCTATTTTTTTCCTGTTCAGTGTATGTTTTAGTGTAGCTGTAAAAGCGCAAGATGGTAAAGCACTTTTTAGTGCCAACTGTGCGTCTTGTCATGCTGTACACAAGAAATTAACGGGTCCTGCCCTGGCAGGCGTTGAGGATCGCTGGCCCAACAAAGAGAACCTCTATGCATGGGTCCGCAATAGCGCTGCCTTCCTGAAAACAGGAGATGCCTATGCAAACAACCTGTACAAGGAGTACAACAGTATCGCCATGAATGCGTTCCCCGGTCTGAAGACCGAGGAGATTGATGCAATCCTGGCCTATATCAAAACCGTCCCTGCTCCGGGTGCAGCCGGTGCAACCGCAGGCGCGGCTGCCGCAAAGCCTGTAGAAGCCGATAACACCCTGTTATTTGGTATTCTTACCCTGATCCTGGCTGTTGTTGCCCTGATCATGCTGCAGGTAAACTCCAATCTGAAAAGACTCTCTGATGAAAAGGATGGTCATCCTTACCTGGTGCCGATTCCTTTCTACAAGAACAAGAGCTATATCGCCATGCTCACCGTGATTCTCTTCATTGTGGGTGGCTACCTTACTACCAAAGGCGCTATGGCGCTGGGCAGAAGCAAAGACTATCAGCCGGAGCAGCCTATTTACTACTCTCATGCCGTTCACGCCGGAACCAACCAGATCAACTGCCAGTACTGTCACTCAGGCGTTGCCCAGGGCAAACAGGCTACTATTCCTTCCGTGAATGTTTGTATGAACTGTCACATGGCCATCAACGAATACAAAGGAGAGAAGATCTTCAACGAAGCCGGTGAGGAAGTAGACGGTACTGCTGAAATCAAGAAGCTGTACAAGTTCGCTGGTTATGAGGAAGGCAAACCATGGGATGCTTCAAAAGCGCAGCCTATTGAGTGGGTTCGTATCCACAACCTGCCCGACCACGTTTATTTCAATCACTCCCAGCACGTAAAAGCCGGCCAGGTGGCTTGTCAGACCTGTCATGGGGATGTTCAGAAAATGGGTGAAGTGAAGCAGTTTACCGACCTGAGCATGGGTTGGTGCGTGAACTGTCACCGCGAAACCAAGGTTCAGTTCAAAGACAATGGTTTCTACAGCATTTATGAGAAATACCATGCAGACCTGAAGAGCGGTAAGATGGATAGCACCAAGGGTGTTACTGTGGAGCTTATCGGTGGTACTGAGTGTCAGAAATGTCACTACTAATATTGAGTAAGAAAGGTTTCTTTAAATATATAATTCGAACGATGAGGGCTGTTAAAACAGCTTTCAACTGTTAATCAATAATTATGGAGCAAAAAAAGCACTGGCAAAGTTTTGGAGAGCTGAATCAGTCTGAAGCGTACAATAAGGATGTAAAAGACGAGTTTAAGGAAGAGCTTCCCTTTGTTGCCGAAGAAGGCAAGAGTTTTCTTGAAGCAAAAGCACCTCGCCGGGATTTTCTGAAATACCTGGGATTCAGCACGGCCGCTGCTGCCGCCGCCGCAAGTTGCGAAATGCCGGTTAAAAAGGCCATTCCATTTGCCAATAAACCTGAAGATGTTGTACCTGGTGTTGCTAAATATTATGCAACCACTTATGTACAGGATGGTGACACAATAAGCGTTTTAGCCAAAGTACGTGATGGCCGTCCGATCAAAATTGAAGGAAACGATCTCAGCCCGCTTACTAAAGGTGGTACCTCTGCAAGAGTACAGGCTTCTGTACTGGATCTGTACGATACTTCCCGTCTCCGTTTCCCAACCATCGAAGGCAAGGAAGTAACTTTCGAAGCTGCAGATAAGGCCATCGCCGCTGCAATCTCCGGACCTGTGGTGATCTTAACCAGTACCATTACTTCTCCTTCAGCCAAGGCCATTATTGCTCAGTTCCTGGCAAAATATCCGGGAAGTAAACACGTAACATACGACGCGGTTTCTTACAGCGCCCTGTTGCTGGCCAATGAGGCTACCAACGGAGTTCGTGCTATTCCTTCTTACCGTTTTGACAATGCAAAAGCAATTGTAAGCTTAGGCGCCGATTTCCTCGGTACCTGGCTGAGTCCTGTTGAATTTGCCAAACAATATGCTGTTGGTAAAAAGCTGGACGAGAAAAAACCTGAAATGAGCAAGCATATTCATTTTGAAAGTGTTGCTTCTCTCACCGGTTCTAATGCTGATGAAAAATATTTGCATCGTCCTTCTGAAACAGCCGCAATTGCCGCTGCTTTATTAAGTGCGGTGAATGGCCAGGCGATCACTGGTATTGAAGATGCCAAACTGAAAGCCGGTATCGAAAAAGCTGCAAAAGCGCTGAACGCCAATAAGGGCGCGGCGTTGGTTGTAGCCGGAAGCAATGATGTGAATGTTCAGATCATTGTAAATGCCATCAACAATGCTGTCGGCGCAGCCGGTTCTACCATCAACTGGGCAGAAACCAACAATACCCGTGCTGGTGTTGACGGTGAGTTTGCTAAACTGGTTGAAGAAATGAACGCCGGTTCTGTGGGAACCTTGCTGATCCACGGCGCTAACCCTGTGTACAGTTGGTTTGATGCAGAAAAAGTAAAATCCGGACTGAAGAAAGTGAAAACAGTTGTTTCATTCGCTACCAAAGTGGACGAAACTGCTGAGCTCTGCAAGTTTGTTTTACCGGATCATCATTACCTTGAAAGCTGGGGTGATGCAGAAGCAAAAAGTGGTTATTTCTCTTTCTTACAGCCTGCCATCTATCCTTTATTCAAAACACGTCAGTGGCAGGACAGCCTCCTGAAATGGAGCGGTGCCGCTGAAGATTATATTACCTTCCTCAAAAACTTCTGGAGCGTTCAACTCGGTGGTGTCGCCGGTTGGGACAAGGCTTTACAGGATGGTGTTTACACCACAGCCAACGGTACTGTAAGTGCCGGAAACTTTAACAGTGCTGCCGTTGCTGCTGCCGTTACCGCTGCATCTTCTGCCAAAAAAGGCGGTAAGATTGAACTGGTTCTCTACGAGAAAGTAGGTATCGGCGCCGGTCAGGGTGTATCCAACCCATGGTTACAGGAATTACCGGATCCGGTAACCCGCGCAACCTGGGATAACTATGTAATCGTTTCCCCTGCATTGGCAAGAACCTTACTGAATATAGACCTGAACAATGGCGGTCAGGCAGATGCTTATGAGGTAAATCCTCCTAAGAAGGTAGTGAAAGTAACTGTTGGCGGTAAATCCATAGAGCTGCCTGCATTGATCATTCCAGGTACACATCCTGAAACCATCGGAATCGCAGTTGGTTACGGCCGTACTGCTAAAGTGGGTAAAGCTGCTGAAGGTGTTGGTAAAAATGCCTACACACTTGCTTCACTGAACGGATCTGCAGTGAACTTCTCCAGCAATGATGTTTCTGTTGCTTTAACCGGAGAAAAATACCCTGTTGCTTTAACACAAACACATAGCCGTTACGACACAGCTCAAGGCAATCGTACCGAGGTAATGAAAGAATTAACCTTAGCTGCTTATAAACATCATCCAACTGAGATCCGCGAAGAGCGTGATACAGAACTGAAGCCATGGGGCGGACTGGAAAAGTTTGAAAGCCAGGGTACGCTGTATCCTGTATTCGACAGACCAGGTATCAAATGGGGAATGAGCATAGACCTGAACACCTGTAATGGTTGCGGCGCTTGTGTTGTAGCGTGTAATGCCGAAAACAACGTTTCTGTTGTAGGTAAACCGGAGGTTTTACGTGGTCATGAGATGCATTGGTTGAGAATTGATCGTTACTACAGTGGCGATATGGATAATCCGAATGTGGTATTCCAGCCGTTAATGTGTCAGCATTGCGACAATGCTCCTTGTGAGAACGTTTGCCCGGTAGCGGCAACCAACCACAGCAGTGAAGGTCTGAACCAAATGACTTATAACCGTTGTATCGGTACAAGATATTGTGCCAACAACTGTCCTTATAAAGTACGTCGCTTTAACTGGGCCGATTACACAGGTGCAGACAGTTTCGGAGACAACCAGAGAGGTATTGTGAACGATGTGGTGCTTGATATGAACGACGATTTAACCAGAATGGTGTTGAATCCGGATGTAACCGTTCGTTCAAGAGGTGTGATTGAGAAATGTTCTTTCTGTGTTCAGCGTTTACAGGAAGGTAAGCTGAAAGCGAAGAAAGACAGCAGACCGCTGGCAGACAGCGATATAAAAGTAGCTTGTCAGCAGGCATGCCCAGCCAACGCCATCACTTTCGGTAATGCCAACAGCAAAGAGAGCGCCATCACTTTGAACCGTATGGAAAATCCCAATCGTCAGTTTTATGTGCTGGAACAACTGCACGTATTACCCGGTGTTACTTACCTGGCTAAGGTGAGGAACAGCGAGGAGGAAGCAGCAGCTCATGCTGAGAAGGAACACGCATAATTGTATTTGATAAGAAGCAATAAAAATAACTATGGCTCCATAGGCGCCATGGATCAAAATAAGAGAAGATGCATTTAAAGTACGAATCACAGCTCAGGGAACCGTTGGTATATGGTGATAAAACCTATGCTCAGGTTACAGAAGATATTGTTCGCCCTATTGAAGCTAAGCCTACCAGATTATGGTATGTTGGTTTTTATATTGCTGTTGCCTTATTGATGTTTGGTGTTTACAGTGTATACCGCGAGGTTACTTACGGTATCGGAGAGTGGAACCTGAACAAGACAGTGGGTTGGGGTTGGGATATCACCAACTTCGTTTGGTGGGTTGGTATCGGTCACGCCGGTACGCTGATCTCTGCCATCCTGTTGTTGTTCCGTCAGGGTTGGAGAACAGGCGTAAACCGTGCAGCGGAAGCGATGACCATTTTTGCCGTAATGTGCGCCGGTCAGTTCCCGATCTTCCACATGGGTCGTGTATGGATGGCTTTCTTTGTAATGCCTTACCCGAACACACGTGGTCCTTTATGGGTGAACTTTAACTCTCCATTGTTGTGGGACGTATTTGCGATCTCTACTTACTTTACGGTTTCCCTGTTATTCTGGTACAGTGGCCTGATTCCGGATTTTGCTACCGTACGTGACAGGGCTTTCACCAAACTGCGTAAACGTTTATATGGTATTGCTTCTTTTGGTTGGACCGGTTCTACCAAGCACTGGCAGCGTCACGAGAGCTTATCCCTGGTATTGGCTGGTTTAAGTACACCACTGGTACTCTCCGTACACACGATTGTATCTTTCGACTTTGCCACTTCTGTTATTCCTGGTTGGCATACCACTATCTTCCCTCCTTATTTTGTTGCGGGTGCTATCTTCTCCGGATTTGCCATGGTGCAGACTCTGATGATCATTGTTCGTAAAGTATTCCAAATGGAAGATTATGTAACAATTGGCCACATTGAAGCGATGAATAAAGTAATTGTACTGACCGGTTCTATCGTTGGTATTGCCTACCTCACAGAGTTGTTCATGGGTTGGTACAGCCAGAACAAATATGAAGGTTACACATTCTGGTACAGTCGTGCTTACCTGTTCAGCCCTTATGGCTGGAGCTACTGGGGTATGATGGCCTGTAACGTATTGAGCCCGCAGATTTTCTGGTTCCGCAAGATGAGAAGAAATGTTTTCGTAACCTTCTTCATGAGTGTTATTGTGAATATCGGTATGTGGTTTGAGCGTTTTGTAATCATTGTTACTTCCCTGTACCGCGATTACCTGCCATCCAGCTGGTCTGTATACTACAGCCCAACCATCTGGGAAATTGGTTTTTATGCAGGTACCTTCGGTTTATTCTTTACCTGCTTCTTCCTGTTTGCTAAATACTTCCCTGTTATTGCGATTGCAGAAATTAAATATGTATTGAAAACAACCGGTGAAGGATATAAGGGTAAAATGGGCGCCATCGAGGAACAGAAACTGGAAGACTTTGTTCACGATCACGCTCATGCGCACTAGTGGTTTGAAATAAATTGTTTTACCGTGAATCCCAAAGAGGTTCATGGACAAAAAATAAAGTATGGCAAAAAAGAAATTTGTAGTAGGCTGTTTTAATGACGAAGCAGTTCTGTTCCCTGCAGTAAAGAAAGTTCGTACTGCCGGATATAAAATCCATGATGTGTATACTCCGTTTGCAGTACACGGACTGGATCATGCAATGGGATTGCGTGAAACAAGTCTGCATACAGCCGGATTTATTTACGGTATCACCGGTACAACTACAGCAATCAGCTGTATCAGCTGGATCTTTACCAAAGACTGGCCGCTGAACATTGGTGGCAAACCACATTTTGCTTTACCAGCCTGGATTCCGATCATGTTTGAGCTGACTGTATTGTTTGCAGCAGTAGGAATGGTACTGACCTTCCTTTACCTCTGCCAGCTGGCTCCGTTTGTAAAGAAGCACCATTTCCATGCTCGTGCTACCGATGACCTGTTTGTAATGGCCATTGAGTGCACTGATGCTACCAATGTAGATGACCTGCGTGCTTTCCTGGCTAATAATGGCGCCGTTGAAACAGATTATCAGATTGCGGAAGATGGCTGGTGGATCGGCAGATACGATAAGGAGGAGATGCCTTTTGAAAGTAAACAGATTGTAGCAGCATAACAGAATAGTAAATCAGAATTAACCGAATCATGAAGAATACATCAATCATAGCTTGTTTAACTGCTGTTGTTGCTTTTGCAGCCTGCAGTGATGTGAAGCGTACCCCGGGCAGTATTTATATGCCTGATATGGCGTACAGCCGTGCTTATGAAACTTATGCTGATCACAGCAATCTCACGGAGAAGGGTGTTCATTACAACAACAGACCAGTGGAAGGCACCATCTCCCGCGAAGAAGAAATGCCTTTTCATTTAGCAAAAGATGCTCAGGGTGATACTACCAATTACAATGCATCCAAACTGGTGAAAAATCCAATCGATTCTCTTTCTGCAAAGGATCGCCTGGAAACAGAGCGCCTTTACCTGGTTAACTGCGGTATTTGCCATGGAACTAAAATGGATGGTAATGGCCCTCTGTATAAGGATGGCAATGGTCCTTATGCGGCAAAACCTGCGGCTCTGGTGGGAGATGCCAAGTATGAAACTATGCCTGCAGGACAAATGTTCTATTCAGTGGCGTACGGAAAAAACCTGATGGGCTCTTATGCTTCTCAGTTGAGCCGCAAGCAGCGCTGGACGATCATTGCCTATATCAAGGAAAAACAGCAGAAAGGAAAATCAGCAGCTCCGGTTGTTCCGGCAGCAACAGTGGTTGCAGCAAAATAATTTTAAGCAAATCAGTCTAACTGAACTAAAAGAGTAACAATGGCATCTTTAAGAACACAATTTGAAGTTCCCGGCAAAATGAAAACCTGGTCCTTTGCCCTGATGGGTTTTGGATTGGCTGTTTTGGTATACGGAATGATCACCAAAGGTTTCAGCTCTGATGAACATGAGCAGGTTCATTTCTGGGGTACGTTGATGTATAATTCTATTTTCTTCACCCTGATCTGTAACGCCAGTATGTTCTTTATCAGCGTTACTACGCTGGCGCAGGCAGGTTTTACACAAACTTTCCGTCGTATTCCTGAAGCGATCTCCACCATGGTTCCGATTTTTGGCGTGATCACTTTTGCAGTACTGATGTACATTGTTTTTGGACACAAGCACCACATCTACCACTGGCTGGATACAGAAGCAGTAGCTGCTGATCCTATCCTGAGCGGTAAGGCCGGATTTTTGAATCCTAAATTCTTTGTGATCTGGAGTACTTTAACCATTGGTTTGTGGAGCTACCTCGGATGGAGAGTTCGTAAACTCAACGACGAGTGCGATAATTCTGAAATGGACCCTGAAACTGCGGCAAAATTCATCTATCGCGGTACTGTAAGAACAGCTTTGTTTACTGTTTGGTTCGCTTTAACAGTCGGTTCTACCATTCCATGGTTGTGGATGATGAGCATTGATGCGCACTGGTATTCTACCATGTACAGCTGGTACACATTTGTAAGCTCATTTGTATCCGGTTTGTCTCTGATTGCCCTTTGGGTGATTTACCTGAAAAACAAAGGTTACCTGGAGTTGACCACCCAGGAACACCTGCACGATATCGGAAAATTCATGTTTGCGTTCTCGATCTTCTGGACCTATCTCTGGTTCTCTCAGTACATGCTGATCTGGTACGCCAATATTCCGGAAGAAACCGTTTATTTCAAACACCGTGTACAAGGACCATACAAAGGAATCTTCTTCTTTAACCTGATCATCAACTTCCTCTGCCCATTACTGATTCTGATGAAGCGCTCAGCAAAAAGAAACTATACCCTGGTTGCTTTCATGGCTGTACTGATCATCTTTGGTCACTGGATTGATTTCTACCAGATGGTGATGGGATCTTTAATCAAAGAACATGTAACACTCGGTATACTTGATTTTGGTATTTTAAGCTTCTTTGTCGGAGCCCTGATTTTCTTTGTAGCAAGAGCTTTGGCAAGCAAGCCGCTGATCGCCAAATACCATCCTTACATGAAAGAGAGTATCATCCACCAGGTATAAATATAACCTATTGGTAAAAATAAAATTGTTAGAATAAGTTAATATAGATAGCACTATGACAATGTTTTTAATCACCGCGGTAACAGTACTGATTTTCCTGGTCATCTTTCAGATTGCCAAAGCAAGTGAGTATGCAGCCATTCTTAAAGGAGAGGAAAAGAGCCGTAAGGAAACCAATAAGATCAACGGATTCCTGATGGTTGTATTCCTGGTACTTGGTCTGTTTGGCGTATGGTACTGTAATAAACTGCTCTTTAATAAAACTTTGCTGGCTCACGATTCAGCAAGTGTTGAAGGTGCTCGTGTTGACTCCATGTTGTGGGTAACATTGGCGGTTACCGGTATCGTATTTATTGCAACGCAAATTTTATTATTCTGGTTTTCTTACAAATACCAGGAAAGTGAAACCAGAAAGTCTCATTACTTTGCTCACAGCACCAAGCTGGAGCTGATCTGGACTATTATTCCCGCTATTACGCTGACCATCCTGGTTGTAATCGGTTTACGTAACTGGTTCCTGTTTACAGGAGAACCTCCCAAAAACGCCATGGTGGTTGAAGTTACCGGTAAGCAGTTTGGCTGGATCTTCCGTTATCCGGGTAAGGATGCGACTTTTGGTAAAAAGTATTATAAGCAGATCGACAATGCTTCCAACTCCCTGGGTATTATCTGGGACGATCAGTTGTCTCACGATGACCTGGTAATGGAACAAACCATGTACCTCATTAAAGGAAGACCTGTAAAACTGATCATTGGTTCGAGAGATGTTGTACATGATGTTGGTTTACCTCATTTCCGTATGAAAATGGATGCTGTACCCGGAATCCCTACCACACTCTGGTTTACTCCTAAGTACACTACCAAAGAAATGAAGGAAATTACCGGCAATCCAAACTTCCAGTATGAAATCAGCTGCGACCAGATGTGTGGTAATGGCCACTATTCCATGAAAGGCGTAATTGAAGTACTGGATCAGGAAGAATATGACGCAAAGATGGTTGGGCAGAAACCTTACTATTATTCCGCTTTCCCCGACAAAGACCCGTCTAATGCGAAACCGGCAGCAGACACAGCAGCAAAAATTATCGCAAAATTGTAGAAAAACAGACAGCCTGGTGAAAGCCGGGATGTTTACAAACAATAAAGAGTCAGTATGAGTAACGAAGCCGTTTTACACGCACCTGCGGCAGCAGGTTCCCTGGATCATGGTCATGGTGAGCATCACGAGCACCATCATCATGAAACATTCATCTCCAAATATGTCTTCAGCATGGATCATAAAATGATCGCTAAGCAATTCCTGATCACAGGGATGGTTTGGGCTGTGCTTGGAGGCTTGATGAGTGTACTTTTCCGTTTACAGTTAGGTTACCCCGACAGTACCTTCCCCTGGTTGGAAGACCTGCTTGGTAAATGGGCTGCCGGAGGTAAAATTTCCCCTGAGGCTTACTATGCACTGGTAACCACACACGGAACAGTTCTGGTATTCTTTGTATTGACTGCCGGATTAAGTGGTACTTTCTCCAACTTCCTGATTCCACTGCAGGTTGGCGCAAGGGATATGGCGTCTCCTTTCATGAATATGCTGAGTTACTGGTTCTTCTTTGCCGCCAGCATTGTAATGTTGTCTTCTATGTTTGTTGAAACCGGCCCCTTCAGTGGCGGTTGGACTGCTTATCCTCCGCTGAGTGCGTTGGGTGATGCTTCTCCCGGTTCTAAAACAGGTATGGATCTTTGGCTTATTGCAATGGCATTGTTTGTTGTATCTCAGTTGCTTGCGGGTCTGAACTATATTTCTACTATATTGAATATGCGTACCAAGGGAATGAGTATGACCAGGCTTCCATTAACCATGTGGGCGCTGTTCTTCACAGCAGTTCTCGGTGTATTGTCTTTCCCTGTATTATTATCCGGATTTATCCTGTTGATATTTGACCGTAACTTCGGTACCAGCTTCTACCTCTCCGACATCTTTATCAATGGAGTGGGCGCTTTACCAAACGAGGGTGGTAGCGCTATTCTTTACCAACACTTGTTCTGGTTCCTGGGTCACCCCGAAGTATACATCATTCTGTTGCCTGCCATGGGTATTGCATCGGAAGTAATGTCTGTGAATGCACGTAAACCGATCTTTGGATATATGGCCATGGTTGCATCTATGTTTTCAATTGCCATACTTGCCTTCCTGGTTTGGGCGCACCACATGTTTGTAACCGGATTGAATCCTTTCCTCGGATCCGTATTCGTATTACTGACATTGCTGATTGCGGTTCCATCTGCTATTAAAGTATTTAACTGGCTTACTACATTATGGAGGGGCAATATCCGTTTTACACCGGGTATGCTTTTTGCCATCGGTTTTGTAAGCTTATTCATCTCCGGTGGCCTTACCGGTATCTGGTTAGGTAACTCTGCACTGGATATTCACCTGCACGATACTTATTTTGTAATTGCGCACTTCCACATTGTAATGGGTGTTGCCAGTATGTTCGGTATGTTTGCCGGTATCTATCACTGGTTCCCTAAAATGTATGGTCGCTTCATGAACAATACGATAGCGTACATCCACTTCTGGGTTACGCTTGCCGGCGCATACATGATTTTCTGGCCTATGCACTACCAGGGCCTTGCAGGTATGCCGCGCAGATACTACGACTACAGTGTTTGGGAAAGTTTCAAGCAGTTTGCTGAACTGAACCAGTTCATCAGCCTGGTTGCGATGATTGTATTTGCCATGCAGCTATTGTTCCTCTTTAATTTCTTTTACTCTATTTTCAAAGGAAGAAAAGTGACTACCGAAAATCCATGGGGCTCCAACTCTCTGGAATGGACTACACCAATTAATCCCGGACATGGTAACTGGGTTGGTGAAATTCCTGAGGTTCATCGCTGGCCTTATGATTACGGTAAAGATGGTAAGGATCATATCCCGCAAACGACACCGGTAGGAGCCGACGAAAGTCATCATTAATTCAATTAAACTGAGCAGCCTTTTGCTGTATTCAGTGAACATATTCCAATGCTCCCGAACCCGGGAGCATTGTTTTTAAATGAAGGATCGCGCATGACAAAACACGTGGAAAATAAAACAGCATCATCTTCTTTTACCCTGGCATCCAAGGTAAAAGACTATTATCTGTTGATTAAGTTCACGCTGAGCTTTACTGTGGTATTTTCCTGTGTGATCTGTTACCTGCTGGCGCCGAAAGTGGTGGAGTACGACTGGGTCATGATCCTGCTCCTGTTCATCGCAGGTATGCTGGTGACCGGTAGTGCCAATGCCATCAACCAGGCAGTTGAAAAAGATACGGATGCGGTTATGAAACGAACTTCCAAAAGGCCGGTCGCTTCAGGAAGTATGTCGCAGCAGGAAGCTTACACTTTTGCAATCGTAGCCGGTCTGGCAGGTGTGGGAATGATGTGGTATTTCTTTAATCTCTCTTCTGCGCTGGTATCTGCTTTCAGCCTGTTCCTGTATGCATTTATCTATACACCGCTTAAGAAAATCAACTCTATTGCGGTGCTGATTGGTGCGTTTCCCGGCGCATTGCCCTGCCTGATTGGCTGGGTGGCCGGCAACGACGACTTCAGTGCGGGCGGATGGATCCTTTTCGGAATTCAGTTCCTCTGGCAATTCCCTCATTTCTGGGCCATTGCCTGGGTAGCCCATACAGACTACAGCAAGGCGGGCTTTAAATTATTGCCGGCAGACAAAGGCCCTACGAGATTCACTGCGCTGCAAACGGTGATGTATTCCGTATTGATGATACCGATGGGTATGATGCCGTACTATTTCGGACTTACGGGTGTTACCAGCGTATGGATTTTACTGGGTTGCAATCTTTTCATGGTGTTGCAGAGCTACCGGTTGTACAGGTCGATGGATGTGAAGGCAGCCAGAAGGGTGATGTTTAGCAGTTATATCTATTTGCCGATCGTTTTACTGGCTATGCTGGCAGATAAGGCAGGATAACAAATGATTTATATAAATTTAAAATAAAGTGATGATGACAGCAGTGCAGGCCAATGGGCCACAAAGGATCCATCGCCATAAATTCACCCTGTGGGTGGCTATGGGCAGTATGGTCATGATGTTTGCGGGTTTAACCAGTGCGTATATTGTAAAAAAGAACCAGAGCAGCTGGCTGGAGTTTAATCTTCCGGTATTATTCTGGTATTCAACCGCTGTAATCCTGGTGAGCAGTTTCACCATTCAGATGGCAGTTCAGGCGCACAAAGCCAGGGAAATGGGAAAATACAGAGCATTGATTACCCTTACCGCATTGCTGGGACTTGCTTTCCTGGTTATGCAAATAATGGGATTTTTAGACCTGGAAAGCAACAATATTGCCTTAACGGGGAGCAGAAGTAATTCTGCAGCCTCTTTTCTGCTGGTTATTACCGGTTTGCATATGCTACACGTTTTGGGTGGAGTTGTAGCAATATTGTTTATTTTCATCCGGGCGTACAACAGTCAGGAAAAGGCCGGCAGCAGCCTTCCGGTTGAGCTGGCAGCCACTTATTGGCACTTTGTAGACGTACTTTGGATCTATTTATTTATATTTTATAACTGGATAGGGTAATAAAGAAAAAAATGCATTCAATGCATTTTTTTTCACCGCTAGCCAATACTTTTGTAATCGAAATTTAAGACCAATATGGCAACAACTGCAACAGCACCAACCACCAACGCATGGGGAGGTGGTAAAAGTCCCTTTAACGCAGAGTACGGCAAAGTAATGATGTGGTACTTTTTGATGAGTGATGCATTTACTTTTGGTGCGTTTTTGATTTCTTATGGTACCATCCGCTTTTCTACCAATGGATGGCCTGACCCCAACGAAGTATTTAAAAGCTTTCCGTTTGCACCGGAAGGTGTACACGCACCGTTGGTGTTTGTAAGTATTATGACGTTCATTCTGATCATCAGTTCCGTAACCATGGTACTGGCGGTACAGGCCGGTAAGAATATGGATAAGAGCGGAGTGGTTAAAAACCTGATCCTGACCATTATTGGCGGTATCGCTTTCCTGAGCTGCCAGGCCTGGGAATGGAATCACCTGTTGCACGAGGGCGCGTGGTGGGGAAGTAACCCTTTCCTGAATCATGACGGAACGGCTTCTTCTACCAATTTTACCAACTACTTCTTTACCATCACCGGGTTCCACGGATTTCACGTATTCTCCGGGGTGATTATCAATATCATCATGCTGATCATGACACTTACCGACAAGTTTGAGCAGAGAGGTCACTACCTGATGATTGAGAAGGCCGGATTATACTGGCACTTTGTAGACCTGGTTTGGGTATTTGTATTTACCTGCTTCTACCTGATTTAATTTTTTAAATTTAATTATTACAATAAGCTTATTTATGGAACATACAATTGAACATGGCGAACACGCAGGCGGAGGTACAAAAGAAATCGTAAAGGTTACGATTATCCTTACTGTGTTAACGATTATTGAACTGCTGCTCGGCTTCTGGATGATTGGTATTCCTTTGGAAAGTAGCTCTACGAGATTAACCATTAAAGGGGTAATCGTCATACTGATGCTGGCTAAAGCATTCTATATTGTTGCGTATTTTATGCACCTGAAACATGAAGTGAAGAACCTGATCATGACCATTGTGGTGCCGCTGACATTGTTTGTTTGGTTCATTATTGCATTCCTTTACGATGGTAATTCGTTCAAAAACCTGCGTAATACATATGACCCTCATTATAAGGAGCAAAGTACGATTAAGGTAGAAAAGAAGCAGGAAACCAAACCGGCAGCGCATGGTGAGCAACATGATGTACAGGAAGCAAAACACTAACGGTGGAATAGCTCAATGAAATGATTGATACAGTTTGAACCATCGCTGCGTTGCGATGGTTTTTTCTTATACCGGAGAATATGAATAAAAAAGCGATTTTAGGATTATTGGTGGCACTGGGTGTTCCGCTTGCCTGTTATTTTATCTTACGAATAGCCAGTGAGCATGCGGTGGATATGCCAAGGAAATACCTGCTCGATACCGTAACTACCAAAGTAGAAAAGGGGAAAACGGTAGACGATAGTATCTGGCATCAAACAGCTAATATTCACCTGGTAAACCAACTGGGAGACTCTGTGGGCATGTTCGATCGTCATGGAAGAATTGTTGTTGCAGATTTTTTCTTTACCAGCTGCCGGAGTATTTGCCCTAAGCTGACCCTGAACATGGCTAAATTGCAGCAATCTTTCAAAAAAGGGGGGAATGTCCGAAACAGGATTGATACTTCCATTGTACAATTTGTTTCTTTTACAGTAGACCCGGAAAACGACTCAGTTCCGGTATTGAAGAATTATTCCCAGCGATTTGGCGTAAATCATGATAACTGGTGGATGCTCACCGGAAATAAGGATTCTATTTACCGTTTTGCATTCGAAGAATTGCGTGTAGATAAATTCAGTGAAGAACCCATCAGTCCGGACTTTGTACATACCAGCCGTTTTGTGCTGATAGACAAGGATCGTATTGTAAGAGGTTATTATAATGGACTGGATTCAGTTGATATGGCCAAGCTCTCCAAGGATATCGGATTACTGATGCTGGAGAAAGACCTTAACAGAAAAGGAGGGGTATTTCAGCAGATTATAGACTTAAGCTGGCTTTGGCTGATCATACTCCTGGCTATTACTTTCTTTATATTGTATATTACCAAACAAAAAAAGCAAAAGGATCAATAAAATTTAAGCATATGTTACCTGCGAGTATTACCAAAAATGATCAAAAAGCCAATTGGCTCATCGGGATTTTTTCAGTTGTTGTTTTTGTGGTTGTATTGATCCTGGGTCGTGTTAAGCTGGATGTAAACCCCGGCTTTGATGTACATATTTTTGCAAAAATCAATGCTTTCATCAATGCCATAATCGCGGTATTGCTGGTTGCAGCTTTAGTAGCTGTAAGAAAGCAGCACTATGCACTGCACAAAAAAATTATGATGACGGCATTGGTGTTATCTGTCATTTTTCTGGTTTCCTATATAGCGCACCACTTACTGGCTGGCGAGGCTAAATTTGGAGATGTTAATCACGATGGTATAATATCCGAAGCTGAAAAAACGGCGGTAGGATCTATGCGTACAGTCTATTTCATTGTACTGATTTCCCATATCATACTGGCTGCGGTCATTTTACCGTTTATCCTGTTCACTGCCTACCGTGCATTAACTGCTGAATACGCAAGGCACAAGCTCCTCGCAAGAATTACCTGGCCATTATGGTTCTATGTTGCCGTAACCGGTCCGTTGGTATACTGGATGATTAGCCCTTACTATCAATAGGCAGGGTAGAACCGGATCAGGGTTACCCGCCTACTGATGTTGTAAGGTATATAGGGGGAGCGTCAGGTTTTTTTAGTCAGGATCAACAATTCGTTGGCTTGTACTTCAGTAACATATCGCTTTACACCCTGCTTGTCGGTATAATTCCGGTTGATCAGCTTACCTTCAATCACTACCTCTGTCCCTTTGTGCAGGTATTTTTCAGCCAGCTCTGCCAGTTTTCCCCAGGCCACTATATTGTGCCATTGGGTTTCCGTAACTTTTTCTCCTTTGGCGTTGCGGTAGTTTTCATTGGTGGCAACACTCAGGTGGGCAACTTTCCGGTCTTCGCCGATTGTTTTAATATCGGGCTCCTGTCCTAGGTTTCCGATCAGCTGAACTTTGTTTTTCATCGCATTCATGCAATTCGATTTTAAGTTGAGTAGAAGCAGTATGTACTGCCGTTCACAACGCAAATATGCCTCAATAACACCCGCCATCCTGTTTTTAAACAGGTACTTACGTAAGTAAACGTTTACAAATACTTGACAGATAACCGTAGGATTTGTGGATGGGCTTTTGTACTTTGGATTTTAATTAGTTGATTATGCAAACAATACTCGGGGCAAACGGATCTATAGGTATTGAACTGGCGAAAAATTTAAAAAAGTATACCAAAGATATTCGCCTGGTGAGCCGTAATCCTGAAAAAGTAAACGAAACTGACCTGCTGTTTCCGGCAGATCTTACAAAGAAGGAGGAGGTATTTAAAGCGGTGGAGGGCAGCAGGGTTTGCTACATAACAATCGGCTTTGCATATAAATTAAAAATATGGAAGGCCAACTGGCCCGCATTCATCAGCCATGTAATTGAAGCCTGCCACGTAAACGGTAGCCGGCTGGTTTTCTTCGATAATATCTACGCAATTGGCGGAGATCATGTACAGCACATTACCGAACAATCTCCTTTCAGTCCTTGCAGCAAAAAGGGAATGATCCGTGCAGAACTGGATCAGCAGATCATCAAGGCCGCTGAAGCCGGAAAGATTGATGCCATCATTGCAAGGGCTCCGGATTTCTTTGGACCTGTTAAACAATCCAGCCTGCTGATGAACCTGGTTTATGATAATTACCTGAAAGGGAAGCCGGCACAATGGTTCTGCAATGCAGATATGCCGCATAGTTTTGGCTACACACCTGAACTGGCCCGGGGAACAGCATTGCTGGGCAATACCGGCAGCGCTTTTAATGAAATCTGGAACCTCCCTGTAGACAGCAACGTTCCCACAGGAAGAGAGTGGGCTGCAATCTTTGCAGATGCCATGCAGGTGCAGCAAAGAATAAAGGTGCTGCCTGCATGGATGGTACAGGCATTGGGCTGGTTTATTCCTGTAATCGGAGAAATGCATGAAATGCTCTATCAGTATGACCGCCCATATTGGTTTGATTCCGCCAAATTCAATCAAGCATTTAACCATACGCCGATAAGCAATGAACAAGCGGTGAAAGAGGTACTGCAAACACTGGCAGCCACTGCCAAAGCAGAATAGCAGCGCCTGATTTGCGTGTTTTTAACGCATTTTATCCGTAGTTCTACGCTTTCCAACAGCTGTACATGTGCTAATTTGGCGCTGTTTGTAATCGATATATCCAGCCAGATGTCATCAACCCAAAAAAGCTGTTTGCATTGTAACAAAGGAATTAACGGGAGAGCAGATAAAAAGTTTTGCAATGATTATTGCAGAAGCAGTTACCACAACGGGCTAAACGGGAATCACACCAACTATATCCGGCAGGTAAACTACCAGCTGCAGAAAAACAGGAGGATACTAGCGGCCGCTTATTCCAGGTATTCAAAGGGATCAACGGTTCCATTTCAGGAATTGCTGTTGCGGGGGTTCAGTTTATTGCATTTTACGCATCAGCAAAAACCCGATCGAAGCGGGACCTATATCTGTTGTTATGATTACGGATACAGGATGGTGGGCAGGAATGCAGTGAAAATTGTTCAGTATCCAACCATAGATCAGCTGTCCGGAACGGAATGCTAAAGCCCCTGGGCTAATAACGGATCTTTACTTTGGCTACCCCGGCTGAGATCATATTTACTTTTTTTGCAGCAGCCTTACTGAGATCTATGATCCGGCCTTCTATAAAAGGACCCCGGTCGTTGATCCTGACTTTAACGGTTTTGCCATTGGAAAGGTTGGTAACTTTTACTTTTGTTCCAAATGGCAATGTTTTGTGCGCTGCGGTTAATTTCCGCTGCCGGAAAATTTCTCCATTACTGGTTTTTCTGCCATCGTATTTGTCGGCATAATAAGAGGCATAGCCCGATTCAGTACCCGACCGGCTGCCTGCACCGGTTTTACGGTGGCAGGAACAGAGCAGCATTGCGGCCCCAATCACTAAAGTAATGAAGTATCTCATTGTTCTATTAACGGAAGAAGCCGGCGAATAGTATTTTAATACCAGTCGCCGGCTTCAATATGTATGATCCGTAATGCTTTAAGCAAACGGCGCTTTCACCACTTTCGCTTTTACGAGGGTATTCCTGATGTCGATATATATTTCGCTGTCCAGACCGGCATGTTCGGTAGCTACATAACCTAATCCTATGGCCTTGTTGAGAGAAGGCGCCTGGGTTCCGCTGGTAACTTTACCGATGGTATTGCCCGAAGCATCTTTAACCAGGTAATCGTGGCGGGGGATGCCGCGTTCCAGCATTTCAAACCCAACCAATTTACGTTTAACGCCCTCTGCCTTTTGTTTTTCGAGGATTGCTTTAGCGGTAAAATCTTTAGTGAACTTGGTAATCCAGCCCAGGCCTCCTTCGAGCGGTGAAGTGGTATCGTCAATATCATTACCATACAAGCAGTAACCCATTTCGAGGCGGAGGGTATCCCTTGCTCCCAAACCAATCGGCTTCAGGCCCTGCGGCGTTCCGGTTTCAAAAATGGCATTCCAGATTTTATCTGCAGCGCCATCTCTGTCTTCAAAATAGATCTCAACACCACCGGAACCGGTGTATCCGGTTGCACTGATGATTACATGCTCTATTCCGGCAAAGGTTCCCTGCACAAAAGTGTAATATTTCAGGTTCATGATATCCTTATCGGTCAGGGGCTGAAGTATTTTGGTGGCGTTGGGCCCCTGGATGGCCAGCAGGCAGGTTTTGTCGCTGATATTCTCCATATCAACGCCCCCGGTATTATGCGCTGCAATCCAGTTCCAGTCTTTTTCAATATTGGAGGCATTCACTACCAGCAGGTAGGTTTTGTTTTTTTCAATGCAGTAAACGATCAGGTCGTCTACAATCCCCCCCTCATTATTGGGTAGGCAACTGTACTGAGCCTGGCCGTTATCAATTTTTGAGGCATCATTGCTGGTAACGCGCTGAATCAGATCCAGTGCATGTTCACCTTTCAGCATAAACTCCCCCATATGGCTTACATCAAAAACACCGGCATTTTTTCTTACGGTAGCATGTTCATCATTAATACCCGAATAACTGATCGGCATATTGTATCCTGCAAATTCTGCCATTTTTGCTCCAAGTGCAATGTGTTTCTGTGTAAAAGCGGTGTTTTTCATTACAATCATTTAGGGGCACAAAGTAAGAAAAAAAAGAAGAACCCCATCCCAACCAGGGACAGGGTTCTTTTTCCAACCTGTACCAACCTATTTTAAGACATCAGTTGCAGTAGCGATATTCTGCTTACCTCCGATCCGAAATCAATCAATTCAGCTGCCTCCTTGATGGTTACTTTTATTTTGGGTTGAACCGTATTGGGTTCAACAAGGGTCACTTTTTGGTAGCGATAGCGGTTGGTATCTACCGGCTTGTCGAGCTCCTTTTTAAGTTCCTCCGCCTCTTTCTGCTTGCGCTCATATTCTTTTTGAAGCTCTTCCTTGCTTTTTTTGAAATCTTCAACGGCATCAGATTTCTCTTCTTCGTCCAATTCTTTTTTATTGGCTCTTTCCAGTCCTCCGGGGGTCATGATGTATTCAACATTAGAGCTGAGCCCTCTGTGGTCGCCGGAATACCAGTCTTCGTCCCAGTCAAAATCATTTCTGCCATTGTTGATATTGAACCAGTTCAATCTTCTGTTCACATTCGGGTCGATCTGGATTTTCTTGCCCATCGGTACCTGTATGTTTAAGATTACACCCTGGTTACGGAACTTGGTTCCTTTTTTCAGGCTGAAACCACGGTTCAGATAAATCATACTGTCTTCCTGCACAATTCCGTATTTAATTTCATCAACATTCTTCAGCGCGGTTTCTTCGTCATTTCCATTGCTTATTTTGGTATAGATGATATGATAGAGCGAATCGGGGCTTTTGGTGAAGCGGAGATTAATATTATTCAGCATCAGGCTGTCTTCATCCAGGCTGATGATTCCGTCAAAATGCATCCATTTGCCTACTACTCTTACCCTGGAGTCGGCCACTTTCAGCATTAATTTATTATTCGATGGCTGGCGGATGCTGATGGTTTCCTTATCCATGGCACGGGCATCAAAATTTTTGGAGATCAGGGCTACCAGAAAAATTACACTTATGATACCCAGCGTCCACAGACCACCAAAAGTATATCCAAGGTATTTGTTGTGTGATTTAGTTCCCATGATTCTTCTGATCAGCCAGATAACAATGCCGAGTACAGGTACAAATAAGAAGAGTAATAAGGTAGACCAGGCCAGGAAATTCTGCCAGAAACCTTCCAGAACGAAATCCTTCAGCGGAAATACACCAACGCTGGCAACCATCACTGCAATTAATGCAATAAGCAAGGCGAATGCTACGATTCCGGCGATGAACAGGAAGAATGCTTTGAACAGAATACCGATTGCATTCAGGAGTTTATTTCCTCCGCTTTTGGTTGCATAGGCCGCTTCAGATCCAAACTGTTTCCCTTTCTGGCTAACTGTGCTTCCAAACTCAGAACCAAATTCTTTGGCTTTTTCAGAAAATTCACCACCCCATTTTTCTGCACGGGATTTGAATCCTTCCAGGTCTTCCTGGATGGTATTCTTGATGGTATGCAGGTCTACTTTTTCACCGCGCATTTCCAGTTTCTCTGATGCACTTTTTGCTTCAGGAATAACTGCCCATAAAACGGCATATACAATAAAGAGGGTGCCACCGAAAGAACTGAATACAAAATCAGGGAAATCGAAGTCGAACCAGAATGCGCCTCTGAACAGCGAAGAGATAATACCGATTACCAAGGGCATGGCAAAAATCAGTCTCGGAATCCAGATCGCTATATTAAAGTAGGTAGCAATACCGCTGGCAACACCGGCTACCACTTTTTCTTCCGGATTCCGGTAGAGCCTTTTGGTAGAAGGTACATTGTTGTCCAGCGGACGGGAAGGAAGTATTATCCACATCAGGATATACAGTAAGAAACCAGCTCCGCCGCTGAAAATGAAGAGTACAAAGATCAAACGTATGATGGTAGGATCAATGCGGAAGTATGCAGCTAAACCGCTACAAACACCGCCGAGGATCTTTTCATTGTCATCCCTGTATAGTCTGCCTTTATTGGGGGCGCTTTGGTTTTCGTAATTGCTGCGCGTACCTTCCTGGCTCCTTTTATCGCCACCCAGCTGAGACTTCACATTGTTTTCTTCTTCCTCAAAGTCTTCAGGGCGACCCATACTGTCGATGATGCCGTTTACATCTTCGCCGGTGATGCAGGTACTCCCTTTCTTCAGGCGTTCCCCAAACAGTTCAGCGATGCGACCTTCAATATCATTGATGATTTCATCTCTTCCCTCTTCATTGGCAAAGAATTTGCGCAGGCTTTCCACATACTGCTTCAGTACATCGTAAGCTGCTTCTTCAATGGGGATTACCCGGCCCTGGAAGTTTATGTTAATTACCTTTTTCATGGTATGTTTATTTATCTTGGTTAAGGTTGGTTTTGGTTGTTTTCGGTTTCTGGAGGTGCGGTTGGTTGGGTGAGCACCTTAACTGCATCAGCAAGTTCTTTCCAGGTTCTTTCGAGTTCACCGTAAAAGGCAAGTCCCTTTTCGGTCATCACGAAATATTTGCGTGGCGGTCCACTGTTACTTTCCACCCAACGGTAAGTAAGCAGTTCTGCATTTTTCAATCTGGTAAGCAGGGGATAAAGCGTACCCTCCAGAATATGCAGATTGGCGGCTTTCATTCTATCGACCAGGTCACTGGGGTAAACTTCCCCCTGGCGAATGATCGATAAGATACAAAATTCTAATACGCCCTTTCGCATCTGACTCTGTGTATTTTGAATATCCATGATAATTGTTTTATGGGGTGATAGATGGATGCTGATTAGTTCAGGAATCTTCTGGGCATTCTTACCTTGCGGGTACGCTCCAGGTTCCAGAAATCTGCCAGGCCAAATACAGGCTTTTGTACTTTAACAGTTACCGGAGTTTCGAGAATGTTTGTTTGCGTTTTCATGACTTTTTATTTTTAAAGGTTTTTGTTTTGTTTCATTGACAACACAAAGATGGGGGTTTTTCTAGTACTATGCAACACATAGTACCAAGTATTTTTAGGTAATAGGCAGAAATTAGATATTGGTTTAATTTAATTAACTGATTTTCAATAAGTTATATTTTTAGTGATTTTTCGAAATAGGATAAGCGGTTTTAAAAAAGGTTAAATGGTGAAAGCGCTCCAAAAGGCCTGCTTGCCGTATTTGTATATATAGTAGAAGTGGCGCCAAAGCAGGGGAAGTGATATCAAATGATGGAAAGTTTTGTAAAAATTCTTTTATCGTTTTTATGCGATGAATAGAAATTCTGCTTAATTTTGCTTTATCGTAAAAAAACGATTAGGTTATGGCCAGCCCCAAATTAGAAGAATTCATCAAAGCAGAACAGGAGCTTGCGGCTTTTGCAAAGGCGTTATCACACCCTGCACGAATCGCTATTCTTAAAGTACTTGCACAAAAGAATGAATGTATTTGCGGCGAAATTGTAGAAGTGTTGCCGCTGGCGCAATCAACCGTTTCGCAACACCTGAAAGAACTCAAAGATGCGGGTTTAATTAAAGGAACTGTTGAGGGCCCAAGGAGTTGTTATTGCATCAACTGGAAGGCTTTCGAAAAATTCAATCAATCATTTAATCATTTATTCCATAAACTGAAAGACCAGCAGGCATCCTCCTGCTGCTGATTCACAAAACAAATTATATGAAAAACGAACAGGCATTAAAAGACATCGTTAAAGAAAAATATACCGCTATTGCGGCGCAACCCCTGCAGCAGAATTTATCTTCCTGTTGTGGCGCGGGCGGTTGTTCTACCGAGGTATATAATATTATGAGCGATGATTATACCCAATTGCATGGATATAATTCCGATGCTGACCTTGGTTTGGGTTGCGGTCTGCCCACGCAGTTTGCTAAAATTAAAGCAGGTGATACGGTAGTAGACCTGGGAAGCGGCGCCGGTAATGATTGCTTTGTTGCAAGAGCGGAAACAGGAGAAACCGGGAAAGTAATTGGTATTGATTTCACGCCTGCCATGTTGGAGAAAGCAAGAGAAAATGCTGCCAAACTGGGGTACACCAATGTTCAGTTCCGCGAAGGGGATATTGAGAACATGCCACTGGCCTCCAATGTTGCTGATGTTGTTGTAAGTAACTGTGTGTTAAACCTTGTGCCGAATAAAGACGGTGTATTCAAAGAAATTTTCCGGGTATTGAAACCGGGCGGCCACTTTAGTATTTCCGATGTGGTGCTGGTAGGTCAACTTCCGGAAGCGTTGCGGAAGGATGCCGAAATGTATGCAGGCTGTGTTTCAGGTGCCATACAAAAACAGGTTTACCTGGAGCTGATCAGTAGCAACGGATTTAACCATATTACGATTCAGAAAGAAAAAGCCATTGTTATACCGGATGATATTCTGAAGAATTACCTGAATGAAAAAGAACTGGCCGATTTCAAAAAAGGAGAAACCGGTATTTTCAGTATCACTGTTTATGCAGAAAAGCCGGTTGCTGAAACCTGTTGCAAGCCGGGAGGAGGCTGTTGCTAAAACTATCACTAAACGAACTGACTGTTATGGAGCATTGCCATCCTGCTGCGGAAAGGAAAAAACTATCTTTCCTGGACCGCTATCTTACGCTTTGGATTTTTGGCGCCATGTTACTGGGAATTGGCATCGGGTACTTTTTCCCCGCAGCTGCTGATTCGGTGAATGCACTTTCAAGCGGTACCACCAATATACCATTGGCCATTGGTTTAATACTGATGATGTATCCGCCATTGGCCAAAGTGAACTATGGCAAAATCGGGGAAGTATTCAAAGATACCAAAGTACTGAGCCTGTCCCTGCTGCTGAACTGGATCATTGGCCCCTTGCTGATGTTTGCGTTGGCTATTATTTTTCTGAAGGATTATCCGGAGTACATGGCAGGCCTGATCCTGATTGGGCTGGCCAGGTGTATTGCCATGGTGATTGTATGGAACGAGCTGGCAGAAGGGAACAGGGAATACGCAGCAGGGTTGGTGGCGCTCAACAGTATCTTTCAGGTATTCTTCTATAGTTTTTATGCCTACCTCTTTATCACCGTGTTACCGCCCTATTTTGGCGTGGAAGGACTGGCGGTACATATCACCATTGCAGAGATTGCCAAAACAGTCGGGATCTTCCTGGGTATTCCCTTTGCAGCAGGCCTGATCAGCCGTTACCTGTTGATCCGGTGGAAGGGGGAAGCCTGGTTCAATCAAAAATACCTTCCTTTTATATCGCCTATTACGCTGCTTGCCCTGCTGTTTACCATTGTAATTATGTTCAGCCTGAAAGGTCAGCTGATTGTTCAGATCCCGGTTGATGTAATCCGTATTGCTATTCCGTTGCTGATTTATTTTGCCATTATGTTCCTGGTGAGTTTCCTGATCGGGAAAAAAATGGGGGCTGATTATTCCAGGAATACCGCCATTGCCTTTACAGCAACCGGCAACAATTTTGAACTGGCTATTGCAGTGGCGATCGGGGTATTTGGGATTAACAGCGGCGCTGCATTTGCCGGTGTGATTGGCCCATTGGTAGAAGTGCCTGCACTGATTGCGTTGGTAAATCTTGCTTTCTGGTTTCGAAAAAAATATAATCTATGACCGCTCTTTATCCAGAGATTCATGCTTTTCTGCAGGAAGCGGAAAAGCATTTTGATACCATTGCTGCCGCGCGAAAAGAGGCGCTCCACCGGTTCAGCCAGTACATGAAACGCAAATCGGACAATCATCAACCGATATTACTGACATTTATCTGCACGCATAATTCGAGAAGGAGCCATTTTGCCCAAATCTGGGCGCAGGCTGCGGCTGCTTATTACCATGTGCAGGGTGTCGTTTGTTATTCCGGCGGAACCGAGATCACCGCTTTTAATCCCAATGCAGTCCGGGCTTTGCAGGCCGCAGGGTTCCGTATTACCGGAAATGCAAATGAAAATAATCCGCATTACCTGGTGGATTTGGGTGATCAGTTACCCTCCATTGAAGCATTCTCTAAAAAATATGCAGATGCACCCAATCCGGCTGCAGATTATGGTGCGATCTTAACCTGTGATCATGCAGATGAATCATGCCCGGTTGTATTTGGCGCTGAAGAGCGTTTTAAGATTGCATATAGCGATCCTAAATTATCTGATGGTACACCACAGCAGGAAGCCGTTTACAAAGAGCGATCCGGGCAGATCGCTACAGAAATGCTGTACACCTTTTCCCTGGTGAAGCAGCGTTAAGGCAGGGTGGGTTCATCCGGTTTTCCCAGGATAGACTCAATGATGGAAGTGAACAGTGAAACGAGAAAACTGAAAAACAAAGCGGTCCACCAGCCGTTTACCGCAAAACCAGGTACGATCTTAGCCACCAGTTGTATGATGAATACATTGATGAACAACAGGAATAGTCCCAGGGTAAAAACAGTAAAGGGGATGGTCAGTATGATCAGGATTGGTTTTACAAAATTGTTCAACAGCCCCAGCACAACAGCTACCAGCAAGGCTGTAACTGTATTATCGATGGTAACACCCGAAAGCAGGTAGGCAACAATCAACACCGCAACTGCAGTCGCAATTGTTTTTGTAAAGAAGCGTCCCATAGCAATGATTTAGATAACTACAAGTTCGTAAAAAGAATCCGGATTCAGGTACTTTTTCGCAAGTTCCTGCAACTCTTCCGCCCCGGTCGTTTTGATCTGATTCACGCTGTTGTAAAAATAATTTTCATCCACGTCGTTCAACACATAATTCTTCCAGCGTGAAATCAACTGGAATGGTCCGTCCAGTTCGCCCAATACCGAGCCAATCATGTAATTCCTTACCAGGCTCAACTCCTCTTCGTCAATCTGGTCATTACAGAGAATCTGCATTTCCTTGTACACTTCTTCGATGGTGGCTTCGCAAACATCTCTTCCGGCCTCCGTACTGATCATCCAGGCGCTGTCGTGAATATGATTCTGTATATAGCTGTGAATGCCATACGTGTATCCCTTGTCTTCCCGGATATTGCTCATAAGCCTTGATCCAAAGAATCCACCGAACAGGTTATTCAGAATCTGCACTTTGGAATAGTCGGGATGATGCCTGTTGGGGAAGGGTCTTGCCATACGGATGGCTCCCTGAACGCCTTCTGCATCATTGATGATCCTGATTTTTTTTTCCGCAGATGGCAACACCGGATGATGAATTGCAGGGATCGTTTTCTTTTGCAGCGGCAGCTTACCGAAAACCTGGTTCAGTTGCTGAGACAGGCCTGCCGGAATTTTACCTGCCGTAAAAATGGTACAGTTCCCCTCTGTATAGAATTGCCGGTAAAATGCAACCAGCTCTTCCCTGTTCAGGTGATCGTAATCCAGCGTGGAAGTGTATTTCCCATAAGGATGCTGAATGCCGTATACATATTCATCAATCAGCCGGTTGGCGATAAAAT
Source organism: Sphingobacteriia bacterium (assembly GCA_015999745.1). Lineage (GTDB taxonomy): Bacteria > Bacteroidota > Bacteroidia > Chitinophagales > Chitinophagaceae > Sediminibacterium. Next base: position 8,343 of record JAECQP010000006.1, on the reverse strand, counting down.
CACATTTCTTCAGATTTACTTCCAGCCTTTGTTTCTGGTTCTGGCGGTAGGTATTCAGCTCCTCTTCCGGAAAAATGGATTCCGTGATAATCTCCGCTACTACCGGCAATAACTCATTGATGTGTTTGCTGAGGCAGTGCAGGGTAATGGTTGCCGTTTCATTGTAACAGCTTCTGTTCAGGTAGGCGCCGTAAAATTCAAAATGCTCGTTGATGCTGAAAGCATTTTTTGTATTGGTGCCGTTCTTCAGCATAAAATTGGTGGTGGCGGCTACAATGTTTTTCTGCTCATACCAGTTACCTGCATAAAAGACCCATTCAACCAGCAGTACTTCCTGTGTGCCGGCATCCAGGCTGTAAACCGGTACACCATTGTCGAGTTGATACTGATCGCATTTTCTTAACTGCAGATCAAAGCTTACAGCATCTGTTATAGTTGGGGGAATTGTTCTGTTCAAGGTCATTGCTTTTGTTTGATCTGTTACCTGGCGTGATAATATATTGTATTGCTGTTGGATTCACGGAAAATCTGCTGACTGTATGAAGTCATGTCTTCTGTAGTAATGTTCCGGTATTTATTGAGTTCCGTATTCATTAAAGCGGCATCTCCCATTAACTCGTACATCGCCAGGCTATTGGCCCTGCTCATTACACTCATATCTTCAAATGCGATGACGCTTTCTGTTTTGTTCTTCACTTTAATGAGCTCTGATTCTCCGATAGGTGTTTGCTGAATTTTCTCCAATTCTGCCGAAATAGCGCTTTCCGCCTGTTCCATACTGGTGCCTTTTACCAGCTTACCCTCAATGGTAATGAGGCCGGCATCCATGGTCCCGAAATGATAACAGTCGAGGTTGGAGAACAGTTTTTGTTCTTTCACCAGCGATTGGTATAGCCGGGAAGAACCACCGCCACCCAGGATCTCTGTTATGAGATCGGCTACATAGTACCCTTTTTCGAGCCTTGCATCCATATGCCAGGTTTTGATAAAAGCATCCAGCGGCACCGCTGCTTCAACACTCAGTTTGCGCGCTTCCTGCTGAACGGGTTCCTGGGGCAGGTTTCGTATATATTTCTCTCCCATTGGAATTGGGCCGAACCATTTTTCCGCAAGGCGTTTGATGTTGTCTGTTTTTACATTGCCTGCTACCACCAGGATGGCATTTACCGGGCGATAATGCTTAAAGAAAAAAGCCTTTACATCATCGATCCGCGCATTTTCCACATGACTCAGTTCCCGGCCAATCGTCATCCACTTATATGGGTGTACCTTATAGGCCAGCTCACGCATTTTGTGCCAGATATCACCGTAAGGTTTATTGAGATAATGTTCCTTGAATTCTTCGCAGACCACTTTGCGCTGCACCGCCAGGCTCTTTTCACTGAATGCCAGGCTCAGCATCCGGTCGCTTTCAAGCCAGAAGGCTGTTTCAATATTCTGTGCCGGAAGCTGGCAATAATAGTTGGTGAGGTCGTTGGTTGTATAAGCATTGTTGTCTCCACCGGCCCGCTGAAGCGGTTCATCGTAATCCGGTATGTTGATACTGCCTCCAAACATCAGGTGCTCGAATAAATGCGCGAATCCTGTTTTCTCCGGGTTCTCGTCGCGGGCGCCCACATCATATAGAACATTCACCACTGCCATTGGGGTGGCATTGTCTTCGTGCACCAAAACCGTTAAACCATTGTCTAAAATAAACCTGTTGTATAGTATCATATTCACAAATCAGCTCGCAAAATAGTTCATTGAGAGTATATATGGTGAAAACGGCAGCCTGCTATCTGCGGATATCTTTTACATCCAGCGTTAGGACCATGGGCGCCTGGTTGCGGAATATCACTACTTTTATTTTTCCGATGGCATTCTGGAACAGGTTTTTATAGGCCTGGATATTTTTGGAAAAATTGCTTTCCACGGCAAAAATGATGTCTCCGTTTTTGAACCCGGCCTTATCTCCGGGGGAATCTTTGATGATATCAATTACTTTAATTTCACCGTCAATCAGGTAAATACCCAGCCCCGTATAGCTGTAATCGAAAAGTTCACTGTAATGCTTATTCGGCTTAATATGGATGGTCTGCTGGGGGTAGTTGAGTATTAGGTTGAACCTTCTAAGCAGATCATTGCCCATAATGCCGCCCAGCGTGGGGTACGATGTGATATTATAGTTGTCGTCAAAAACATGTACGGGTACATTCCTGAACCTGAAAGGGCCTATTTTAACCGATTTTATCACGGTAAGTTCCATCTTTTTTTTGCCCCCCAGCCCTTCTGCCTGGGTAGGGTAAAATTTCTTTTTGATTTTGAACAAGCTGCTGTCTTCTGTAAAATCCCTGGAAAGCAGGAAGCAGAGCCCGGCTCCCGTATCAAAGATGAGCCTCGTGTTTACCTTCCGGCTGTCCTCGAGCATGGTCAGTTGTCTGGGTAAAGTGGTAAAACCCGGGCGTAGGAGGTAGCCTCCCCTTGGATACCTGAAAGTACCCGGCGTATATATTTCCAGCATATTTACGTCATAATCGATCCTGATCACATATCTGCGGATGAAACTGTATCCGATGATGCCGTCAATCTTGACCCCGTAAACACTGGTCAGGAGTTCATAATCGTTGATATGAAAATCGAGGTTCTCCGAACTGAGGCCAACAAAATTGAGCCGGTGATTCTCAGCAAATTCCACATTCTTGATCCCCGCGATCCCCCGGATGGTTTTTTCGCTTTTAGACAGGGAGAGGTTTAGCCCGGCGGTAGTGGCAGAATCGAGGGAAATACCCCCGCTGCCGGTGTCGAATACAAAGTTCAGGGAGTCGGGGAACTGATCCAGTTGCGCTTTTACAATGATAATTCCCCCCGACAGTTGGTAAAACGGGATGCGCGTGATCAGCCGGCATTCCGGGGCAATAAATTCCTCCTGGGAAAATCCGGTAAAGCCTGAAAATAGGCCAATAGCCAGGAGCAAACGGCGCAGCATATACGAAATTTAAGAAAGAATAACCGGGTCTGCAAATATACAGGGCAAAATAGGAGAAGGATGCATGAGTTCAGGCCGAACAACATTACCTTTGTACCGTTTATACTATTATTATGCAATTAGCAGATCTATACCAAAAAGCCCTTGCCTTTGAATTTTTAACAAAGGAAGAGGGGATGTTTTTATTTGAAAATGCGCCGTTGGCCGATTTGATGCATATCGCAGATGAGCTCCGGAAAATTCAGGTGCCTCATGGTAAGGTAACCTGGCAGATAGACCGGAATGTGAACACGACCAACGTGTGTATAGCCAATTGTAAGTTTTGTAATTTCTACCGGATCCCCGGACACGCGGAAGCGTATATCACTGAAATGCCGGCGTATAGAACCAAAATTGAAGAAACCATCAAATACGGTGGAGACCAGTTGCTGTTACAGGGCGGACATCATCCTGAACTGGGGCTGGACTTCTATACCAATATATTCCGACAGCTGAAGCAGGAATACCCCACCATTAAGCTGCATGCACTCGGACCACCCGAAGTAGCCCATATTGCCAAGCTGGGAAATATGAGCCACCACGATGTACTGAAGGCGCTGAAAGAATCCGGACTGGATTCATTGCCCGGCGCAGGTGCGGAAATTCTCGTAGACAGGGTCCGCAGGCTGATTTCCAAAGGCAAATGCGGCGCTGATGAGTGGCTGGCTGTAATGCACGAAGCCCATAAGCTGGATATTACTACCAGCGCTACCATGATGTTTGGCCATGTGGAAACACTGGAGGAACGATTTATACACCTGGTTAGAATCAGGGAAGTGCAGGCAATGAAGCCTGAGCAGGCAAAAGGTTTCCTGGCTTTTATCCCATGGACTTTCCAGGATGTAGATACCCTGCTTACAAGGATCAGGGGCGTTCATAACCTGACTACCCCGGATGAATATATCCGTATGATTGCGATCAGCCGGATTATGCTGCCGAATATCAAGAATATTCAGGCAAGCTGGTTAACAGTGGGTAAGCAAACCGCCCAAATCTGCCTGCATGCCGGTGCCAACGACTTTGGAAGCATCATGATTGAGGAAAATGTGGTGAGTGCCGCCGGCGCCCCGCACAGGTTTACGTACAGGACTATGCAGGAAGCCATCCGGGAAGCCGGTTTTGAACCTCAGTTGAGGAACCAGCAGTACGAATGGAGGCCTATCCCGGAAGCCATTCAGGAACAAATGATTACTTATTAGGTAACGGATGAACATATTTAAAGCAGTCATATGCCATGATTATTCTGTGCTCCGGGCGCAGAAAAGAGCCATTCAGGTAAAGACCAATGGTGTGCATATGATCGGCATTGCATGGATTGCCAATGTGCTGAGCATTGCGGGGATCTTTATCATGTATTTCCTGGTCAATAACCGGAGAAACGACATCTACGACTTATTGTTCGAATTACATTACTGGGAACTGGCCGGAAGGGTAGGGATCATCATATTACTGGCTTTTGTTTACCTCATCAGTTTCGCTGTTTTTGGTGGGAAACAGACTTTTTTAAGCATTATCCAGGAATTTTCCCAAATGGAGGAAGTACGCCAGATGGCTGTTTCCAGAAGGGGGGGGATCTATTTCTACGGTTCCCTGGTCGTATTTATAGTGGTGGTGGCATCCCTGTTGTACCTGATCAAAGTAGCCGGCTACTAGTAAAATCAACTTTTTTTGCAAGTTTTGTAACATATCAGCCGTTGGTTCGTACCAATAGTATACAAAACAATTAAGGAGACCTGTAGAAACTGTTTATGACCGAACGCGAGTACAATCATTGTGTAAATGAATATGCCGATAATCTTTACCGTTTTATCGTAAAGAATCTGCGGCATGAAGAGGATGCACGGGATATTGTACAAACCGCCTTCGAGAAGTTATGGAGAAACAGGGATTCAGTGGAAACAGCTAAGTCAAAATCTTACCTGTTTACGGTGGCGTATAACCAGATGATCGATCATATCCGGAAAAACAAGCGGATTCAGTTGAAAGAGGAATTTCCGGAAGATGGAAGGATACAGTACCAGCAGCATGGAAATATGCGTAGAGTCCTGATGGAAGCGCTGAACAGGCTGAATGAAACTCAAAGAAGCCTGGTGATGCTGAAAGATTATGAAGGGTATAGTTACGAAGAGATTGGAAAAATCATGGAACTGAATGAAAGCCAGGTAAAAGTATACCTGCACAGGGCAAGAGTGATATTGAAGAATTACCTGGTAAGCCCCGAAAACGTACAATAACAACATGGAAATAAACCGTCATAATTACGAAACATATTTTCTGCTCTGGGTAGACGGGGAACTGTCTGTAGCCCAACAGGAAGCTGTAGCGCTTTTTGTAGCGGAGAATCCGGATCTCGCCGAAGAACTGGCTTTATTGCAGGATGCCAAACTGCCGGCAGATGAACAGCTGATTTTCCCCGATAAGGCCAGTCTGCTGAAACAGGAATCCGCCGGAATTTCCCTGAACAACTATACCGAATATTTTATGCTGTATGTAGATGGGGAGTTAAGTTCCGCAGCGCAACAGCAAACAGAGCTCTTTGTTTTACAGCACCCTCAGTTGCAACCCGGGTTCTTATTGTTTCAGCAAGCCAAACTTCCCCTGGAGAAGATAGCATTTCCCGATAAATCGGTTTTATACCGGAAAGAACAGAAAGAAAGACCGGTTGTTTTCATGATGTGGCGGAGGGTCGCCATTGCAGCAGTATTAACAGGTCTCGCATTCTCTGTGTGGATGCTTGTTCCAGAGGATGCAGTGCAAAAGACCTCTGCGCCGCTGGCTGCCAATGCGCCTGTAATGCCTGCCGGTAAACCATCTGCTGTAAACAACAATAGCAGCGTGTCGCTGAACAATGGAACCATTGAGCAATCTCCTGAAGTAGTGATCCTGCAACAGGAGATCAAAAGAAATACAATAGTAATTCCTGCAGTTGAAAAAAGTGATGCAGTTACGGAGCCGGTTCCGGATAACAGCCGGTTGATGGCGGCTTCCGGTGAAATGACCCTTCCTGCAAATCAGGCAGCGGAGCGCATCGAAACCGTAAATGCGGCAAATCTGCAAGCTGAAACCAATACGGCTGCGTTGAGTGATGGTGAAGAAAAACAAAATATGTTTAACCAGGTACAGGAGGCAGACAATGATCGTGCAGACCTGATCAAACCAACCGTATATAAAGAATTGGATACAGATGATAACAGTAAAAGTCTTTATGTGGGTACTATGGAAATCAACAGGGATAAACTCCGGGGGTTCCTTAGAAAAGCGGGTACCATATTCCGTTCAAAATCCAGACAGGAAGACGATAAAATCGACACAAATAAGTAAAGCAATTTTATGAAAAGAATTCTGACAATGGCAGCATGCTTGTTTGCTGCAGGAACAACTTTTGCGCAAACCGATAGTACTGAAAGCAAAACAGATACGGTTAAAGTGGGCAATTTCATCATCATCAAAAAAAGCAAAGGCGGAACGGATGATGAAACCAGTTACAAAAAGAAGAATAAGAACCTCGACCTGGACATGCTGCTGAGAATAGAACGCCGCCCGGCAAGGAATAAAAATATCAGCACCAACTGGTGGATACTGGATCTGGGATTTGCCAATATGCGCGATAATACCGATTATGGGTATGCGCAGGCCGGTAGTTATTTCAGAACGCTCAGGCCCGCAGATGGCCCGGTGAATGCAGACAGCTATCGCCTGATTACCGGAAAATCTACCAATGTAAACCTTTGGTTCTTCATGCAGAAACTGAATGTAAGCAAGCATGTACTGAACCTGAAATATGGCCTGGGACTGGAAATGTACAACTTCAGGTATGATACCCGCCTGAGTTACCGCAAAGACCCTCAGCCATATGTTTACAACGATTCTATTGGTTTCAGCAAAAACAAACTCTATGCCGGGTACCTTACCGTTCCTTTTATGGTGAATGTGAATACTACACCCAATAGCCGCAAGGGGTTCAGCTTTAGTGCGGGCGTAAGCGCGGGATACTTACTAAGCAGCCGCAACAAGCAGGTAAGTTCAGAGCGTGGCAAGCAAAAAATCAATGGAGACTTTAACCTGGAGCCATGGAGATTTGCAGCCATCGGGGAAATGGGCATCGGTCCTGTGCGTTTGTATGGTTCTTACAGCCTGAATAAATTTCAGAAAGATATTACCCGCGTAGAACAGTTCCCTTATACAGTCGGAATCCGGTTTAGCCGCTGGTAACTAAGCAGTCTCTTTTTTCTCATGTTAATAGTCGCTCCCTTTTCAGGGAGCGTTTCTATTATACCTGTTAACGGACCCATAATTAACAGGCCAACTACAATGATTTTTGCTACTTTCCGTTTATAAAGAAAAACTTTCATGAAAACCCTGGCTTACTGGATTGTTTTGTTGGGTGGGGTAATGATTACCACATCGTTCAGAAAGCACAAAACCATCAATCCCCTTACGGCTGATAAAGACACTTACTCTGTGTATGTGATCAAGAGCGAGTATGCGTTAAAAGTGTACGATTCCACAGGAGAATGGATGGCTACCTATCCTGTTGTTTTTGGCAGTACGGACCTGGGAGATAAAATGATGCAGGGCGACCGTAAAACCCCTGAAGGCATTTTTCATATTGCCGGAAAAAGAAAGCACCAGAAATGGACCCGCTTTATGATGATTGATTACCCTAACCAGGAGAGTATTGAAAAATTCAATCAGCGAAAAGCTGCAGGATTGATCCCCGCCAGCGCCAGGATAGGTGGCGAGATTGGCATCCACGGCACATGGCCGCACGAAGACTATGCCATCGACCAATACCGGAACTGGACGGAGGGTTGCATCAGCACCAAGAATATGTATATCCAGGAGCTTTTCAACCTCCTGCCTGTGGGTACAAGGGTAGAAATCAGGCGTTAGTTTCGGGTACTGCCAAATTATGGCACTACTTTCTCAATGGCCTGCTTTTTGTTCTGTGAGCGCTGTTGGTGTGTAGCCAAATTGCTTTTTAAAGGCATAGGAAAAGTGCGACAGGTTTTCAAAACCGACTTCATAGCAAACATCAATTGGTTTCTTTTTCTTTTCAATGAATTGGTAGTGTGCTAATTCCAACCGTTTTTTTGTAAGCCACCTTTGTGGTGTTGTGTTGAAGGCTTTGCTAAAATCCCGTTTAAAAGTCGTCAGGCTGCGACCTGTCAGATAGCCAAACTTTTCCAAAGGCAAATTGAACATGAAGTTCTTTTCCATATAGCTGGCTAAATCAATTTTCCCGGGCTCTTCGAAGTTGGCTAACACATTATCTATTTCTTTGTCAATCGTTCTGAGAATACTGATTGCCTCAGTGATTTTTAGTGTAGCAAGAT
>JAECQP010000042.1 GCA_015999745.1 Sphingobacteriia bacterium | reverse complement strand
ATTAAACAGACAATACGTATTTCTTATAATTAATGTTATGTTAAATAGACTATTTATTAAATAAGGGGAATCGCTTCCCCTTATCCTTCGAACCATTAACTATTAATCAACAAAACAAAACCAAACAATTTAAACCACCCTGTTAATAAGCATACACCTCCTGTTTCAGCAAAGCGGCTTCTTTCAGCAAAGCGGCTTCCTTGTTACAAGGCTCCCACAATTTATAGCCACCGGAAATATTGTACACCCGGGTAAATCCATTCTGTAATAAAATCCTTTGAGCCAGGTAACCCCTTAAACCAATCTGGCAATAAATATAGATACCCCGATCCTTTGGCAGCTCATTCAAACGGCCCCGCAGGTCGTCTACCGGAATATTGACTGCCCCGGGAATACTTCCGGCAGCAAATTCATCCGGCATCCGCACATCCACCAGCAAATCATTTGCTTCAATCTGCTCTACCACCGTCCAGGGAACTACCTGGATCCTTTTTTGAATGATATTCTCTGCAACAAAACCGGCCATGTTTACCGGATCCTTGGCTGATGAATATGGTGGCGCGTATGCATGCTCAAATTCAGTCAGTTCATTGATAGTGCTTCCGCGTTGTATTACGGAGGATAAAGTATCAATGCGCTTATCTACTCCATCAACTCCAATAATCTGGGCGCCTAACAATTTGCCATCTTTTGGTGAAAAATTGATCTGCATGGTCATTTGCTCCGATCCGGGATAATATCCGGCGTGTGAGCCACTATGCGTTGTTGATACATGGTGTTCTATATCGGCGGCTTTCAGGTGTTTGCTGGCCACGCCTGCAACCGCTACGGTCAGGTCAAATATTTTTACGATTGCCGTATTGATGGATCCATGATATTGCTGATGATTGCCGAATACGATATTGTTGGCGCAGATTCTTCCCTGTTTGTTGGCAGGTCCGGCCAGGTAGGTTGGCATGGAATTGCCCGTTATTGGATTGATGAATTCAATGGCATCACCCACGGCATAAATATCCGGATTGGATGTTTGCAGGTATTCGTTCACCAGTATCCCGCGCCCCTTGCCAATGTCTATTCCGGCTTCCACAGCCAGCCTGGTATCCGGTTTCACGCCAATGGACAGGATCACCACATCCGCTTCTATTGGCTCCTTCTCTTTGATCTGTACCTGCAGCCCGTCACCTGCCCGGGTAAATCCGGTAACGGCTGTATTCAACTTCAGGTCTACTCCTTTGGAACGGATATGTTGCTGTGCCAGCGCTGCTATTGGAAAGTCTACCGGCGCCAACACCTGGTTACCCATTTCGATAATGGTTACGCTCATACCCAGGTGATGCAGGTTTTCTGCCATCTCCAGACCGATGAAACCAGCCCCGATTACAACAGCCTTCCCTTTGGGGAAACGGCTTACATATTCCTTGATTTTATCGGTATCCATTACATTCCTCAACGTGAAAATGCCTTCGCTGTTGATTCCATCCAGTGGAGGACGAACCGGCTCCGCTCCCGGTGATAATACAAGTTTATCGTAGGACTCCGTATAAGTTTCCCCGGTTTGAAGGTTCTTTACCTGTACATTTTTAGTAGCAGTATCAATCTTCAACACTTCCGCCTGTACCCTTGCATCTATATTGAACCGCTGTTTAAAGGAAGTTGCGGTTTGCACAAATAATTTATTTCTTTCGGTGATCACTTCTCCTATATAATAAGGCAGGCCGCAATTGGCATAAGAAATATAACTCCCTTTTTCGAACAGGATAATTTCTGCCTGTTCATCCATTCTCCTTAAACGTGCAGCTGTGCTGGCTCCGCCTGCAACACCTCCAATAATGATATATTTCATTGAACTGTAATTGATTACTGCAAAGTACGCCTATAACCAATAAAAATATTGTAACATATGTTACGCATGTACCCTGTTAAGCCAAAAACCCGTTCTAAAAAAATCAGAACGGGTTTTAAAAATTTATTCAGCAGGCTGGTTTATTTGAAAGTACTATGCAGCGCATCGAACTCTTTGTACTTGGCTTCGAGCGCGTCAAATGCTTTTGGATCCTTACCTCTCACCTTATTCATTTTATAAGAATAGAGATTTGCAAGGAAATCTACCGTTTTGTTGATCACGTTCCGCTCTGTATTGGTTCTGGTAGCTTTCTCTTTCAAAATTACATAAGACTTGGTTAACCAGTCGATGGCAACATCTACATTGTCTGTTGCTTCTTTTTCTACCACCTGGTTGGCTTTTTTCAGTTCATCTACCTGGGCCTTGAATTTAGCCTCTTCTGCTACTTTCTTCTTAGGATCCTTGATAACCGGCTTATTGGCGTTCAGTTGCTGTAACGCCCTGATATTGGCAGCGTATTTGTCGTCTGCTTCATTGAAAAAATTATAGTAGATAACGGCTACGTTATAGGCTGCAAGCGCATTTTGCTGGTTTTTAGCATATGCTTTTTTAAACGCTTCCACGCCCTTACGGGTATACTGATCGTGGATGGAAGTATCGGCTTCTTTTAAGCGGACATTCACAAACACATCGCCAAACTGCAGGTATTGATTTTCGGTCAAAGTACCTGCGGCATCGCCTTTATCATAGAATTCCGCTTTTTGAGCCAGGTCAAAATTCTGATCGATGTATTCGATCTCATAATCTTCCCAGTTCTCTTTCGGATACACCTCCCGGCCCAATGCTACAAAATGGTCAAAAGCGGGTTTGTCCTTTTTCTTGATGTTGAAATCGGCCATGAACTTATAAATATCCTGGAAGTTTTCTCCGGTTACTTTAGCTTCAGCTAAACGGGAATAGTATTTAGCCGCGTGGTCCATTTTCTGCGCATTCTGGTTGGCATAGGCCGCATAAAGAATGGAAGTGGTATCAAATGCAGCCGCAGAGTTAGCCCATTTGTTCCTGAAGATGAAATCGCTGTAATAAGTAGCTGTTTCAAAATCGAGTGCAGCGGCAGGCCATGTTTTGGTTTTGAAATCACTCAGACCTGTATTAAAAGAGGTAGAATACATATCAAAAAAACCTTCCGCTCCTTTTTCTTTTACCTGGGCAAAAGCAGGATCCAATTCTATATACTTTTTGAATGCTTCGTCTGCTTCTTTGGAAATATCAGGATATTTGGCTTTCAAAGCTTCATTCTTATAAATAGAAGCATATACTTTTGATTTCCAGTACCAGGTTTCCGGTTTATTCTGGGCTTTGGCATCTACAGAGAGTTTATCGATTTCTGTTTTTGCTTCTTCCGGTTTACCGAGCAGCACCATTGTTTGCACCTTCTTATAATCCTGCGCAATCGCAACATTTAATAATCCAATGCTGAAAAGAACGGAGAAAAAATACTTCATATGGGGTCTTTTAAAGTTGGTTAATTAATTGGTTCACCGGCATCCATGGAAGCCGCTGTATTATCGGTTGATTCCTGGTTGTTGGAGATATCTTCACCCGAGGCCTCCGTGCTTTCTGCAACCGGAGTTTCCGCTCCTTCTGTAACTGCGGTTTCCTGCTCTTCGTCTGCATGTTCCTCAATTTGAGAAATAGCAGCTATTTCATCTGTATCATCCAAACGGATCAGTTTAACACCCTGCGTTGCCCGCCCTGCTTCGCGGATATCAACGATACCGGTGCGGATGGTAATACCGGACTTACAGGTAATGATCAGGTCTTCCACTTCCTTCACATACAGGATACCAACCAGCTTACCGGTTTTCTCTGTTACGCTGATGGTTTTAACGCCTTTTCCACCCCTGTTGGTAATCCGGTAATCTTCAATAGCGGTTCTCTTACCAAACCCTTTTTCACTCACTACCAGCACCGTATGATCTGCATCGTCTTTATTTACACAAATCATGCCAACCACTTCATCTGTATGATCGTCTACTTCAATACCGGTAACACCGATTGCACCTCTTCCGGTAGAACGTACTTTTTCTTCAGGGAAACGGATGGCTCTGCCGCTTTTAACGGCCATCATGATCTCGCTGTTTCCATCGGTCATCCGGGCTTCGAGTAATTCATCCCCTTCCACAATGGTAATGGCATTCACCCCATTGGCCCTTGGCCTGCTGAAATCTTCCAGGGAAGTTTTCTTGATGATCCCTTTCTTGGTACACAGCACTATGTAATGGTTCTGAACAAATTCCTTATCGTCAATCTTCTTCACATTGAGAATGGCTTTCACCTTATCATCTCCTGGCAACTGAATCAGGTTCTGAATAGCCCTTCCCTTGCCCTGCTTCTCTCCTTCCGGAATTTCGTATACACGCATCCAGTAACAACGCCCTTTCTCAGTAAAGAAAAGAATGGTATCGTGGGTGGATGCAACAAAAAGGTGTTCTACAAAATCTTCTTCCCTGGTCTTGGAGCCAACCGCTCCCCGGCCACCTCTTTTCTGCTGGCGGTATTCTGTAGCAGAGGTACGCTTAATATAACCTAAATGAGAAATGGTAATCACCACATCTTCATCTTCAATCAGGTCTTCAATGCGCATTTCATCCGCGAGGTATTGAATTTCGCTCTTGCGTTCGTCGCCGAACCTGGCTTTGATTTCCAGCAATTCGGTTTTGATCAGGTCGTAACGCAGTTGTTCGCTCGCCAATAGGGCTCTCAACCCCCTGATGGTTTTCATCAGGTCATTAAATTCATCCACAATCTTGTCGCGCTCCATTCCTGTTAAACGCTGCAAACGCAGTTCCAGGATGGCTTTAGCCTGTGCATCGGATAACCCCTCTTCCTGTTTGTACAGATCGTCAGTAATATCGGCGAACATGGCCTGGTTGAGGTACCATTTTTCTTCCTTGCTTTTCTGAATCAGGCTTTCTTTGGCTTCATCCGGCGTTCTGCTGGCGCGGATCAGGCGAATCACTTCATCCAGGTGATCCAGCGCTTTGAGGTAACCTTCCAGAATATGGGCACGCTCTTCGGCCTTGCGTAATTCAAATTTGGCCCTGCGGATCACCACTTCCATCCTGAACTCAATAAACTCGCTGATCAGGTCGCGGAGGTTCATGATTCTGGGGCGACCCTTGCTCAATGCAACATTATTGACACCATAACTGGTCTGCAATTCCGTGTATTTGTACAACTGGTTGATCACCACTTGTGCAACGGCATCCTTCTTCAGTTCAACCACAATACGGGTACCATCCTTGTTACTCTGGTTACCCACATCCGAAATACCATCCACCGTTTTATCAATGGCCAGTTGACCAATTCTGTCGGTTAGTGTATCCCTGCTCACCTGGTAAGGAACCTCCGTGATTACAATCATTTCCCTGCCGTTGGGCTTGGCCTCCACCGTACATTTACCACGAACCACCACACGGCCTCTACCGGTCAGTAATGCCTGGCGTACTCCTTCCATTCCATAAATCACACCGCCGGTTGGAAAGTCGGGCGCCTTCACATAGTTCATCAGCTCTTCGATCAGAATATCCCTGTTTTCTACATAAGCCACGCAACCATCAATCACTTCGTTCAGGTTATGCGGCATCATATTGGTAGCCATACCCACGGCAATACCGGAGGAACCATTGATCAGTAATTGTGGAATACGGGTAGGCAAAACGGTAGGCTCTTCCAGCGAATCATCAAAGTTCAACTGAAAGTCTACGGTTTCTTTTTCAATATCATCGAGCATGGACTCTGCCAGGCGCTGTAATCTTGCTTCGGTATAACGCATGGCTGCCGGTGGATCCCCGTCCTGGTTACCAAAGTTACCCTGGCGGTCTACCAGTGTGTAACGCAGGGTCCATTCCTGGGCCATACGCACCAGGGTGTCGTAAATGGCGCTGTCACCATGCGGGTGATACTTACCCATTACCTCACCCACAATACGGGCGGATTTTTTAAAAGGCTTATTGCTGTTGTTGCCCAGTTCGTTCATGGCATACAACACGCGGCGGTGTACGGGTTTGAAACCATCCCGCACATCGGGCAGGGCACGACCCACAATTACCGACATCGAATAGTCGATATAGGCCGTTTTCATCTGCTCCTCAATATTCACCTGTATGATACGATCGTTGTCGCTCGTTTGTTCCGGCAATAGATTCTCTTCCATGTATCTTTATCGTTCTGAATTAAGTTCTTTAAGCGGCAAAATTTCCGCTCAATGTAGGTTGGCGAAGATAGCTTTTTTAAATGGTTGAAACCCCTTTAAAATCAAGGTTTTTTACGGGTTTTATCCACAGTTGTGAACATACATAATAGGTTGATTTTCACCTATTAGCACCAATTGTTCTATATTTATTTTTTTATACCAGCCGAACCATCCTTTTTATATGAGTACTACAAAGCATATTTTACTTTTTGGAGCAGGCAAATCTGCTACTGTTTTGATTGAATTTTTAGGTAAAGTAACCCGCCGGAATCAATGGATTTGTACGGTGGCCGACATGAATCTCGAAACCATCCGGGCTAAAACCAACGGCTTTGAAACATTGAGGGCAAAAGCCATACAGCTGACCGATGATGCAGAGAGAAAGGCATTAATTGCCGCAGCAGATGTGGTCATTTCCATGATGCCCCCTGCCCTGCACCACCTGGTGGCCAAAGACTGTTTACTACTGAAAAAACACCTGCTGACCGCCTCTTATATTGACCCGTCGATCCGTGAACTGGAAAAGGAAATCGCCGATGCAGGATTATTGTTTTTAGGTGAGATGGGATTGGACCCGGGTATAGATCATATGAGTGCCATGAAGATGATTGATGATATTCACCGGCAGGGTGGAAAAATCACCACGTTTAAATCTCATTGCGGCGGACTGGTTGCGCCCCAAAGCGATAACAATCCCTGGCATTACAAGATCAGTTGGAACCCGCGCAATGTGGTTACAGCAGGAAAGGCAGGCGCCATTTACAAAGAGAACAATGCTATCCGGGAAATGGAATACCTCCATATGTTCCGGGATTGCGGCACAGTCGATATCAAAGGACTGGGTCCGCTGGCCTTTTATCCCAACCGCGATTCGCTGAGTTATATTCCCGTGTATGGATTGAATGAGTCCTCCACCTTTGTGCGCACCACACTGCGTTACCCCGATTACTGCACCGGCTGGCAGAAAGTGATTGAAGCGGGACTTACTTCCGATGAAGCCATCATTGATACAGATGGTCTCAGCTATGCTGATTTTTTAAAGAACCACCTGACCAGGAACAATATTATACTGGATACCCCATTGCTGAAACAGCAGTTTGAATTCCTCGGACTCAGTGACCCGCAACTCATCAATAAAGGACAACAACCCGTTTCCACCGTTCTGCAGCAACTGATTGAGGAAAAATGGAAACTGGCAAAAGGAGACAAAGACCTGATTGTAATGCTGCACGAAATTGAATACACCTTAAACGGAAAAGCGCATAGCATTCAGAGCGCCCTGATCGTAAAGGGTGATGATGAATTGCGTACGGCAATGGCCAAAACAGTGGGCCTGCCATTGGGCATAGCCGCTACGCTCCTGCTGGAAAACAAGATCGCCCTGCGTGGTTTGCATATTCCGATCCTGGCGGATATTTACGAACCTGTTCTGAAAGCATTGGCCGAAGAAGGTGTTGAATTTGAAGAAAGGGAATTATAAATTTTCACCGGTTAATTCAAAAAAGTATGAACTATTGGCTCATTAAATCTGAACCATTCAAGTACAGTTGGGACCAGTTTGAGAAAGATAAACAGACTTTTTGGGACGGTGTGAGGAACTACCAGGCCCGCAACAATTTAAAAGCCATGAAGAAGGGCGATCTGGCTTTCTGGTACCATAGCAATGAGGGAATGGAAATTGTGGGAATTGCAAAAGTAGCGAAAGAATTTTACCAGGATCCTTCCACAGATGATCCGGCCTGGGTGGTAGTGGATTTCAAGCCGCATAAAAAATTACAAAAACCGGTTTCACTCGCAACGGTTAAAGCAGATAAACGCCTGGCCAATATGGCGCTGGTACGTTTAGGCAGGCTCTCTGTACAGCCTGTTACCCCCGAAGAATGGGCGATTGTGATGGAGCTGGCCGAAGTATAATAAGCTTTCGTACATAGCGCATGCGTAGCACACCTGATTGATTTGCTGAAACAGGATTTTATTTAAAGAAGATATATGCAATCCCGATCGCGGCAATGACTCCGATCAGATCCGCCAGCATACCAGCCCAGATGGCATAACGCACCCGCTTGATACCCACACTGCCAAAGTACAGGGCAATGATATAAAAAGTGGTATCCGCACTACCCTGGAAGGTACTGGCCAACTGGCCAATGAAACTATCCGGACCATGTGTTTTAAAAATATCCAGCATCAGGCCCCTGGCGCCGCCGCCACTGAAAGGGCGCATAATGGCAACCGGCAACGCGGGAACAAATTCACCGGAAGCGCCAACTACCGTAAAGCACCAGGTGATGCCGTTGATGATGGCATCCAGTGCACCACTTTCCCGGAACACCCGAATGGAAACCAGCATCCCCACCAGGTAGGGAATTACTTTCAGTATCACCTCCCATCCCTGCTTGGCGCCATCAATGAAAGCATCAAATACATTTACTTTCTTTAAATAACCGCCAATGATGAATGTACAGATGATCAGGAAGAGGATGATATTACCCAGCACATTGCTGAAGGTTTCTTTGGTCAGTAAAGTCGGAACCGGAATATCTTTCTGGGAAGGCAATCCCTGTATGAACCAGGCAAATAAAAAGATCCCGGTTGCAATCGTTCCGATCCAGGCAATTAATACCCGGTCAAATCTTAACCGCTGGTACAAACCGGTGATGACGATACTGGCAATGGTAGCTACCGAAGTAGCCAGCATCAGCGGTACAAATACACTGGTAGGATTGGTACTGCCCGCTCCTGCCCTGTACGCGATGATGGACAAGGGAATTAAGGTAAGCCCGCTGGTATGCAACACCAGGAACATGATCTGCGCGTTGGAGGCGGTTTCTTTTTGGGGATTTAGTGTTTGCAGACTTTCCATGGCCTTCAATCCGAAAGGTGTTGCCGCATTATCCAGCCCAAGCATATTGGCGCTGAAATTCATCACCATCTGCCCCATGGCAGGGTGCTGATCGGGTACTTCCGGAAACAAACGCTTCATGAACGGATTCAGGATCCTTGCCAGGAAATTGATGGCGCCGGCCTTCTCTCCGATATTCATCAATCCCATAAAGAAAACCATCACACCCGTAAGCGGGAGGGCAATGTCCATTACAGAAGATTTGGAAGCATCGAAAATGCCTTCTACCAGTTTGCGGAAAATTTCGTAGTCCTGAAACACAATGAGTTTGATCAAAGCGATTACGAGGCCAATGATGAAAAACAGGATCCATACGTAGTTCAGTGCCATGCGTCTAAGGTAAGCGATTGCCTTAATTTACCAAGCGGATTTCGTACCTTTGCCCCCTCAAAATTTAAAAGAGCAGAAAATGGCTTTACAAGCAGGTATAGTAGGGTTACCCAATGTTGGAAAATCAACCTTGTTCAACGCAGTTAGTAATAGTGCGAAAGCGCAGGCGAGCAACTATCGTTTTTGCACCATCGAACCCAATGTGGGCCTGGTAGACGTACCCGATACCCGTATGGACAAACTGGCTGAGCTGGTATTGCCGGTAAGAACGGTTCCTACCCAGATTGAGATTGTGGATATTGCAGGCCTTGTAAAAGGCGCCAGTAAGGGAGAAGGCCTGGGAAATAAATTCCTCGGAAATATCAAGGAGGTAGATGCCATTATTCATGTGATCCGTTGCTTTGAAGATGAGAACGTGCTGCGTGAAGAAGGCGCTATCAACCCGATCGGCGACAAGGAAATCATTGAAACCGAGTTGCAGCTGAAAGACCTGGACAGTGTGGAAAGGAAGATGCAGCGGGTAGAAAAAATGGCCCGTGTGGGCAGCGATACCAAGGCCAAAGCGGAGTTTGAAATCCTCAGCAAATGCAAGGCTCACCTGGATGCCGGAAAAAGTATTCACTCCATGGGATTGAGCAAGGAAGACAACGCTGCCATTGCAGACCTATTCCTCCTTACAGACAAACCTGTATTGTACGTAGCCAATGTGGATGAGGCGTCGATGCATACTGGCAATGCGTTTTCAGATAAGCTGAAAGCGGTGGCGGAAGCAGAAGGTGCGGAAGTGATTGTGATGTGCAACAATATTGAAGCGCAGATTGCAGAAATGGACAATCCGGAAGACAAGCAGATGTTCATGGAAGAATACAAAATGACGGAACCAGCCCTGAACCGGTTAATCCGGACTGCCTATAAATTACTGAATCTCGACACTTATTTTACAGCGGGCGTTCAGGAAGTAAGAGCCTGGACCATTCATAAGGGATGGAAAGCCCCGCAGGCCGCCAGTGTAATTCATACTGATTTTGAAAAAGGATTCATCAAAGCAGAAGTCATTGCTTACGAAGATTTCATCAAATATGGCAGCGAAGCAGCCTGCAGGGAAAATGGCCGTTTGCGCATTGAGGGTAAGGAATATGTAGTAAAAGACGGGGATATCATGCACTTCCGCTTCAACGTATAACAACAATATATGAGTCTGCCCTCTCTCTGGGAACAGGAAACTTATTATGCCCACAGCGATGTAATCATCATTGGAGGCGGACTTATGGGCTTGTGGACAGCCATTGAATTGCTGCAGAAAGCCCCTTCCCTTTCAGTAACGATCGTAGAACGACACAGCTCACCACTCGGTGCATCCACCCGGAATGCGGGCTTTGCCTGTTTCGGCAGTTTAACCGAACTGCTTGCAGACGAGGCCAAAATGGGTACCGATGCCATGTTGCGTATTGTTGAAATGCGTTACAAAGGCATCCAAAAAATCAAGACCTATCTTTCCGGAAATACCATAGCACTGGATCCCTGTGGCGGATACGAGCCATTGAAAAATTATGCAGGGGCTGATCTGCTCGATAGCCAGATTCATTACCTCAATGGTTTACTGAAACCCATCACGGGAACAGATCACAGCTTTCTTAATGCTACAGACCAATTAGCTGCTATTGGATTAAAGGATTTTGACCAGTTGATATTTAATCCGCTGGAAGCCGGCATCCACAGCGGCAAACTGGTCAATGGCCTTACCCGCATTGCGCTTCAAAAAGGAGTAAGAATCCTGAATGGGATCAACGTTTCAGGATGGGTAGAAACGGGCAACGGAATTGAACTCAACACCAATCATCCCGTATCGCTCAGGTCAAACCAACTGGTGGTTTGCACCAATGGATTTACCGGTGCACTCCTGCCCCAATTAAATATTGAACCGGCCAGGGGACAGATCATACTCACTGCACCTATTGCCGGCTTAAAAACAAAGGGTACATTCCATTTCGATGAAGGCTTCTATTATTGGAGAAATATCGGCAACCAAATCCTCCTGGGCGGCGCGAGGAACAGCGACTTCAACAATGAACGCACCACCGGCCTGGAAGGTTCCGATTTTATCCGGGATATCCTGCTCCGGTTCCTGCAGCAGCACCTGGATACCGACCAGCCCATCGAAATTGTTCAGCACTGGAGCGGCATTATGGGGTTCACACCCAACAAGCTTCCGCTTTGCCAGCCTGTTTCGGCCAATGTAATTGCGGCGATTGCCTGCAACGGAATGGGGGTAGCGCTTACCCCGGTGATTGCCGAAACCGTTACAAAAATGTTAGTCTCGGGATGATTGAAAAAATATGAACAATTCTTTCCTACTTTTATTGCAACAATTAGTTATGAAAAAAATTGCCGGATTATTGCTGCTGGGTACGCTCCTCTTCAGCAGTTGTAAAGAGCATTCCAATGAAGCGAATGAACCTGTGATCAACCAGGCCATCCAGACGCCTGCTGTAATCAACTATTCCATTGTAAAAGTATTTCCGCACGACACGTCTTCTTATACACAAGGCCTGTTCTGGCATAACAATACACTCTACGAAGGAACCGGCTGGTATGGGGAAGGAAAGATTCTCACCTTCAATGTAGCTACCGGAAAATCCGAGAAGAAAGTCACCATCGGCAATAACTATTTTGGGGAAGGCATAACCCTGCTGAACAATAAAATATACCAACTCACCTGGCAGGAGCACAAGGTATTTGTATACGATGCCGCCAGCTTCAAAAAAGAAAAAGAATTTGACTGGACCTATGAAGGCTGGGGTATTACCACCGATGGCAAACAACTCATCATCAGTACAGGCGGAAGCAATCTGTACTATGTAAACCCCGAGACCTTTAAGGTGGAAAGGACCCTTGGTGTATCGGACAATAACGGCTATGTGAGCAATCTCAACGAACTGGAGTTTGTGGATGGATCCATCTATGCCAATATCTACAATACGGATTTAATTGTAAAGATCAATCCGGCTACGGGTTCCGTAACCGGAAGGATGGACTTTACCGATCTGCTGCAAAAAACCAATCAGCCCATTTATCCCAACAAAGATGTGTTGAACGGAATTGCCTACGATGCAGCTCGGAAAAGCTTTTATATCACGGGGAAAAGATGGCCGGCACTGTACGAGATCAAATTGAATTAACCATACTTCCCTTGCGGAACACATAAATAACAGAGCTGCATTTGTTCTGGTTGAACAGGGTTTTCAGATTGGATAAAAGCCCCTGCCAGCAAGCGGCTGCCAGGTTGGATTTCCCGTTTTTATATTGCTCGCTCAGCATGGATACATAAAAAGAATCAAACCACATGGGCAATGTGGTCTTTAGTTCAAACCCGTATTTCCGGCCGAGTTCTTCCATCGCAGCCGGCGAAAAATGGTAGAGATGCCTGGGCACATCATATGCAGCCCAATAAGCGCCATAATGCCTTGCATCGGAAGAGGTATAATTCGGAACGGCAATGATCAGTTGTCCGTTTTCGTTGAGTAATTTTTTAAAATGATTCCAGTATCCGTCCAGGTCGTGCACATGCTCCAGCACATGCCATAAAGTGATCACATCAAAACTGCCTGCTTCAAGTTGATGAATGGCATGAGGGGTCTGCAGTTCAAGTCCATAATTTTTCTCCGCCTGCGCCCTTGCAGTGCCGTCGGGCTCCAGTCCTTTCACCAGCCATCCTTTCGATTGCATGGTATTGCTGAATGCGCCGGTGCCGGCGCCGATATCCAACAGTTGACCGGTAAATAAACCGGTCATTTTTTTGACCAGTTTGTATTTCTGTCCCAGTGTATAATTTCTTACCAGGTGATAGAGTTTATTGATCAATCCCTCCCTGGTATCGCTGTGCGAAACATAGCTGTCTGATTGATAATAAGCCCCAATGCCTTCCATGTCCGGGACATCCTGTGTAAAGCGCAATGAGCAGGTATCACAATGCCAGATGGAAAAGCTTTCCCTGCTGACCGTATAATCAACCGCAGTCAGCGAAGGATGAATGGCCTCCGAAGAACAGGCAGGGCAATGAGTACGATGTATTAATGAAGACATTCCAATATTGGTTGTACGATAAAACCTAAACGTAATAAAATAACAATGCGCCGATACCAATCAACAACAGGATAATGGCATACACCCACCAGTAGTCGGCCTTGCCCTCCTGCGACTCCTGTCCCAGCAGTTCGCGGATATCTTCTTCCTCCTGCTCAGTCAACTCACGTTCTTCCTCTTCTTCAGGAAGCGCCGCCGCCTCTTTTTTGGGCAACTGGTAGGATGGATTCAGTTTTACCTGCGGCATCAATTCATTCAGCGTTTTTTCGGGAGAAAACAAAATATATCCGTTGTTTTCTTTACGCAGATGTCCTATTCCGGGTATATGGGTACCCTGCGGAGTATTTAAAGTAGACTTGAGTGTATAGAGATAATCGTGAAAACTTCTGATCGCCACTACCTCATCCACGCCCATTTCCTGTGCCAGAAAGTCGTAAAAAAATTTATCGGCTGCAGTAGTAGGTTCCTGCTTAAAACGAAGTGCGGGTGCAGGAGCAAATAACAAACCGTTGTTTACATCCAGCTGTGCGCCATTGGGTTCTATTGTGAGATTACCTACATCAGGAATACTCAATTTTTGATTGAGCACCAGGTATTTATGGAGGTATTGATTCATGAACTGCTCTGTTTACTGGAACGAATATACAACTCCTGCCATAACATTAAAACCAAATACCGGATACTGGTACCAGCGCTGATAGGCATTATTGAATAAATTATTCATCTGCAGCCAAACATTCAGTTGCTTGCTAACTCCAAATTCAGCTCCCAGATTGAGGTCTGTGCCGGCGCCCAGTTTGCCTGTTAACGGAAAACCACCGGCAGTTTTGTACCTGCTGCCATCCCGGTAAAAAAGGTCTGCCTTTACCTGCAGGTCTTTCAATGGCTTCCATAAAGCAGAACCGGTTATTTCAAATGGAATCAGCCCCCATGCATCCGCATTCACCGCAAGGCCGCTGTACCGTGAAAAAACGGTGGAAGCCATGAGTGAAAAAGATTCCTGCACCGTATAGTTCAGCTCCCCGTGAATCCTGAACAGGTCCATTTCAGGTTCAAAAACGGGCAGAAAGGTTTTGCCATCCAGTGCATCGTTGATGAACACCGGCTGGTTGTCTAATCGCATCAATGATACGCGTCCGTTGAAAGACAAATGATTACCCACTGTGCCTTTAATGCCGGCATATTGTTCTCTTACACGGGTATTGAGCATACTGTTCAAACCCCCGATCCATGGATTGAATCCGGCCAGTGAGCGGTAACTGTTCTTGTTAAAATACCCCTTCCACCCTGCTTCCAGGGAAAGATGGGTTTCCGGAAGTCTTGCTTCTGCAGCAATATCAGGCAGCATGGAATACCGGCTGTTGTCCCAGGAAGGCTGAAGGCCAATATGCAACCTGAAATTGGGTGTGGTAAAAGCCACAGCCGGGTTGATATGAAACAGGTTGTTCGAAATACTTGTACCCGGTAAATTGGTTTTGGCAATATCTGCGGTAAATCCAAGTTGAACCGACAACATTTTACCCAACGATTTTTCAATGGGCGCTTTAAAAATCAGGTTATTCTCTGCCCCGCTGTTGTTATCGGAGAACCGGTAATAGCTGAGTTGGGGATGATACTCTATTCCGGCATCATTCTTCACTTTGTTCTTCAAACCGGCTTCCAGCGCTACCGTATTATAAATCAATTTCAGCGCATCCTTGGTATACGTTAACGTGGGAGGCTGATAACCATATTTATATTGGGTAGTGGAATTGAAAAAAGCATGGGTGGTCCATTCCAGGTTTTCGCTGGTATTGATGATGGATTGAACATCGAGCCCGAATTTGCTGTATTGCTGTGCAAAGAGCTTGCCCTTGGACGTAATAAAATCGGCCTGGAGCTGGGTAATAGACTTCTTGCCATCTCCAAATGAAAATCTGCCTTCTGCAAACACCGTACTCAGATTACCCGCGCCAATTTTAATGCGGTGCTTATTTTGCCATGCCCATCCGGAATCGGTAGGAAGCGCCAGTGGCTGAATAGCGATTGGCTGGTAGGTGAAAAACAGGTTATAAGCAGGAACTTTATAGATCAACGGAAGCTTTGCGGTATCCGCCACAGCGGTTGCCGCCGTAAAATTAATTTTGGCAGCAGACTGGAGGGATGGCTTAAAAGCAGAAGTAATCACCACCATCCTGCTTCCTGAGGTATCCCGGAGTCCTTCCCCGCTGATGGAACTGCCGGGTTCGGATTTTACAGGCTTCTTCTTTTTAGCAACCGCTTTCTTCTTTTTATTTACAGTACCCTGAGTGGTAGATTTCTTCCTGTTTTTAGAACGCTGGGCTGTTATTTCTGCATTCATGCCAATCAGCAGCAACAGTATCAACAATATTTTTATCCTTCTCATCATGGTATATCGGCTTTAACTAGTCTACTTTATTGGTTTTATTTTTCAGTGCAATCACCCGGGCCAGCTTATCGGCAGCTTCTTTTTGCAGCTCAGTTATAGTAGCGTTGTCAGCAACACTCTTGTAAGTGGCTTCTGCATTGAACAGGTCGTCCTGTTTGAAATAGACATCCCCGATCAGGATATAACTGCGGGTTACCCAAAAATCATAAGAACCAAATTTTTTGATCACTTCAAAACCGGCCTTCTCCGCCTCGTTCAGCTTGTTCAGTTGCAGCAATAATTCCGCTACCCTGTACTGCGCTTCGGCAGTAATCTCCGATTTGCCTTGCGTTAATAAGGTCTGGTATTGTTTTATGGCCTGCTCCGGGCGATTGTTCAATTGTTCATTCCGGGCAATAGTGAATCCAGCCATCAAACGGTCGTCAGCAGCAATGCCTTTCTGTTCCAGTAATTCAGCCGCATTGGGGGCAGCCTCCTTCCATTCCTGCTGCCTGAACTGGCAACGCAGCAACCCTCTCATGGCTTCGAGCCTGTTCTCCTGCTGAAGGGCAATCTTTTTCAGCAAGGTATAATAGCGGGATGCTTCTGCGTAATGCTTCTGATCAAAATAAAGAATACGGGCCGCCTGCAAAGCGCTTCTCTCCGCATATTTATTGGGAGACAGTGCAGCTACTTTTGTATAAAATGACAGTGCGCCTGCAGGGTTGTTTTGCACCACATTGATCTCTGCCAGAAAATAATTGGCTTCCAGCGCATAACGACCCTCAGGAAATTTCAATACATATTCGGTAAAGCCGGATTGAGCGCCTGCATTGTCTTTTGCTTCGTAACGAATCATGGCGGCCCGGTAAGTAAGCGAGTCTGCCTCGGTTGCAGTGACCTGCTTTCCGTTGGCCTGCATGAAGCCGATGTATTCGGAGGGTTGTTGTTTTTCAATAAAGATATTACGGATATAATCCACGGCCGCTTCTGTTTCCGGACTGTTCGGGAATTTGGAAACCAGGAATTTGAACTGGTCCAGTGCCGCATCGTTCTTGTTGAGATTGAACTGGGCAATTCCCAGCTTCAGATAAGCCTGCGGATGAATGGCTACAGCTACATCATTATCAATAATCTGGTGCAATGGTAAAACGGCCTTATCAAAAGCTTCTTCGGCCAGGTAGGTATTGGCAATCTCCATCCGTGTACCGGGCAATAGCTGCGATTGGGGATATAGCCGTTCAATGGAGGCCAGTAATTGCAACTTTTCATTCTGCCTGTTCTGTGCGCCTGCAATGATGGCTTTCTGGTAAATGGCATAATCTGCCGCAGGCCATCCGGAAAGAATTACCTGCTCATACATATTCAATGCCTGTTTGTACTCCTTGTCCATGAAATGGCAATCGGCTCTTCGCAGGTAGGCATCTCTCACCACATCATCGGAAGCATTGCCAAAGGACTTGCTCACCAGTTCAAACTGTTCACGGGCCTGCCGGTAGTTTTCCTTTTTCAGGTAACAGTAAGCCAGGTTGTAGCGGGCATTGGTGGAATTCACTTCTCCGTTGCGGGAAGGGTTCTTCAGATAGGTTTGCAAATAGGTTATAGCCAGGTCGGTTTTGCCGGCTCTGTAAGCCAGTTCTCCCTTCCAGAAGTTTGCCATGGGAAGAACGGAGGTATTATACGGCACAGTTAAGAGCTGATCCAGTAATTGTTCAGCAGCCCCGGTTTGATGGTCATTGATCAGCTCCACAGATCTTCCGTACAAAAGAGCCGGATAAATACGGGTTGCATTTTCAGAACGGTTGGGTAACTGTTCGTACAATGCCAATCCATCCTTATAATTACTGGTATGCGCCAGCGTGCTGATGAGTAATTCACTTGCTTCGGGCTGATACACCGATGCAGGATAAGATGCAATAAAGGAACGAAGACTATCTGCCGCAATACCATAATAACCCAAATCGTAAGAAAGCTTGGCATAATGGAAAGAGGAAACCTGTTTCTGAGAAGGGTTGCTGTTATTGGCTGCACAGAACTGAAAAGCATTTCTGGCATTCTGCAGATCGTTCACTTTCAGGTAGGCATCCGCCAGCAGGTACATACTGTTCTGCGCCAGAGAATCGGCTGCTCCTCCAATCTGTTTGAATCCTTCAATGGATCTCTTCCAGTTCTTTGCTTCATAATAGCAATAGGATAATTCATAAAGGTCTTCCCTTCTTATTTTATCCTTTCCTGCTGCAAACTGTTCCAGGTATGGAAGCGCTTTATCAAATTTTCTTTTCTCAAACCAGATATGCCCCACCAGCTGTTTCAGTTGCAGATCATAATATTGTCCTCCTTTTTGAAGTGCGGTTTCTCCGTAAGACAGTGCTTTATCTCTGTCTCCGCTGAAGTAATAGAGTTCGGCCAGGTAAAAAGGAACAACCTCGTGGTAAGCCGGCTCCTTCTCTGCAATCAGGAAGCAGGAAATGGCTTCTGCATATCTTTTTTCCCCGAACAGGAGAAATCCATAGTAATAGTTGGCATCGAAGTAATTGGGATCCTTTGGAAGCTGACGAATGCTGTTGAACAGCGGCATGGCCTTATCGAACTGCTGCAATACAAAATAAGCATAACCCTGGTGGAATTTCATTTCGGCGATCTGCCTGTTGTTCAGGTTGGCAATATTGGATTTTCCGTAAAACTCCAGCGCATTTCCATAATCCTTTTTCCGGTAATAATATTCTCCCAGGTAAAAGCCAATGATTTGCTCATGCGCCATATCGGGCTCCATTTCAATAAACTCCTTAGCCATCGCCTCCGCATTGGGTTCATTTAATTGCAGGCCGCAGATAATATAGTAGAACCGGGCTTCTGTTTTAACCTGTACCGGCATATTGCTATTCTGCACGCCATTACTGTACATCGTTTTAAATAATGGATATGCAAGGCTGTATTGTTCCTGCTGGTATAAAAGCTTCGCTTGTTTAAATGCTGCATCCGGTTCAATATTCGTTTGCGTAAGCTGTGCAGCTACCGGCTGATAAACCAATAACAAAGAAGCGGCGATAAGGGTAAATGCAATTCTGTACATAGAGCAAGGATAAGATGGGCAAAGTTTTTTTTATTTGTCCGAACTAAAACTCAAAGGCTTGTTAAAGATAGCCCGACCGATTTGTAAGGGATTGTTAAGCCTGCATATGTGGAAAAACAGGAGAAGGTTGTAAGTTTGTCAACAAATTAGAGTCATGTACGAACACAATACTACAGTAAGGGTCAGGTATGCAGAAACGGATCAGATGAATATCGTTTATTATGGAAACTATGCGCAATACTTTGAAGTAGGCCGTGCAGAAAGCATCAGGGCACTTGGTTTTACCTATAAGGAAATGGAAGAAATGGGCGTGCGAATGCCGGTGGTACACATGGAAACAAGGTATTTAAGGCCGGCACATTACGACGACCTGATTACCATCAAAACAGTATTAAAGGAGCTCCCCCTGGAGCATGAAATTGTCTTTTACCATGAAGTTTTCAATGAAAATGATAAATTGCTCACTACGGGAAAGGTAACTTTGTATTTTATAAGCACCCAGACAGGCAAAAGAACAGTCATGCCGCAGGACCTGAAAAACACATTAGCTCCCTTTTTTACAGCGGGAAACAACGAAGCCATATGAGTAAAATATATGCAACGATCATCACGATCGGAGATGAATTATTGATTGGACAGGTAGTGGATACCAATAGCAGCTGGATTGCGCAGGAACTGAATAAAATCGGCGTAGCGGTAAAACACCGGGTTGCGGTAGGCGATGTATGGCAGGACATTTGGGAAGCCCTGGATGAGGAAAGCAAAAAAGCCGATATCATCTTAATCACCGGAGGCCTCGGCCCTACCGCCGACGATATTACCAAGCCGCTGCTCTGCGAATACTTCAATGGCAAAATGGTGGTGGATCAGCCAACCCTGGAGCATTTAACCCACCTGTTTGAACAGATATTAAAGCGCCCGATGATTGAGCGCAATGCCAAACAGGCGGAGGTACCCGATACCTGCACGGTATTAAAAAATGAGCAGGGAACCGCACCGGGCATGCTGTTCAAAAGAGACGGGAGGATTTTTGTAGCCATGCCGGGAGTACCGCATGAAATGAAGTGGATGATGACCCACCACGTGCTGCCCATGATCCCGGAATTGTACAATACCGGTTTTATTGAACACAGAACCCTGCTAACAGCCGGCATTGGGGAATCATTCCTGGCTGATCTTATCAATGAATTTGAAACATCCCTGCCGGATCATGTAAAACTGGCTTACCTGCCCAATTTTGGAATGGTCAGGCTGCGTTTAAGCAGTTGGGCATTGGAAAAAAAGACCTTAAATAAAGAATTAGACAACCTTTTTAACCTATTGAAAATTAATGTAAAAGAGTATTTAGTAATTGATGAAGACCTACCCATGGAAGTAGCGGTAGGAAAATTATTGAAGGAACGGAAGCAAACCGTATCCACTGCAGAAAGTTGCACAGGCGGGTATATTGCGCACCTGCTGAGTATTCATCCGGGCTCCTCTGTATTTTTTACCGGCAGCATTGTTTCCTATGCCAATATCATCAAGGAAAGAATGCTGGGGGTATCGCATGAAATCCTCACTACAGTTGGCGCTGTTAGCGAGGAAACTGTGGTGCAAATGGCAAAGGCAGTGCGGGAAACCTTGCAGACCGACTATTCCATTGCAGTCAGTGGAATCATGGGGCCGGATGGCGCTACAGCGGAGAAGCCGGTAGGCCTGGTTTGGGTGGCAATTGCGTCCAAAGACCATGTTGTTTCGAAGTCATTCCAGTTCCGTTTCGACAGAAGACGCAACATTGAATTAACGGCAATCAATGCCCTGAATATGCTCAGGACCATGATTGTGGATAATAGTTGAATAAGTGTATAACCTTAAAGGGTATATTTGTTGATTAGTAGTGCTTTGTGTATGAAAAATGCTACTATTTGAGGGTGATGGAATTTTAATTTACCCACTAAACAGTAAGACAGTATGGCTATAGCTGAATTGATCATGCCCAAACTGGGCGAGAGTATAATGGAAGCAACGATTCTTAAGTGGCATAAGAACGTAGGCGATCATGTAAAGTTAGATGAAACCGTATTAGACATTGCAACAGATAAGGTAGATAGTGAAGTACCTTCTACTGCAGAAGGTGTGATCACCGAAATTTTGTTTAATGTAAATGATGTAGTTCCGATCGGAACCGTCATTGCCAGGCTCAATACGGTTGAATCTGCTGCTACAGTTGCACCAGCTGTTCCGGCAACGCCTGCACAGCCCGAACCTGCTCCGGCACCGGTTACTGAAACACTTGTACAGGCCGCCGCTCCGGCAGCCCCTCCTCCACCTGCACCTGTAGAGCCGGAAGCTATTCCTTATGTACCTGCATCTCCTGCTGTTGAACTGATGGCAAAGCCGGCAGCCAACAGATTTTATTCTCCGTTGGTGTTGAACATTGCCAACAGTGAAGGAGTCGGCTTAAGTGAACTGGAAAGAATTCCGGGAACAGGCGGCGATGGCAGGGTTTCCAAAAAAGATATTCTGCAATACGTTGCAGATAAAAAAGCAGGCCGTATTCCTGCAATACAACAACCGGCACAACAACCTGTTTATGCACCTGCACCACAACCACAGCCGGTTCAGCAGGCAGCTGCATCCATTGCAGCTCCGGCACCTGCAGTTACCCCGGCACCGGTTCAACCAGTGGCAGAAACCAGGCCCGAACCAGTTGCGCCTGTTGAAAGATTTGCAGCGCCAACACCTCCTGCACCTGTTGCAGAAGCGCCCGTGCAGGCAGTAGCACCAATTGCAGCACCAACACCTGCTCCGGTTTCCGCAAGTCCGGTATTTGCCGCACCGGTTGCAACAGCTGTTACCCCTTCGCAGCAGGCAGTCTTTATACCGGCTCAGTCTTCCGGTAAATTCTCCGACCCTGCATCTGTTGTGGTGAAAGGAGAAACCGAAATTATTGAAATGGACAGAATGCGTAAGCTGATTGCCAAACACATGGTAGACAGCAAGCATACCAGTCCGCACGTAACCAGCTTCACCGAAGCGGATGTAACCAACATGGTACTCTGGAGAGAGAAAGTGAAACGTGAATTTGAACAAAGAGAAGGTACTAAACTCACATTTACTCCAATGTTCCTGGAGTGTATTGCCAAAGTGATCAGGCGCTTCCCGCTGATCAACTGCTCCCTTAACGGAGACCAGATCATTATTAAGAAAGATATCAATATTGGCATGGCCACTGCATTATCAACCGGCAACCTGATTGTTCCTGTGATCAAAGGTGCTGACCAACTGAATATCGTTGGATTAAGCAAGGCAGTGAACGGCCTGGCCGATGCAGCCCGTAACAGCAGGCTGAAACCGGAAGATACCACCGGAGGTACATTCACGTTGACCAATGTAGGTACATTCGGCAGTTTGATGGGTACGCCGATCATCAGCCAGCCGCAGGTTGCGATCATGGCCGTGGGCGCTATCAAGAAACGTGCTGTAGTTATTGAGTCTCCGGAGGGTGACACCATCGGCATACGCCACATGATGTACCTCTCGCTCAGCTACGATCATCGTATCGTAGACGGCAGCATCGGCGCAAGTTTCCTGACTGCTGTTGGTAAGGAACTGGAGCAATGGGATGTAAACAAGCAATGGTTCCATTATTTGTAAAACCCACCTTAATAACGCAATTTTGAATAAATGCTTTTTCAAAGCCATCTTCGGGATGGCTTTTTTCTTTACCGGAAGCAGGGCCGCATCCTAGCTCTGCGGACTAAAAAAGGAAAATAAAGTAGTACCGTAGTTTCTTACAAAGGAAAATCCGGGGAATTTTTCATAAGCATTGCGGGGAGTATGTTCCAGTACAAAAAATCCACCGGGTCTAATCAACCCCTTGGAAACAATGATCTTAGGCAGTTCATCGATGGTGCCCAGTGCATAGGGTGGCCCTGCAAAAATGAAATCATAACTGTGCGTACAGCTCTGCAAAAACAAAAATACATCCATCTTCAATAACTGAACATGCTCCATTCCCAGCATGTCAATATTTTTTTTAATAAAAGCAAACATGGCTGGATCCTTTTCTACAATGGTCTGCCCGGCAGCTCCTCTCGAAGCCAGTTCATAGCTGATGCAGCCGGTACCACCGAATAAATCCAATGTGCTGATGCCTTCAAAATTCATCCTGTTTTGCAGAATATTGAACAATCCCTCCTTGGCAATATCTGTGGTGGGGCGGGTATGAGGCATATTGGCCGGCGGATGGATTTTTCGGCCACCCCATTTTCCGGATATGATTCTCATAAAATAAGTTTATAAAAAGGAGCTAAATAATAAGCAGGATATTCGGCCAGTGACTCTTTAAATATGCCGGTTGGCTGTTCAATGGTATCTGGTTTTATATGTTTGAATATCCTGGAAAGCTGGGAATAAATATTGCCGTCCGGGTCTACCAGGCCGCTAATTTCCAGGATAGTGAAGTCCGGATCAAAATCAAACTGTTGCGTAACACGGAGTATATAATATAGCACGTCTTCCGCCTGGTGGTATTTGAATGACTGAATCAACTGGAATCGCTCCTCTTTCCAAACGGCAATAATAAAATGATGTGTATAGAACTGAACCTTGATAAAGTGTTCATCAATCCTTGGCCTTCTCATTACATCGTTCAGTATATTGGAATAGGTATGGCCGGACTGATAGATGATAAATTGCCTGTTCAGTAATTCGGTGATCGATTTTCTGATCCGGTACGCATTGATGAAAACCTTGGTAGCCAGGAGCTTTTCATACTTCACTTCATGACGGTTACTTTCTCCGTACACCAGGTTTAGATAATCCTCTGCAGAGGTGGCGGTAAGTAATTTTTCCGGGATCAGCAGGGAATCCTCTATATTGAAATAACAGAAAACCTGTTTGAAAGTATGATTGAAAATTTGCGAAGCCGATTTTACTTCATAGAAAATATCATTCCAATCGTCTTTGACACCCTTATCCAGGCTAAAGAGTTCAAATGCATCCACCTCTCCGGTATCCTCATTCTTTGCCAAACACATCAATTCTTCATTTCCCAATTCCACATACAACTGGTGGTTGTAGTTCAGGTTGGATCCCTCACTGTATAGTCCTATTTTTTTCCTGGCCATTCCTGTAAATTACGTGCAATAATATATAAAAAATCGCCAATTTACTACCTTTACTTTGCAATATGAGCGTTTCACATCCCCCACTAAATCTTCAGGTTGAAACCGGCAGCAGGCAAATTCTTAAAATTGCGCTCCCGATTTCTGCAGCAATCATTGTTCCGCAGATTAATTTCATCACCAATAATATTTTCCTGGGAGGCCTGGGGCAACTGGAACTGGGTATTGCGGGGATCACCGGTGTATATTATTTACTGTTTGCTGTGATCGGCAACGGGTTGAACAATGGCCTGCAGGCATTAATTTCCCGAAGAGCCGGAGAAAATAAAGTGGATGAGATCGGCGTACTCTTCTGGCATGGTGTAAGAATAGCCCTGGTAATAGCGCTGATGGGCATCTTGCTCACCTGGTTCATTGCGCCAACCGTACTGAGCTGGTCGCTGCATGACCCTGTTGGTATTAAAATTGCCATCGACTTTCTGACCATCCGCATCCTGGGATTGCCGGTATTGTATATCTACCAGATGCGGAATGCACTGCTGGTGGGAACCAACCAAAGCAGGTTCCTGATTGTGGGAACCGCCACAGAAGCCATTGTAAACATTGTACTGGATTATGGGCTCATTTATGGAAAACTGGGGATGCCGAAAATGGGCTTCAACGGAGCCGCCTATGCTTCTATTATTGCAGAGCTGGCCGGATTAGTTGCCGTATTTGGGGTAATCAAAATGATTGGCATCAGCAAACAGCTGCACCTGTTCAAAAAAGTAGACTATCAGCGGAAGTACATCAAACTGATCCTGACTCAATCCTACCCGCTGATCCTGCAACATGCCATCAGTATCATGAGCTGGGAATATTTCTACATCCTGATAGAACACCATGGCGCAAGGGACCTGGCGATATCCAATACCATGCGGAACCTGTTTGGTTTCTTTGGCTGCTTCACCTGGGCTTTTGCGGCCACTACCAATACCATGGTCAGTAATGTAATTGGCCAGGGAAGAAAAGAAGAAGTGATTCCCCTGATTCACCGGATCCTGAAATGGAGTGTGGGATTTGCAGTCTGTGTATTTGTGATACTGAATATTTCACCCAGGCTGTTCCTGGGCGTTTACGGGCAGGGAGAAGATTTTATAACGGCGGCCATTCCTGTGATGCGGATTGTATCCGTAGCAATGGTGATGATGTCTGTAGCAGTGGTATGGGTGAATGCAGTTACCGGTACAGGCAATTCGAAAATGAACCTGTACACGGAAGCTGCTACCATCGTGTTTTACCTGGTCTATGTATACATTGTACTGGAAAGGCTGAACATGTCCATTACATGGGGCTGGGCCAGTGAATGGATTTACTGGTCGGTTATGTTTATCCCGTCCTTCTGGTACATCAGGAGTAACCGATGGAAAAAACTGGTGATTTAACCCCGTTGGTTTAACCTTTTAGTTTGGTCACCAGGTCAATGTACTGCTGCATGGCTTCTTCTTTGGAAAGCCCTTTTAATTTTATCCATGCTTCGTGTTTAAACTTAGCGACAAAATCAAATGCATTGGAAGGGCCGGATTCATTGTTATCCCCTTCTGTTGCCTGCTTGAACAGCGAATAGAGCTTCAACAGGATTTCGTTATCCGGCTTCTCGGAAAGTGTTTTGCTGTTGGCAACCGCCTGCTGAAATAATTCAGTTAATTCCATATGATTTATTTTATTGTAATGACTCCAGCAATTTTGCCCCCTCTGCTTTCTGTTCGCTGTCGGCGGAGGTTCTGGTGGGCAGTTTAACCAATTTAGCCAATACCTCAATGGCTTTGGCGGGTTGATGATTTTCCTTATAGGCCTTCCCCAGATCCAGGTAGTTCGGAACAAAATAAGGTTCCAGCGACCGGCATTTTTCCATATACTGTATGGCTTTTTCAAGATCTCCATCCGGCAATCCTCCATAGAATAATTTTACCGCCATTTTCTTAATACCGGAAAGGGTAACCATTTCATAGTGCCATTTGCCCAATGTATAGTTGGCTTTGGCATGATTGGGATTGAGCGCAAGCGCCTTATCGGAATACACTTTCACGTCCTTGACAAAGGCCACGATCATGCCAAA
>JAECQP010000041.1:22225-26146 GCA_015999745.1 Sphingobacteriia bacterium | reverse complement strand
GGAACTGTTACCACTGGTACGGAAGTCCCCTAGTTTCGTGCCCGGGTCGTTGAATGCATCATATACACTCTTCAGCTTGTTGCTGCTTCCCGTATAATCATATCCAAGACTGTCTATCTGCACACTGCCACCTGTCTTCCAGCCCCATTGCTGCATACCCAGTATATTACCATTGGCATCATAGGCTGTATAAGGGTTCTGCCCGTCGCCTATCTTCATACTGAAATCCAGTCCGGCAGATTTGTTCCAGGCCCCGCCGGTATATTGGTTAAAATCTCCTTTCAGCAGGCGATTCATCGCATCATAGGCGTAGCCGTACACGCGCTGCTCCCCATCTCCCTTGCTGCGCCAGCGCATACCCGCTATATTACCATTGAGCTGGTTTACCGTATACCCATTGTCATAACCCAGCTCCATCCCAAACCAACGACTGGAACCGCCTGTGGCATAATCCTTATTCACACCAGACAACCATCCACGGATATTATAGGCATAGTCTTGTAGTTCCAGTTCAGTTATATCTGCATTACTCTTCTGTCCCAGTTTTTTCTGCTCCACCATTCCCAGTGCATCGTAGGTATTCCTGGACAATAGTCTTGCCTTTGTTGCATCGTCGTTCAGCACTTTCTTTACGGCTAACACCCTGCCGGCATGATCATAACTGGTATTTGTTTGTACCCGTACTGTTTCACCCGCCGCCGTATTGGTATGCAACTGGTAGTTACTGAGTATTTTTCCGGAGAAATCATAGAGGATCGTGTTCTGATCAATACCTCCTTTATAATTATCCGCCTGGGTTTGTATCACCCGTCCCCGGTCATCGTAGAAACTTACGGTCTCCAGCCATATACCGGTTGCCAGGTTTTGCGGATCTTCAACAACCCGTATCCTGCTGACTGTTGGTAACCCTTTTGTTAACCCGCTCGCCGCAGTAGGAACCGCTTGTGCATTGGCATTGGCGCCGGCATCCAGCTTACTGTTATCTGCAGTGTTGTATTGCTTTTGGGTAGCGCCATATCCATCGTAAAAATTACAGGTCAGGGCCGTATAAGTTGCACCCGATGGCAGTGGATTAAATGGTTGTGCAATCGTTACGGTATTTCCGTATCCGCCGGTAAAATCAATGGTAATCCCCGTTGCATTTGCGGCGTCAAAATTACTGTCTGCCGCGGCCTGCAGGTCATCCCTTGTTCCGGAGTAGGTGATCATTCCCGTAGACACAGGACGGTTTAAGGCATCGTAGAGGGTAAGCATCCAGCGGTTGGAACTGCGCATATTAGCGTCCTGCGTATACATTAACCTGTCTCGTTTATCATACACCATATATACCCATCCCGCTCCGGGTACTTTTTTCGCAATCATCCTGCTGCGTGCGTCATATGCATAACGGAAACAGAGTTCATCCGTAACAGCAGTACTAAGTTGCCCCTCTGCCAGCCAGGCGTTTACGGCTTTGGGTTGCAATACAAAACGCAATTGATTGAAATTGTCGTACACATAATAGGTACAAAGCCAGCCTGTAAAACCTGTGCTGAGTACTACATCCGATACCTGCACTTTTTTCAGGATCACATGACCTTCCATATCCTTATAAGTAACCACCATATTATCATGCTCATCTGTTGTTTCTGTAACATAGAGCCTGCCGGATGGATAGAATCCCTGCAGAACCGGAACAGCATTGTTGTTTCCTTCATCAATCAATAAATTCCATACACTATCCGTTGCTGTATTGATCCGCTCATTGATCCCCGTACCGGTATTGGTTCCGCTCCAACTCTTTCCGGGAGCGGTTGTGCGCAGAACCCGGTTGAGCGGGGATGCTTCAAAAATGGTATTACTGTAATAGTAATTCTCGGTGTTTCCGAACCTGGTATTATAGAAAGCCGGTTGTTGAGTAGCCGCATCCAGGCGGAAATTTCCGCTGCCGACAGCATCTGTGTAAGGCAGATATTTTTGCGCTTCCCGCCCGTATGCATCATACACATTCAGGCTGATTATATCGCCTCCCGCTGGTGTAACCTGTTTGGCTACCGTTTGTATCGGGCGACCCAATCCATCAAAATAAGTGGTGCTTTCTTTTACATCAAAAATATTACTGGTATTGCGCGCCGTAAGTGTATCCGTGATCCCGGCTTTGCTGAACTCCCGCACCCGAACATAATTCATGTTCAACGGATCTGTTCCGGCAGCAGGAGCTGGAATGGCCAAAACTGTTTGCGTTGCAGTTACTGCCGATCCATTGGGCACGATGGCATTTCCGTTGCGTGCCGGTTTTACCTGTACGATATTGGAATAGGCCACTTCTGTACCACAGGTTACTTTTTGGCGATAATATTTTGTTCCGGTTATTCCCGAAGGAGTAGCCGAAGCCTCATCCTGCCAATTGATCCTGTCCGGGCTAGATTGCCATTGAAGGGTATAACTGCCGTTACATACCCCGTTGGAGGCTGCAGCAATTTGTTGTAAAGTAGTACTGCCATCGGTGGTCAACTGCGGACTGGCCGCAATGACGCCGGCCTGTAATGCTATTCCTACTGCGGCACTGTTGCTATAGGCCGTAGCGCCCGCACTCGATACCATATGCCTGTAATAGGTAGTACTGCTGATCTGGGCTGGTTGATAATTTAACACCGTGGCTCCCGCGATTGTTTGCCAATCGGTACCATTGGCTGACCACTGCCAGCCGTATGTATAATTGCCATCTCCTCCCGCGGCTAATCCAGCCTGCAATACAGGCATCTGGCCATTCACTTCAACAAATGTAACAGCAGGCGATACCATTCCGGCAGTAAGCGTACTATAAACAGTGATGGACTTGCTTACTGAAGCACTGCAACTGTTGGCGTTGGTATAAGTGTATTGAATGGTAGTAGTACCGGCATTGTTCCCGGTCACCAGGCCACTGGCGCTTCCCACACCGGCAACAGCGGGATCAGCGCTGGTCCATACACCTCCTGCCGAAGTATTGGTAAATGTAGTGCTGGCATTAACATATATTGTATTTGCACCTGCAATGGGATCCAGTACAGGATTGGCGTTTATATAAACGGTTTGAGGATTGCTGGTGGAGGAACAACCATTGCTATTGGTTACTGTAACAGTAAAATCTCCGCCAACCGATGTTGTGATCGTTGATGCTGTTTCTCCGGAAAGAATTGTACCATTCCTGCTCCATTGATAAGCGTTTTCGGTACCTGACTGTAATGTTACGGTTTCACCGGCGCATTTGGAAACAGCGCCTACCGGTGTAATTACCGGTGTGGTTGGCAATGCATAAACAGTTACGGCAACTGAATTACTGGTGTTAACGCAGCCATTGGCATCGGTTACCCGAACTGAATAATTACCCTGCTCTGTGGCAGTGTAAGCAGCATTTGTGGCCCCGTTGATCACAGTGCCGCTACTCAACCACTGGTAAATATTTGCTGCTGTGGAATTGAGGACTACAGACTGATTGGTACAAAATGAAGTAGTGCCTGAAGGAGTTACCGTAGGAGCCGGAAGTGCGTTAACGGTTATCGTGGTGGATACGGAAGAACTACACCCGTTTCCATTGGTGTAACTATAAGTAATGACAGCCGTTCCTGCGCTTATACCAGTAACGGTTCCGTAAGCATCTATTGAAGCGACTCCGCTATTGTTACTGGACCAGCTACCACCGGAGGTGCTGTTGCCTAAACCGATGGTGCTGTTCACGCATACGGATGATGCGCCTGAAATCGCAGCCAAAGATGGAAGTGCGTAAACGGTTATTGTGGTGGACACAGAAGAACTGCAACCATTTCCATTGGTGTAACTGTACGTAATGACAGCCGAGCCGGCGCTCACTCCGGTAACAGTTCCGTAAGCATCTATTGAAGCGACTCCGCTGTTGTTACTGGACCAACTGCCACCAGCAGTACTATTGCTTAAACCGAT
>JAECQP010000041.1:0-22125 GCA_015999745.1 Sphingobacteriia bacterium | reverse complement strand
CCAGCAGTACTATTGCTTAAACCGATAGTACTGTTCACGCATACGGATGATGCGCCTGAAATCGCAGCCAAAGATGGAAGTGCATTAACGGTTACGGTAGTGGATACGGAAGAACTGCATCCGTTTCCATTGGTGTAACTATAAGTAATAACAGCCGAGCCGGGGCTTATGCCAGTAACAGTACCGTAAGCATCTATTGAAGCCACTCCGCTATTGTTGCTGGACCAATTACCACCGGCAGTGCTGTTGCCTAAACCGATGGTGCTGTTCACACATACGGATGATGCCCCTGAAATCCCAGCCAATGACGGAAGTGCGTAAACGGTTATTGTGGTGGACACAGAAGAACTACATCCATTTCCATTGGTGTAACTATAAGTAATAACAGCCGAGCCGGCGCTTATGCCAGTAACAGTTCCGTTAGCATCTATGGAAGCTACCCCGCTGTTGTTGCTGGACCAACTGCCTCCGGCAGTGCTATTACTTAAACCAATGGTGCTGTTCACACAGACAGACGATGCACCTGAAATCGCAGCCAGGGATGGAAGAGCGTTAACTGTTATCATGGTGGATACGGAAGAACTGCAACCATTTCCGTTGGTGTAACTGTAGGTGATTACAGCCGTACCAGCACTGATACCTGTAACTGTACCGGAGCCATTTACAGTTGCTACTCCGCTGTTGTTACTGGACCAGCTTCCACCGGCAGTACTATTGCTTAAACCAATGGCGCTGTTCACACAGACAGACGATGCTCCTGAAATCGCAGCCAAAGATGGAAGTGCATGAACCGTTACTGTAGTGGATACGGAAGAACTGCAACCATTTCCATTGGTGTAACTGTACGTAATGACAGCCGTGCCGGCGCTTATGCCTGTAACAGTTCCGTAAGCATCTATTGATGCGATCCCGCTGTTGTTGCTGGACCAACTGCCACCAGCGGTGCTATTACTTAAACCTATGGTACTGTTTACACAGACAGACGATGCACCTGTAATTGCAGCCAGGGATGGAAGTGCGTAAACCGTTACAGCGACAGGTGCACCGGGCGCACTTTTACAGCCATAACCATTGGTTACGGCAACTCTGTAAGTACCTGCCTGCTGAACATACAAATATTGTTGTGT
Organism: Sphingobacteriia bacterium; assembly: GCA_015999745.1. Lineage (GTDB taxonomy): Bacteria > Bacteroidota > Bacteroidia > Chitinophagales > Chitinophagaceae > Sediminibacterium. The sequence goes on along the minus strand of JAECQP010000041.1, from coordinate 20,998 downwards.
CTGGCCGGATAGTATCGCGTCATTCTTACTCCATTCATATCCATAAGATGAAGGTGCCGTAAGCATAACAGCTCCATTTTCACAGAAAGAAGTGCTACCCGATGCAGAAATCGAAGGTGCTGCTGGTACGGGGTAAACAGTAACCTGCATACCTACGCTTGCTGCAGAACAGCCATTGTTATCGGTTGCAAATACAGAATAATTACCTGATGTTGTAATGAAAATGGACGAACCGGTTTGCCCCCCTATATCTGTAGATCCGTTTCTCCATTGATAGGAAGCACCGCCGGAAGCATTTAAGGTAACACTATTTCCATCACAGAAAGTGGTAGCAGAAGCCGCGGAAATGGATGGCATAAAGTTCACCGCATTCATATATACCGCATCACTTATTTCAGAACAACCGGTAGACATCACGGCCCTGCAGGTGTAGTAACCGCCGGAACTGACAGTAATAGTTGACCCCGTTTCGCCGGCAATCGGAGTACCGCTGAAATCCTTATACCATGTATAAGAAACAAACGAAGCGGTATTTGTTACTGAAATTGTTTTTGCAGCACCATTACACATAATAACACCCCCTGTTGCAGCAATGGTTGGTTTAATGGGAGGCGCCTGCGTAACAGATTTAGCGCCGGAGGTAGCAGAACATCCGTTTTTCGTTACAGTTACGGTATAGCTTCCCTGCCCTACAGAAGGCGCAAAAACATTGGTTAAATAAGAACCATCTTTATACCATGAGAACTGATCATACTCATTTACAAGTCCGGTAATATTATCATACACACTAAGGCTTGACGTGGCGCCGCAGATCACATTGGATTCACCGATGATAGCGGGCGCCGGAGTTCGGTTTACGGTAACATACTTTGTAACAGTCGTAGTGCCACAGGTATTCGATACGGTATAGTTCAAAGTTGTTGCTCCCTGGTTGGATCCGGCAGTAAATACCCCACTGCCGGAAATTGTTCCTACAGTGGTATTAGAAGAAGACCATGCCCCGCCGGATGTACCATTGTAGTAATTAGTAGTGGTGGCTGAACATACTGCATCCGGCCCTCCAATCGCTTCTACTACAGGGGCAGAAACCCTCGAAACCGTTATAACATTACTATTACCACTTGTTCCGCAACTGTTATAGGCGAAAGCATAATAATTGCCAGGCCGGTCTACAACAATGGAAGTTCCATAGTCACCATTACTCCATCCTATATCAGCACTTGCAGATCCGGTAAGCGTTACGGTTTGCCCGTTGCAAATATTTACATCTCCACTTACGCTGACAACAGGCGCAGCAGGAGTATTCATTGTGGAAATGCTGATGGTATTGCTTGCCGAAGAGGTACCACAACTATTATATGCCACCCCATAATAGCTTCCTGCGGCAGTTACCTGAATACTTGTACCTGAGCCAATATATGTACCATTCTGATACCAATAAGTACTGCTGCTATTCGAAGCCAGTTGTGCAGAGCTGCCATTACACAACAAGGAAGCGCCATTATTCTGAATGGTTGGCGCACCAGGAACACTTGTTACAGAAATTAAGGCTACATCTGTATATTCTACTGACCCGTTGCAGGTAGTTGATCTTCTGAAATAGGTGCTTTGATACAAACTGCCCGGATCGCAATTCTGAGAATAGGCTCCCCCTAAATTATTCCAGGTAGCATTATCATAAGAGTATTGCCATTGATAAGAATAACCGCCTCCGCAGGAACCACCACTTGCAGCACTGGCAGAAATAGTTGACGGAACTGCCCCTGAACAAACTGAAGAAGGCGAACTGGTTATAGAACCTCCCGAAAGTGGCGGCGTCGGCGAGCTTAATGTAACATAAAGTTCCGCAATTGAAGTTCCATAGGCATCCCCCAGGGCATAGATCGCTCCAAAACTACCAGAGCTTCCAGTCCAATACACGGTAACATACCCACCACCTATATCAGTTACATACCCTCCTGTAATGGCCCAGTCTGAAACAAACTGATAGTTCTCACAATACAGATAATATGTTTCTGTAGTTCCAATCTGAGCGAATGTCTGACCGGAAAGAGAACATCCGAACTCAGAAATCATTGACTGTGTAGCAATAGTCGTCGTAGTAGCGCTTTTTCCACTTACGGCAGACTTGAGTGGCGCTTTCAATTTTGTAGTATCGGTACTTTTTCCTTTGGGAACCGTGTATACAGTAGCAGGACGTCCGTTCTTTATAATAACTTTTTGCGCTGATGCATTTCCAACAATACAAAGAAAAGCAGCGATCATGAAAACTATTTCAAGTAATATTTTTTTCCGTAGTAACATATAGCTGCTTTAGTTTTTATAATTATAGTCGATGGTTCTAATAATATTTCCATCCTGATCCCGCACCAGTTTTAGCCTGCCCAGGCTGTCATATTCGTAATGGGTTGTGTTGTTGTTGGGATCTGTTGTGCTCGTGACTCCTATTAACGGTTCAGTTGTATATGTAGTCATTTGCGCATTTATAGGGAAAAGTCTCAGTTCGTCGATAACGGCTGTTCCACTCACTTCAACAGTATTTACCCCTGTTATTTGGAGCTGATAAAGCGTCCAACCATTCCTGCTTAACAACACATTTCCGCCTCCCCCATTATTTATACTCACAGAACCACTTGCATCTTTTACCCAGTAGGAGACAATATAAGTTTGAGCTGATGCTAATGCAGTTCTCACAACAGTTCCTGTTGCCAGTGTGTAAGCCTTGTTACCAGTTACTGATCCATAAAAAGCTGTATTCCCTGCACTAAAATAATCCCAATTCCCTTTTCCGTCTGATTCAAAACTGGTTGCCGCAACTGATACATAATCAGCATTTAAGACAGACGCCATTGGATACGTATTTGCATAATCATATAGATAAGCGGACTTCACATCATTTTGTTTTGACTGCTCCAGCAGATTTCCATAATTATCATAAGCTGTAAATAGCACGCGTGGCTCCATAGCAGATGACCCTTTTTGCAATTGCACATCTGATGGTTGCAAAATTTCATTGTTCCAGTTCTTATAGTTTGTCAGAGATCTTTCTACCAGCACATTGTTTATATACTTTTCTTGCATCAGAGGAACATTTATTATATTCCTTTGGAGCATAGTATCAATTGCTACAATCGCCTGCGAGGCTAATGTCACAGTCGCATTTATATCAACTTTTTCCAAAGCTGTTTTACTGATCATTCTAACCGAATCCCCTCTGCTGTTAATGGTTTCAGTTCTCGTAGCCTGAAGGTTTTGTGGATTATCATAAAAGTAATTTGTAGTGGCTACTAAACGCTTCCCATTATCATAAACTGTCTTAGATGAGGAGACCAGCTTTACCTGCTCTGTAGTACTTTGATAAAAAACTCTTTGTATATCGCAATAATGATACAAATCCGTACAATGGCAAGGACTAATAGCTTCATTGGTAACCCCGCTCTTTAAAATTTGGTATCCCGCTTTGAAATTCGTTATACTTTTAACGAAAGCAAACTCATATGTATTTGCAGTTTCAGAAACAGCCTGGCCCAAAGTATTATAGAGTGTTTCTCTTTTTAGCAACCCTCTTCTCCACTCCCTTGATTCCGGAGGTGGATAGGGAAATATTTTTGATAGATATACATTAGCGTCAGGTTCAGAATAAAATTCAGAAACTGTCTTCCCATTCTCACCATTTTCACTATCAAGTGTAGTAACCTTTCCATACCCAACGCCACCACCTTGTATAGATCCAAGGGAAAATTTTGTACTGGAATTTCGCTTTACCAGTTGATACACACACTGTTCAATTCCAGCCTCTCCATGATCAATACAGTTCTGTTCAACCTGCTCTGAAATATAATCAGCCACCAAATCAACCGGGTTAATAACCAGCATTGAATCATACTGAAAATATTTTTTCGAGTTAGCACCCAGACTGGAGAAATCAAAATTCTCAATACTTTTTACCCGTAGCCCTCCTACTGGTTTATTATACGAGAGAAATCCATTGGATTTACTATATGTAACAAACGCAGATATATCTATCGCATCATTTGATCCAAAACTACCCTGCTGGGCATTTGTGTATATTTTCAGCTTATAGTTTCCTGGTTGCCTCAAATTAAACCATCTGAATTCACTTCCTACAACACCTGCTCCGTTTATACACCCGCCATCTACACAAACAATCTCTGCTTTTGTAATCACATTTGGTTGATCATTGTAAATACCTGCACTTACATAACTTGTTATACTCAACTGAACATATTGCCCCTTCGTTATTGAAAACGGCACTTCTACATAATTCACATAAGGGGTAGTAGATGAATTCAGGTGCAGCTCCAGTGGAACCGTTTGATCAACAAATTGTTCTTCATTAACAGGAGTGCTATTTGCTTCATAATTAAATCTTGTTTTTCCACCCGTTGGATATATAATGTCTGTTAATATTTCTGCCTTCATCGAAGTTTCGTTACCATCTCTGTTTGCCCCAAGTGCATGCATTGAAGGAAAAAAACCATGACTATTATCATTAACCGTGAAATACGTATTTGGTAAAGAATAATGATAAAAAGGTAAAAGAGTGGAATTAGTCGTTGCCCCATTATAAAAACCCCAATGGTCTTGTGCAAATGACCTCCTGGAAGGCAGGTTTTGTGGATTATAATTAAATGTCCAAACATCACCTGCCATCGTACCGGAGTTATCCCTCTTTTCCAAACTATTCAACCTAAGCCTATTCCTATAGAAACCCGTATCAGATGAGATCATCCCGCTCAAGAGTTCGTTGCTTATTACAGCATGTGAGTATGTATAATTAAATATATAATTCTCAATATATCTCTCTTTAAGTTTGGAATAGACCTTAATTGTATCTAAGCGTTTCCCATTCTTCAGATCCAGCCTTTCTCCAGCATTAACAATAAATTCCAAACGGCATAAATCCGATTCTATGGTATTTAAATTCAATACAGTAACCTGCTGTCTTTCTGCTTTTTGGGCACTTCCGGACTCCGTAACTGGCGCACAGGTAGCAATCACACTGGTAGAAATACTATACTTAATCACATCACTTTCTGAATAATAAGAATCCTGATCAATCAGGCTTGTGGTGTAGGTGAAATTTATGATTGCACCTGTAGTTGTTTTGATGGATTTCAACAACCATGAAGAAGAATAAGAACTTGACCCTACAAGGTTTCCAAATCTGGGATTGGTATTCGTTTCATAACAATTTACTCCGCCAAAATTAAATCTTGTGCCGTCCTCTGTAATAATCGTCCAGTAGGCTTCTTCAGGACCCATTGCATTGGTATAGGCATTGGTGGTAATTTTAAGATTACTATGAGGTACTGTTAAGATTGACCCGTCAGCTTTAAAAAGTAACTTATATGATTTACCCAACACATCTATAGTATAAGAATCCTGCTCCGAATCGGCATTCCCGTTTGCGACATCATAAGCGTGTGTTTTCCATACAGATTCGGGTGCTGTAGATGCTAAATCCTCCGGGTTACTATAAAGCTGACGCGATGCAAAATACCCAGCGCCATCAGTATCGTCAGGAAGGCCTTTTACTGATCTGCTAATGATACCGCCAGCATGTAAACTCCACCCAAGTCCTACCCACGATGCAATTTCTCCTACCTTATTACCTGCTGCATGATAGCTCAACGATATAGGTACAGCTACGCCCTTCCCTTTTAGGGTGTAAACAGGGATACTAATATTAGGCACACCTGTATACAAACTAACAGGCCAATCTCCATACTTCCCCAAAGAAGAGGCATTAGGAGAAGGCGGTACAATGTTTCTTAAATTATCAATATCGCCACTCTGACTAATAAGCAGATTAGGCAACAACATGATAATTTTCATCAACAACACAATTCTAAATGTCCCTTTCATTTTATATTCTTTTTATAATTGATACCCAAGTCTGAACTTAATCGCCGGCGTCCGGGGAATCTGGCTATAACTTAAAAAGTCCCACAATAACTGCAGATTCCCCTGCCGCCCGGCATTTCCAATCCTGTATTTCTTACTGACTCCCAGCATGGCGCTTTTTTGCCAGGCGGTCAGGTCTTTCAATTGCTCAACACTTCTGATCGACTGCTGATAATTGTATTCGAATGCGCCTGTTATCCATATGCTTTTTTTCAGTTTAACATCTGCAAAGCTTCTCAGGCCCACGCCCTCATGCGTGATCCTGATATCGGATAAATTTTTACCCCATCCCATCTTATATGCCACACCAACTCCTATAACACTTTTGTCATTCAGTTTATAGCCTGCCTGCAAGCCAATATCCGTGGTGCTTGGGAGGATATTGCTGCTGCGTTGTGATTGTACATTTATGCCAAACTCAAGGCGCTTCAGCAGTTTCTTCGTCTTTTGCTGATTGGGTTTAAAATCCGGCATTGGCAGTTCTCCATCTCCATCCCCCCATTCATTCAGTTTGCTTTTCATGTCATTCAATACCCCACCTGCCTGCTCCTGTAATTGCTGGAATGAATTGGCCCCAGCCCCGGAAAGCTGTTGTTGCAATTGTTGCTGTACCTGGTTCTGTGTTTGCAATCCCGGAACGCCGCCCGCTGCGCCGGGGTTGGCACCCGGTATTCTGAAGAGTTGTGCAAGCTGACTGTTTTGCGCCATAAACGCTTTGTACGCCGGAAGTGTAGAAGCGATACTTAGCGCTTTTTGAGCCAGCTTATCAGGATCATTCAGTAACTGTTTATATTCATTGATCTCCTGCTGATAATAGTATGCCTGTTTTTTAAAATGAAGCAGTTCCTTTGTTAAACCCAGCCTACTCAGTTGTTCCTTCCATTGAGTCTGCTGCTGAACTACAAATTTCTTCAGCGTACTGGCTGTATTCATTTGCACCTGGAGAAGGCTTATCCGTTTTTTTAAATCATCCATTCCCTGCAACCGGGGAACAGCGGCTAACTCCTTTAAGCCGGATTGCCTGAAATCCAACAACGTTTTAAGACTATCCAAACCTGCGATATAATTACCACTTAAATTTTCCGACAGGAACTTTTCAGGAGATTGTATTTGTGAGGAAAGCCTGTCATACTGTTCAGTAAGGCTTCTGCTTTTCTGGAGTGCAGCAATACTATCCTTCGCTTTCAGTTTTTTTATAAGCCGCTCTTCACTTTTCCTGAATTTTGCAAGCGACTTGAGCATTACGCGCGTAAGTTGCTCCTCCGTTTTGCCAAATTTATTCTCCAGCCTGGTTAAAGAGAGTTTGTCAACCGCATTAAACAATGATTGTTTTACAGAAATTGAATCCCTATCTGCAAAGAAGGCCCCGCAGCTTAGTGCACTCAATATAAATAATGCCGACAAAGTACACCTGATACTCATACGGTTGCAGTTGGTTTTGTAATCTGAAAAAAGAGTTTTATTGAGGGAATTCGAAAATAGGAGTATAAATCTTTGTACAAAAAAGTTAATTCACCTTTCATTTTGTAGAAATAATACTACAAAACGAAGGAGCAACACCGTGGGTCCGGCGTACCTGCATTGCAAGAAGCCTCCTTGGTAATCCCATAACAGGCGCCACTGCTATAAAAAAGGCCTCCCGAATGAGAGGCCTGTTACAAAATTCAATCTGTTGCTATATCACTGCATCTTTAGGCGCAGTAGCTTTAAGGGAACTTTTCTGATCGTTGTATTTTTTAGCTGCGTCAATAAATCCTACAAACAAAGGTGCAGGACGTTCAACAGTGCTCTTTAATTCGGGGTGATACTGTACGCCGATAAAGAATGGATGGTTGGGTAATTCAATGATTTCAACAAGGCCGGTTTCAGGATTTTTACCGCTGGCAACCATTCCGGCAGCGAGGTACTGATCCAGGTAATCGTTGTTGAACTCATACCGATGCCTGTGCCTTTCGGAGATATGGGTTTCCCCGTAAATGCGGTGTGCAAGCGTACCGGGAGTGATCTCGCAGGGATAAGCGCCTAAACGCATGGTGCCGCCCATCATTTTGATCTTCTTCTGTTCTTCCATCATATTGATCACCGGATGAATGGTATTTGGATCCATTTCTACAGAATGCGCTTCCTTCAATCCCAATATATCTCTTCCATATTCAATCACAGCCATCTGCATTCCCAAACAGATACCGAAGAAAGGAAGCCCGCGCTCTCTGGCATATTTTACCGCAATGATCTTTCCTTCTATACCACGGTGCCCAAAACCCGGAGCTACCAGTAACCCGTCAAATCCCTGCAACTTCTCCGCAACATTTTCATTGGTAATAAATTCACTGTGCACATTCACCACCTGCACTTTCACTTCATTCATGGCGCCGGCATGTACAAAGCTTTCCAGGATGGATTTATATGCATCCTGCAGCTCAATGTATTTCCCGATCAAACCAATGGTCACCTTGCTCCTGGGATATTTCAGTTTATCGAGAAATCCTTTCCATTTATCCAGGTTGGGCTCACCGTAATTGGTAATATTCATTTTTTTCAGGCAAATGAGATCCAGTTTTTCGCGCAGCATCTCCAACGGCACTTCGTAAATGGTGCTGGCATCCATTGCTTCGATCACCGCCTCCTGTTTTACATTACAGAACAGGGCAATCTTACGCTTGATTTCGTTGCTGAGCGGCTCTTCGGTTCTGCAAACCAGGATATCCGGATGCACTCCTGTTTCACTCAGCATTTTAACGCTGTGCTGCGTTGGTTTTGTTTTTAATTCCTTGGCTGCCTTCAGGTAAGGGATCAGCGTAAGATGAATCACCATCAGGTCTTCTTCGGGCAGCTCCCATTGCAACTGGCGCACGGCTTCAATAAACGGCAGGCTTTCGATATCACCCACCGTACCGCCTATTTCGGTTAATACAATATCATATTTGTCGTCCTGGCCCAGCAACAGCATCCTGCGTTTGATTTCGTCGGTGATATGTGGAACCACCTGAACGGTTTTTCCCAGGAAGTCTCCCGCCCGCTCTTTGTTAATCACGGTCTGATAGATCCGGCCTGTGGTCACGTTATTGGCCTGTGAGGTATATATATTCAGGAAACGCTCGTAGTGTCCCAGATCCAGGTCTGTTTCTGCACCATCTTCAGTTACATAACACTCCCCATGCTCGTAGGGGTTTAATGTACCCGGATCCACATTGATGTATGGGTCAAATTTCTGAATAGTTACTCTCAGCCCTCTTGCCTGTAATAACTTGGCAAGCGAAGCCGCAATAATTCCTTTACCTAAACTGCTTGTTACTCCACCGGTAACAAATATAAATTTGGCCATAACTGGGGTTATTAGTTCTTCCTCTCGGAAGCGTCAAAAAGAACATTAAACAGACCTTGAAAATGTGAACTGAAATAGTTCTGAGGTCGTACAAAGGTACAGTAAAAAAACTATCTGCAAAATTCTCCGGAGCATTTCAACTAAAACTGCAGCAAAGTGTTAATTTAACGTGTACATCTTAAAGAGGTCAATATGAAAAAACTTTTACTGCTCACATTTTCAGCGTTTTGCACCGCTGCGTTCTTGGGTTATACCTACAAGGTTCCGTCCCCTGCAATTGGTACTCAGGGCTGCTATGAATCCTGTTTTACGGGAGATGTAAGGGATCAGTTCAAAGCAGAAGCCGCCACAATGGCTTTTGCGGCCATGCACGAAAACCCCGTGGTTTATCGCCTGGAGAATGCGACCGGAACCACCATCCGTTTCCCATCACCCGATGGAGCCGAAGCTTCCGGTTACCTGATCAAAAGCAAAAAGAAAACCAACAACTGGATTCTGGTGATCCAGGAATGGTGGGGATTGAACGATCATATTAAAAGAGAAGCTGAAACACTGGCTGCCGAACTGGGCAATGTAAACGTACTGGCGATTGATATGTACGACGGTAAAGTTGCTGCTACCGCAGACAGCGCCATGAAACTGATGAGAGGAACCAATACCGCCAGGCTCGAAAGCATTGTGAAAGGCGCCATCGGTTATGCCGGTTCCAAAGCTAAAATTTTCACCATTGGCTGGTGCTTTGGCGGAATGTGGAGCCTACAGACCAGTATCCTGGCAGGCCCTCAGGCTGCCGGCGCCGTGATGTATTATGGCAGGCCCGAGAACAACCTGGAAAAGCTGAAAACCCTGAACTGCGAAGTGATCGGTTTTTTCGGCAACCTCGACAAAAGCCCTGCGCCTGCCGTAGTGAACCAGTTTGAAGCGGATATGGCTGTAGCCGGTAAAAAACTGGTCACCCATAAATATGAAGCCGGTCATGGTTTTGCCAATCCAAGCAATCCCAGCTTTAATAAAGAAGCAACCGCAGATGCGCACGCAAAAGCGCTCGCTTTTCTGAAAGCCCGTTTATAAAGGTTGATTACATATCGTTGACGATCTTTTTGTAACTGGTTATAATTCCCTTGATCAGCGAGGAACTGAATCCCTGGTGCTCCATTTCATTCAATCCTGCAATGGTGCAACCCTTGGGTGTGGTAACCTTATCTATCTCCTGTTCGGGGTGTGTATTTTTTTGTAACAGCAATTCTGCTGCACCCTTCACCGTTTGAGCGGCGATCAGCGATGCAGTGGCTGCGCTGAATCCGATCTCGATACCGCCCTGTATATTGGCCCGGATGTATCGCATGGCATAAGCCGTACCACACGCGCCCAGTACGGTGGCCGCATCCATCAGTTTTTCTTCGATCACTACGGTTTTACCCAACTGGTTGAACAGGGCCGACACAAAATTGGTTTGCGCTTCCGTAACCGCCTTACCGTTGATACAGGTCATGCTTTCCTGGATGGCAATAGCCGTATTGGGCATGGCCCTGAACACCGGGAAATCGGTTCCGGTGATCTCCTGGATTTCATCAATCCATACGCCGGTCACCACACTCACCAATACCTGTTTTTCCTTATTCAGGAAGGGTTGGATCTCCGCCAGCACATCCTTGATCTGAAACGGCTTAATGGCCAGGATGATCCAGCTTGCTTTAGCAACCGCTTCGGGGTTATTGGAACTAACCTGAACACCCTTTGCCGCAAGTGCCGCCAGGGTGGCCGTATTTCGCTTGGTAACGATCAGTTCTGCCGGTTTACAGAATCCACTGTTCACCAGTCCCTCTGCCATTGCGGTACCCAGGTTTCCTCCTCCGATAATTGCGATTGTATTTGCCATAATAGTGATTAGTAAAGTTGATTGGTTGCCAGGTAATTCCGCACGTAATCATCCACACCTTCTTCCAGCGAATAGAATTTCCCGGTGTAACCTGCCTGTTGCAGTTTGGTCATATCTGCCTCTGTAAAATACTGGTACTTGTCCCTGATATCCAGCGGCATGTCTATGAACTCAATTTTGGATGCAAGGTCCAGCCCTTTGAAAGTGGCGTTCACCAGGTCGGTGAACGAACGCGCCTTCCCGGTTCCTAAATTGTAAATGCCATTTTTGGCTTTGCTCCAGCTTCCCTGCTGAACCATGGAATCAAAGATCCAGAAGATCACTTCCGTTACATCTTTTACATAAATGAAATCGCGCAGTTGCTCTCCGTCTTTAAATCCTTCTTTATGACTTTTGAACAGCTTCACAAAACCATTGCTGCGGATCTGGTTGAAGGAATGCCAGATCACACTGGCCATTCTTTCTTTATGCGCTTCATTGGGTCCGTACACGTTGAAGAATTTCAGGCCGGCCCAGTAAGGCGGCTGTTGTTCCTGGCGGATGGCCCATTTGTCGAACTCGTTTTTACTGATGCCGTAAGGGTTCAGTGGTTCCAACTGATCTATGATGGCATGATCATCTTTATAGCCATGCTCCCCTGCCCCGTAAGTGGCGGCGCTGGATGCATAAATCAATGGCACCGCATGCGCAGTACAATAGTTCCAGAGATCCTTGGTATAGTTGAGGTTCAACGCCTCGTGAATGGAATAATCAAACTCGGTGGTATCTGTTCTGGCGCCCAGGTGAATCACGGCGGATAATTGGGGCCGGTGCTCCTCCAGCCAGTTCAGCAGGTTGTATCTTTCTACAATGGTCTCAAATTGTTTGGACTCCCAGTTCTTCCTTTTTTCTTCTACACCAAAATCATCCACCAGGATCAACCGGGTGAATCCCTTCTCATTGAGAAAACGGACCATGCAGCTTCCGATAAACCCGGCCGCGCCTGTCACCAATATCATTTTCTGATCAGCCATAGTTTATTGTATCATGTTTTCGATGGCGGTATCATAACTGTTTTTCCAGTCGCTGATATGCCCCCAGTTTTCCTCCAGCACCTCTATATTGCCGGATGTAACGGTGCCGAGCACGGTGCAGGCTATGCCTGCTTTTGCCACATCTCCCAATACCATCTTCAGCATCTCTGCCGCTACGGTTACAATGACCCTTCCCTGCGCTTCACCAAACCAGTATGCATCTTTCCTGATTTCTACTGCAGGGTTCACAGTGAATCCTTTATTACCTGCATACCCGCTCTCCAGCAGGGCTATCGCCAATCCGCCTTCGCTCAGGTCGTGCGCACTCTTGATTTTTTTCTCCTGGATCAGGGCATAGATCAATTGTTGCGTATTGTATTCTTCGTCGAGGTTGAAATAGGGAGCGGGAGAATACTGCACGCCTTTCAGCTTGTGCAGGTATTCGCTGGATGCAATATCGTTGTGTTGTTGCCCGATCAATAAAATGGTATCGCCCGCATCTTTAAAGTGGAGGGTCATTTTGGTATTTACATCATCCAATATACCGACCATACCAATGGTGGGGGTTGGGTAAACAGGACCATCCGGGTTCTGGTTATAGAAACTTACGTTTCCCCCGGTTACCGGTGTATTGAATTTCTTACAGGCATCGCCCATACCGGTTACGGCCTGTACAAACTGGAAGTATACTTCCGGATCGTAGGGATTACCAAAGTTGAGACAGTTGGTAACACCAATCGGTTCTCCCCCGCTGCAAACAATATTACGGGCGGCTTCCGCCACTGCAATCATGCCACCAATATAAGGATTGGCATATACATATTTACTGTTACAGTCTACCGTCATGGCCAGGGCCTTGCCGGTTCCTTTTGCCAATACAACAGATGCATCACTCGGTGCATTGGTACTTACATTGGCCGCGCCCACCATACTGTCGTATTGTGTATACACCCAGCGCTTGCTGGCGATATTGGGCAATGCGTTCAGCGCAGCAGCAGCAGGACGCAGTTCGTTAACGTCTGCTACATCTGCAATGGAGAACGCATTGATTTTATCAAAGTATGCCGGTTCTTTGTATTCCCTGGTATACTGTGGAGCGCCGCCGCCCAATACCAGCTCATAAGCCGGCAGTTCGGCCTCAAGTACCCCATTCATATAGAACTTCAGCAAACCGTCATCCGTTACATAACCGATGGTGCTGGCGCTTAAATCCCATTTTTCAAACACCGCCTCCACTTCTGCCTCACGTCCTTTTTCCACCACCATCAGCATTCTTTCCTGGCTCTCGCTCAGCAACAGCTCCCAGGCTTTCATGTTCTGTTGCCGGGTAGGTACTTTTTCCAGATCAATATGCATACCCACTTCGCCCTTTGCGCTCATTTCTGCAGTACTGCAAATGATCCCCGCAGCGCCCATATCCTGCATACCCACCACTGCGCCGGTTTCCAGCACTTCGAGGCAGGCTTCCAGTAATTTCTTTTCCTGGAAAGGGTCGCCTACCTGTACGGCCGGCAATTCCTGCACACTATCGTGTGTAATATCGGCACTGGCAAAACTTGCACCGCCGATCCCATCTTTACCGGTAGCGCTTCCTACATAAATCACAGGATTCCCCGTGCCCTTTGCCGTAGCGCTGACCATTTTATCGGCCTTCATGATGCCGACACTCATGGCATTTACCAGTGGGTTGGTATGATAACAATCTTCAAAATAAACTTCACCGCCCACAGTGGGTACGCCAAAGCAGTTGCCATAATGGCCAATGCCTTTCACTACACCAGACAGTAAATGTTGTGTTTTTTTATCTTTCAGGTTACCGAATCGCAGGCTGTTCAGCGAAGCGATAGGTCTTGCACCCATGGTAAATATATCCCGCTGAATTCCACCTACACCGGTGGCCGCTCCCTGAAAGGGTTCGATGGCGCTGGGGTGGTTGTGGCTTTCAATTTTGAAGACCACCCCAAATCCGTTCCCCATATCCATGAGGCCCGCATTTTCCTCTCCTGCTGCAACCAGCATCCTGCCGCCATTGCGGGGAAGGGTTTTCAGCCATTTAATGGAATTTTTATAACTGCAATGTTCACTCCACATGCCACTGAAAGCACATAGCTCGGTAAAGTTGGGCGTACGTTGTAATTTTTGTTTAATCAGCTCAAACTCTTCTTCTGTAAGACGGAGCTGTTGGGCGGTTTTTACGGTGATTTCCATATTGCCGCGAAGTTAAGAAAGTAGCCGTAAGACACCATATGAAGTTTTGGGCCCTACGGCTACAATATGTTTATAAACTGCTGAAAAACGGCTAGAGTTTGGTTACTTTACCGCTTCCTGCTGCATGTTTCACGATATCCCGGGCATTCCCCTTATAATATACATCTCCGCTACCCAGTACGCTTACTTCCAGCGACTGATCCGCATGAACCCTGGTATTACCGCTACCCGTTACATTCACTTTTACACGGTCCGCTACCAGCTCGGTGCATTCCACGTTTCCGCTGCCGCTGATGTTCACATTTACCTGTTCCGCCTTGCCTTTCAGGATGACTTTACCGCTTCCTGCGATGCCGATCTCTGCCTGTTTGATGCGGTCGAAGCTCAGGTTGATATTACCGCTGCCCGCTATGCGGAACCAGGTTTTCCCTTCATTGCCAAAATCGCCGGAACCATCTATATTGCCACTTCCTGCCACTGAAACCCCTTCCAGTCTGGCCATGGTCACATATACTGTTATTTTTTTATTTGTACGGATGCTCACATAATTCCTGGTGCCTATTTTTAAAGTATTGTTCTCCACTTTGGTTTCGATATATTCCAGCAGGTTTTCTTCCGCTTCCACCGTAACGCTGCCCGGCTTGCCGTAGATCAGCTGCACATTCATGGAGCCTGCGGAAGCCACTGCGCTGAAATTTGCCACAGACCTGGTTTCTTTTTTGAGATTACCATTTCCGGTTACCCTTTCCGAATTTCCCCACTGTGCCGATGCAGCAAGGGTTGCAAGGGAGAACAGCAATGCCAATAACTTTTTCATATATTATGTTTATTTCCGGTTAAACGGATGATGCATAAAAAAGTTACAGGTAAAACAGCGGATTATTCCGGATATGTGACGAATGGTTAAATATTGAACTCGATCATGAATTTTACCAGGGCGGCCGGCGAGTTCAACTGCAGTTTCTGCATGATATTCTTACGGTGGGTTTCCACGGTGTAAATACTCAAATGCAGTTTTTCGGCTATCTGCTGATTGGTCAGGGTTTGTTTGAGGTAGTACAGAATCTCTTTTTCTCTTTTGGTGAGATCGTATTTGCGGAGAAAAACATCCATTTTCCGGAACAATTCCTCCTGGTCGTTGGCCGGTTCCACTTCAAAAACCTGCTGCCCGTCGCACACCCTTTTAATGGCGCCGATCAGCGCTTCCCGGCTGGAGTTCTTCAGGATATAGCCGTCTGCACCGGCCACGCGGGCTTCTTCCACCAGCTTATGATCGCTGTAGGCAGAAAGCATCAGCACTTTCACCGAACCAAAAGATTGCTTGATGTATTTGATGGTATCCAGTCCGTTGAGGTGGGGCATATTCACATCCAGTAAGATCAGGCTGGTCTGCGGCTGCTGCGTTAACAGGTAGAGCAATTGCTTGCCGTCGTTGGCTATTCCGTTGATGGCGAATTGGGATTCGCTGCTCAAGATCATTTTCAACCCTTCTACAAAAAGAGGATGGTCATCCGCAATCATTAAGTTTATCTGTTGGCTCATAAGTTCGGTCGTTAAGATACGTTATTTATCATAAGGAACAAACATAGGCCCGGCAAAGCAGGGATATGTTCTTACTTTATACACGCCCTTTTCATAATAAGTTTCCGCCCAACAGTACTTAGACCCCGGGGTATCATCATTGCGCATCTGTGGCACATACCACAATACAAGGTCTGTATTGGCAATATTTTCAGGAGAAGGTTCGATGAATTTCTCCGGTCCCTGTTGATAATCATTATTGCAGCAGGGCCCGATTGTAACAAGGTCTGCTTCGCCCTCATCTTTGTTGAGGTGATTTTTGGTGACATACAGGTAAGCATTGTCGCCTCTTCCGCTGTCTTTAAACTGTCCTCTTCCCGGTTCAATATAATATCCTTTATCCGTGCCGGTTTCCAGCTTGTACTGGTATCCTTCATTTGTATACGACGTAGCAGGTTGCTGCAATTGCCATTGTTCTTTTTTCCACTGGTCCCATTTTTCATTGCCCCATTCATAAAAAGATTGCCGGTTACCCGCAAATGAAATCCGGAATACAGGACGATATATTCCGTTGTTGCCGCAACCCCTTCCAAGGCTTGCACATACCACCCTGAACCTTCCGTTGTTGTAAAAGAAAAAACGCTGCGAGTAACTGTAATTGCAGGCTACCGGCCATAACTCGCTGAAAAATTTCTGCTCCAGCATAAAGCCCACCGTACTGTCGCCTTCCACTATTTCTGCGATTTTGGGAGGATCGGTTGCCACTACCGCAGACTGGCTGAAGATCGGACAGCCCACTGCATCACTGTAACCAAAGCCCTCTGTTCCCGAATAGCTCACATGCCAGTCTACCAGTTTAGCGCTGTTCAACACCAGGGTGGATTGATAACTCACATTGCTCACCATCAATCCATCTGATGCAGTCAGCACATAGTCTAACTTCCAGTTGCTTTTCTGCACGGTGTTTACCTGTTCACAATAACAATCTGCGATATTTTCATTCTGAATTTTTCTTTCGGTTACCACCACCTGGTCTGCATCTTTGCCAACATTGGTCCACCGGAGCCCCACCAGTTTATGATCGGTCAGATCCACAATGGCCCAGAGCGCCCGGTTCCCTTTCACAAAAGTGGGCGCCACACAAAGATGCCTCGACCGCTCGCATTTGGTTCTGTTGAGTGCGGTTTTGGTATTGGCCATCACCGGCATTTCCAGTGAGGGCTTAAAACCCAGGGCCTTTTCCACTTCAGGCGCATTTGCGGCAATCTGCACGGCCAGCCGCTTTAAGCGGGCCGGGATATCGGGTTGGGTCTGAGGAAAATGATCCACGCTCAGCAAGCGGTGTGTAAAAACATCCACCAGCCCGATGGTAGTCAGGTTCAGCGCATAATTGTACATCTCCACCCGCATCATGGTGCCCGGCAAAAACTTCATTCCTTTCCGCAGATCGCCCGGCCTTGCAGGATACACGCCAAAGATTTCGTTCCACAGGGGCTTACGGGTATTTTTCTCCCAAACATATTTGGTAAACAAACTGTCGGCCAATGCTAGCTGTTGCGCCAGCATGGTTTTTTCATCATTCCGGTCTGTGTAGAATTTTACCGGAATCTTTTCTTTCAGGATCGAATCAACCTGCCTTTTCCTTTCCTGTATATAAGCGGAACTGTCTTGCCGGACAGGTTCCAGTATGCCGGGCTTGTATTCGCCCAGGTATACACTGTTGTTCGTTTTCTTTTTAGGGGAAGTCGTTTTTTTTTGCGCAGTCGCGGTGCCGCTTATGGCTACCGCAAGAACGAAACAAAACCAATAAGGTAAACCTGCCTGCATACTATTGATTAAATGGGTTCATGATGGAGTTCTTTTTCAAAAAACCGCTGTCGGTTAACGCGGATAAAAATGCAAGTAGGGCCTGCCTGTCTGCTTCCGGCAAACGAAATCCTTTGATCAACGGGTTTTTATTTACATTGGCATAACCATCGCCACTCCATTCTCCGGAAGAAATCCGCCTTCCCCCCCGCTGATAAATGCTGAGCATTTCATGGATGGATGCAACGGAGCCGTTGTGGGTATAGGGCGCTGTCAGCAGCACATTACGAAGGGAAGGTACACGAAATTTACCCTTGTCTGCCTTGTTTTTGGTAATGTCATACAGCCCCTGGTCTTCTTCCGGATACGCGCCTTCTTCGTCCAGATTGTACAACCCGGTATTGTAGTACGCGGCAGGTTTGCCGGTGGATTGCAGTGCATGGCAACTGCTGCACGCGAGTTCGGCCGAATTAAAAAGCTCCATCCCGCGAACAGCTTCTGCAGAGAGGGCCTGCCTGTTTCCGCGGAGATACCGGTCGTAAGGCGCATCGAAAGAAACCAGTTGTTCTTCAAAAGCAGTGATGGCCCGGATAATATTGCCCCTGTTTACCGGCGCAGGTTCTCCGGGAAATGCTTTTTGAAACAACTGCCGGTACAAAGGCAGTTCCCCGATCCGGTGCAGGATCTCGGGTTCGTGCCCCTTCCAGCCCAGTTCGCGCGGGTGTTCGTTGTACAAAGGAAAATTCATTTGCTGTTCAAAACTGCGGATACTGCTGTCTGCCCAGGTAAGCGCCTGTTCGTATCGGGCATTGATCAGCGATGGGGCATTGCGTTTTACATTATAGCCGTCTGCTCCGGAAGAAGTACGGTATCCATCGGAAAAAGCAAACTGCGGGTCATGGCAGGAACTGCAGGATTTGGTGAGATTGTACGACATCCTGGTATCGTAAAACAGGTAGCGGCCCAATGTTATCCTGTCGGTACCAGCAGGATCGGCCGTTCCGGAAAACAGCAAGGTCAGTCCGGGGCCCATGCCTGCAAAAAGCAACAATACAACATCGGCAACGATTCCTTTTTTCATACTCCTAATTCAGATCGTACAATTCCCATTTCTTTTGCTGGTTATTCCACCGGAAAGAATAGTTCGTTTCCGGCTTTTCACTGGAGGCCTGCAGATTGTAATTGAAAGCCACTCCGCTGACCATCATGGTTCCGCCTGCAAATTTAATCTTCCTGGCTTTATCATCTCCCCTTGGTCCATACCCTTCGAGCGAAAGTTCTTTCCGCATTTGTTTGCGGATAAATTTTCCTTCGGCAGTAAGGGGCAATGAATAAATTTCACCGGTCCTTGTTCTTCCGAAATACAATCGCTTCTGATCTTTTTCATCATACGCCACGGTAAGCGCCATGGCATCTTTGGCTTTTAAAGTATCCGCAATTTTTCGGGTTGCGGCATAAATGGAATAGATCAATCCCTTTTCGCTGTACCGGTCTGAACCCGAAACCGTTGCCGCCAGCAACAGGCCGGCCGTGCAATCGTAGGTAATGCCCAGCAGGCCATAAGGATTGCCCGAAGAAGGTTTTGCTGCATAAGGAAGGCTGAGCCATTCTTTCATTACCCCGGTATAAGCATCGATCCGGTAAATGGTATTCAGTTTCTCTTTGGGGTTGTACAGCATGGAGATCAATGGCGTGGGGATGCTGTATGCATTGCCGTCTTTATCAAAAGTAATGGAAGACATATAACCCGCCGATTGCCAGGATGGATGCTGGTAAACCGATCGCTGCGGCGTTTGTGAAGTTGGGGCTGTTTGTCCGGCCTGCTGCTCAAACTGAACCAGTACAATCCCCACTGTTTTCTTCTCGGAAGTGCTTAGGGCCGTCCACAAAGGATCGTATCCCAGGGTCCGGATAAAGGCCGGTTCCTGCTGGCACGGTTTTATTTCTCGCTGCGCCTGTACATTTTTTCCCAAAATGAGAATAAGCATACAAACCAGTTTGTATATGTGATGATTTATAGGGCTTTCAGCAAACATTAATATACAGTTTACACAATTATTTTATACTTTTATCATGGCGAAAACCGTTAGAAATAAGGGGTTTTCTCAAAAATGGATTCTTGTGAGTAAAACTAACCAAATATATTCAACCATACGTGTATGAACCAACTTTACGCAACTTCCAAACAAGGCAATATTCAGAGAGGAATTTTCTTCTTATTTGCTACGCTGATTGCTTTTGCCCCACAGCAATTGGATGCGCAGGTAGGCGGTGTTGTTTTTAGAGACTTTAATGCCAATGGTGCTAAGGACAACAGCGCCGCTTTCAATGAGCCTGGTACGGCTGGCGTTACCGTTAAGGCATACAATGCTGCGGGCATATTGCTTGCTACTACCAGCTCTGCTGCCGATGGCGCTTATGCATTTACTGCATTGGAGATTCCGGCTGCAACAAAAGTAAGACTGGAATTTTCCGGATGGCAGTCTGCAGATTTTCCTTCTCCATTTGGTACCGGAAACGGAACCAGCGTACAGTTTGCCACTGCTCCTGCTGCTGCAGCAAATTTTGCCATTAACTATCCCGGCGATTATATAGACAACGCCAATGCAAGGATCATTCTTCCTTCTTATGCCAATGGAAACAACCAGGTGAGCACGGGTAACTGGTGGGATGCAAAAAATGCAGACAATACGTACGCCTTCAACTATGACGCAGTGGGAACCGCAAGTGTTATCAGTGATATGGGACAGACAGGTGCAGTATGGGCCACTGCCTATCACAGAAAAGCAGACAAGCTTTTCTATGCAGCATTTGTAAAAAGGCACGTATCGCTCGGACCACTGGGCATCAATGGTATTTATGTGACCACCGGTGCAAGGGCCGTAACCAACAAAAGCAATACCGGTAATTTCGTTGACCTGAATGCCGTAAATCCTGCATTTGATGCGGGTTCATTGCCAGGTAGAAGTTTCAGCCCGGGCAATAACGATAAAACCCAGGCCAACGCTGATAACATGACCCTCGGCAATGTATTTACCGAAGTGGGTAAGAAAGGTATCGGAGGTATGGCCATTTCCGACGACGGAAAATATTTATACCTGATTAACCTCCACGACAGAAAATTATGGCGCGTGGAAATAGGTGCAAACGGAACTGCTCCTACACAGGCTTCCCAGATTGTTTCCTACAATGCATTTCCTGTTGCAGAAGGTAGCAGTACATTCAGGCCCTTTGCAGTTAAATTCTACAGAGGCGCTATTTATGTAGGCGGAGTACTGGATGGCGTAAAGCCAGATAATTCTTCCGTAGACAGATCCG